>CAVVEV010000012.1:0-688706 GCA_963747335.1 uncultured Actinomycetes bacterium | reverse complement strand
GTAAGGGTAATGCCGAGGATCCCGCTGGCAGTTATGGCATCTTCGCCGAAGGTTTCATAAAAGTCACCCACCCTGAAAAGCAGTATGGCATCCGGGTATTTTTGCTTGATGGCCTTATGTTGCTGCATTAAAGGGGTATCGGCACTGCTTTTCGACATGGCTGGAAGAGATGGGTTCTGTGTTCCGTTTGTATTAACCGGGGCTGCAAAATTAAGGAACTGAGGCAGTTATACCCGGTAATTCCACGGATGTGAAAAATTATATAACTATGTGCATAAATCCTTCTTTTTACCCGCTTTGGGTCTTATTTTTAAGGTTCAATTGCCATATATGTCCAAAGCCCTTCGCCTGTTGGTTTTCTTTCTGTTGCCGCTTGTTTCTGTTTTTGCTCAATCTGTCAATTTTACTTCTTCCAATCTGCCCATTGTGATCATCAATACCAACGGACAGGATATAGTAGATGAACCTAAGATCATGGCAGACATGGGGATGATCAATAATCCCAACGGTGCAAGGAATAATGTAACTGATCCCTTCAATGAATACAATGGCAAGATCGGCATTGAGATACGTGGCGAATCGTCAGAGATATTTTCCCCATGAAATCCTACAGCATCGAGTTGCGAAAAGCAAGCGGTTCTTCGCAGGACCTGCCCATGCTGGGGATGCCAAAGGAAAGCGACTGGGTATTATATGCGCCTTTACAGATAAGACCCTGATGCGGAATTTCCTGGCCTATACCATGTCGCGCGAACTGGGGCACTGGGCGGCAAATACACGTTTCGTGGAAGTGGTGGTAAATGGTGATTATAAAGGCATCTATGTGTTCATGGAAAGGATCAAGCGGAATGCCAACCGGGTGAATATCCCCAAGATGGCTGTAACCGACGTCAGTGGTGATGCCGTTACAGGCGGGTATATTTTTGCACTTGATAAAGAACCCGATGGCTGGTTTTCTGCCTTCAAGCCAAACAATTCAGTTAATAACAATACACGCCAGTTCACATATACATATCCTAAGGCAAGCGACATCGTTCAGGAGCAAAAGGATTATATAAAAAGTTATGTCGATAGTTTTGAAGCCGCGTTGCGTGGCCCTCAGTACCAGGACCCGGTGAACGGGGTACGCAAATTTGCCGATATCACTTCTTTTATAGATTATTTTATCGTCAATGAAGTGAGTCGTAACGTAGACGGCTACCGCCTGAGTACCTATTTCTACAAAAACCGTAACAGTATCAACCGGAAAATCATTGCTGGTCCGGTATGGGATTACGACCTTGCTTTCCGCAATGCCAATTATTGCAGCGGCAGCGATGTACTACTTGGCTGGGCCTATCAATTCAATTATGTGTGTCCGGGCGATGGCGCAGGGCTGATCCCCTTCTGGTGGGACAGGTTCATGACCGATACCGCTTTCACCAGTGAGCTGCGTTGCCGGTGGAAAGCCGCCAGGCAAAATTCGCTTAGCCTTTACCCGTGTGAACCAGCTCATCGATTCAGTGAATAGCCTGTTGTCGGAAGCCCAGCAGCGGCATTTTACGCGCTGGCCGATATTGGGGCAGTATGTATGGCCGAACCCCAATCCGATACCAACATCTTATGCGGGCGAGATCAGCCAGTTGAGGTCATGGATCAGTACGCGGCTCGACTGGATCGATAATAACCTGCCCAATACAGGAGCCTGTGCCGACTGGCCAACGGGTAAGCAGGGAACGATGATCGTATCGGCATATCCAAATCCGTTCAGCGGATCGGGGCAGTTATATATTCAGTCTAAGGAAAATCAAACGGTACAGATGCAGGCCGTGGATATTTCCGGCAGGAGTATTTCTTCACGTAAGGTTGAGCTGCGTACCGGGAATAATACGGTTTCATTGCAGGCGCAAAGCTGGCCGGCGGGGGTTTATTTTATACGGTTGATGAATGATAAGGGGGAGAAGGTGCTGGAGAAAATGGTTAAGAAGTAGTCGCCAGTCACCAGTCGGCAGTCGGCAGTCGGCAGTCAATACAAGAACCTTAGAGTTAAGTTAAAGCTTTGCAATACACAAAGTTTTTTTTCATTGAAGGGCTGTTTTTGCCGACTGGAGACTGGCAACTGGCGACTTTCCCATTGCTATTTATCATCATATTTATACGGCTCCTCGAGGCGATCCGGCAGGCGCAGGTGCCCGCCCGGTTCTACCAGGCGTCCAGCTCGGAGATGTTCGGCGCGACACCCCCACCCCAGAACGAGGACACAGTCTTCTACCCACGCAGCCCCTATGGTGCCGCGAAGGTCTACTCGTACTGGATGACGCGCAACTACCGCGAGGCATACGGGCTCTTCGCCACGAACGGGATCCTCTTCAACCACGAGTCCCCCCGGCGCGGTGAGACATTCGTCACTCGCAAGATCACGATGGCTGTCGCGCGGATATCGGCCGGGCTGCAGGACACGCTCTACATGGGCAACATCGACGCCGCCCGGGACTGGGGGTACGCCAAGGAGTACGTGGAGGGCATGTGGCGGATGCTGCAGGCCGACGCCCCCGACGACTTCGTGATCGCCACGGGCACGTCGTACACCGTGCGCGACTTCCTGCGGATCTCCTTCGAGCACGTCAGGTCTCGACTGGGAGAAGTACGTGAGGTTCGACGAGCGCTACCTGAGGCCCGACCGAGGTCGACGACCTGATCGGGGATGCCTCGAAGGCCGAGAAGATCCTGGGATGGAAGCCCGCGACCCTGACCCCGGACCTCGCGCGTCTCATGGTCGATGCCGATCGGGAGCTGCTGGGCGCGTGAAGACCGCCCTGATCACGGGCATCGGCGGGTCAGGACGGCGTCCTGTTGGCCCGAAGCCTGCTGGCTGATGGCTACCGGGTGATCGGCACCGTCACTGACGTCGAGCGGTCGAGGCCAGTCGTGCAGACCTATATCCCCCGGGCCGAGTTCAGTGAGCTTGACGTGCGTGACCGAGCCGGGTTGCGGGCCCTGCTGTCCGTCGAGAGGCCCGACGAGATCTACAACCTTGCCTCGTGGTCGTCGGTGGGGTTGTCGTGGTCCCACCCGTGGGAGGTGACAGAGGTCAACGGGCTCGCAGTCCTGGGGCTTCTCGAAGAGGTCCTTGCGATCCAGAAGTCCGATGGCTACGCCCCTCGGATCCTGCAAGCATCATCCTCCGAGATGTTCGGACTGGTCACGGAGCTGCCCCAGCACGAGGGATCCCCCCACCACCCACGGTCGCCGTACGCGACCGCGAAGTCGTTCGCCCACCACACTGCGGTGAACTACCGGGAGTCGTACGGTCTGTTAGTGGCCACGGCCATCCTCTTCAACCATGAGAGTCCGCTGCGTCCTCGTGGGTTCGTCACGAGGAAGATCACCTCCGGCGTTGCGGCGATCGCCCTGGGGAGGCAGGAGACCCTCACTCTGGGGCGGATCGACGTGCGTCGTGACTGGGGAGCGGCCTCGGACTACGTGGAGGCGATGCGACTGGCCGTCGCTCGCGATATCCCGGACGACTACTGCATCGCGACGGGCGTCTCGCATTCCCTTGCTGAGTTCGTGGAGGCGGCGTTCGCTGCCGCCGGGCTCTCGGAGGGGATGGACCGCGTCCTGAGCGACCCGGCACTCATGCGGCCGGCGGATGTGCCGGAGACCCGAGGAGACCCCACGAGGGCCCACACTCTGCTCGGGTGGAGCCCTCGACTCTCCTTCACTGACGTGGTCGCCTGGATGGTCCGGGCCGACATGCTCAGGCTGGAGACGGGTCGCGAGGAGGACCCCGCCTACTTGGCCTGAGAAGGGCCAGCACGGTCAGCGTGCTCGCTGGCTCACAGCACCTGCGGCCCGTCGAGTCGCCCATCGAACGGGCGCCTCCCACGCGGGGGCGAGTGGGATGAGGGCCTTGGGAAGATGGCGGCGTTTGACGAGCCTCGGACTCGGCCAGCGACTGCAGTCCGCTCAGCCACGGTCAAGGACTCAACATGCCAGCGGAAGGTCGAGACGATCCGTGGAACAGCCACCAACGGACCCCAGCGCTTCAGCTTGAGGAGCAGGTCGAGGTCCATCGTGTATCGGAGGGACTCGTCAAGGCCGCCGACGGACTGCCAAGCCTCCCGTCTGACAAGCAACCCGGGCTGGGGGACCAAGTTGGGCCCCCAGGGAAGAATCCAGGGTGCTGCGCGTCCTGCCTGGCTCACCCAGAGGGGGTTGTCGTCGCCATCGACGTACAGGCACTGTCCGTAGGCCGCTGAGGCTCCTTGATGGAGGTCCAACCTCTCAGTGACAGCAGCCAGAGACCCCTTGGTCAGGGTGTCGTCGTCACCCAACCAGTTGACGTACTCGTGGTGGTCGTTCGCCGTAGCGATTCCCAGGTTGATCGCTGCGGAGAGGCCCCCGGGGTCGTCGAGGACACGGGCGCCGACCTCAAGGGCAAGTGCTTGGGCCTCCCGCGCGGCCGCGGGGGCGACGACCACGATGTCCGGAGAAGGGCTCTGACTGCGGATCGATGCCAACGTCCGCCGAAGGTAGTCGACTCGCCTGCCAAGCGTGGGAACGGCGATGAGGATCCTGGCCGGTGGTGCTTCGGATCCAGTTGCAGGGGGCTGTGGGTCTGAAGTCACGGGGTCGACACTACAGATACCGATTCGCGGGCTCAACCGGTCACCATCCGGTACGCCTCGCACGTCAACTGGGCCGTCCGTGACCACGTGAATCCGCGGGCGCGCTCCCTCCCGAGACCGATCAGGTCAGCACGACGGGACTCGTCCCCGAGGAGGCCCACGAGAGTCGATGCAAGCTCTTCGTGATCACCGGGAGTGAAGTAGGTCGCCGCATCTCCGCCCACCTCGGGCAGGGACGACGTGCGGGCCAGCACGGCGGGAGTGCCTGCGGCCATGGCTTCGAGCGCCGGCAGGCCGAATCCCTCGTAGCGTGAGGGGAACACGAACGCGGCCGCGTGGGCGTACGCCCCCGGCATCTGGTCGTCGGACAAGGAGAACTGATGGATCCTGCCCGTCAAGGCCGGCCGTTGACGCCCGTGTCCGTTCATCCGCCGTGAGCGGCCCTCCGCCGACACAGACCAGGTGCGACCCGCTCGAGCTCCTTCGGCGTGCGTGGAGGAAGCCGTGCAGCACTGCTGTGAAGTCCTTGTAGCCGGCCCGATTGCCGACGAAGAGGACGTACTCGCCGGGGAAGCCCACCGGTGCGGGTCCGCCCTCAAGGAAGCGGCTGTCGACTCCCAGGTGCGTGATCACGCAGGGCGCAGAAGGCCTGCCGTAGGCGCTGATCAGGTCATCCTGTGCGCTCTGAGGAGATGAACAGCACGAGATCAGCCGCCGGCGACGTACTCGCGTTTAGCCATGTGCGGGTTGCCGAACCGGCCTCGTGTGCCCATCACCTCAGGGATCATGTCGTAGATCGTCACGACCTTCGGGGTGCCGGGGTAGTCGCGCAGGAAACGGGGGTGGTAGAAGGTGTGGTGGATCAGGTCGACCCCCTCTCGCCGACGGGGTCGCAACGCTGCTGCCGCGAGATGCGGGTATGGCTGGAGCGGGCCACGAGCGCGCGAGAAGCGAGTGCCTCCGGCGGCCTCGAGGGCATGCCGGTTGACGACGCTGCGAAAGGGCGTCTCCACCTCGACAGGGGGCTCCACCTCCGGCAGGTGCCGCAGTAGTTCGACGAAGTACCGGGACACCCCACCCTGCTGCTGCAGTAGGAAGATCTGCTCATCGAAGGCCACGCGCACCTGGGGAACCTTACAGAACCACGCCTGGATTCAAGCGTTTGGCCGACCCAGCCCTCGGTACGTCCACCCAGCCTCCCGCCACCGGGCTACGTCCAAGGCGTTTCGTCCGTCCAGCACCTGCTGCTTGACCACAAGTGAACCGGCGCGAACGGGGTCCAACTCCCGGTACTCAGTCCATTCGGTGAGTAGCAGGACAAGGTCGGCCCCCTGCAGTGCCTCCTCGGCTGTCTGCGCGTAGCCGAGTTCGGGAGACCTTCTGGGCGTTGGGGATTCCCTTCGGATCGTGGACCACGACGTCCCCACCCTCGGTGTAGATCGCCGCCGCGATGTCTAGGGCGGGGGAGTCTCGTACGTCGTCGTTTCGGGCTTGAACGCCGCGCCGAGCACAGCGATCCGGCTTCCGACGAAGCGACCGCCCACCATGTCGCGCGCGATCGCCACGGTGTCCTTTCGGCGCCTCAGGTTGATGGCATCCACATCGCGGAGGAAGGCAACGCTGTCGCTAGCCCCAACTCCCCGGCGCGCGCCATGAACGCCCCGATGTCCTTCGGCAGGCAGCCCCCACCGAACCCGATCCCGGCACGGAGGAACTTGGCTCCGATGCGGTCGTCGTACCCGATAGCCTCGGCCAGTTTGGCCACATCGGCTCCCGGTCGCCTCGCAGATCTCGGCCATCGCGTTGATGAAGGAGATCTTCGTTGCTAGGAAGGAGTTCGCGGCTACCTTCACCATTTCCGCCGTAGCGAAATCCGTCACGAGGAAGGGAGAGCCTGCATCGATCATCGAGGAGTAGACCTCGCGCATGCACAGTCTCACCTCGGGTGGCAGTCACCATCCGAGTTCGAGAGCTCTCAACACCGATCACGATCCTGTCGGGCCGGAGTGTGTCCTCGACTGCGTAGCCCTCGCGGAGGAACTCCGGGTTCCAGACGAGCGTCACCGCTTCTCCGGCCGGGGACAATTACCGAAGCCGTTGGGCCACATGACCGGCCGTCCCCACCGGAACAGTCGACTTGCCGACGACGGTTGCGGGACGCGTCAGCAGCGGAGCCAGCGTGTCGATCGCTCCGTGCACGTACCGTAGGTCGGCGGAGAAGTTGTGAGGGCTCTCCGGAGTTCCGACACCCAGGAAGTGGACATCCCCGAACTCAGCTGCCTCCTCGTAGTCGGTGGTGAAGCGCAGCCGGCCCTCGGACATGTGACGACCGAGTAACTCCTGAAGTCCCGGCTCGTAGAACGGCACGACCCCGCGCCGAGCGAATCGACCTTGCTCTCGTCGACGTCGACGCCCGAGCACCTCGAAGCCCGCTTCCGCCATCGCGGCAGCATGGGTGGCGCCGAGGTATCCGGTTCCGATGACAGTCATGCGAGCGAGAGCAGGATCGGGCATGCGGGCGAGTCTATGAGCCATCCCCCAGACTGGGAGCCCGGGATGCCGGAGCCCATGGGGCGGACCCGGCCTCGCCGAGGATGCGCCACAAGCGTGTCGGATCTGGTGAGGGGAGCGTGGGCTCATGTCCGGCAAGAGGGTTCTCGTGACGGGTGGGGCTGGCTTCATCGGCTCCCACTTGTGTGCTCGGCTTCTCGACGACGGCAACGAGGTCCTCTGCGTCGACAACCTCTACTCCTCCCGCAAGCGCAACATCGCCCACCTGCTGGAAGCATCCGATGTTCGACTTCCAGCGCCACGATGTGACCTTCCCGCTCTACGTGGAGGTCGACGAGATCTACAGCTTCGGCCTGTCCCGCGTCGCCGGTCCACTACCAGCGCGATCCAGTCCAGACCACGAAGACCTCAGTCCATGGGTCCATCAACATGCTCGGGCTGGCGAAGCGGACCAACGCCAAGATCCTCCTCACGTCCACATCGGAGGTGTACGGTGATCCCGAGATCCATCCCCAGGTAGAGACCTATTGGGCAACGTGAATCCGATCGGGATCCGCTCCTGCTACGACGAGGGGAAGCGGTGCGCCGAGACCCTCTTCTTCGACTACCGCAGGCAGCACGGCATGGACGCCAAGGTCGTAAGGCTGTTCAACACCTACGGCCCGAGAATGGCGCTGGATGACGGCCGAGTCGTGAGCAACTTCATCGTCCAGGCTCTCAGGGGCGAGGAGATCACCATCTTCGGATCAGGGGAGCAGACGAGGTCCTTCTGCTACGTGGATGACACCGTCGAGGTCCTGTTGCGCATGATGGCCACCCCCGCGGAGGTGTCGGGCCCGGTCAACGTGGGGAACCCAGGCGAGTTCACCATGCTCGAGCTGGCCCGGGAGGTGCTGACGCTCACTGGCTCCGATTCGAACATTGCGTTCCGCCCCCTTCCGTCGGATGATCCGCGCCGTCGTAAGCCCGACATCACCCGGGCCAACGAGCTACTTGGCTGGCAGCCGACCACGGCGCTGTCCGATGGCCTCAGGCCCACGATCGACTACTTCCGCAACGAGCCTCGGCGGAGGCTGACTCACCTCTCGCCTGGGCGAGGCGTGGACAATCGCGGCTCGCCCAGCCAGGACCGCTGCAGCAACCCCGGCAGAGGCGGCCGCGAGTGCAGCGACCCAGACTGGATTGGCCGGGATCACCAGTGCCAGACCCAGGCAGAGGCATGGCGCCGGCCCAACTCCACGCGATTGCCGACCACTTACCGCGAGCCGTCAGCGCGGCCTGAGCCGGGGCGGTCACCAGGAGCCCCAATGTCGAGACCCCCAGAAGCGCGAAGACCAGGCGGGGGGTGGTGGAGATGTCCACACCTAGGAAGAGGTTGATCAGTTGGTTCCCGGCGAGGGTGAGCAGGAGCGCGAATAGGAGGCCGGCGAGCTGCTGCAGCGCCCATCGCCTTCCGAAGGAGTGACGAGTACTGAGCCCACTCACGGGAACCCGAGAAGCTGCGCGAGCGGAGCGATCAGCGGGGCATACAGAGCGGCGATGGCCATCATGGGAGCCCGGCTGAGTGTCTGGGCCGTCGAGAAGGAGGCGATGGCCGCGGCGGTCACGGTGCCCAGTGAGGCGAGCCAAGGAACCAGCCCGTTGTTGAGGACGGTCGCACTTGTGGTGGACCACCCCGTCTGGCCGAGGGCTCTGACGGTGGTGACGGACTCGCGGGAGCGGCGGACCCCCCACGCCGATCGCGTGCGCACCCAGCCAACGAGCACGCCGACGGCAGCCCCGACGCACGTGGCGACCGCAAAGGCCGTGGCTGAGGGGGCAATGAGCCCTACCGCTACTGCGGCCGCCACCCGTGACGACACCATCTGCGGACATGAGATAGAGGAAGGTGCCGAAATCCTGCGCCGCCGTAGCCTGACCGCGGATAAGACTCTGGCCCGCAGACAGGACTGTGTAGGTCAGCATCAGGACAAGCAGGGCCTGACTGCCATCGAGGACACCCGGCGCCACGAAGTCGCCCAGGATGACCAGCAGGGAGACGGGCAACAGCGCCAGTGGCCGTCCCCTGGCTCCACCGGGCCAGGGCCAGGCGCCGCGCCGCCCCATCCGCTTGGACCAGCAGGGATTGAGGGACCAGGCTCTCCAGTACCGTGAACAGAAGCCCGGCAAGGTTCGCTGCCATGAACCAGGTGAGGTACTGGCCCAACGCCTCGACGGATGCGGTTCGGCCCGCGATAGCCACGACGACCAGTTGGCTGAGGGCGAGCACGCCCGATCCGAATGCGATCTTGGCGGGACCCCGTGGGGCGCGGAAGCGGGTCACCCGCGAAGCACTGGGACGCGGGCGTCCACGGTCCTGCGAGCGAAGCGCATACCCTGACGGAGCATGCCCGAGGCAGTGGCCTCCAGCACATGCCGCCGGGTCCACGAGTCAGCCAGTGCGTCGGCGGCAACTTCGGCAGGATGCGAAAGGGGGAATTCCAGCTGTCCCACGTCCCGGACGTAGGAGGGTCGGATCGCGGTATGGGTGCTGTCGCCGCTGAAGCCCACGTTCTCGCTGAGGTTGGTGTTTGCCGTCGCAGTCAGGCCTCCGTTGGCCATGGCAGCAGCAACGAGTTGGAAGTCCCAGGTATCCACCTTGTGCTTGGCCATCAGGCTGAACATCCCGGCCCAGTAGAGGTAAGTGGAGGGTGAGCGGTCAACAGCCTTCCAGAGTGCCCGTGGGGGCAGATCGCGACTCCAGTCGGGGATGTCCCACCGGTACTTCTCCCAGGTCCGTCGCCACGTTGCCCACCCCCAGATGTGCGGCACGGTCGAGAACCTGTAGCTCGCGTTGCCTGTCGTGGTACTCGGGCGGGACGAAGTTGCAGCCGGACACGGCCCAGACCCGAGGGTCGTCTGCGTACCGGTGCAGCAGCTCGGTCACGAAGGGGAAGAACGACGCTTCGGGTCTGATGTCGTCCTCAAGGATGATCCCGGCTTCCTCGTGCTCGAAGAACCATGAGATCGCACCGGACACCCCACGGCCGCATCCGAGGTTCTCCTCCCGGAAGAGCGTGTGGACCTCGCAGTCCCAGTCCACCAACGCTGAGTGTCCTGCGTCTGGGCAACTCGCTCGGCCTCTCCCGGGACGTGCTGCCGGGGCCCATCGACAGCCATAGTAGAGCCGAGATGGGCGAGTGAGGACGCAGATGGTTGATCAGGTCGGCCATGTCATCGGGTCGGTTGAATCCGACGAGAAGGACAGGGGTCTCAAGGGCCATGGGATCACGCGTCGGCGCGAGCAACCGAAGCCGCGCCGTCCGAGTCGTTGAGGAGCGAACTCACATACTGCCCGTACCCGCTCTTGAGCAGGGGCTCGGCCAGAGCAGCCAGCTGGTCGTCGTCGATCCAGCCGTTGCGCCAGGCGATCTCCTCGAGGCAGGCCAGCTTCAGGCCCTGGCGGTCCTCCATGACCCGGACGTACTCCGAGGCATCGTGCAGGGATCGGAAGGTGCCGGTGTCGAGCCAGGCTGTCCCGCGCTCGAGGACGGAGACCGTCAGGCGCCCCTGCTCCAGGTAGTGCTGGTTGACCGCGGTGATCTCGAGCTCCCCGCGTGCGGAGGGCCGGATCGCCTTCGCGACCTCGACGATGTCCGGGCCGTAGAAGTACAGGCCGGGCACGGCGTAGTTGGATCGGGGCTCGGCGGGCTTCTCCTCGAGGGAGATGGCCCGCCCTTCTGATCGAACTCGACCACTCCGTACTCGCTGGGGTTGGCCACTCGGTAGGCGAACACGTGCCCGCCGTCGATGTCGTGGAGCGTCCGCAGCTTCCGCCCGAGGCCGGGGCCGTGGAAGATGTTGTCGCCGAGGACCAGGGCCGCCGCGTCGCCCGCGAGGAAGTCCTCGCCCGAGCAGGAAGGCCTGCGCCAGTCCCTCGGGTCGCTCCTGGACGACGTAGGAGAACGGCACGCCCAACTCAGCCCCGTCGCCGAGGAGTCGGACGAACGCCGGTTGGTCCTCGGGGGTCGTGATGATCAGGATCTCGCGGAGCCCTGCGTTCATGAGCGTGGCGATCGGGTAGTGGACCATCGGCTTGTCGTAGACGGGCAGCAACTGCTTGCTCACGCCACGCGTGATCGGCCACAGCCGCGACCCGGTTCCCCCTGCAAGCACGATGCCCTTCATGCGCGGATTCTCCCATGGGCCGGCAGGGGCGACCGTCCAACGTCCCGGTAGCATTCGCCGGGCAATCGAGGCCGCCGCTGCACCTGCGCGGCCAGAACAGGGGAGACCCGTGAAGATCCTTGTCACCGGCGCGGCCGGGTTCATCGGCTCGAACTACGTGCGTCGCCAGCTCGCCGACGCCTACCCGGAGACGCTCGGCGCCGAGGTCACCGTCCTGGACAAGCTCACGTACGCCGGGACGCTGACGAACCTGGCCGAGGTCGCCGACTCCCCGCGCTACCGCTTCGTCGAGGGTGACATCTGCGACGTCGACCTGGTCAACGACCTCATGCCCGGCCACGACGCCGTGGTGCACTTCGCCGCCGAGTCGCACGTCGACCGCTCGATCACCGGCGCCTCGGACTTCGTCGTCACCAACGTGCTGGGCACCCAGACCCTGCTCCAGGCCGCGCTCAACGCCGGGGTCGAGCCGGTTCGTGCACGTCAGCACCGACGAGGTCTACGGCTCGATCCCGGAGGGCTCGTGGGACGAGACCCGTCCGCTGGAGCCGAACTCCCCCTACAGCGCCTCCAAGGCCGGCTCGGACCTCCTGGCCCGTGCGTACGCCCGCACCTTCGGCATGGAGGTCTGCATCACCCGCTGCTCGAACAACTACGGGCCCCACCAGTTCCCGGAGAAGGTCATCCCGCTGTTCGTGACCAACCTGATGGACGGCCTGCAGGTGCCGCTCTACGGCGAGGGACTCAACGTCCGCGACTGGCTGCACGTCGACGACCACTGTCGCGGGCATCAACCTCGTGCTGGCCAAGGGCCGAGCGGGCGAGACGTACAACATCGGCGGCGGCACCGAGCTGACCAACGTCGAGCTCACCGAGCGGCTGCTCGCCGCGATGGGAGTCGGCTGGGAGATGGTCCGCCGGGTCGAGGACCGCAAGGGCCACGACCTGCGCTACTCGGTGGACATCACCAAGATCGCCGACGAGCTCGGCTACGCCCCAGAGGTGCCGTTCGAGCAGGGCCTGGCGGACACCGTCGAGTGGTACAAGGCCAACGAGGCCTGGTGGCGCCCGTTGAAGGAAGCGAAGCCCGCCCTGTGAGCGGACGCAGCCGTGCCCGCGCGCTGGCTCGTCGTCGGGGCGCAACGGGATGCTCGGCCACGACCTCATGGAGGTCATCGCTGAGGACGGCCACGAGGTCGTCGGCATGGACCTTCCCGAGATCGACATCACGTCCGCCGGCTTCGGTGGCCGGCGGCCCTCGATCTCGGTCCGCCCGGACGTCGTGGTCAACGCCGCGGCCTACACGGCCGTCGACGCGGCCGAGGAGCACGAGGACGTCGCCCTGCTGGTCAACGGTGAGGGGCCGCGTGTCCTGGCCGACGGCGATCGCGCGATCGTCCCGGCATCCGTCTGGTGCACATCAGCACGGACTACGTCTTCGCCGGCGACGCGAGTGCTCCGTACGCGGAGGACGCGCCCCCGGCGCCGCGCTCGGCCTACGGTCGCACGAAGCTGGCCGGCGAGGTCGCGTCCGCGCAGCGCTTCCGGAGCGCGGATTCGTCGTGCGAACGGCGTGGCTCTACGGAGTCCATGGCGCCAACTTCGTCAAGACCATGCTCGCCCTGGAGGCGGCGAAGCCCGAGATCTCGGTGGTGGACGACCAGCGCGGACAGCCGACGTGGAGTCGGGACCTCGCCCGCCAGATCGTGATGCTGATGGACGCGGACGCCCCTGCTGGGATCTACCACGGGACCTCATCCGGGCGAGACGACCTGGTTCGGCTTCACCCGCGAGATCTACCGCCTGATCGGAGCCGACCCGCAGCGGGTCCACCCCACGACGACCGACGCCTTCCCCCGCCCGGCCCCCCGGCCGGCGTACAGCGTCCTGGGGCATGAGCGCTGGGCGGAACTACGCCATCACCCCGATCCGTGACTGGCACGAGGCCCTAGCCGAGGCGCTGCCCTTGATCAGGGACTAGGACGTGGGATCCGGCAGTGTGGCGATTCGGGTGATGGCTGAGAGATCGATATCCGTCACCCGCGGGTCGCAGGGCCTGTCGAGGTGCTTGGCCAGCGAGTCCGCGGGCTCAGCCGAGGTCAGGTGGCGCCGATGCACCCACGAGACCTCGACCGCCTTTGGGAACCAGTAGGTGCCGAAACGAACAACTCGTGCGTAGTTGTTCGCGTGGATGTGGATCGGCAGATGCTCGTCCGCGAGCGGACCGAAGTGCGGCGAGGACCTCGGACCCCGAGTCCACATCAAGGAGCCGATCCAGGTCGTGCAGTTCCATGACGATCTGATCGAACGCGCCGAGCAGACCGGGCCGACACGCGGCCAAGCGACGACCACTCCGCCCCTTCAACGTCCATCTTCAGATAGGCCGGCAATCCCTGGGTCACCCCAGAGATCTCCATGATCGAGGACAGCGTCCTGAGCGGGCCCTCGTCGACTGGACCGACGCCCATTCGATGGAATGTCCCACCCGGCACGACGCCGGGCAGCCGGCGCACTGTGTGGTCGAACATGTGCACCGGGGTTCCTTGGGCAAGCGACCGCCGAATCCCACGAGACGTCAGGACCGACCCCGATGGAGACCGCCACTGAAGCTGGGAGCGCCCGCGAGCATCACGTAGCCCCCGTCGCCCTCGCCTCCGACCCTGGTCAGGCGGGTGTGATCGACGGCGATCGGCTGCAGAAGGCGCACCGCGTCCAGAAGCCGCTCGTCCGCAGCAGTCGTAGGTGGCTTGTCGAACCTGATCAGCGTGCTGGCTAGGTCATTCGCCTGTGACTTGAGTTCGACGTATGAGGCTGCCGTGTAGCCCATCGTGTCGATCCCCGGTTGGAGGAGGCTCTTCAACTTGAGTCGCAAGTCCCGTCGCACGGGGCAAGAGCTAGCCTTCCGAGCGAGGGAGGCGGTTGAGCGCTCGTGGACTCGGCGGTGACGATCAGCCCGACCGGCCGCCGCGTTGTGGACCACGCAGCACGCCTCGTAGGACGGCAGGAGCCCCGCCGCCGCGGCCTCCGCCAGCGTGGGTGCAGCGGCGTCCTTGGCTGACAGCTCCGGCTCGATGCCGTCCAGTGGCCAGTCGATCCCGATCGCCGGGTCCAAGGGGTGTACCTCGTGCTCGCCGGTCGGGTTGTACCCCTCGCTGCACAGGTAGACCACCGTCGAGCCGTCCTCCAGCGAGCAGAACCCGTGCCCCAGTCCCTCGGACAGGTACACGGCCCGGCGATCCCGGTCGTCAAGGAGCACGGACGTCCACTGCCCGAACGTCGGGGACCCCACCCGGATGTCGACGATGACGTCGAGCACCGAGCCCTTCACGCAGGTCACGTACTTGGCCTGCCCGGGCGGCACGTCGGCGAAATGGATCCCGCGCAGCACGCCCTTGGCCGAGATCGAGGCGTTGGCCTGAGCAAGATCGAGGCGATGCCCGACGGCTTCGGTGAACAGAGGGTCCTTGAACCACTCCAGGAAGGCCCCGCGCTCGTCACCGTGGATCCTCGGGGTGAAGACCCATGCACCCTCGATCGACATCGGTTCAACCTGCATCTGCGTTGCCTCCTGAGCCATTACGGGCGCGTGCCGCGGCCAACCTACCGGCCACCTCGTCCGCCCCGATGACGGACATCCTGGCGTCGGCGACCAGCGCTCCCACGAACCGCTCCAGGGCGTGAGCCGTCGTCCCATCGATCGACACCGCCTCGTGCTCGAAGTCCTCGATTGTGAGCCGCGTGTCGCGAAGCCGGTTCAGGGGCTGGGGTCGGCTCCAGAACATCGACCCCCCCGGGAACCAGACCCGCTCGGGGTCGACGCCGATCCCCGTCCGTGCGGCCAACGCGTCCACCATCGGCCCATTCGACCCCCAGAACTCCCGACCGAGCACCGCCCCTGCGGGTGCCACCATGCCGACATCCGGGTCGCGGCGAAACAGCTCCAGGATCAGCTCGATCCCCTCCGGTGAGGGACACAGGGAGTCCAGCAGTCGATCGCGCCAGACGGCCCCGTCGATCCGGTGCACGCTGGCTTTGGTGTGCAGCTTGAGCACGGCGTCGTAGTCGCCGACGAGCCCGAGCTCCAGGATCCGGACGAACGGCCACATATCCCGACCGCGATTGGGCACGACCTCGAACCGTACGTTGGGGAACTGCGCCACGATCGAATCTGCGAGGGCTTCGGAGCGCTCTTCGACCAGTGTGACGACCAGATCCACTGGCTCAGGGATGCGGGCGATCCGTTCGGCGAGTGGCACCCAGAGCTCGGGGTAGAAGACGTGGGCGACGACCAGAACGCGTCCGGCGCACCCGGTACGGAGTGGGCGGACATCTGACTCGGGCAGCAGCGAGCCGCTGGCGAGCCAGTCGCGGGTCCGGGACAGGAGGGGGTGGCGGGAGGCCTGGTCGTCGGTGATGAGCAGTGCCGACGGGGGCCGTGGAGGAACCGATTCCGGTGGGGCGAACCGCGTGTCGCCGGCTGCGCCGCGTCGCCGGCCCCCAGCTCGGTGGCGCAACGATTCCTGCACCCGACGTAAGGGCGCGGTCACCCGCAAGTGCTTGGCCAGGTCGTCCTGCGCCGCCCGGCTCGCCGCCATCTGATCGATGAGCAGCCGGTTCTGCGCCCTGAGCCGTTCGTTCTCCTCGCGGAGTGCTGCGACCAGGGGGTCCTCCTCAGACGTGGGTGTCACATCGGTCACAGGTGACTCCGGATTCCGTCCACCGGGTCAGGGTACCGAGGTCGTCGCCAGGTCGGGTCAACCTCGTACTCTTCGGCATTTGGGGTGCGGCCGCGTGCCTCTGTACCATTGGGCCGTCCGTCCGGGTCCGGCAAGCCGATCGCCCACGGCTGGCACGCCGCCTTAGCTCAGGGGTAGAGCAGCTCACTCGTAATGAGCAGGTCCGGGGTTCAAATCCCCGAGGCGGCTCCATCGTGAAGTCCCGGGACATCGTTAACAGATGTCCCGGGACTTCGTTCATGCCGGTGGGGTGTTCTTCTGGCGTCCGCCGCGTTGTGGGGGCTGCCTTTGGGTGGTCCGGGTGGTCGGCCCAGGGGTTGGTCGTCGCGGGTGGGGTCGAGGCAGGTCGTGGCCGGGGGCCCGCGCTATGAGGTGTCCGGGGATCCCCCTACGGCCGGCTCGAGCCCATCAACGTCCAGTTGACCACAGGAACACTGACGAGCGTCCTTTCGGTCAGGTCCTCAACGTGGAAGCCCGCCTCGGCCAGGGCGGCGCGTGTGTCCTGCGTGCACCGGCACCCACCGGCCAGCCGCGGCCACATCCCGCCGATCGACACCACGCGCTGCAGGCGCTCGGTCCACGTCCCCGAGTCCGCGCGCACGTGCTCCAGCACGCACACCGACCCGTCCGGGTGCAGCACGCGCCGGGCCTCGGCCAACACCTCCTCCACTGAGTCCACCGAGCACAGCACGTAGGCGAACAGCACGCAGTCGACCGAGTCGTCCGGAAGCGGCAGCGCCTCCCCGACCGCGTCGATGAGCTCGACCTCCAGCCCCCGCGCCCGGGCGGCCTCCACCCGAGGCAGGGACGCTGCCCGCATCGAGTCGCTCGGCTCGACGGCCACGACCGACGTGACGGCGTGGGGCAGGTGGTCGAGGTCGTGGCCCGGGCCCAGCCCGACGATCAGCAGCCGTCCGTGCGCCCCCGCCAGCACCTCACTGCGGGCCGAACCGAGCTGCGAGTGCTCGCCGAGGTCGGCGATGACCTCGTAGAGGCGCGTGAAGAGCGGGTGGTCGTGGGCAGCCATGCTCGCCAGTATGCCCACCCGTGTGGCCGCCACAACCCGGGGGCGAGGCGCTTCCCCCGGGCCCGCACGGCTGGCGTCGCCTAGAGGGGTCCCTCATTCACCCGATCCGCCTTGCCCCGGCCCATCCGGAACGGGCATCCTGAAGGGAGCCTGGCTCGTGCGCTCTCCGTGCGAGGGGGGAGGTGTTCGGCCGTGACCCACCGTGGAACCGTGGGCAGCCGACGCCCTGCGCCGCTGGTCGTCCCCATCGCCGTGGTTGCGATCCTCACGCTGACCGGCGCGTGCTCCGGCCGCAGCTCGGATCCGGCCGCCTCGTCCAGCCCTTCGACCACCCCGGGCTCCGCCCCCACGGGGTCCCCGTCGGCCAGCACGAGGCCGATGCGGCTCACGATGACGCCGGCGCAGGCCCGCGCCGACACCAGCGAGCTCCTCGAGAGCGGCTGCTTCGCTCGCCATGCCCAGACCTCGGCCCCGGACCCCGAGGACTGCTCGTACGGGTTCTTCGACGGGGACACCGTCGTCCTCTACGGCGACACGCACGCCGCCCAGTGGTTCAGCGCCGCGGTCGAGGTGGCCGGGCGGCACAACTGGCGGCTGCTCCCGGTGACGAAGGCGGACTGCCCTCCCGGTGGGGCGCACGTGCTCACGGCCGACCTCCGCGACGAGTACCCGCAGTGCGCAGCGTGGCACGCCCACGCGATGGACCTGGTCTCGACCCAGGAGCCGATGCTCGTGCTGGTGGCAGCGAGGTCCGACCATTACCGGATCGCCGGCAGCGATGGCGAACCCCTCAGCGCCGCCGAGTCAGCCGCCCGCCTCGGCCAGGCCTTGGACGACGACCTGCGCCGGTTCGCCGACATGGGGGCGCGCACCCTCCTCATCCGCGACACCCAGGTGCCCGGATTCGACATCCCGGACTGCATCGAGGCCGACGGCCCGGAGGCCTGCGGCTACCGGCTCCAGGGGACCGAACCCGACGACGCGGCACAGCGGGCCGCCGCGGGGGCGACCGGGACCCCAGTGATCGACCTGCGCCGCGAGGTCTGTGGCGACCGCGCTGAGTGCCTCAGCGTCATCGACGGGCTGATCACCTTCCGCGACGCGGAGCATGTGACCAGCACCTTCGGGGCGTCACTTGCCGACGAGCTCGAGGCCGGGATCCAGGCGCTGCAGGCCTGAACGTCGAGCTTCGCTGGACACCTGGCGGGCCGCCGCCTACCGGCCCGGCCGCCGCCAGGGTGGGCCCATGCCCTGCCCAGACCCATCCGGACGCAACGCCCGGCCCACCGACACGCTCCGCCCCACGGACACGCCCGGCCCACGGACCCGCCCCGGCCCACCACCCCGCCCGGCCCCGCTGTGACCCACGCCACCCCAGCGCGAGACCGACCCACTCAGCGCCCTACAGTGAAGGACCCCTCCGCCGCACCCGCCACGAGGCGCGTCAGCGACCCCCACCGGGAAGGACGCCCATGAACCTGGCCAGCAACCTCGCGCGCTCCGCTCAGGCCAACCCTGCCGCCCCCGCCATCACCTTCGACGAGACCGTCGTCGGCTACGGCATGCTCGCCCAGGCCGCGGCCCGGGTCGCTGGCTGGCTCCAGGACCTCGGCGTCCAGCCCGGTGACAGGGTCGCGGTCTCGATGCCCAACATCCCCCACATGCCGATCGTGTACTACGGCATCCTCTGGGCCGGCGGGGTCGTGGTCCCGATGAACCCGCTCTACAAGTCCCGCGAGGTCGCTTTCGTGCTGTCCGACTCCGAGGCCCGCGCCCTGTTCGCCTGGGACGGCGTCGCCGAGGAGGCGGGCAAGGGCGCTGACGAAGCAGGCACCACATTCATCAGCGTCGTGCCCGCCGATTTCCTCGGCCAGGTCATGGCCCACGAGCCGGTCGCCATGGTCGAGCGTGATGACCAGGACACCGCGGTCGTGCTCTACACCTCGGGCACCACGGGAACTCCCAAGGGCGCCGAGCTGACGCACACCAACATGGCACGCAACGCCGAGATCTCCGTCGGCCTCGTGGACATCGGCCCCGACGACGTCGTCTTCGGCGGCCTGCCGCTGTTCCACTCCTTCGGCCAGACGGTGGGGATGAACGCGGCCCTGTCGGTCGGGGCGAACCTGACCCTGATCCCCCGGTTCGAGCCGACCAAGGCCCTGGAGGTCCTCCAGCGCGACAAGGTCACGATCCTGCTCGCCGTGCCCACGATGTACGTGGCGCTGCTCCAGCACCCGGGCAAGGCCGACTACGACCTGTCCGCGCTGCGCGTGTGCGCCTCGGGCGGGGCATCCCTGCCCGTCGAGGTCCTGCACGGCTTCGAGGCCGCGTTCGACGCGATCATCCTCGAGGGGTACGGCCTGTCCGAGACCAGCCCGGTCGCCTCGTTCAACCACGCCGACCGCGAGCGCAAGCCCGGCTCGATCGGCCAGCCGGTCGCGGGTGTCCAGATGCGCCTCATCGACGCCGACTGGAACGACACCCCCGAGGGCGAGATCGGCGAGATCGCGATCAAGGGTCACAACGTCATGAAGGGCTACCTGGGCAAGCCCGAGGCGACCGCGGAGGTCATGAACGACGGCTGGTTCCGCACCGGCGACCTGGCCAAGCGCGATGCCGATGGCTACTACTTCATCGTCGACCGGGCCAAGGACATGATCATCCGCGGTGGCTACAACGTGTATCCGCGCGAGATCGAGGAGGTGCTCTACGAGCACCCCGCCGTGGCCACCGCTGCCGTCGTGGGCGTCCCGCACCGCGAGCTCGGCGAGGAGATCGCGGCGGCCGTGACCCTCAAGCCCGGCCAGAGCGTCACGGGGGACGAGCTGCGCGAGTTCGTCAAGGAGCGGGTGGCGGCCTACAAGTACCCCCGGATCGTCTGGGTGACCACCGACCTCCCCCTGACGGCCACCGGCAAGATCCTCAAGCGCGAGATCCACATCCCGCAGCAGCCGACCGATTGACCTGGCCGACTGGCTGTCCCCGTCGATCAACTGACCCCGACCACCGACTGGTGCGGGGGTCGCGGATGTGGGTCCGCGGTCCGGATCGGCCGCCACGTGGGGATCGCGTCAGGCGCTCGGGGAGAGCCTTAACCTGGACTGGGTGATGCGTTGGGGCGTCACCGTGCTACAACCTTTGGGTGAGGAATCGGGCTGCCTGGGGCGCGAGTATCGCCGCTCTCGCCATGCTCGCGACGACGGCCGCACCGGCGGCGGGCGCGGACCTCGCGGCGCATGCCTCCGCAGTCGTGAAGTCGGCGCCGACCGCCGCGCGTCCCGCAACCGACATCAGCCCCTCCGGAGGGCTCCCGAGGCTCCTGTCCACTGTGCGCGGCGAACGGTTGGGCGCCTCGCAGTGGGGACTCACCGCTGTCGGCGCGGAGGGCGCGTGGGGGGTCACTCGGGGGTCGGGCGTCATCGTGGCGGTCCTGGACTCCGGGGTGGACGACGCACATCCCGACCTCGCTGGCCGGCTGCTCCCGGCGGCTGACCTGGTCGGGGACGGGCGCACGGGCGACCCCTTCGGGCACGGCACCCGCATCGCCGGGATCATCGCAGGAGTGATGGACGGGGCAGGGATCGCGGGCGTGGCCAGCGAGGTGCGGATCCTGCCGATCCGGGTCCTGGCCGCCGACGGCGAGGGTGATCAGAGCCGCACCGCGCGCGGCATCCGTGCCGCCGTGGCCGCAGGTGCCCAGGTGATCAACCTCTCGCTGAGCAGCCAGACGGAGAGCCAGTCCCAGGCCGACGCGATCCGGTACGCCCTCGATCAGGGCGTCACTGTGGTCGCTGCTGCGGGAAACCGCCGCCAGGAGGGCAGCCCGACCGTCTACCCGGCGGCCTACCCCGGAGTGATCGGCGTCTCGAGCGTGGGACCGGGGGCGGTCGCCTCCGGCTTCGCCAGCCGTGGGGGCTTCATCGACCTCGTCGCCCCGGGGGAGGGTGTCGTGACCACGCAGGTCGGCGGTGGGTGGGGTCGCGAGGATGGGACCTCCATCGCCGCGGCCTTCGTCAGCGCCGGGGCGGCGCTTGTCCGAGCTGCCAACCCGACATTGAGCCGGGAGCAGGTCGAGGAGATCCTGCTCGCGAACGCACGCGACCTGGGGCCCAAGGCTCGCGACGATGTGTACGGCCACGGCCTGCTCCGTGTCGATCGTGCTGTCCGGGCCGCAGCTGAGCTGCCCGGAGGGCTGCCGATCCCCACGGTGGCCGTGTCCGTGCGGTCGGCGTCGAGCTCGAAGCTGGGCGTGGACATCGACCCGGACCTCACCGCCGGGGCCTGGGCCTTCCGGGTGCAGCGCCAGCGCACTGACGGCTCGTGGCGCACCCTCAAGGCGACCTTCCGGACCCGCGGGGCCAAGGAGACGCGGATCGTGGACCTCCCCCGCGGCACCTATCGCGTCCGGGTCCTGCCACGGATGGGCCTCATCGAGGCGACGTCCCCGGCGGTGACGCTCAGCCGGTAGCCGGTGGAGCCCCGCCGGCCCGAACGATGCGGCCGGGTGCCGCCGGGCGGCCCCATGCCTCAGGCCAGCTGCAGCAGCAGCTGCCCCTTCGGCTTCGGGATCGGCACCGCGGCCATCTCCATCCGCTGGCCCGGCCGGGCCCGAACCCGGTGCTCGGCCAGGACCGCAGCCATCACCGCCTTGGTCATCAGCTCGGCCAGGTGGTTGCCCAGGCAGATGTGCGCCCCGCCACCGAACGGCACGTACAGGTGCGAGTGCGCGCGGTCCTCGGCGCGCTCAGGAGCGAAGCGCATCGGGTCGAAGTCGTCCGGGGAGGTCCACCAGTCGGGGTGCCGGTGCAGGCCGAGGCTGGCCAGCGTGACGTTCGAGCCCGCGCGCAGAGGCACGCCCGCGACCTGGGTGTCGCGCAGCACACCACGCGGCGAGAACGGCACCGGCGGGCTCAGACGCAGGGCCTCCTTCATCACCAGCTCGGTGTCGGTCAGGGACTTGTAGTTCTCGATCGTCACGTCCGGCTCGCCCAGCCCTGCGACCTCGGCCGCCAGGCGGTCCTGCCAGTCGGGATGCTGGGAGAGGTGCCAGAGCATCACCGTGAGCGTCGCGGTGGTCGTGTCATGGGCGGCGAGGAGCAGGAAGATCATGTGGTCGACGACCTCGTCGACCTCGAGGGTCCTGCCCTCGTCGGTGGTGGCGTGGGCCAGCCGGGAGAGCAGGTCCGTGCCCTCCGGCTCGTCCCGCCGCTCGAGCACCAGCCCCGTCAGCAGCTCCTGAAGGGTTCGCCGCGCCCGCAGCCCGCGGGCGAACGGGGTGCCGGGGATGTCGCGCCGCAACGGCGAGACCGAGGCCCGCATCATCGCGACGAACGAGTCGTTGACCACCTGGGACTGCGGTCCGAGGTCGAGGCCGACGAACACCTGGGTCGCGATGTCCAGGGTCAGCCGCTTGGTCATCGAGTACACGTCGATGCCGTCTTGGCCAGCGCCCGCGACGGCAGCGGCCACGTGCTGACGTGCGAGGTGGTTGACCCGCTCCATGTAGCCGGCCAGCGCCTGGCGGCGGAAGGCGTACTGCATCACCCGGCGGTGCAGATGGTGGTCGTCGAAGTCGCGCAGCATCAGCCCGTGGTGGAACATCGGCCCGATCGTGAACGACCAGCCGATCTCGCTGGAGAAGTTCTCGGCCCGGTCGATGTAGATCTCCCTGGTGGCCTCCGGGCTGAGCAGCACGGTCACGGGCTGGCCCAGGACGTGGACCTCGAAGGCGTCGCCGAACTCCGCCTGGGAGTGCCTCAGCAGCGATCGGGCGTCCCGCAGGAATGCGACGGTGTTGCCCAACCCCGGCAGGCCGGGGACGCGGGCGATCTCGGTGGCCATGGCGACATAGTGCCGGTTGGGAGCCCTCCGTGGGGGCGGGGGCCGTTCACGGTCCGTGGGATCCCGGCCGAGATCAGGGCCTCGGCCGGCGGCACAGCCCCGCCCTCGGCGCATGCTGCTGGCTACGCTGAGCCCATGAGCAAGAAGGCGCACAAGGAGCACGTCGAGTCCCTCACCGACGACCAGATGGAACACCTGCTCGAGGAGGGCTCACTGCCGCGGCCGCACGACATCGAGGAGTCCGGTGCACGGCGCAAGGTGAAGCGCATGAACAAGGCGCTCTACGAGCTCGAGCTGTTCCGGCTTCAGGCCGAGCTGGTGGAGATGCAGGAGTGGGTGCGCACCACCGGTGCCCGGCTCGTGGTCATCTTCGAGGGCCGCGACGCCGCCGGCAAGGGCGGGACCATCCAGCGGATCTCCCAGTACCTGAACCCGCGCGTCGCACGAATCGTGGCGCTCCCGGCGCCCACCGAGCGCGAGCTGTCCCAGTGGTACTTCCAGCGCTACGTCCCGCACCTGCCGGCCGCCGGGGAGATCGCCCTGTTCGACCGCTCCTGGTACAACCGCGCGGGCGTCGAGCGGGTCATGGGCTTCTGCAGCGCCGACGAGTACCGCCGGTTCCTGCACCAGGCGCCGATCTTCGAGCGGATGCTCGTCGAGGACGGAATCCTGCTGCGCAAGTACTGGTTCAGCGTCTCCGACGAGGAGCAGGAGGCCCGCTTCCGGTCGCGCCTGGATGACCCGATGCGGCGCTGGAAGCTCTCGCCGATGGACCTGGAGTCGATCACCCGTTGGGAGGACTACTCCCGGGCCAAGGACGACATGTTCGTGCACACCGACACCCTGAACGCGCCCTGGTACGTGGTGGAGTCCGACGACAAGCGTCGCGCTCGGGTCAACGCCATCCATCACCTGTTGAGCACGATCCCCTACACCCACGTCGAGCGGGCCCGCCTCGAGCTGCCGCACCGACCGCCGACGACCGGGTACCAGCGCCCGCCCCGCAACACCCAGACGTTCGTCCCCGACCACGCCGGCGACCTCGAGATAGCGGCCGAGGCCGGCGAGCACCCACGCCAACGCGAGGGCGAGCACTGAGGGGCGGATTCTCCGAGTGGGTGCGGGGCCCCCGGGCGCGCCACTGCAATTTCATCCAACTCTCATGCCGTTCTGAGGCCTGAGAGTTGGATGAAGTCGCCGGGGGCGCCCGAGGGTCGGATCAAATCGGCGGTCTCACGCACGAGGACCCGCCCGGGCGCCCGGACGGGTCCTCGTCAGCTGCTGGGGGATGGCCTGCAGCTCCTGGTACTCAGCCGAGCAGCGAGGCCGGGTCGACCGTCGGGGGAACCAGGACGGTGTCGATCACGTGGATGACTCCGTTGGACGCATCGACATCGGTCGCAGTGACGGTCGCCTCGTTGACCTTCACGCCACCGTCGGTGGTGATTGCGATGGTCGAGCCCTCAACCGTCGGGACGTCGCCTGCGGTGACGTCGGCGGCCATGACCTCACCGGAGACCACGTGGTAGGTCAGGATGGAGGTCAGGGCGTCCTTGTTCTCCGGAAGGAGCAGGGCGTCGAGCAGGCCCTCGGGGAGGGCCTCGAACGCCTCGTCCGTCGGCGCGAAGACCGTGAAGGGGCCCTCGCCGGACAGGGTCTCTGCCAGGCCGGCTGCGGTGACTGCGGCCACGAGCGTCTCGAAGTCCTCGTTGGAAGCAGCGACCTCGACGATGGTGCCGGGCTCCTCCATGGCCGGGGCCTCGGAGGCCATCTCGCTGGCGGCCGCGCTTGTGGCGGTGTCGACAGCCTCCTCCGCGTCGCTTGAGCAGCCGGAGAGGAAGAGCAGGGCGGCGATACCACCAGCGGCGGCGAGCTTGATGTTCATGGTGTCTCCTGAGTGTGTTGTCACGAGCCACGCTCTGCGGCTCTCAGTGGGTTCTTCGCCCCACCTCCAGCCTGCGGATGCACAGTTTCTGCAGAAGTTCATAACGACTTGGTAACGGTCGCCGGATCCGGAGCGCATCGAGTGCCACGGATTCCCTTCTCACGCGGCCAGCGCGGCCCTCGCGACGGATATCCTCGCCCTGTGCCCGACACCCGTCCCGACCTCACTGGGCACCCCGTGGCGCTGTTCGTCTTCAGCAACCTGCGCGAGCAGAAGGGGGGGCTGACGCGCGCGTGGCTGCGACGGCTCTCGGCCTTCCACGAGGCCGGATGGGACATCCACATCGCCACCATCCATCCCCAGCCGGAGATCGACGAGACGCTCGAGGCCTGGCGCGAGCGGGAGTGGCTGCCGCGCGCGACAGCGGTGCACCACTACCAGCGCCGGGACAAGCGGTTCAGACCCTCGTGGAGCCGGCGGACCGATCAGACGTTCACGCGCGACGACCGGGTCGCCGACTGGCTGGATTGGCTCGTCGGCCGGCTCCCCGGTGTGGTGGTGTTCGCCGACTCACCGGTCACCTACGCGCCCGTGGCGATGATGCGCAACCCCTGGATCGCGCGGGTGATGACCGTGCACCTGGCGCATCGCAGGGGCGGTCCGTCGAACGAGGGGGACGCTGCGCAGGCCGCCCCAGCCAGGCGCGCGCGCCAGATCCGGTCGCGCTACGCCGGCCCGGTCGGCCAACCCCGACTGTCCGGCCGCCTCCTGCCCTTCGCCCCGGCCGCAGATGCGGTGGTCGCGCTGACCCACCGACAGGCCGCCGACCTGCGCGAGGACGTTCCTGGGTTGGAGGTCCACGTGATCCCCAACATGGTCGATCCGGCCCCGCCGGGCATGCAGGTCGCCCGGGACCCCTTGCGGGTGGTCCAGGTGGGTCGGCTCGACTCGGTCAAGCGCGTCGATCACGCCATGCGCGCGGTGGCACTCGCCGCTCAGAGGCTCCCGGGGCTGCGGCTGGACGTGTACGGCCGCGGACCGGAGCTGGAGAACCTGCTCGACCTGCGCCGCGAGCTGGGGCTGGAGGAGACCGTGTCGTTCCCCGGCTTCACTGAGAGCCCGATCGAGGTGCTGGCAGGCGCGGCGGCCTCGGTGATGACCTCGCGCCGGGAGGGGTTCGGCCTTGCTGTCGCCGAGAGCCTCGCTGCCGGCACGCCCGTGGTGGCCTACGACGTCGACTACGGGCCGGCGGAACTCGTCGAGGACGGGGTGAACGGCCGGGTCGTCGCCGATGGATCGATCGAGCAGCTGGCCGCTGCGGTGGTCGACGTGCTGTCCGATCCCGCGACGTGGCGGCGGATGTCCCAGGCGGCTCCGGCCTTCGCCGAGCGGCTGCGCCCGGAGGTGGTGGCGGGGCAGTGGCTCGACCTCGCCGCCGATGTGGCTTCCCGGATCGAGCTCCCGGCGGCCGCGCTCCTGGTCGAGGATCTGCGGGTGCGCCGCGGTGGGCTGGAGGTGGCAGGTGTGGCTCTGGGTGGGGCCGAGGCTGACCTCGCCACGCAGGTGGGGATCGCCGGAGGGGACCGGGTCCCCCTGGCAGAACCGGATGACGGGCGGACTCGGGCGAACGGGCCCGGAACCGTGACCCTGCCGATCGCACGGGACGTGCATGCCCTCCTGCCCTGGTCGGGTGTCGCCAGCTGGCGGGCCGGAGCGGCGCTCGTGGCGGGCACCGCGGGGGCCGCGATCGTGCCGGTGGTCGGACATGGATTGCCCGTGACCGTCGCCCCCACGGCGGCTGGTCCGGTGCTCATCGGCTGGGACGAGGAGGGGGGCGCCGTGCGAAGGCTGCCCGAACCTGAGTCCGTTGCCGTGACCGGGCGGGTGACGAGCGTCCGCGCCACCGTGGATGAGGATGTCACCGTGCTCTCCGACATCCCGATCGGCAGCGCACGCGTGGTGGGCGGCAACGGGGCGGCGATGGAGGTGGCCTTGGACCTGCTCCCTGGGCTCGTCCTGACCGGGGGCTCGGAGCTGGCTGTCGCAGCCGGGGCCGGGGAGCGCTCCGTCGCGGTCGGCCGGTTCCGGATGACCGAGCGGTCGACGGGCCCGACGGGTCCGACGGGTGCCCTCGGGACGGCCGCGGGTGTTGTCGAGTGGGACGCGGCCGCGCTGGCGGATCTGCAACGCATCGGGTCAGCGCCGGCCCTGGTGTGGCTCGCCGTCGGGCGATCCCTGCGCATGGTCGCTCCGGTGAACCTCGAGGCAGGCCGGGTGCGGGCCCTGCAGGTGGCAGGTCGTTGGGTCCTTGCCCCTGTCGTCGACCGGGCGGGCGATGCTGGTGCCCGGGCGGGGTCTGCGGATCCGGCTGGGGCAGGCGGCGCGCCGGATGGGTCTAAATCGCTGAGTAGTTTGACCGCCGACGAAACTCGTGATTCGATGGCCCCATGAATTCAGGGGTGGGGCGAACAATTGTCCGTGGAATTGTTGGGGTGCTCTCCGTGCTGCTTGTGAGCACGCTACTTCCGGTCGGAGCGGCCCAGGCAAAATCCAAGCCGATTGTTCCTAAGGAATTGTTCGGAATGCATTATCACGGCCTTAGCAATGGGGCGCCAAATGTGAAGATGGGGGCTGTACGGCTGTGGGATAGCGGCGTGGCGTGGGCCGTGCTGCAGCCGGATCCGAATCAGCCCATCAACTGGGCGCCGCTTGACGCCGCGGTGGCCAACGCGCAGGCGGCCAGCATCCCCGAGATCCAGTATGCGTTCGGACACACCCCGGTGTGGGCAGCGGCCCAACCCAACCAGCCCGGGCCGATCGGCAACGGGTCGGCCTCCGAGCCCGCCAACATCGCCTACTTCACGAACTTCGCCTACGAAGTGGCGGCGCGCTACCGGGGGAGGATCACCTCGTACGACATGTGGAACGAGGCCAACCTCAAGATCTACTGGACCGGGACGTCCAAGCAGTTGGCCGACCTGGTGATCAAGGGCTCGCGGGCCATCAAGTCGGCCGATCCCAACGCCAAGGTACTCGCCCCGAGTATCACCTACGGCGCCTTCACCCGTCGGCCCAAGTTCTGGAAGGACTTCGCCGCGCGCATGAAGAAGGCGCGCTGGCCGATCGACGCGGTCAACGTCCACCCCTACTCCAAGACGCCGAACTACCTGACCAAGCGCGACAACACCATCAAGAAGACCAAGGCGTTCTACCGCAAGTACGGCTTCAAGGGCCCGATCTGGGACACCGAGGTCAACTACGGTGATCGCCGCGGCCTGGGTCAGGGCTGGAAGCAGGTCGTCTACAGCGGTGACACGGCTGCCGGGATGATTGCGCGCACCTACATCGACTCCATGCGCAACGGCGTCTACCGGGTCTTCTGGTACGGCTGGGACTCGCACATCCTGGGCATCGACGCGATCGATCCGACCACCAAGGAGATCACGTCGGCCGGGACGGCCTTCCTGACGGTCCAGGACTGGATGGTCTGGAAGCGGTGGATGGGCTGCAAGGACAAGAAGTCCATCCGCTCGTGCAAGCTCCAGGGCCAGGATGGCGCCCGTTCCACCATCGTGTACGCCACCAGCAAGACGCGGACGTTGACCATTCCCAAGGGCGTGGGCGCCTACCAGGTGCTCAGCGGCGCCGTGATCCCGGTGACTCCGGGGCAGAAGGTCAAGGTCAACGGGAACCCGATCCTGCTCCTGGGGGTCTGACTCGCGGGGTGGCCGGTCTGTGCGGGCTCACCGTCGGATCGGCCACCAGCCAGAACCGCCAGGGGGTCAGGGCCCCGGTGCCGGCGACGCCAGTTCGAGGCCCCGCCCCGATGGATGTGGGCTCAGGTGCAGAGATGTCCAGCGCCAGTCGAAGCGGGCTCTGCGGGCTCAACAGGTCGATCCCGTCCTGGTCGCGCGTGACTCCGAGGGCGGCTGCCAGGCGAGCCGGCCCTCGGGCAAGGTCCTTGTCAGTGCGCGACGCCGGCCGACGGCTGCGCGCCGTGGGCGCGCCCTCGATCACCTCGCCGGCCCGGATCAGCACCGCGCCGGCCTCGCCCGGCGGGTGCGCCACCACGTTCAAGCACCAGTGCATCCCGTAGGTGAAGTAGACGTAGGCGTGTCCCGGTGGTCCGAACATCGCTGCGTTCCGCGGTGTCTGTCGCCGGTGCGCATGGGACCCAGGGTCGAGCCCGACCCCGGCATAGGCCTCGACCTCAGTGATCCGCAGGGTGACCCGGGGCCCGAGGTCGCTGATCAGTACGGATCCCAGGAGGCGCGGTGCGATCTCCGGTGCGGGCCCTGTCAGGCGCGCCCGCGCCTGATTGGTGTCGTTCACCTCGGCCTGACGGGCCGCTGGCGGCGGCCTCAGACCTCATCGGCCGGGGTGGCCGAGCGTTCGACGGCGCGGGTGCCGGAGTACTTCGAGTCAGCCGCGCGCATTGCGGCCTCGACCCGGTCGCGGTCGCTCTCGCCGGGCGTGCCGCCGAACTCCTCGACGAGCTCGTATCGACGTCCGTAGACGCTGACCACCGACTGGACCGTGGCCACGACGGGTATGGCCAGCAGGGCACCCGTGATGCCGAAGAGGGCCGCACCGGCGATCACCGAGCCGAAGGCCACCGCGGGGTGGATCTCCAGGGTTGTCCGGGTGATCCGGGGGGCGACCAGGTAGTTCTCGACCTGCTGGTAGCCCACGACCACAAGGAGCACGATCAGGGCCTTGATCGGGTCGCCCTCGACCAGGGCGATGATCACCGGCAGGGCCCCGGCGAGGTAGGTGCCGATCGTCGGGATGAACTGGGAGACCAGACCCACCCAGAGGGCCATGGGCAGCCAGTAGGGGAGGTCGAGGAGGTAGAACGCAATCCCGTGGAAGATGGCGCTGATCATCGCCAGCAGCCCGCGGGAGATCACATAGCTGCCTGCCTTCTGGGTGGAGATGTCGACCACGGTGAGGAAGGTCCGCTGCCGCTTGGGCGGAAGCCAGGAGGCGATGGTGCGCCGGAAGCTGGGGCCGTCGGCGGCGAAGTAGAACGAGAAGAGCATGATCGTGAACAGCGAGAAGACCCAGTTGACCGCGGTCCCGAGGACGCCGAGCAGGCCAACGCCCAGGCTCTGGGCGATGTTGGCGATGTCCTTGGCGCCCAGGCCGAAGCTGTTGAGGATCTCGTTGGGATCCAACTGGGTGCCGAACCGCTCGTTGGACCATTCGAGGACCGTGGCCAGGACCGAGGGAAGGCTGAACACCAAGGCCGACAACTGGTCGGCCAGGAGGGCGCCGAAGACGGTGAAGAAGGCCACGGCGGCGACGATCAGTCCGCCCATCACCATGAAGGTCCCCACCCCGCGGCGGATGCCCCGGCGTTGCAGGTAGTTGACCACCGGCTCCATGGCCAGCCCGATGAAGAACGAGAAGAAGAGCGTGTACCAGAACGAGGTCAACTGACCGAAGCCCCAGAGGACGACCTTCGACGCAGCCACGAGGACGAGGACGAGGATCACCGCGCGACGGAACCAGGGGGGCAGGCTCCGATCGTCGGCCGTGTCGGTGATCGCCCAGGGCAGCGTGGGCAGGGTCACGTCGCCGGTCGCGGATTCTGGGGAGACCCGGGGCGCGATCCCAGGAGCCGATCCGGGTTCGAGGGCGTCAGCCTGGTCCATCGTCGGTCCTCTCCGCCCGAGGCGGCTGGACGCCTGGGGGCTCGCTACGAGCATCTTGCACGGTCACGGTGAGCAGCGCGAGATCCTCGGCCAGCCGTCGGGTCCGCGCCTCCAGGCGCGACACCTCGTAGCTCAGCTGAACGCAGACCAGGAGGAGGAACACGATGGCCGAGAAGAACAGCAGGTTCGAGGGAAGCTCGAACCCGAGGGTGTCGGCAGCGCCGCGCAACAGGCTGGGGAAGAGCGCGACGAGCCCGAGGATGGCGCAGACGGCCAGCCAGAGAGCAGCGAAACGCTCCCTCAGGATCCCCCGGCGCAGCAGCTCGAGCACGAAGACGAGCAGCAGCACGGCGGCGGCCAGGCCGAGCCAGTTGGCGCTCATCCGACGGGTGCCCTCGAGATGGCGGGCAGGGCGAGAGGCCGGCGGGCCAGGGCGACGTAGAGGGCGAGCATCGCCCGGCCCAGGTAGAGCACCGATCGGACCGGGGACTGGCTGGGCCGCCCTCCCTGTCGGGACCGCATCCGGACGGGGACCTCCGTGACAACCAGCCCGGCGCGCGCGGCGAGGACCAGGGACTCGACGGTGTCCCCGAGGTACTCGGCGGGGTAGTGCGCTGCGAAGAGGGCGATGGCCTGTCGATCGGCCGCCCGGAACCCTGATGTCGTGTCCGTCAGGGTCGCACCGCAGACGCGGGACAGGGAGCGAGCGAGCGTGCTCATGGCCCACCGTCGGGGGCCGCGCACCTCGTACCCTCCGGCGAATCTCGCCCCGACCGCCACTGAGGCGTGGTCGAGGGCCGCCACCAGCTCGGGGATGTGCTCGGCCACATGCTGGCCATCGGCATCGACCTGCACGACCGCATCGAAGTCATTGCGGACCGCGAACAGGAAGGCCGTGCGCATGGCCCCGCCGACCCCCACGTTGAAGGGCATCTGGACGACCTGTGCCCCAGCGCGCTCGGCGACGCCTCGGGTGTCGTCGTGGGAGCCGTCATCGATGACCAGGACGTGGGCTCCGGGATCCACCCGGTGCACCTCAGCAATCACTGCGGCGATCGTTGCAGCCTCGTTCAGCGCCGGGATGGCCACGAGCGTGCGGGGCATGGTGGCACTCTGCCACACGGATCCCTGTGCGGTGCATGAACGAGGCTCGGGAGCCACTTCAGTCCCAGTGGAGGGTCGCCGGGGTGGGGCATCGGCTGCCCTGGGGGCGTCGCTCCTGCGCCGAGCACGGGGCGTCACTAGGATGTTCTGATGCCTTCGCCGAACGAGCCCTCGAGCGCGGTGCGCGCCGAGCAGCCGATCGTCGCGGCGATGTACGACCGCCTCGACGAGCTCACCGCCAGGGCGTCCCGGGACCTGAACCGGGCCAAGCGCACGCCCACGGCCGGGACACCTGCCGCGCAGGTGGAGCGCGAGGCGATGATCCGGGTCTACACCGAACGCGTCGGCGCGCTGGTGTCCGCAGAGCGGCGGCTCTGCTTCGGGCGACTCGACTTCTCGGCCGGCGGAGCCCCGGTGTACATCGGGCGTCTCAGCCTGGCCGACGAGGCCCAGAACCTGCTGCTGACCGACTGGCGGGCCCCGGCTGCGGAGCCCTTCTACCGGGCGACCACCGCAACCCCCATGGGTGTCGCCCGTCGGCGGCACATCCTGCTCGACGGCCGAGAGGTCAGCGGGGTCGAGGACGACGTCCTGGACCTCGACGCAGTGGGCGCGGACTCCTCCTACGAGGGCAACGGCGCGCTGATGGCCGCCCTGGCCGCGCGCCGGACCGGCCGCATGGGCGACATCGTGGCCACCATCCAGGGCGAGCAGGACCGCATCATCCGCGCGCCCATGCCCGGGATCCTGGTGGTGGAGGGCGGCCCGGGGTGCGGCAAGACGGTGGTGGGCCTGCACCGCGCCGCATACCTGCTGTACACGCACCGCGACCAGATCGCCCGCAGCGGTGTGCTGGTGGTCGGACCCAACCCGCTGTTCCTGCGCTACATCAGCCAGGTCCTGCCGGGCCTCGGGGAGTCCAGCGCAGTCCTGGCCACCCCCGGCCAGCTGTTCCCCGGTGTGGAGGCCGAACCCGAGGTCGCCGACCAGGTGGCCGTGATCAAGGGCGACCTGCGGATGGCCGAGGTCGTGGCGGCGGCGATCCGCAACCGGCAGCGCGTCCCGGACGCCGCCCGGCAGCTCACCGTCGAGGGGACGCGGATCATCCTGACCCCCGGCATGGTCGCCGCGGCGCGCGACCGGGCCCGTGCCTCGCGCAAGCCGCACAATCGGGCGCGGCTGACCTTCGTCACCTCGTTGCTCGATCGGCTCGTGCAGGTGCTGGCCGAGGCGCGGGGGGTGGACCCGGACTCCAACCGGGAGATCCTGCTGGCCGACCTGCGCGACAGCCGGGACGTGCGCCGTGAGGTGAACCTGTGCTGGATGCCGCTGACCCCCGAGCAGGTGATCGCCGACCTGTGGGCCGACCCGCGGGCCCTGGCTGCTGCCGGCCCGCGGCTGTCCCCCCGCGAGCGCGAGCGGCTGGCCCGGCCGGCCGGCGAACCGTGGACGGTCAGCGACGTCCCCCTCCTCGACGAGGCCGCCGAGCTGCTCGGCGAGGACGACGAGCCGGCCCGGCGCGCGGCAGCACTCGCGGCCTCCGAGCGGGTGCAGGAGGAGGAGTACGCCCGGGGGGTGCTGGAGATGACGGGCGTCGCCGGGCTCACCGCTGGCGCGCTGATCGATCGGTACAGCGGGTCGCGGCGGGTGCGGCGCACGGTCGTGGATGCGGCGCTGGCCGACCGGACCTGGGTGTTCGGGCACGTCGTGGTCGACGAGGCGCAGGAGCTCTCGCCGATGCAGTGGCGGCTGCTGCTGCGTCGGTGCCCCAGCCGGTCGATGACGGTCGTCGGGGACCTCGCGCAGGCCGGGTCCGCGGCCTCTCCCCGAACCTGGGCTGATGCCTTCGATCGCGTGGCCCCGGGCCGCTGGAGCGTCCAGCAGCTGACGGTCAACTATCGAACCCCTGCCCCGATGATGCAGCTCGCCACCCGCGTCCTGCGGGCATCGGGGAGCTCCGTCACGGAGCCCTCCTCGATCCGGGACGGCGACCCGCCCCGGATCGTCACCGTCGCTCTGCCTGACCTCGGTCCTGCCGCGGGGCGCGAGGTTGCGGACTGGGTCAGCGAGGAGGGCAGGTCGGCCGTGATCGTGCCACCCACCCTGCGGGACCCGGTGGCGAGATCGTTGACCGGCCAGCTCGCCGCGGGGGTCCTCGGTGTCGGTCACTCGGCGCTGGACACCCGCGTGAGCGTCCTGACCGTGGCCGAGGCCAAGGGCCTGGAGTTCGACCAGGTGGTGGTCGTGGAGCCGTCGGCGATCCTCGAGGAGTCGGCCCGCGGCGGCCACGACCTCTACGTCGCCCTCACCCGGGCCACGCAGCAGCTGGTGGTGCTGCACTCCCGCGACCTTCCCGCCGGGTTCCACGCGGGCTGAACCGGAGCCCGAGCCGATGGCTGGGAGGGTCGGTCCGATGGCCGCCGGACCCTAATCCGATGCCCGGACTCAATCCGATGGCCGGACTCAGATCCGATGCCGGACGAGACCCGATGGCCCGGGGGGACCACGAAGGCCCGGGCCGACCTGGTGGCCTTGGCCGGCCCCACCCTCGGACTCAGGCCTCCCCGTGGCCGGTGACGTTGTCGGCCAGCCACTCGACGAGCGGCCGCGTCCTGCGCCAGGCGTTTCGCACCTTCGTCCCAGCCGTTCGCGTGGCCAGCCACGGCTCGTCGTGCGGGATCGTCGCGGACACGACGACGGTGCGGTACCGGAGCAGGTCGAGGTCGCGATGATCGGCGGCGACCCCCCGCGGACGGGTCTTCACCTGCTCACCGCCCACCTCCATCCCCGCCCGCTTCAGCCCAGCGAGTTCCTTGCGCAGGGCCTTCACCGTCAGCCCCGCCTCGATCGTCTCCCGGTACTGGGCCACCTGCTCGCCCGTGGAGGCGTACCACCCGGCCCCGACCATGAGGCCACCGGAGCTCACCTGCACGTAGTAGCCGCAGGCCGGACCAACCTCGACGTACCCGCCCTGGTGCTCCTTGTAGGGGCTCTTGTCGGCGCTGAACCGGACGTCGCGATACGGCCGGAACAGCCGCCCGGCACCGAACTCCGCCTCGAGGTCGTCGAGCAGATCACTCAGTGGGCCGGCGACCGCGGCCTCGTAGCGGTGCTTGTTGCCCGCCCAGAACGTCTTGGTGTTGTCCAGCTCGAGGTCGGCGTAGAAGCCGAACGCGTCGGCGGGGAATCCACTGAATCGGGTAGCCATGGGGCACACCGTAGGCACCGTGGACCCATCACGACAGACCCAACGACGGGATCTGTGGACACGGCGCCCTACTCGATCGTCCGCCCAGCCGCCAGGGCCGCGTCCGCCGGGATGTCGCGGCCCAGGGTCCGGTCGCGCAACCGGGCGGTCGCCTGCGCGACCGTCTCGGCCGGAGCGGCGATGAACCCCTGGTAGAAGTCGCACCCGGCGCCGGTCAGGATCCGCAGCTGCCCCGGGGTCTCGACCCCCTCGGCGAGCACCCGCATCCCCAGGGCATGCCCGATCCGGACGATCCCCTCGGCAAGCGCACGAGTGCGGGGGTCTCGCTCGATGTCGCGGACGAACACGCGGTCGACCTTCAGCTCGTCAACGGGGAACTTCGCGAGGTACGCCAGCGAGGAGTACCCCGTCCCGAAGTCGTCCAGCGAGATGCGCACCCCCAGGGCCCGCAGCCGGGCCAGCGCCTCAGTGGCCGCCTCGGGGTCGTCGATCAGGGCCCCCTCGGTCACCTCCAGCGTCAGCGAGGTCGCGGGCAGCCGGGAGCGCAGCAGCGCGCTGCGCACGATGTCCAGCAGGCCCGGATCGATCAGCTGGTGCGGCGAGAGGTTGACGGCGACGGAGAAGTCCGGACCGCTGATCGGGGCCCATTCGGCGGCCTGCTGGCAGGCCTGGGTCAGCACCCATGCGCCGATCGTGAGGATCGCGCCGGACTCCTCGGCGATCGCGATGAACTCCACCGGGCTGATGTCCCCGGCCTCCGGGTGCCGCCAGCGCATCAGGGCCTCGACCCCGACCTGGCGGCCGTCGAGGCACCGGAACTGCGGCTGGTAGGCCACCGAGATCTCGCCGCGGTCCAGTGCATGGTTCAGCCACGACGAGATCTGCACCCGACGGCCGACGTCGGCGCGCAGTCCCTCGTCGTAGGCCACGATGCTGTTGCGCCCGCGCGCCTTGGCCCGGTACATGGCGGTGTCCGCGGCGCGGAGCAGGTTGGCCGCCACATCCGGGCCCGGTTCGGTGTCCGAGGACAGCGCGGTGCCGATGTTCACCCCGAAGAACAGCTCGCGGTCGCCCAGCGGGAGGGGCGCGGTGATGACCCGGGCGAGGTCGCCGGCCAGCCGCGCCAGCTCCGCGCGGTCGCGGACGTCCGGCACGATCAGCACGAACTCGTCACCGGCCAGGCGACCGATGACGGTGGCTGCCCCGAAGCCCCGCAGGCGGTCGGCCATGTGGACCAGGACCGCGTCGCCGGCCTCGTGGCCGAGGGTGTCGTTGACGTCCTTGAAGCGGTCGAGGTCCACGATCACCGCGGCGACCGGCCGCCCCGAGACCACGGAGCGGGCCAGCGCGGGCTCCAGCTCCTGCTCCACCCGTCGGCGTGTACGCAGGCCGGTCAGCGGGTCGTGGCTGGCCTGATGGGCGAGCTGCCGCTCCATCACCTTGCGCGTCGTGATGTCGGTGTGCGTCGCGAAGGCCCCGCCCTGGGCACCCGGCATCGGCGCGATCGACACCATGAACGCGCGCAGGGTGCCATCGGGCTCGGTCACGTCGTAGTCCCAGTCGAACGCGGCCGCACGTCCGGCGAGCACCGCCTCGACCCCGGCCACGACGGCGGCCGCGTCCTCGGACGCGCTGGCGGCGCGGCGCATCACGGCGATGTAGTCGGCCCCGATGCCGACATCATCGGGGCCGACCCCGCCGAGGGCGACACCGGCGGTCCAGGCCGCGTTCACCGCGATGATCGTGCCCTCCCGGTCGAACACCGCGGTCATCGCCCGCGACGCGTCGAGCAGGGCCTGCATCCGTCGCTCGTTCTCGGCCTTGGCCGCCTCGGCCTCGATCAGGCTGGAGACGTCGCGGTTGATCGACACCGCCCCACGCAGCCGGCCGTCCTCGACGATCGAGGCGATCGAGACGTCGGCGTGCAGCACCCGACCGTGCAGGGTGCGCTGCCGGACCCGGCCGGTCCAGCTGCCCTTGTTGATCAGGCTGATGGCTGGCCCGCCGTTGCCCTCGCTGGCCGCCCCGTACTCGGTGGTGATCAGGTCGTCGAGCTTGCGCCCCAGGGCCTCCCGCTCGGGGATGGCGTACATCCGCTCCGCCCCCGCGTTCCAGAGGATGACTTCACGGTCCCGGGAGAAGCCGATGATCGCGTCGGGCATCGCGTCGACGACCAGGCTGGACTGGCGCATCTGTGTCAGGGCGGTGGCGGTGTCCAGGAACGTGGTCAGGTGCGAGGCCACCTGCGCCTGGTCGGCCAGCTCCTCGGTGCTCATCCGCTCGTCGTGGGTCAGCCGGGCGGTGACCAGCAGCCCCAGGGCGCGATCCCCCGCGATCAGGGGGGTGATCCCGAGTGCGGCGATGCCCAGCCGGTCCAGCTCCCGGGCCCACTCGGGGCGGGCACCGGTGACCGCGAGCCCGTCGATGCCCAGGATTGCGTTCTGCCCGGAGTCCAGCGCCGTGCTGAAGGGACTGTCCGGGCCGTCGAGCGCGACGGACTCCAGCGCGGCGGCAACGACGTCCCGGCGCTCGGCGTCCGCGTCATGCAGCGCTCCGAGGCGGACCCGCCCGGATTGGCGCACCAGGACAGCAGCGGCGCTCGACGTCGTCGCGGCGGCCACCTGCGCGCCGAGCTCCATGATCGCGACCACGTCGTGGGAGGAGCGTGACATGTGCGCCAGGTAGTCGGGCTGTTCGATCACCCTGGCCCCTCCCGCCACACCGGATCCGATCGGGAGGGCGCGTCATGCGCCGTCCCTCCTGTCACATTCGGCTGAACGGGTGAACCGCTTTAACCCGGATCGCCGCCCCCAGGCGGCAGGCTAGCGAACGAGGCACTCAGTGGGGCTCAGGGGGCACGAACCGGGCGAACGAGTCATTGATCTCGGCCTCGGCTCCGGCCCGGCCCTCCCAGGTGGCGCCCTCCACGGACTTGCCGGGTTCGAGGTCCTTGTAGACCTCGAAGAAGTGCTGGATCTCCAGGCGGTCGAACTCGGGCATGTGGTGGATGTCGCGGATGTGGTCCATGCGCGGGTCGCCGGCCACCACACAGATGACCTTGTCATCGCCGCCGGCCTCGTCGCTCATCCGGAACATCCCGATGGCCCGGCACTCGATGATGCACCCCGGGAACGTCGGCTCGTCGAGCAGCACCAGGGCGTCCAGCGGATCACCGTCCAGACCGAGGGTGTCGTCGATGAACCCGTAGTCGTGGGGGTAGCGGGTCGCGGTGAACAGTCGACGGTCGAGGCGGATCTTGCCCGAATGGTGATCCACCTCGTACTTGTTGCGGCTCCCGGCGGGGATCTCGATCACCACGTCGAACGTCAGCGGGTCCACGTCGCCTCCAGGGGTCGGCACGCCAGTACAGGATGGTCCGACCCTACCGCGCGAGGCCCGTGGACCTGCCTTCGAGCCGGGTGCCTCGCTAGCGTCAGCGGCATGCGACTCGTGGGCAAGATCCTGATCGGGCTCCTGGTGTTCGTCCTCGTCGTGGGGGTGACGTTCGCCGGCTGGTTCACCTGGATGGTGCGCCGGTCGTACCCGCAGGCTTCCGGGACCCTCGACGTCGCTGGGCTGTCCGCACCCGTGAGCGTCGTGCGTGATGCCCACGGCATCCCCAACATCTACGCCGACACGACCGAGGACCTGTTCTTCGCGCAGGGCTACGTGCATGCCCAGGACCGCTTCTGGCAGATGGACCTCAACCGGCACGTGACCGGGGGAAGGATCTCCGAGCTGGTCGGCGAGAGCCAGCTCGACACCGACAAGTACCTGCGGACCATGGGCTGGCGCCGGGTCGCCGAGCAGGAGTGGGCAATGGCGACCGGCGACAGTCGGACGGTCCTGCAGTCCTACGCCGACGGGGTCAATGCCTATATCGGCGACCGCTCGCCGACCGAGCTGGGCCTCGAGTACCTGCTCCTGCGCACGACCGGCGGCGCGGGCGAGGTCGAGCCATGGACCCCGGTCGACACCCTCGCCTGGGCCAAGGCCATCGCCTGGGACCTCCGCGGCAACGCCGAGGACGAGGTCAACCGGGTCCGGTACGCGCAGGCCGTGGGCGGTCCGCGCGCCCAGCAGCCTCTACCCGGGGTTCCCCTTCGACCAGTACCCCGTCATCGTCACCCAGGGATCGGTCGTCGACGGCGAGTTCGACTTCGAGGCGCCGGCTCCGGCGGGCGAGCCCGGTTCGGGCTGCACGGGCAGCACATGTCCCGACCAGGGCGAGGTCGACCGGATCGAGGCGGCGGAGGAGGCCGTCCTCGGGCTGGGCACCGGGATGGCGGCGCGACTGGGTATGAGCCCCATGGCCCGGGCCACGGCCGAGGCCCTGGACTCGGTCGACCCGGCGCTGACCGGATTGGCCCGGATCGAGAGCACCCTGGACGCCCTGATCGGCCCCTCGGGTGAGGGCGTCGGGTCGAACTCCTGGGTGGTGGGGCCCTCCATGTCGAGCACCGGCAGGGCCCTGCTCGCCAACGACCCGCACCTCGGGTCCGGCTATGCCGTCGCTGTGGTACCAGGTGGGGCTGCACTGCCGCGAGGTCTCGGACGCGTGCGGGTACGACTTCGCGGGGATGAGCTTCCCGGGTGTCCCTGCGGTCCTCTCCGGGCACAACCAGCGCGCAGGATGGGCCGTGACGAACCTCGGCCCCGACGTGACCGACCTGGTGCTGGAGCAGATCGACGAGACCGGGTACTTCGTCGACGGCGAGCATCGACCCTTCACCGTGATCGAGGACGTGATCAAGGTGGCCGGCGGCGACGACGTGCCGATCACGATCCGTGCCACGGAGCACGGGCCCCTCATGAGCGACGTGGGCGAGACGGAGCAGGAGATCGCCGCGAGCGCCCCCGTGCCCGCCGACGCACCCGACGCCGGCAAGGGGTTCGGCGTGGCCTACCGCTGGACCGCGCTGCAGCCCGGTCGGCTCTTCGAGGCCGTGCTGGGGCTGGCCACGATGTCGAACTGGGATGAGTTCCGGGCAGCGGCAGCCGACTGGAACGTGCCGGCGCAGAACCTCGCGTACGCCGATGTGGAGGGCAACATCGGCTACCAGACCCCGGGGCAGATCCCGATCCGCTCCGGCTACTCGGGCAAGTACCCGGTGCCCGGCTGGGACTCCTCCTACGACTGGGAGGGGTTCATCGAGTTCGATGCCCTGCCCACCATGCTCAATCCGGACAGTGGGCTGGTGATCACCGCCAACAACGCCGCCATCGGCGAGCAGTACCCCTACCTGCTCACCGAGGACTGGGACTACGGCCAGCGCGCCCAGCGGATCACCGACCTGCTCGACCAGGCCACCGCCGGTGGGAAGAAGCTCGATGCGGCCGCCCTGTCGGCCATCCAGCTCGACACCCACAACACCAACGCTGCCACGCTGGTGCCGCGGATGCTGTCGTCGGTCTCGGGCCTGGACGAGCAGACGTCGAAGGCCTTCGCGCTGTTCGACGGGTGGGACTTCCACGACGACGTCGACTCGGCGCCCGCGGCCTACTTCAACGCGTTCTGGCGCAACCTGCAGGACCCGCTGTTCAACGACGAGCTCGGGGCCGACGCGCGCTCGACGGGTGGCGGACGGTGGTGGGTCGTGGCCGATGACCTCTGGCAGCGCACCGACGATCCGTGGTGGGACGACACCACGACCCCGGAGAAGGAGGGGCGCGACGCCACCGTGGCGGCGGCGTTGACAGCCGCCGCGACTGCAGCTCACCGACCGGTTCGGGTCGGACACGTCCGACTGGTCCTGGGGGCAGATGCACACGCTCGAGGTCGTGGCCAACCCGTTCGGCGCGTCCGGGATCGGGCCACTCGAGTGGCTGTTCAACCGCGGACCGGTCGAGCTCGGTGGCGGCAAGGGCGTCGTCAATGCCGTGGGCTGGGATGCCTCGGTCACGTGCGAGGGTGAGGATGCTGACGAGCCTGAGTGCGCCGATGCCCCGGCGGTCCAGCCGGCCTACCACGTCGACTGGATCCCCAGCTTCAGGGCCGTGACCGATTTCGACGATTTCGACGCCTCGACGTGGATCCACCTGACCGGGGCCAGCGGGCACACCTTCCACCCGCACTACGACGACCAGCTCGAGCCGTGGGCGACGGGCCAGACCCTTCCCTGGGCGTTCTCGCAGGCGGCCGTGGAGGCAGCCGCCGAGGACACCCTCACGCTGAACCCCGCTGGCTAGTGCCGTTCGGTGCGGGCAGGGCAACTATGTGCTGACGATTCCGACGTTGGGAAGGCCGGAATCGTCAGCACAGCCTCCGGGCCGACCCGAGCTGCGGTGCCCTTGCGGGGTGGTCGTCGATCCGGTCGATCAGGAGGTCGGGGTTGACCACCAGTACGGTCTGTGCCGCCGGCGCGGCACGTAGGGTCGGATCGTGCAGCGCGCATGGCTCCAGCTCCCGCCCTCGTGGCGGTGTCGGCTCTTCTGGCTGGCGCGGGAGCCGTGGGGCAGGCCGGAGCGGCCGAGGGGCCGGAGACGGGATTCGATCCGCGGGACCCGGTCGCTGCGCCGGTGCTGATACCGCTCACGCTCGGGGCCGACATGGGCGCAGGTGTGGAGCGGGGCCCGGGTGCTGGCACGCGGGCCGGGTCCGCCGATCCCACCGAGACTCCGGATGCCACGACTCCGGATGCCACGAGTACCCCGACCCGGGCGGCCGGTACTCCAGCAGCGTCACCGGACGTGGAACGCAGCGGGGCGAAGGAAGCCCCCGCTGCGACGGGCGATCCCCTTGATCCCGACGCTGTTGAGACCGCCCTCGCCCCGCTGCTGACCGGCGGCGCCCTCGGCCCCGGACGCAGCCCCGCGCGCGTCATCGACGTCGCCACCGGCGAGGTCCTCTATGAGGCCACCGCCGACCCGACGGTCCCTGCCTCGACCATGAAGCTCGTCACGGCGGCTGCGGTGCTCGATGCCCTCGGCGCCGACACGAGGCTGCGGACGCGCGTTGTCGTGGTGGATCCGGAGGCTGCCACTCCCCGGGTCGTGATCATCGGGGCGGGGGATCCCAGCCTGCGCTCAACGGGGGCGAAGGTCGGCGGCGCCGGGACGAGCCTGACGCCGGCGTCCCTGCAGGAGCTGGCTGCCTCGACCACCCGGGCCCTGGCACTGCGTGGGATCACCCGGGTCAGGGTGCGCTACGACGCCTCGGCGTTCACCGGGCCCGCCGTGCACCCCAGTTGGGCGGGGTCCTTCCCGGCGGCCGGCATCGTCGCGCCGGTCAGCGCCCTCGTGGTGGATCAGGGACGCCGGACTCCGAACGGTGTGGGCCGGGTCGCTGACCCCGCCGCTCAGGCCGGGCGGGAGTTCGCCGAGCAGTTGGCCGCGGCGGGGGTGAGCGTCCGGGGTGAGCTCAAGGAGAGCGCGACCCCCGACGATGCCGCGACCCTGGCCTACGTCGAGTCCCCGACGGTCGGCGTGCTCGTCGAGCGCATGCTCGCCACCTCGGACAATGACTACGCCGAGATCCTGGGTCGTGTGGCGGCGGCCGCAGGTGGGGAGCCCGCCAGCTTCGCCGGAGTCGCCGACAACGCCGCGCAGGTGCTCACCAGGCTGGGGGTGGACGACGCCGGGGCCAGGTTCGCCGACGCATCCGGGCTGTCGCGCGGCAACCGGCTGGCCCCGTCGACTCTGACCGACCTGCTGGCGGTGACCTCCCAGGGGTTCGGGTCGATCCACTCAGGGCTTCCCGTCGCCGGGGTCACGGGATCGTTGACGGCCCGGTTCCGAGCCGCCGACCAGCGGGCTGCCCGAGGCGTTGTGCGCGCGAAGACCGGCACCTTGACCGGCGTGGGCGCGCTGGCGGGGTACGCCAGCCGACCGGACGGCCGCCTGCTCGCGTTCGCCTTCGTGGACGGTTCGACCCCTGGTGGGGCCCTGGCTGCGCGGGCAGCGCTCGACCGCGCGGCCAGCGTCCTGGTCACGTGTGCCTGCGCGGCAGCCCCCTGACCAGGCGATCGCCCCCTCGCCGCCGCCCCAAGATCGCGATTTGGTCCAAAGTCGGGGCCGAGTGAGCGCCCGAGACTTGGACCAAACCGGGAAGTGCGCCCGAGATCTGGATCAAGTCGCGATCATTTGTGGCGGCGGCGGGATGGACCGGTCGTCCGTGCGTCGGGGAGCCTCGTTCGCGGGCGCGCCTATGCTTCAGAACGTGGCGAACCTCGTGGACTGGACCCTGGCTGAGCGGATCGGGCTGCGGTTCATGCCCAAGGGCCCCACGACCACCCCGACGGAGGCTCACAGCACCGTCGCCGAGCTGCGCGAGCTCGCCCAGCTGGCCCGTGAGCCGGTCAGGGAGCTGACCGGCCTCGATGCCGACCCCGAGCACGCGCCGGCGGTGGTGGTCGACCGGGGCGAGTGGATCCAGTCCAACATCGCCGGGCTCGGCGTGGCACTGGATCCCTTCACCTCCGCACGGGCCGAGAAGGAGGCGAACCCCGGGATCGAGGCGGTGGGCTCCCGACTGACGGCTGCGCAGCTCGGGGGCGCGATGGCGTGGCTCTCGGGGAAGGTCCTCGGGCAGTACGAGGCCTTCACCGTCCCCGGCACTCCCGGCCGCCTGCTGCTGGTCGCGCCGAACATCGCGCTCGTCGAGCGGGAGCTGGAGCTCGTCCCGCGGGACTTCCGCTACTGGGTGTGCCTTCACGAGGAGACCCATCGGGCGCAGTTCGGCGGGGTCCCGTGGCTGCAGGATCACTTCCTGACCGAGGTCCAGGCGTTCGTCGCGATCAGCGACCTGTCGGTCGCGGAGTTCATGGCCCGGCTCGGGGCGGTCGCCCAGTCCGTGGTCGGCGCGGCGCGCGGGCGCCCCGGTCCCAGCCTCATGGAGGCCTTCCAGACGCCGGCCCAGCGGGAGATCTTCGATCGGCTCACCGGCCTGATGTCCCTGCTCGAGGGCCACGCTGACTACGTGATGGACGAGGTCGGCCCCGATCACGTGCCGACGGTTGCCCTGATTCGGGAGCGGTTCGCGGCCAGGCGCTCCCAGGCGGGGACCGTGGACGGGTTCGTGCGTCGGATGATGGGCATGGAGACCAAGTTGCGCCAGTACACCAGCGGCGCGGACTTCGTCCGGTCGGTGATCGCGTCGGCCGGGCAGGACGGGTTCGCCCAGGTCTGGGACACCCCTGCGAACCTGCCCTCGGCCATGGAGATCGAGGACCCGGCGGCGTGGGTGCGCCGCGTGCTGGGCTGATGGCGTCCGGGCGGCCCCCGCGGGCCGCAGTGCGCGCGGCGGTGCGGGCATGCCTTGCCGACCTCGAGCCGGGTGACCGCGTCGTCGTGGCCCTCAGTGGAGGTGCGGACTCCCTGGCCCTGACTGCTGCGGTCGTCGTGGTGGGCGCAGAGATCGGGCTCCGATGTGAGGCGGTCGTGATCGATCACCAGATCCAGGCCGGGTCCGGGCAGGTGGCCGCCCGGGCAGCTGAGCAGGCCCGCATCCTCGGGTGCTCGGATGCCCGGGTGCTCTCGGTCCAGGTCCCCCGTGGGGCGGGCTCCGGTGGCGTCGAGGCTGCGGCACGGGCTGTCCGGTACGCAGCCCTGGACGCCGTCGCGGGGGTGGGCGGGGGCGCGGGCTGGGACGCCACCGTGGTCGTGGACGACGCCGCGGGCGGGTCCGCGTCCCCGTCGACTGCGGTACCGCCCGCCGCGGCGATCCTGCTGGGGCACACCCGGGAGGATCAGGCCGAGACGGTCCTGCTCGGGCTGGCCCGGGGGTCCGGCAGCCGTTCGCTCGCCGGGATGGCAGCCCGCACCGGGATCTACCGCCGACCGCTGCTCGACCTGCCACGCGCCGTGGTGGTCGCGGCTGCGCGGGAGGCGGCGGCCGCCGATCCCCAACTCGAACCGTGGACGGATCCGCACAATGCCGACGCCACGTTCGCCCGCGTGCGGGTGCGCGAGGAGGTCCTTCCGATGCTGGAGGCGGCGCTCGGCCCGGGTATCGTCGAGGCCCTCTCCCGGACCGCGGCCCTCGCGCGCGAGGACGCCGACGCCCTGGACGCCTGGGCCGACCAGGTGTGGGCCCAGGCGTCCGCCCGGGACGAGTGGCCCCTCGCTCCGCAGCAATGTGGGAACGAGTTGCCGATAGAGCAGCAAGAACCTTCCGAACTGACAGCGGCGATCCCACTGGCCGGGAGCGATATGGCAGCGGCGAAGGGTTCGAGCGGGGGCGAGTCGGCGGCGGGCGGACCGAGCACGGACGAACCGAGTACGGACGGACCGAGTACGGGCGGACTGAATGCGGGCGGACTGAGCACGGGCGGACCGAGTACGGGCGGACCGAGTACGGGCGGACTGAGCACGGGCGGACTGAGTGCGGGCGGACCGGGTGTGGGCGGACTGGGTGTGGGCGGACTGGCGGTCGGCGAACGGAGCTTGGTCACGGCCCTCAGCTCGACCAGCCAGCCGATCGGGGCCCTGCCGATCGGCGTGCAGGTCTCGGCGTCCAACCACGACCCCGGCGGCGAGCCCCTCCCGCCGGCGATCGTGAACCGGGTGGTCCGCCGGTTCCTGCTCGCGGCCGGGTGCCCGCGCGGCTCACTGACGGCCGGGCACATCCGGGCGGTCTCGGCGCTGCTCGATCCCCAGTCCCCTGCGACCGCCGAGGTGGCCCTCCCCGGCGGTCGACGCGCCCGTCGGGAGGCCGGTGCCGTAGTTGTGAGAGTCTGACCCCCGTGGACGCCGCGCACATTGGTACCGATCTCGAGAAGGTCCTCATCGACGAGGCCACGCTGCAGGCCCGCCTGCGTGAGATGGCCGCCCAGGTCGACGTGGACTACGCCGACCGCGACGTCCTGCTGGTCGGGGTGCTCAAGGGCGCGGTCATGGTGATGGCTGACCTCGCCCGCGCGATGAGCATCCACCTGCAGATGGACTGGATGGCCGTGTCCTCATACGGGTCGTCGACGAAGTCCTCGGGCGTGGTGCGGATCCTCAAGGACCTCGATACCGACATCACCGGGCGGCACGTGCTGATCGTCGAGGACATCATCGACTCCGGCCTCACCCTGTCGTGGCTGCATGCGCAACCTGACAGCGCGTGGGGCCGCCTCGGTCGAGGTCCTGACGATGCTGCGCAAGCCCGAGGCCGTGAAGGTCGAGCTCGAGCCCAGGTACATCGGCTTCGACATCCCCAACGAGTTCGTCGTCGGGTACGGGCTGGACTACGCCGAGAAGTACCGGAACCTGCGGGAGATCGGGACCCTGGCGCCGCACGTCTACAGCTGAGCCAGACGGGCACGCCGCCGCGACCCGGCCCGGGAGCATGGATGCCCGGTGCACGTGGCCCCGTGTCAGAGCTCCGTAAGGCCATACGCCCAGCGCGAACCACGGGAGCCGGTGTCGGGGGATCGGTGTAGTTTCTTCGTACGGGCGTGCGGCCCGGAGGTCAGGTGTGGGCTGGAGCGGCACGCACCGCCCTCACGACGGTCGGGGTCACCCCCGGGCAAGGATGGACGTGAAGCGCTTCCTACGTGGTCCGATCTTCTGGATCCTGATCGCCACGCTGCTGCTGCTCATCGGCACCAGCTTGGTCTCCGACGTCACCGGCCCGCGTCAGGTGGACACCTCCGAGGTGGTCACGGCCATCGAGCAGGGTCAGGTCAAGGACGCCCTCCTGGTCGACGTGGAGCAGCGCATCGAGGTCGAGTACGCCGACGGCTCCAAGAAGTTCGCCGAGTACATCGACGGCCAGGGCATCAAGCTGCAGGAGCGCCTGCAGGCCGAGGTCGACAAGGGCACCCTCGAGTCCTACGACGTCAAGGTCCCCCGGCAGTCCTTCCTGGTGACGATGCTCGTCTCGTTGCTGCCGATCTTCCTCGTGCTGCTCCTGCTGTTCTTCTTCATGAACCAGATGGGCGGCGGCTCGAAGGTCATGAGCTTCGGCAAGTCCAAGGCCAAGCCGCTGAGCAAGGACCTGCCCAAGACCACGTTCTCCGACGTGGCCGGCGCTGATGAGGCCGTCGAGGAGCTCGGCGAGATCAAGGAGTTCCTCCAGGACCCCGCGCGGTTCCAGGCCGTGGGCGCCAAGATTCCCAAGGGCGTCCTGCTCTACGGTCCGCCCGGCACCGGCAAGACCCTGCTCGCCCGTGCCGTGGCCGGCGAGGCCGGGGTGCCCTTCTTCTCGATCTCCGGATCGGACTTCGTGGAGATGTTCGTCGGCGTCGGTGCCTCCCGGGTGCGCGACCTGTTCGAGCAGGCCAAGACCAACGCGCCCGCGATCATCTTCGTCGACGAGATCGATGCCGTCGGCCGCCATCGCGGGGCTGGGCTGGGTGGTGGGCACGACGAGCGCGAGCAGACGCTGAACCAGCTGCTCGTCGAGATGGACGGCTTCGACGTCTCCGGTGGCGTGATCCTGATCGCCGCGACCAACCGGCCCGACATCCTGGACCCCGCACTCCTGCGCCCGGGGCGCTTCGATCGCCAGATCCAGGTCTCGCCGCCGGACCTCCTCGGCCGCCACGAGGTGCTGAAGGTGCACGCCCGCGGCAAGCCGATGGCCCCAGGTGTGGACCTCGAGGCGGTCGCGCGGCGGACCCCCGGGTTCACCGGCGCGGACCTCGCCAACGTGCTCAACGAGGCCGCCCTGCTCACGGCGCGCTCCGGCGCCGCCCTGATCGACAACCGCGCCCTCGACGAGGCGATCGACCGCGTGATCGCTGGTCCGCAGAAGCGCACCCGGGTCATGGACGACAAGGAGAAGCGGATCACCGCGTACCACGAGGGCGGGCACGCCCTGGTGGCCGCGGCCCTCCCGGGCAATGACCCCGTCCACAAGATCACGATCCTGCCCCGGGGGCGCGCGTTGGGCTACACGATGGTCCTGCCCGACCAGGAGAAGTACTCCACGACGCGCAGCGAGATGCTCAACCAGCTGGCGTACATGCTGGGCGGTCGCGCTGCCGAGGAGCTGGTCTTCCACGACCCCACCACCGGCGCCTCCAACGACATCGAGAAGGCCACGGCCGTCGCCCGCGCGATGGTCACCCAGTACGGCATGACAGAGCGGCTCGGGGCCATTCGCTACGGCAAGGAGAACGGCGAGGTCTTCCTCGGCCGGGACATGGGCCACACCCGCGACTACTCGGAGGAGATCGCCGCTGCGATCGACGAGGAGGTCCGCAGCCTGATCGACCACGCACACAACGAGGCGTTCGAGATCCTGGTGGACAACCGCGACGTGCTCGACACGCTGGTCATCGAGCTCCTCGAGAAGGAGACCCTGAACAAGGAGCAGGTGGCCACGATCTTCACCGCGTTGCGTCTGCGCCCATCGCGGCCGGCCTGGACGGGCTCGGAGCGACGGGCCCCGTCGGACCTCCCTCCCGTGGATGTGCCGGCTCGGATCGGGGATCCGGTCGCGGTGGGCGGTTCCATGCTCGGGGCCTACGGACTGCCCGCGCCGGGCGGGACGTACGGCGCGCCGATCCCGGGTTCCTACGGACCGCCCGCCCCCGACGGGACGTATCCGAACCCCGTGCCCCTCGGCCAGAGCGGTGCTCCGGCTGTCTCCCCTGGTCCCGCGACCGGGTGGGAGCCGGCCCCAGGGGCTCCCGGGGCTCCCTCGGCACCGGGGGCCCCTGGTTCCTCGGGCGGGGTCGGACCTGCTGGCAGCAACGGCGGCCAGTCTCACGGGCCGGCCGGTACCCCGAGCGATACCCCGCACTCCTCGGATGAGGCCACCCCACCAGGGACCGGTCAGTGAACGGCATCGACCCGGTACACGGGTTCGATGCCCCCATGATCTCGGAGCCGATCGACCTGGAGCGTGCCGCGGCGGCCGTGCGGGAACTGCTCATCGCGATCGGGGAGGACCCGGACCGCGACGGGCTGCGCGACACCCCGGACCGCGTCGCCCGCAGCTACGCCGAGATCTTCCGCGGCCTGCGCGAGGAACCCGATGACGTCCTGTCGACCACCTTCGACCTCGGGCACGACGAGCTGGTCCTGGTCAAGGACATCGAGGTCTACTCGACGTGCGAGCACCACCTGGTGCCGTTCCACGGCGTGGCGCATGTGGGCTACATCCCGAGCCGCGACGGCCGGATCACCGGCCTGAGCAAGATCGCCCGCCTGGTGGACGTGTACGCCAAGCGCCCGCAGGTCCAGGAGCGCCTGACCACCCAGGTCGCCGACGCCATGGTGCGGGTCCTCCAACCGCGCGGTGTCGTCGTGGTCATCGAGTGCGAGCACCTGTGCATGTCCATGCGCGGGGTGCGCAAGCCGGGAGCACGCACCGTCACGAGTGCAGTGCGCGGGGGGCTGCGGGAGCCCGCGACCCGGTCCGAGGTCATGTCGCTGATCCTGAAGGCCTAGGGATGCACCCGCGCGGACTGCCCGCGTCGTTGGCCGGCGTGCAGCGCACGCTGGTGATGTCGGTCCTCAATGTGACCCCGGACTCCTTCTCCGATGGTGGGAACTACGTCGATGTCGACGTCGCCGTCGTGCACGCGCTCCAGCAGGTGGCGGCCGGCGCCGACATCATCGACGTGGGGGGCGAGTCCACCCGGCCCGGCGCACAGCGGATCCCCGTCGAGGAGGAGCTGAACCGGGTCATCCCCGTGATCGAGCGACTGGTCGCCCACGGGCTGGTGGTCAGCATCGACACGATGCGCAGCGAGGTCGCTGCCGCTGCGGTCGCGGCTGGTGCCGGGCTTGTCAACGATGTCTCGGGCGGGCTCGCGGATCCCGGGATGCACGCCTGGGTCGCCAGTGTGCAGGTTCCCTACATCGCCATGCATTGGCGGGGTCATTCCACGGACATGGACCGCCTGGCCACCTACCACGACGTGGTCGCCGACGTCTGCGCCGAGCTGGGTGAGCGCCTTGCGGAGCTGGACGCTTCCGGGGTGGACCCCGCTCGGGTGATCCTCGACCCCGGTCTCGGGTTCGCCAAGACCTCGGCGCACAACTGGGCCCTGCTCGCCGGGCTCCCCGAGCTGGCGGCACTGGGGCGCCCTGTCCTGATCGGGGCCAGCCGCAAGCGCTTCCTCGGCGAGCTCCTCGGCGAACCCTCGCGGCCCCGTCCGGTCGAGGGCCGTGACGCCGCCACCGACGCCGTCACTGTCCTCGCGGCCGCCGCCGGCGCGTGGGCCGTGCGCGTCCACGACGTCCGGGGCTCCCGCGACGCGATCGCCGTCGCTGGCGCATGGCGCGACGCGGCCTTCATCCATCCAGCACCGACAGGGGGGCAGTCATGACCGATGCGTTCAGCCGGGACCTCGACCGGATCAGCCTCAAGGGCGTGCGGGCGCTCGGGTTCCACGGGGTCTTCGACGAGGAGCGCCGGGACGGCCAGGAGTTCCGCGTCGACGTCGTCCTCGGGGTGCTGTCGATCTCGAAGGCCGCCAAGTCCGACGACCTGCGGCACACCATCGACTATGGCGGCGTGGCCCAGGCGGTGGTCGAGGTCATCGAGGGCGAGCCGGTGAACCTGATCGAGACCCTCGCCGTGACCATCGCCGACCGCTGCCTGGCGTTCGACTACGTGCGGGCCGTGAAGATCACTGTGCACAAGCCCCAGGCGCCGATCCCCGTGCCCTTCGACGACGTGTCGGTCAGCATCACGAGGGCGCGATGACCCGCGCGGCCCTCGCCCTCGGCGCCAACGTCGGTGAGCCGCGGGAGTCGCTGCGGGGAGCGGTCGCCGGTCTCATGGCGCACCCGGATGTTCGGGTGGAGGACGTCTCCAGCCTGTGGCGGACGGCGGCCGTGGGCGGGCCGGATCAGCCGGACTACCTCAACGCCGTGGTCCTGGTGGACACAGCGCTGGATCCCCCTGCGCTGCTGGGCCTCGCTCACGCGCTGGAGGCTGCCGCGGGCAGGGTCCGCGAGGTCCGGTGGGGCCCACGCACCCTCGACGTCGACATCCTCGCGGTCGACGAGGAGCGCAGCGACGACCCGCAGCTCACCCTCCCGCACCCCCGCGCCCATGAGCGTGGCTTCGTCCTCGCCCCGTGGGCGGAACTGGACCCCGAGTTCGTCCTGACTCCGCCGAACGGCGCTGCCCGCACCGTCGCCGACTGGGCCGCCCAGGTCGCCGACCAGCAGGTCGAGGTCCTCGAGGGGGGATCGTGGTGGAGATGAGGCCCACATCGATCCCCTGGCTGTTCGCGGTCGCGGGGATCGCCGCCCTGCTCGGGTGGAGCTTCGCGGCATGGGTGGACGACAACGGCCGGCTCCCCGCGGTCCCGTGGCTGGCCGTCGTGGTCATCTGGGTGGTGGCCGGCTTCGTCGGGGCATGGGCGGTGGTGGCGCGCAGACGGCTGAACCCCAAGCCCGGTGCCCCGCGGATGGCCCCACTGATGGCCGCACGGACGACCGCTCTGGCCCTTGCCGGGTCACGAACCGGGGCCGTGGTCTTCGGGGCATACGGCGGGGTCGCCCTCCGGCTGATGCAGGAGACCGCGGTCGCCGCGGGTCGCGAGCGGCTCCTGGCTGCCGCCCTCGCGTCCTTGGGCGGATTCATCCTGGCGGCGCTCTCGCTCTGGCTCGAGCACAACTGTCGGCTGCCCGAGGACACCGACGAGGCCAGGACGCGGGTCCCGGGTTCGGACGCCGGTCCGGCGGGCGCCGCCACCTGAACAGCCGGGACCTCACGTCGCGTGAGGCTCAACCGCCGCTCTGGCCCGCGCGAGGTCGCTCCGGGACGCCCGTGGTTGGCGTGGACTACCGTGTCCACCATGAGCGACAACGCCAAAGCGCATCCCGACCTGCCCTACGAGGACTGGCCCTACGAGGACCTGCGCGACGCCGCGTTCGAGCGTGCCCGCCGCAACCACGACCTGCAGTTCTTCATCGACCTGATGGCGCACACGCCGGCCCTCACCGCCGCGGCGGACGAGGGCGGGTCGCTCGGGGAGACCGCAGGGTCGTTCATCGAGACGATCGAGGCAGCCAAGCAGGCGTTCAGTCGCACCGGCGTCGGCGACCTGGAGCCGCTCTTCGTCGCGGTGTTCGCGACGTACCTGCGCGAGCACCCCGAGCGCTGACCACACCCAGCCGCCCGGGGCCGGCCCTCACCCGGCACGCAGCGCCAGGCCCAGGGGAACCAGGACCAGGAGTGCGAGCAGGGCCAGGATGATCGCGAGGACGATGTCCTGACGCCGGCGGCCGTTCATCGGTCGACGTCGCCGCAGATGATCAGGAACGTGGCGATCGCCGCCGGGACATCGGCCAGGTCGGTCCCCGCCAGGGCCGCCCCCATCGCGGCGGCGTTGCCGAACCCTGCGCTGCGCAACTTCAGCCGCCACGGCGTGCGGTCGTTGCGCGACACCAGCAGGTAGCCGTTGATCCCCGTGGGGTTCTCCGTCCACGTGTAGGTCGCGCCCTCCGGGACGCGCACGACCTTCGGCAGGCGCACGTCCACGGCCGCACCGACCGAGTCGGCCAGCTGCTCGGCCGCCCACCCGACGAGTCCGATGCTGGGCGCGAGCTCGTCGACGAGCATGCGGATTCGCGCCCGGGCGTCCCCGGCCCCGTCGGTGGGGACCTCGAACGCGGGATAGGGCAGGTACGGGTCGTCGCGGCGCAGATCCAGGTCGACGCCGCTGGCCCGGGCCACCGGACCGGACGCCCCGTATCCCAGGGCCTCCTCGGTGCTGAGCACGGCCACCCCGGCGTAGCCCGTGCCGAGAGCCTCGGCCAGCCCCGGGCCGTCGAGCCGGGCGAGTGCCGCGGTCGGTCCGGAATCGGACCAAGCCGCTGCCGCGGTGCGCACGCGGGCCACCCACTCGGCGCCGACGTCGGCGCGCACCCCGCCCACCTGGCAGAACATCGGGTGGACGCGGTGACCGGTGGCTGCCTCGATCAGGTCCAGGACCTCCGCGCGCCACGCCCAGGCCCGGACACGCCACGAGGCGGGCAGGTCACCGGGCAGGGGTGCGAGGAAGGCCAGGTGGTGGGCGATCCGGGTCAGCTCGCACAGCAGGATCCGGAGGTGCTGGGCGCGCTCAGGGGGGGTCAGGCCCAGGGCCCGCTCCACGCCGACGACCACACCGATCTCCGAGCAGAACGCGGAAAGCCAGTCGTGGCGGTCGACGAGCATGAGGATCTGGCGGTAGTCACGGGACTCGAAGAGCTTCTCCGCGCCGCGGTGCACCGTCCCGGGGATCCACTCGGCCGAGGTCACGCGTCCGGCGTCCACCTGCAGCGTGATCGAGGGGAGCCCATCGATCGTCGGGTGGTCCGGCCCGAGGGCGATGTCGCCCGGCCCGACCGCAGTCGCGACGACGTGGTGGACCCCAGCCCCGTCCTGAGCGCGCATCCGCCAACCCTACGACGCTGGCCTAGGGTGGTGAGCATGACTGAGCCCCTGTCCGTGGACGACGCCTTCGCCCCTCCGGGGGAGCCGTGGCATCCCGTCTCGCCGAAGCTGGCGACGGCCCGGCGGATCACGATGATGCTCGTGATGGGGCTCCTCCTGGTGGGTCTGGTCCTCCTGGGCCTCGTGCCGGAGACGCGCACGATCGCGATGGTCCTGGTGGGGATCTGGCTGGTGGCCGTGATCTGGATGTGGTGGCTGATCGGCCGCCGGGTCCGCTCCTTCGGCTACGCCGAGCGGGAGGACGACCTGCTGGTCACCAGCGGGATCATGTTCCGCCGGCTCGTGGTCGTCCCGTACGGCCGGATGCAGCTGGTGGACATCACGGCTGGGCCCCTGGACCGACGACTCGGCGTGGCCACGGTGCAGCTGCACACAGCCGCCGCCACCACGAACGCCACCATCCCCGGGCTGCCGCCGGCTGAGGCGTCGGGCCTGCGTGACCGGCTCGCGGCTCGCGGCGAGCAGCGGAGCGCCGGGCTGTGACCCAGCCCCCCGACCCAGATTCCGGTGCGCAGGAGGTGACTCCGGCCGTGCCCGCCGCGGCCGAACCCGTGACGCCCGCCGAACCCGTGACGCCCGCCGTGCCCGCGCCTCCGTCGGGACCTGCGACGCCGGCGGCGCCTGCGGCTCCATCCACCCCCGACCTCGATCCATCCACCCCCGACCTCGATCCTTCCCCGCCCGGCCTGGGCACCCCGCGACGTCGGACCCACCCCCTGACGCCGCTGGTTGCCTCAGTGCGCTCCATGGGCGTCCTGGTCGGTGTCTTCGTCGTGTTCGGGACTGGGAACCTCCGCGACCTCGCGGCCAACCTGGGCGGGCTCCTGGGAGCGGCGCTCATCCTCGGGGCCTTCGCTGTCCTGCTGCTGGCTGCGCTGGGCTACAACTACCTCGCCTGGACCCGCACCGAGTACTTCTTCGACGAGTCCGGCGACTTCCGGCTGGACTCCGGGGTGCTCCAGCGCAACGAGCGCCGCGTGACACTGTCGCGGCTGCAGAGCGTGGACACGACCCGACCCCTGCTCGGCCGGGTCGTGGGGCTGTCGCAGGTGCGCATCGAGGTGGCCGGCGGTGGGGACTCCCGAGTCCTGCTGTCCTACCTCACGGATGCCGAGGCGCAGGCCCTGCGCGCCGAGATCATCGCCCGCGCTGCGGGGATGTCCCCGGACGTGGGGGAGGCCCCGGAGGCGGTCCTCGCCACTGTCCCCACCGGCGACCTGGTCATCAGCCTGCTGCTGCGCAGCGAGACGATGCTCCTGTTCGCCATCACGGTCCTCCTCGTCGCCTCCGTGACGCTGACCGAGGGCCCGGGGGGGCTGTTGCTCATCTTCGTCACCGGTGGCCTCCCGCTGCTCTCTGTGTTCGGCCAGTTCACCCGCTTCTTCGGGTTCACCGTTGCCGACTCCCCGGACGGACTGCGGTTGCGCCACGGCCTGGTCACCGTGCAGAGCCAGACCGTCCCGCCGGGCCGGGTCCAGGCCATCGAGATCTCGGAGCCGCTGCTCTGGCGGCGCAAGGGCTGGGTGCGCGTCTCACTGAATGTCGCCGGCCTGCAGGCCGACGAGAACGGCCAGCAGGAGCATGTGCTGCTTCCGGTGGCGCCGCATGACGTGGCTCGCCAGATCATCTCGCGGGTCATGCCCGGCGTGGACCCAGGTGCGATGGACTTCCTGCCTGCCCCGCCTCAGGCTCGCCGCCGCGCATGGCTCCAGTTCAGGAACCTCGGTGTCGCCCATGACGACCTCGTGATGGCCGCCAGCCGCGGCTTCCTCACCCGCAGGATCGCGTTCATCCCGCATGCCCGGACCCAGTCCGTGGGTGTCACGCAGGGCCCGTGGCAGCGCCGCCTCGGACTCGCCTCGGTGCAGGTGGACTCGACCCCCGGTCCGGTGTCCATCGTGGTCCTGCACCGGTCGGCCGGCGAGGCACGCCAGATCGCCGAGGCTCAGCTGGTCAGGGCCGCGGCGAGCCGGTCGACGGGGCCCGGCGAGCGCTGGATGCAGGGACCGGCGGCACCGCCTGTGGGCGACGGCGAGCCCGCAGACTTCGGCCAGGGTTCGCCGTAGCGACACGCGACGTTCCCGCGCCGGACCGTGGCCATGGGCGAGGATGCGGTCATGTCCGTGGTGATGAGATGGCCCCGAGCTACCCCCGTCCCGGCCTCGAGTGCCCCGCTGAGAACCCGCGAACCCCGTGGCCTGCTCGACCCGGGTCAGGCCACCGCCCGACTCGCTGGGCTCCTGGGGCGAACGCTGGCCCACGTGGAAGTCTCGCTGGAGCGGATCGTGCTGTCGATCGCGGCCGATCCGGTCCACCTTGTCGTCCTCTCCGGTCCGGTGCGCCTCGGTGGACCCCAGGGGTCCGGCGGGACGCTCGAGTGCCACCAGGCGGTGGCGGAGCTGTCCGGCTGGGTGGGACGGCCACTCTCGGACCTGCGCGTCGATGCGGCCGGAGGCCTGCACGTGGGTCTGGGTGCGGACCGGGTGGCGGTCGCCGCCGAGATGGTCCACGAGGCCTGGGAGATCCGTGGGATGGATGGCGGTCTCATGGTCTGCCTGCCCGGTGGCCGGATCTCGGTGTGGGCCCCCACCTTCGGAGACATCCCGAGGGCTCGCACGGCCGCTCGATAGCGGGGCCGCCGCCGAGCGGCAGCCCTGGGTCGGGGGCTCGCCGACCCGGGCCCCAGCGGGCACGGGGGACGCGCCGGTGGCAGGCTGCCACCCGATGAGTGCTGATCGCTTCTCCGCGGAGCCGACCCCGGCCCCCCGACTCGCTGTCGGGGTCATCGGTGCGGGCAGGGTCGGAGCCCCCTTGGCTGCGGCGTTGGCCCGGGCGGGCCATCCGCTCGTCGGCGCCCACGCGGTGTCGGAGCGCTCCCGTCGCCGGGTGGGGGAGTTCCTGCCCGGGACTCCACTCCTCAGCGCCGCCGAGGTGATGGCCGCCGCGGACCTGGTCCTGCTCACCGTCCCCGACCATGTCCTGGCCAATCTCGTCACCGGTCTGGCCGACACCGCGGCCGTCACGCCGGGTCAGTTCCTGGTGCACGCCTCGGGCCGCTTCGGCACTGCAGTGCTCGAGCCGGCGACCCGGCTGGGGGCGCTCCCGATGGCCCTGCACCCCGTGATGACGTTCACGGGCGCGCGCTCGGATCTCGACCGGTTGGCCGGCTGCCCCTTCGGCGTGACCGCCCCGCGGGTGCTGCGCCCGGTCGCCGAGGCGCTGGTCGTCGAGATGGGCGGTGACCCGATGTGGGTCCTGGAGGAGGCGCGTCCGCTGTACCACGCGGCGCTGGCCAATGGCGCCAACCACCTGGTCACCTTGGTCGCCCAGACGCTGGACCTGCTCGCGATCGCGGGGATCGAGAACCCGTCGGGACTCATCCGCCCGCTGCTCAGCGCCGCCCTGGACAACGTCCTGGCCATGGGCGACGACGCGCTCACTGGCCCGGTCGCCCGCGGGGACGCCGGGACCGTGGCCGCCCATCTCGAGGCCCTGTCCCGGGCGGCCCCGGAGGCCCGGGCTGCCTATGTCGCGATGGCCCGGCTCACCGCCGACCGGGCGCTGGCGGCTGGTCGTCTTGACCCCGTGGCCGCCGAGTCGCTGCTCGACGTCCTCGGCTGAACGTCCCCGGCATCCGGGGGCGGGCTGGGGGAACGGGCACGAGCGTGACGCACTAGGGTCGGCGTCGGTGATGTCCGGCCCGGGCCGATACGGGTCGGCGTGGTGCAACAGCGATCCGCGAAGGCCCTGCCGGGCGGATCGGGCGCGGGAGGACGTGACATGAGCCAGACGGAGACCAAGGCGGGACCGCCGCCGGTGATGCGAGTGGTGCGCACCCGGGAGTCCCTCGATGACGCCTATGCGAGCCTGCCCGTGCCCTTGGTGCGCTCGGCCCGTGCTGCCCGCGCGGCGGTCTTCACGATGGGTGCCCTGCATGAGGGGCACATCGCCCTGATCCGCGCAGCGCGTGGTGAGGTCGGCCCGCAGGGGCATGTGACCGTGACGATCTTCGTCAACCCGCTGCAGTTCGGCGCCGGGGAGGACCTCGACAAGTACCCGCGCACGCTGAAGGCCGATCTCGAGGCCTGTGCCGCCGAGGATGTGGACCTCGTGTTCGCCCCGGCAGCCGACGTGCTCTACCCGTCAGGCGACCCCGCGGTGCGCATCGACCCCGGCCAGCTCGGGGTCGATCCTGGAGGGGACCGTCCGCCCAGGGCACTTCGCCGGCGTGCTGACCGTGGTGATGAAGCTGCTGCACATGACCCGGCCCGACGCGACGTTCTTCGGCGAGAAGGACTACCAGCAGCTCACGCTGGTCCAGCGCATGGTCGCCGACCTGGACCTGCCGGTCAGGGTGCACGGTGTCCCCACGATCCGTGAGGCCGACGGGCTGGCCCGCTCCAGCCGCAACAACTACCTCTCCGCGGAGGAGCGCACGCTGGCCGCGGCGGTCCCCGCAGCACTGGCGGCCGGCGTCACCGTCGCCGACCTCGGACGGTCGGCGGACGCCGTGGTGGGCGCTGCGGAGCTCGAGCTGATGCGCGTGGGCCTCACCCCGGACTACGTCGCCCTGACCGATCCCGCCCTCGGCCCAGCCCCGGAGGTCGGCCCAGCCCGGCTGTTGCTGGCCACCCGGGTCGGCCAGACGCGACTGATCGACAACACACCGGTTACGTTGCGCAGATGAGCATCGCGGGGCTGGGCGCGGACCGGCTGGTCATCCCCACCTCCGTGGCTGCTCCCGCTCCGGGGTGGTTCACCTCGGCCGACGTCATCGTGATCGGCTCGGGAGTCGCCGGGCTTTCCCTCGCGCTGAACATCCGACGCCTGGGCCACCGGGTGCTTGTCGTCACCAAGTCCTGGGTCGAGGAGGGGGCCACCCGGTGGGCCCAGGGCGGGATCGCCGCGGCGCTGGACGACGCCGACTCCCCGGCCGACCATGAGCGCGACACCTTGGTGGCCGGCGCCGGGCTCTGCGATCCGGCGGCCGTCCACGAGCTGTGCACCCTGGGCCCGGTGGCGGTGCGCAACCTCATCGCGGCCGGTGCCCGCTTCGACCACGACACGAGTGGTGGGATCGCCCTGACCCGGGAGGGTGGGCACCTGCGCGACCGGATCGCGCATGCGGGTGGCGACGCCACGGGTGCCGAGATCTTCCGGGCGCTGGTGGCCGCGATCGCCGACGACCCGGGGATCGAGCTGGTCGAGCACGCCCTGGCCCTCGACCTGCTCACCGACTCCGAGGGCGGGGTCCAGGGGATCACCCTGCACGTCATCGGTGAGGGCCAGCACGACGGTGTCGGGGCGGTGCTGGCCCCTGCGGTCGTCCTGGCGACCGGAGGCCTGGGCCAGGTGTTCGCGCAGACGACGAACCCGGCAGTCGCAACCGGCGACGGCATGGCGTTGGCCCTGCGCGCGGGTGCCGAGGTCGCGGACCTGGAGTTCGTCCAGTTCCACCCCACCGTCATGTACCTCGGCCCGGACTCGACCGGCCAGCAGCCGCTGGTCAGCGAGGCCGTGCGCGGCGAGGGTGCCGTCCTCGTCGACGACGATGGCGTCCGGTTCATGCAGGGGGTGCATCCCCTGGCCGACCTCGCCCCCCGCGACGTCGTGGCCAAGGCGATCACCCGCCGGATGCGCGAGCAGGGCCGGGCGCACATGTGGCTCGACGCCCGCGCCCTCGGGGAGCGCTGGGAGACGCGGTTCCCGACCATCCTGGAGTCCTGCCGCCAGCATGGGATCGACCCCGCCCACGACCTGATCCCCGTCGCCCCGGCGCAGCACTACGCCTCCGGGGGAGTGCGCACCGACCTGCTCGGCCGGGCCACCATCCCCGGCCTGTACGCCGCCGGCGAGGTGGCGTGCACCGGGGTCCACGGGGCCAACCGGCTGGCCTCCAACTCCCTGCTCGAGGGCCTGGTGTTCCCGGAGCGGATCGTCTCGGTGCTGGCCCAGGGGCTGCCGCGCCGTCGCGACCCGGTCATCCGCGCGGAGCACCCGGGCCTTGTCTCCGACACCGACCGGCGGCCGCTGCAGGTCCTGATGACGGAGGGAGTGGGAGTCATCCGGACTGCCGAGTCCCTGACCGCCGCGGCCGCAGGGTTGGCCGACATGGTGGTCGGCGACCTTCCCCAGGGGCGCAGCGTGCACGCCTGGGAGACCACGAACCTGCACGCGATCTCCTCGGTGCTGACCGCGCACGCACTGGCCCGTCAGGAGACCCGCGGGTCGCACTGGCGTGAGGACTTCCCCGACGTCGACGACCGCAACTGGCGCGTCCGTCTCGTGGCGACGGCGGATGCCGATGGCGTGGTGCACACCCGTCGCGAGCCCGTGCCGCCGCACGACTACCGCACCCCCGGAACTTGAGGAGGCAAGCGATGGGAACCCATGACGCACTGACCGCTGCCGGGCTCGATGCCGGCGCCATCGACTCCCTGATCCGCGCGACCCTGGCTGAGGACCTCGGCGGCGGCGTCGACGTCACCTCGGTGGCGACCGTCCCCGAGGACCAGGTCGCAACGATGGACCTGACCGCCCGGGCAGCCGGGGTGGTCGCCGGGATCCCGGTGGCCGCCCGCGTGTTCGACCTCGAGTCCGAGGGCCAGAGCCGGGTCACGTTCGTGCGCGCCGACGGTGACCGGGTCCAGCGCGGGGACGTGGTGCTCACGATCACCGGCCGGACCCGCTCCCTGCTGGTCTGCGAGCGCACCGCGCTGAACCTGCTCTGCCACCTGTCCGGGGTGGCCACCGCCACCGCGGCATGGGCCGAAGCGCTGGCCGGCTCCGGGGCACGGGTCCGTGACACCCGCAAGACCACCCCCGGCCTGCGGGCGCTGGAGAAGTACGCCGTCCGCTGCGGAGGCGGGGTCAACCACCGGATGGGGCTGTGGGACGCCGCCCTGGTCAAGGACAACCACGTGGTGGCTGCCGGCGGTGTCGCGGAGGCGTTCGCTGCCGTCCGCTCGCGGTTCCCGGGCGTCCCTGTGGAGGTGGAGGTCGACTCCCTCGAGCAGCTCGCCGAGGTGGTCGAGGCTGGGGCCGACCTGGTCCTGCTCGACAACTTCTCGCCGGCCCAGACCGCCGAGGCGGTGGCGCTCGTGGCTGGGCGCTGCCAGCTGGAGTCCTCGGGTGGCCTGAGCCTGCACGTGGCTCAGGCCTATGCGGCCACGGGCGTGGACTTCCTCGCGGTGGGTGCCCTGACGCACTCCCCGCCCGTCCTCGACCTGGGGGCCGACCTGCGTCCCGTGGAGGGCTGACCGGTGCTCCTGACCGTCGACGTCGGCAACACGAACACTGTCCTGGGGTTGTTCGAGGACCACGCGCTGGCCCACTCCTGGCGGATCACGACCCATGCGCGGGGGACCGCCGACGAGATGGCGCTGACCTTCCGGGCGCTGCTCACCGAGGTCCCGGAGATCACCGGGATCGCCCTGTGCTCCACCGTGCCGTCAGTCCTTCGGGAGATGCGGGCCATGTTCGCGCGCTACTGGGACCACGTCCCCACGGTGATCGTCGAGCCGGGCACGAAGACCGGCGTGCCCCTGCTAACCGACAACCCGAAGGAGGTCGGCGCCGACCGGATCGTCAACACCCTGGCCGCCCATCACCTGTTCGGCGGACCGGCGATCGTGGTCGACTTCGGCACCTCGACGAACCTCGACGTCGTCAGCGCCAAGGGGGAGTTCCTCGGCGGGGCGCTCGCTCCGGGGATCGAGATCTCGCTGGATGCCCTGGCCTCGCGGGCGGCCCAGTTGCGCAAGGTCGAGCTCGTCAGGCCGCGCTCGGTGATCGGGAAGAACACGGTGGAGGCGCTGCAGTCCGGTGCCCTCTACGGGTTCGCCGGCCAGGTCGACGGGCTGGTCGACCGGATCACCCGGGAAGCTCGGCGGCACGGTCGCCGCAGTGATCGCGACCGGCGGGCTGGCCCCGATCGTGGTGGCCGAGTCGCGCACGATCACCCACCACGAGCCGGACCTGACGCTCATCGGCCTGGACCTGATCTACGCCAAGAACGTCAGCCCGTGACCCCTGACCGACCGCGACCATCCGAGTCGATCGGAGGGTTGTCATGGCCAAGCACAGGAGCAGCGCGGACAGGAGGGCCCCGCAACCGCTGAAGAAGCCACCCGCGGTTCCCGTCCCGGTCCGCTGGAGTGCGTGGCGCCGCCGAGCGCCTATGACAACCATGGGCGCCGTGTCGTGGAGGGCCAACGTCTCTTGCAGGCCTCCAGCGACATGCTGCTGGGCTGGACGCGGGTCCGCGGCATCGCCGGCGACTGGCGTGACTCCTACGTCCGCCAGATGTGGGACTGGAAGACCTCGCCCGACCTCGAGGCGATGGACGACCTGGCCATGGGGGTCTACGCGCGCGTCTGTGGATGGACACTGGCCCGGGCGCACGCCCGCAGCGGCAACCGGTACGCGATCGCGGCCTACCTCGGGTCGGGCCGGACGTTCACCGGGCCATGCAGGAGTTCGCGGACTCCTACGCCGACCAGAACCAGCGCGACTATGAGGCGTTCCTCCCGGCGATCGCCGAGGATCAGATCCCCAGGCCACCAGAGGCAACGCAGGGGCAGGGCGTCAGACCCGCCACGTCGTGGAGGACGTCGTGGATGAGCCAGTGGTCCCGGAGCCCTCGGTGGCCTCATCGGCGTCATCCCTCGGGCCGTGACCGAACCCGCCGCCGTGCCCGCGCCCCATGCCGCGGTCCATTCCGGGTCCCTTGTCAGGTCCAAAGAGCAGTCCCAGGCCCATCCCGCGACCCATCCCGGTGTCCTCGCCGGCCACCCAGTCCTTCGCTCGCTCCTCGGCGCGCGCCAGGGTGTCGGCCGCCTGATCCTCGGTGATCCGGCCGTCCTCGACGGCCTTGTCCAGTCGCTTGTCGACCATCGCGACCATCCCCGCGGCCAGCTCCTCAGCAGAGTCACCGGCGAGCTCCTTCAGCGTCTTCCCGCCGCGGATCGCCTCGAGCACGGCGTCGGAGTCCATTCCGATGGTGTTCTGCAGGAGGGCGTCGATCTCGGCCCTGCGCTCGGCTCGGTCGGCATCCCGCTCAGCGCGCTGCTGCTCCCAGGAGTCGGTGAGGGCGTCTTCGACCGCGTCGGCCTGCGCCTCGGTGATCGTGCCCTTGCTGACCAGGCCGGACAGGACGTCGGCGAGTCGCCCCGCGGGCCCGGTGCCGTCCGCAGCGGCTGCGACGCCCACTCCGATCAGGCCGGCGAGTGCCACTCCGGCAACGGCTGCGGTCACGGTGCGCTTCATGGTGCCTCCTCGTCGTCGACCGGTGTGCACCGGCTCTGGACACGACACTGTCGGGTCGAGGTTGATGGCGCATGCCGGGGGTGTTCGAGTCGTGTAAGCCGGTAGCCTGGTCGGATCGTTCCCGCGGGGCCGCGCCAGGTGGCCGAGCGGTCAGCGCGACGTGCTGGGTGGGTGCTCGAGCAGGGCGCGCAGCGCTGCTTGTTCCGCGGCGAGGGCGTCGAGCCGGTCGAGGATGAGCTGGGCATGGTCGCCGCCCACCCTGCCCTCGGCCACCTGAGGGGCATTCCCGTCGAGAGGCTCATGTGCGGGCCCGTCGGAGGTCGGCCTGCGCGCGACGAACCAGCTGGCGATCGTGGCCGACACCGTGCCGATGAGGCCGATGCCCACGATCATCAGCGCCCCGCCGACGAGTCGGCCCTGCAGGCTGGTGGGGTAGAAGTCGCCGTACCCGACGGTGGTGGTGGTGACCACCGCCCACCAGAGGGCCTCGCCGAGGGTCTCGATGTTGGCATCGGGTTGCTGGCGCTCGATGTTCCACTCGAGCACCGCCGCACTGGCCACGACCAGCGCCACGATCGTGAACAGCGAGCCGGCGATCCGCTCGGTGGAGATCGAGCGCAGGGACTTGCGCAGCAGGAGGGCCACCCGGAGCATTCGCAGCATGGGGACGACCACCATGAGCAGGTCGGCCTTGTGGTCGCGGACGAAGTCGGACCTGTCGTCCACGAGGGTCAGCCGGGTGACGTAGTCGATCGCGAACGCGGCCCACACGAGGGTCTGGATGCCCACCAGCGTCGAACGCAGCCACGAGGGCGGGTTGAGGTAGAGCCACTGGAGCAGGAACGTGATGAGGAAGACCAGCGCCAGCCGGTCCAGCCAGGGGCTCGTCCTGGACACCCATAGGTCGTAGCGACGCTGCCTGGCATCGGGCTGCGCCACTGTCTGCTCGCCGGTCATCTCAGCCCACCAATCGGAGCACCTGCTCCAGGCCGTGTGTGGTCCCGCGCGTGCGCGGGAGGATCAGGGTGCGCATCCCCAGGTGTGCTGCCGCCCCGTCGTCGTCCACGGTGTCACCGACCATGAGCAGCTCCTGGGCGGGCGGCCCGAGCCGCTCGGCGGCTCGGGCGAAGATGGCCGGGTCGGGCTTGACGACGCCCTCCTCGAAGGAGAAGACCTCGATGTCGTACAGGCCGGCCAGCCCGGTGCGCACCAGGACGTCGCGCGGGTCGATCCCGATGTTGGACAGGATCGCAGTGGCGACCCCGCGCTCCCGCAGTGAGGCGAGCACCGCCGGGGCCTCGACGTAGGCATCCCACTGGTCGAGCATCGTGGAGTAGAGGGCCTCGCCCAGCGCCGGCGGGATGATCCCGATCCGCGCCAGCATCTGGTCGTAGACCTCCCGGTGACGCTCGGGGGACAGGTCGCGCTCACTGTGCGGGTCCACCTCGCGGGCGTGGTCCCAGATGCGCTCGGCCCAGGGCGCGAGGTCGGCCAGGTCAGGCAGGGCGCCCGGCGCCGACTCGCTCGCGTCGAACCTCCCGCCGAGGGTCGGGTCCTGCTCCAGGAGGTCCAGCGCCGCGGCCATCCAGCCTGCCGGATCGCCCGCGTGGACCAGGGTCGCGTGCAGGTCGAAGATCACCCCGCGGATCGGGTGGCCTCCCGGGGGCAAGGGGTGGCGGTCCATGGGCCGCCAGTCTAGGTGGGAGCATCCGCGCGACCCGGCCGACCCGGTCGGATGTCCGCACGTCGCCTGGGGGCGGGGACGGCCGGCCCGACGGGGCACCACCGCCCTGACGCCCCGGCGGACCCGGGCGCATCTAGGGTTGCGGCCATGGAGGTCCTCATCCGCCCGGCGCGCACCTCGGACGTGCGCCGCATCCGCGAGCTGGTCGACCTGTACTCCCAGCGCCGGATCCTGCTGTCGAAGGCCACGGTCACGCTGTTCGAGGACGTTCCCGACTTCCTTGTCGCCGAGCTCGACGGGCAGGTCGTGGGTTGCGGGGCGATGCACGTGATCTGGGAGGACCTCGGCGAGCTGCGCACGCTCGCCGTGGACCCGGCGGTCACCGGGTCCGGGATCGGGCGGGCCCTGGTCGAGGCGCTGCTGGATCGGGCCCGGGCACTCGGAGTCTCGCGGGTCTTCTGCCTCACCTTCGAGACCGGGTTCTTCACCGCGGCGGGCTTCGTCGAGATCGAGGGCGCGCCGGTGGACCCCGAGGTCTACGCGCAGCTGCTGCAGTCCTACGACGAGGGCGTGGCCGAGCTGCTCGATCTCGAGCGGGTCAAGCCCAACACCTTGGGCAACCACCGCATGCTGCACATCCTGTGACGTCCCTGGTTCCAGCGCCGATCAGCCGGTGTTGCGCAGGCCCGTCGCGATGCCGTTGACGGTCAGCAGGAGCGCCCGGCGCAGCTGCGGCTCGACGTCTGTTCCCTCGCCCTCGTGCCAGCGCACCCGGGCCAGCAGCGAGACCTGCAGCAGGTGCAGCGGGCGCAGGTAGGCGTCGCGGACCATCAGTGTCTGCGCCAGCCCGGGCTGGTTGCCCAGCAGGGCATCGGTCCCCATGGCCCTCTGCAGCTCCGAGACGGTGAGTTCGTGCTCGGCGCGGATGCTGGTCGCGACGTGCTGGAGGTGCTCGGGGACCAGCCTCTGGACATAGCGGTCGGCCACGGCGAGGTCGGCCTTGGCCGCGGTCATCGCGACGTTGGACAGGAAGTTGGCGAAGAACGGCCAGCCCGTGGCCATCTGCATCACGGTTTCGGCATGACCAGCCGCGCGTGCCACCTCCAGCGCGGACCCGACTCCGTACCACCCCGGCACGATCTGGCGTGCCTGAGTCCAGCCGAACACCCACGGGATGGCCCGCAACCCGTCGAGCCCGCCGGCGGTGGTGGGGCGCCGTGCGGGGCGCGACCCCAGGTTGAGGTCGCCGAGCTGCTCCACGGGCGTGGCGTAGGAGAAGTACGCCGGGAGGTCCGGGTCGTCGACGAGGGTCCGGTAGGCGTCGAACGCCGCCTGGGACATGAGGTCCATGACGTCGTCCCAGGCGGCCAGTGTCGTCGAGTCGATCAGGGACGTGCGGTGCAGGACCGTGCTGCGCAGGGTGGCCGCCAGCGTCTGGCCGAGGTTCTCGCGGGCGAGCTGGGGCAGGAGGTACTTGTCGGAGATGACCTCGCCCTGCTCGGTGACCTTGATCTGCCCGTCAAGCACCCCCCACGGCTGGGACAGGATGGCCTCGTACGTGGGCCCGCCACCACGGCCCACGGTGCCGCCCCGGCCGTGGAACAGCCGCAGGACCACCCCGTGGGCGACACACACGTCGCGGAGCCGACGCTGGGCAAGGTGGATCTGCCACTGCGAGGTCGTGACCCCGGCGTCCTTGTTGGAGTCGGAGTAGCCGAGCATCACCTCGAGGGTGTCCCCGCGCAGCCGGACCAGCTCGCGGAAGCCGGTGTCGTCGAGGAGCTGTCCGACGAGCTTCCCGGCGGACTTGAGCTCCGCCACCGTCTCGAGCAGCGGGACGAAGCCGATCCGGGCGATCCCGGCGGGGAGGTCCACCAGGCCGGCCTCGCGGGCCAGCACCACCGCGGCCAGGACGTCGTCGGGGGACTTCGTCATCGAGATGATGTAGGACTGGCAGGTCTCCGGGCCGTAGCGCTCCAGGGCCCGGCCGATCTCCAGAAAGGTGGAGTACGTGGTCATCCCGGCGACGTCCAGCGGCGGCGGGGCGGGAGCCAGGGGCCGCTTTCCGGACAGTTCCGCCGCCAGGACGCCGAACCGCTGCTCGGGCGTGAGCGTCGCGTACGGGGCCTTGAGCTCACCGAGCCGGTCGAGGAGCTGGCCGACCGCGTGGTGGTGGGCGTTCGAGTGCTCCCGGATGTCCAACGTCGCCAGGGACAGCCCGAAGACCGCCACGACCCGCATGGTCCGTGCGACCGACCCGGCGGCGATCAGGCCACCGCGGTTGGCCGCCAGCGAGGCTCGGATCAGCTCCAGGTCGGCGAGCAGCTCTGCGGTGGTGCGGTAGTCGCGACCGGGCTCGTGGGGCCGGCCCTCGGCCTGCCGGTCACGAGTGTTGCGCAGCTTCGCGTGGATGCAGGTCAGCTTGAGCCGATAGGGCTCCTCGGCGTTGAGCCGACGGAATCGCGGGTCCAGGTCCGGCAGCGCGGCCAGGTCGGCGGCCAACGAGGCGGCGAACTCCTCGGTGACCGGTGCGATCCGCTCCGAGACCGAGAGCCGGGCGCTGAGGTCCTCGATGTGCGGCAGCAGGTCGCGGACCGCGTGGTCGTGCTGGATGGCCAGGACGCGGGCGGTCACGGCCGGGGTCACAAATGGGTTGCCGTCACGGTCCCCGCCGATCCACGAGCCGAAGGTGAGCACCGGGCGCCCCGCGGGGACCTCCACCCCGGTGGCCTCGGCCGCTGCCGCGAACTCGCCGACGACATCCCCGGCCGCCCCGGCCGCGAGGTCGTCGAGGTAGAACAGGGCGTTGCGTGCCTCGTCGGTGACCTCCGGCTTGCCCACCCGCAGCTCGTCGGTCTGCCAGAGGAGGTCGATGGCCTCGGCGATCGCGCGGTCCGTCCGCTCGGTGCGGGCCTCGTCGAGCAGCTCGGCGATGCGGCGCAGCTTGACCAGGACCGAGCGCCGGGAGGCCTCGGTGGGGTGCGCGGTGAACACCGGCCGGGCGCTGATCCGGGCGAAGCCCTCGGCCACCTCCTCGGCGTTGACGATGCCGCTGTCGAGGGCCGCCCGGATCGCCACCCCGGCCTCGGCCAACGGGCCGCCGGTGTGTGCCCGCGCAGTCGCCTGGGCGCGCGAGCGGTGCACCTGCTCGGCGATGTTGGCCAGGTGGAAGTAGAGCGAGAACGCCCGGGCCAGGGTGGTCGCCTCCGCCAGGGGCAGCCTGTCGATCAGCTCGGCCGCCCGGTCCGGATCGTCGCGCGCCAGTGACCGGATGCGCTCCACGGTCTCGTAGGTGGCTGTCCCCTCCTGGCGGATCAGCGCCTCGCCGAGGAGATCGCCGAGGCGGCGGATGTCGTCACGCAGTGCCGGCGCGGACGTCAGCGCTGCCAGGGGGCTCATGGCGGCTCAGCGTAACGAGCGCCCGGCCACCCCGCAGATGAGAGATCTTCCGCACCACTTCTGTTGCCCGCCGCTGCCCACCGGCACGATCGAATTCGGCATCCATGCATGCAGCGAATGCCACGACGGCGACGTGCCGGGAAATTTGCCCGCCGAGCGGCGTATGGAATCGCTGCGGGGTGGAATACAGCAGTGGGCGAGCATTTCACCGGGCATGGCCCTTCCGGGAATTCCCTCGGAGCGGCATCTGGCATATGCTGGGATCCGGTCGAATCTCGGCAGCATTCAGGAGCACACAATGGCGCGCAAGGTTCAGGTCCTCCTCGAGGACGATATTGATGGCACCCCGGGCGCCGAGACAATCCTGTTCTCCGTCGACGGGAAGTCCTATGAGATCGACCTCTCGGAGAGCAATGCCGAGAAGCTTCGCGAGGCGTTCGCACCGTGGATCGGTGCTGGCCGGCGGGTCAGCAGCCCCGGTGCCGTCGAACCGCGTCGCCGGCCGGTGCGCCGGTCCGAGGACACCGCCGACATCCGTCGCTGGGCAGCGGAGAACGGCATCCCGGTGAGCACGCGCGGGCGGATCTCGGCCGACCTGCGTGCCCGCTACGAGGCCGCCCACTAGGACTCCGGCGAGTCCGGGGCACCCCCGGGCGGACTGACCGGGGGCCGGGTACCGGGCGTTCGCCGTGGGCATAGCGCCGGTGGGTATGGCTCCCGGCCCAGGGGCTGTTGGCTCGACAAGAGGTTGCTCCCACGGGGTGCACGCGGCGACGGCGCCGTGTGCCTGTCGGGGGTTGCGGCTACAGTTTCATTCCATCCCGTGTGAGCGGGAGGAATGTACGAACGGAGTGGAGCCCCATGTTCGAAAGGTTCACCGATCGCGCTCGTCGTGTTGTGGTGCTCGCGCAGGAGGAAGCGCGGATGCTCAACCACAACTACATCGGCACTGAGCACATCCTGCTCGGCCTGATCCACGAGGGCGAGGGCGTTGCCGCCAAGGCCCTCGAGAGCATGGGCATCTCCCTGGAGTCTGTTCGCCAGCAGGTCGAGGAGATCATCGGCCAGGGTCAGCAGGCCCCCAGCGGTCACATCCCGTTCACCCCGCGGGCGAAGAAGGTCCTCGAGCTGTCCTTGCGCGAGGCGCTGCAGCTCGGGCACAACTACATCGGGACCGAGCACATCCTGCTGGGCCTCATCCGCGAGGGTGAGGGCGTGGCCGCACAGGTTCTGGTCAAGCTCGGTGCCGACCTGAACAAGGTCCGCCAGACCGTCATCCAGCTGCTCTCGGGGTTCCAGGGCAAGGAGCCTGCCGCGGCCGGGGGCTCCGGTCCCCAGGAGGGCACCCCCTCGACCTCGCTGGTCCTCGACCAGTTCGGGCGCAACCTCACGAAGGACGCCCGGGAGAACAAGCTGGATCCCGTCATCGGTCGCGAGAAGGAGATCGAGCGGGTGATGCAGGTGCTCTCGCGGCGCACCAAGAACAACCCGGTGCTGATCGGGGAGCCCGGTGTCGGCAAGACCGCCGTCGTCGAGGGCCTGGCGCAGATGATCGTGCGCGGCGAGGTCCCCGAGACACTCAAGGACAAGCACCTCTACACCCTCGACCTCGGGGCCCTCGTGGCCGGCTCCCGCTACCGCGGCGACTTCGAGGAGCGCCTGAAGAAGGTGCTCAAGGAGATCAAGACCCGCGGCGACATCATCCTGTTCATCGACGAGATGCACACCCTGGTCGGGGCTGGTGCCGCTGAGGGCGCGATCGACGCCGCCAGCATCCTCAAGCCGATGCTGGCGCGCGGCGAGCTGCAGACGATCGGCGCCACCACGCTCGATGAGTACCGCAAGCACGTCGAGAAGGACGCTGCCCTCGAGCGGCGCTTCCAGCCGATCCAGGTCCAGGCTCCCAGCGTGGCCCACACGATCGAGATCCTCAAGGGCCTGCGCGACCGCTACGAGGCCCACCACCGCGTGTCCATCACCGACGCCGCCCTGGCTGCAGCCGCTCGGCTGTCGGACCGCTACGTCTCCGACCGTCAGCTCCCCGACAAGGCCATCGACCTCATCGACGAGGCCGGCTCCCGGTTGCGGATCCGGCGGATGACCGCGCCGCCGGACCTGCGCGAGTTCGACGAGCGCATCGCCAACGTGCGCCGTGAGAAGGAGTCGGCGATCGACGCGCAGGACTTCGAGAAGGCCGCGTCGCTGCGCGATCGGGAGAAGCAGCTGCAGGTCGAGAAGGCCCAGCGGGAGAAGGAGTGGAAGGCCGGCGACATGGATGTCGTGGCTGAGGTCGACGACAAGCTCGTCGCCGAGGTCCTGGCCCTCATGACCGGGATCCCCGTCACCGACCTGTCCGAGGACGATGCCCAGCGCCTGCTGCGCATGGAGGACGAGCTGCACAAGCGGGTCATCGGCCAGCAGGACGCCATCCACGCGCTCAGCCAGGCGATCCGGCGCACGCGTGCGGGCCTCAAGGACCCCAAGCGCCCCGGCGGGTCCTTCATCTTCGCCGGGCCCTCAGGTGTGGGGAAGACCGAGTTGAGCAAGACCCTCGCGGAATTCCTGTTCGGCGATGAGGATGCCCTGATCGCCCTGGATATGAGCGAGTACTCGGAGAAGCACACCGCCTCCCGGCTTTTCGGATCCCCCCCCGGATATGTCGGGTACGAGGAGGGTGGCCAGCTCACCGAGAAGGTGCGGCGCCGACCATTCTCGGTGGTCCTCTTCGACGAGGTGGAGAAGGCGCATCCCGATATCTTCAACTCATTGCTGCAGGTCCTTGAAGAAGGCCGTCTCACCGACGCCCAGGGCCGAGTCGTCGATTTCAAGAACACGGTCATCATCATGACGACCAACCTCGGCAGCCGGGATGCCAGCAAGGGTGTGATGCTCGGATTCGCCGGTGATGGCGACGCCGACGGCTATGAGCGGATGAAGGCCAAGGTGCAGCAGGAGCTCAAGTCGCACTTCCGTCCGGAGTTCCTCAACCGCATCGACGACATCGTCGTGTTCCACCAGCTGACCAAGAACGAGATCATCCAGATCGTCGACCTCATGGCCAACAACCTCGAGGAGCGCCTGCGCGAGCGGGACATGGGGATCGAGCTCACCCTGGCCGCCAAGGAGCTGCTCGCCGAGCGCGGGTACGACCCGGCGATGGGGGCCCGGCCGCTGCGCCGGACGATCCAGCGCGAGGTGGAGGACGCCCTGAGCGAGAAGATCCTGTTCGGCGACCTGCGCCCGGGCCAGATCGTGGTGGTCGATGTCGAGGGCAGCGGCGCCACGGCCACGTTCACGCTCACCGGCACGGACAAGGTGACGCTTCCCGATGCCCCTCCGGTTGAGCCGGCTGGCGCGGGTGAGGCCGCTGAGAGCTGATCTGACGCAGACACGGGCCCGCAGATCCCCTCCCGGGGGGACTGCGGGCCCGTGCATGTGCACGGTCGGGTTACGGTTGTCCCGTGAGTTCGGTCGTGAACCCGGTCGGTCCGGAGGAGCCCAGCACCTACTGGCGGCGGCGTGCGGCGGTCGTCGTCGCCCTGTTGGTCGCCCTGTGGCTTGGGTGGTGGCTGCTCCAGGCGGCCTTCGGATCGAATGACGAGCCGACTGCCGAGACCCCCAGTCCGTCGCCGAGCTTCGGGCTGACGATGTCGCCGTCACCGGACGGCGAGCCGACTGAGGGCGATGTGGATCCCTCAGCCTCCCCCTCGGCATCCGGGAGCCAGTCCCCGTCCCCGAGCCCGTCGGCCAGTGCCGACTGCCTCGACTCGGACGTTGCCGTCGCGGCAGGGACCTCCAGTGCGACGACGACCGTCGGCGGCGGGATGGCCCTGACCCTCACGGTGACGAACACCGGAACGGTGGCATGCAACCGCGACGTGGGGGCCGGTGCCAACGAGCTGCGGATCACCTCCGGCTCGGTGGTGGTGTGGTCCTCGGACTTCTGCAACCCCTCGAAGGCGACCGATGTCCAGGCCCTCGAGCCGGGCAAGCCGTTCACGACCTCGGTCACGTGGCCCGGAACCATCACTGAGGAGGGCTGCCCGGCCAGCCAGCCCCAGGCGCAGGCGGGCAGCTACCGGGCGGTGGGGCGCAACGGGGCGGTCGAGTCCGAGCCGGTGGCCTTCAGCGTCGAGTAGTTGGCCCCCTGCCTCGGTGTGCACGGAGACGACGACGTGACGGCCGATTCCGTGCACACGAACATGAGTGCCGGTCAGATCAGACGTAGCGCTCGAGGATCGAGGATTCGGCCAGTCTGGACAGTCCCTCGCGGATGTAGCGGGCGCGGTTCTCGCCGATCCCCTCGACCTCCTGCAGGTCCTCCACCGAGGCCCCGAGCAGCGCCTGCAGCGTGCCGAAGTGGTGCACGAGGCGGTCGCGGACAGCCTCCGGAACGCGGGGGACCCGGGAGAGCACGCGGTGCCCGCGGGGGCTGACGTTGGTCTCGAGTCCGTCGGCGCTGGCCGGGTAGCCCACAGCCCGGGCCACGGACGTGAGGTCCAGCAGGTCCGTCGGACCGATCAGGTCCAGGGCCTCCAGCGTGTCCGCCACGGAACGTTCCTTGCGGCCGGACTTCCTGCGCGGCAGGTAGTCGCGAACCACCAGTTCGCGGTCGGTCTCGACGCCGGCGACGAGCTCGGCCAGCTGCAGGGAGACCAGCCGCCCCTCGGTGCCCAGCTCGAGAAGGTAGGCGCGGATCTCGTTGGCGATGTGACGCACCATCTCCAGGCGCTGCAGGGTCGCGCACACCTCGCGCACCGTCACGAGGTCCTCGATCTCCAGCGCCGACAGGCTGCGCGACACCTCGTCGAGGCGCTGCTTGTAGCGCTCCAGCGTGGCCAGGGCCTGGTTGGCCCGGGACAGGATCGCCGAGGGCTCCTCGAGGACGTAACGTCGGCCCTTCAGGTAGAGGGCGATGATGTGCATCGACTTGCTGACGCTGACCACCGGGTAGCCGGTCTGACGGGCCACGCGATCGGCGGTCCGGTGCCGCGTACCGGTCTCCCCGGTCGGGATCGTCGGGTCCGGGACCAGCTGGGTTCCGGCGCGCACGATGCGGGCCGTCGCCGAGTCGATGATGACCGCACCATCCATCTTGCAGAGCTCGCGAAGGCGGGTTGCGGTGAAGTCGATGTCCAGGGGGAAGCCCCCGCTGGTCAGTGCCTCGATCCCCTTGTCATGGCCCAGCACGATGAGGGCACCGGTGCGCCCGCGCATGATTCGTTCGAGTCCGTCGCGCAACTCGGTGCCCGGTGCCACGCGTGCCAACGCTGCTGCCAGTTCCGGATCGATTGATGCCATGAATGCTCCGTGATCGTGTGCTCCCCGGGCGAGTGTAGGTGACGATGGTCCGCCGACGCGGCCCATCGTCGAGCGCCGCTGACCAGGCGTTGTCTGACCGGCCCGGTAGCGTCCGCGTCCATGGGATCCAGCAGTGCGGTCAAGGCAGCGTTCCGGTGCTCGGAGTGCGGCTGGCGGGCGCCCAAGTGGGTGGGTCGCTGTGGGGAGTGCCAGGCGTGGGGCAGCGTCAGCGAGATCGGCACCAGCAGCCGAACCCCGCAGGCGGGCCCGGTGTCGGCATCGGCCCAGCCCATGGACCAGATCGACCTCACCCGCTCCGCGGCCAGCCCGACCGGCATCGCCGAGCTCGACCGCGTGCTGGGCGGCGGTGTCGTGCCCGGGGCCGTGATCCTGCTGGCCGGCGAGCCCGGCGTGGGCAAGTCCACGCTGCTCCTGCAGGTGGTGGCCTCGGTGGCGGCCCGCGGGGTTCGGGCGCTCTACGTCACGGGGGAGGAGAGCGTCGAGCAGGTGCGGGCCCGCGCTGAGCGGGTCGGGTCGGTGAGCCCCGGGGTCTTCCTCGCGGCCGAGTCCGACGTCGCCGCCGTGGTGGCCCATGCCGAGCAGGTGTCCCCGGAGCTGCTGGTCGTGGACTCCATCCAGACGATGACCTCCTCCGGCGTTGACGGAGTGGTGTCCGGGGTCACCCAGGTCCGGGAGGCGACCTCGGCCCTGATCAGGCTGGCCAAGGAGCGGCGGATGGCCTGCATCCTGGTGGGACACGTCACCAAGGACGGCGGGATCGCCGGTCCGCGCACCCTGGAGCACCTCGTCGACGTCGTGCTGTCGTTCGAGGGTGACCGGCACGCCCGGCTGCGGATGGTCCGCGCGGTGAAGAACCGGTACGGACCGACCGACGAGGTCGGCTGCTTCGAACTGGGTGAGGAGGGGCTGGTCGCGCTGGCCGATCCCAGCGGACTCTTCGTCACCGATAGGGCTGAGCCCGTCCCCGGGACGTGCGTCACGGTGGCCCTCGAGGGTCGCCGCCCGCTGCTGGCCGAGATCCAGGCCCTCGTCGTGCCGGCGGCAGGCTCCGTGCCGCGGCGCACCACATCGGGTCTGGAGGCTGCCCGGATCGCCATGGTGCTCGCGGTCCTCGAGCGCCGGGAGTCGGTTCCGATGTCGCGCTATGACACCTACATCGCCCCGGTGGGTGGTGCGCGCCTGGTCGAGCCCTCCTGCGACCTCGCCGTCGCCCTTGCCGTGCACGGCTCGGTGCGCGACATGTCGGTCCCGGTGGGCTGGGTCGCGTTCGGCGAGGTGGGGCTGGCCGGCGACGTCCGCCGGGTCCCCGGCGCACGCCAGCGGGTCATGGAAGCCGCTCGGTTGGGGATGACCGACGTGATCCTGCCACGCGGGGACAGCGCCTCACTGGGTGACCTGGGGGACCTGGGGGTCCGCCTGCACCCGGTCGACGAGCTCTCGGGGGCGCTGCGCCTGATGCCCTGGGCACAGGCCGACCTGGTCCGACAGGCTCCCCGATCCGGCCCCAGGGCGCTGGCGGTCGTCCCCGAGCTCTAGCGCCGACGGCTGGTCGCGCCCGGCCGTCGTGCCCGAGAACGGTGGGAGGCTCGCGCCGGAGGGCACACTGCGTGGGCGGATCCGTGCGCGCAAGGCTGCGCCGGCGTGCGACCCCGGCCGGCACCCGACCCGGCTGGCACCCGACCCGGCCGGCACCCGACCCGGCTGGCACTCGACCCGGCCGGCACCCGACCCGGCTGGCACTCGACCCCGGCCGGCACCCGACCCGGCTACAGCCCGCCCGCGGGGTGTGGGGCCAGTCCCACCAGGGGCAGGCTGCGTGCCGCCAAGGCGCTCAGCGCCATCTCCCGGGCGCGGCAGTGCTCGGTCAGGACGTCGTAGGCGGCCCGGCCCATCAACTCGACGAGCTCCTCTCGGGCCGAGAGGTACACCGGCTCGGCCCCCACGTGCGCGGCCGGCGCGGTGGTGCAGTACCAGTCCAGGTCGTGCCCACCCTCGCCCCACCCCCGGCGGTCGTACTCGGCGATGACGATCACCTGCACCGAGGTGCCGTCCGGGCGGGCCACGTCCTCGTAGGTGCGCCGGATCGGCAGCTGCCAGCACACGTCCGGCTTGGTCTGGGTGATGGGCACTCCGGTGTCCAGGGCAAGCGTGTGCAGCGCGCATCCAGCACCTCCGGGGAACCCGGGACGGTTGAGGAAGATGCACGCCCCGTCGACCACGCGTGTCTTCGGCTCACCCTCGGCATCGACCTCGATGACGCCATCGGACCGGCCTGTGGCCCGCAGCTGCCACTGCGTCGAGGTCAGCCGGCGGGCAAGGCGCTGCGTGCGGTCCCGGTCGTCGTCGTCGGAGAAGTGCGCCCCCAAGGTGCAGCAGCCGTCATCGGGGCGGTCTGCGTAGATCCCCTGGCACCCGTTGCCGTAGATGCAGGTCCAGTTCGACGTCAGCCAGGTGAGGTCGGCGCGGTAGTGCACCTGCGCGTCCTGGCCCGACTCGCCGGGATCGGGGAACTCCACCCAGTGCCGGGCACCTCCGAGGGGGACTTCCACCATGGCCGCAAGCGTAGGGGGTGCCCACGGGTGCGAGCCCGTGCACCCGACGCGGGCTACCCTTGGCAGGTGCCATCGCGTCGGGGAGAGGACCCGCGGGGAACGGAGCCTCCCGCGACGTCCCCCGATGCTGCCGACATCCCAGCGCCCCCTCGTGCCAAGCGGGTGAGCGCCCCGCGGGTCACCTCGACCCGCACGCCAACACGCAAGCCCTCCACGCGCAAGTCCGCCGCGAAGCCGGCCGCGACCAGCCCTGTCCAGGACGCTCCCCGACAGCCGGACGCGACTGCTGCCCCGGCCGGCCCGAAGCCCCGGACCCGCCGCCGGGCATCAGCACGGCCCGGCACCGTCGGCTCGGTGATGGCAGACGGTCCGACGAAGCCCCGGCGCGCGCCTGCCACCCGTGCCACGGCGGGACCGATCCTGGTGTCCGAGGTCACGGCGCCGGCAGTGCGGGTCCCCGCCGCGAAGGTGGCGCTGTCGACCGCGTCGGTCTACCCGGAGTCCACCGCAGCTGCGTTCGAGATCGCCCGACGCCTCGGCTACGACGGCATCGAGCTGATGGTCTTCACCGATGCCGTCAGCCAGGACCCCGAAGCAGTCCGCGCCCTGTCGGACTACTACGGGGTGCCCGTGCTGGCGGTGCACTCGCCCTGCCTGCTCGTCACCCAGCGCGTGTGGAGCACGGACCCCTGGGAGAAGCTCCAGCGATCGCAGGCGGCCGCCGAGCGGCTGGGCGCCTCCACGGTGGTCGTGCACCCACCGTTCCGGTGGCAGCGTGACTACGCCCGGGAGTTCGAGCGCGGCCTGGCCCGGATGCGCGACGAGACGGATGTCGTCTTCGCCGTCGAGAACATGTACCCGTGGCGTGCCCGCAACCGCGAGTGGGCGGCCTACCAGCCCGACTGGGACCCGCGGAACCAGGACTACCCGCACGTGACCCTCGACCTGTCCCACACCTCCGTCTCGGGGACTGCCGCCCTGTCGATGGCCGACGACCTCGGCGACCGGCTCGCACACCTGCACCTGGCAGACGGGACCGGCCTGGCCCGCGACGAGCACCTCGTACCGGGCCGTGGCAACCAGCAGTGCGCCGAGGTCCTGGAGGGTCTTGCCCGGCAGGGGTTCACCGGCACAGTCGTCCTCGAGGTCAGCACCCGCCGGGCGGCCAACCGCGCCGAGCGTGAGGCCGACCTCGCCGAGGCGCTGGCCTTCGCCCGACTGAATCTCGCCGCTCCGCTTGTCGTGCCGGCCGACGCACACGCGCCCTAGTCTGGGCCCCGTGAGCGATGACCCGAGGGACGCCCTGCTCGCTGTCGCGCGCGAGATCATCGCCAAGCGTGGGTATGTGGGCCTGAGCGTGCGAACGGCGTCCGCGGCCGCGGGGGTGACCGAGGACGTCGCGCGTCGCTACTACCGGAATCGGGATTCCCTCTTCGCTGCGGCCATGCGCCTGCCGGTCGACCCCGTCTCCGCGATCCCGGCCCTGATGGCTCCGGGGATCGAGGGCATGGGCGAGCGGTTGGTCCGTTTCACCCTGGACACACTGCGTGACCCGGAGGCGCGCGACGACCTGATGTCGCTGGCGCGCACGGGTGTCTCTGCGGGACAGGCGGTCACCGGGCTCCAGGAGTTCATCGAGATCGGTGTCGTGGATCGGGTGGCCGGGATGATCGGCGTTCCCGACGCGCGCATGCGCTCGGCCCTGATCACCAGCTACCTGCTGGGCGTGGCGACCATGCGCTACGGGGTGCGCCTCGAGCCTCTGGCCTCGGCCAGTGACGAGGAGGTCATCCGGATGGTGGCCCCGGTCATCCAGGACCTGCTCGACCCCCGCCGCCCGATCCCGGGCTCGGCGCGAGCCCGGGCCCGCTCGGGGGCTCCCACAGGGGATGCGGGCCGCGGGCCTGCCACGGGTCCTCGCACCCGGACCTTCGACCCCAACCCTGCGGCCACCCGCGCCGCGGAGGAGGCGCGCGTGGCTGCGCAGGCGCCCCGAACCGCCCCCCGGAAGTCCGCAGGCACCACGAGTGCCGCCGCGCGCACCCGCACGCCGGCACCCGCTGTCCCTGCCGGGCCGATGCCGGCTGCGCCCAGCACGCCTGCGCCCGCCCAGCAGGACGCAGGCGTGGGGGTCGTTGCCGAGGAGGCGCCCACCACGAGGGCCGCAGCCCCAGCGCGCAGATCGACTGCGAAGAAGGCGGTGGCCACGTCGACTGCGAAGAAGGCCGTGGCCACGTCCACCGTGAAGAAGGCCGCCGTGGCCAGGTCCACGGCCAGGACCGCCGCCAGGAAGGCGACCGTGAAGAGGCCGAGCGCCTCGGCCGCAGCGGACGGCATCACGACGGAGGCGGCCGCCGCTCCCGTGGGGCCGAAGCACGCGCAGGCATCACCCGAACCGGCAACAGCCCCGGACCCGTCGGGCCAGTAGCGACCCATCCGATCCAGCGACCCAGCGCGGCCCCTCGCTCCGGTCCTGAACCTCGCCGGTCCTCAGCGCCTGTCGAACTCCCGCGCGACGGCGATCGTCGTCGCCTGGTCCACCAGGCCCAGCTGCCAGGCCACGGTCGCGGCCTCGACCGCGTTCTCGACGTAGTACATGCCGATGCCCTGCTCGCGCAGGGTCGCGGCGCGCTCGGCCACCTGCTCGCTGCGCTCGGCCATGTGCGAGCCGACATAGACAAGGAAGATGGCGCTGATCCGCCCGGGGTACTCCCTGGCAATCAGCTCGTAGGTCTCCGGATCGCCCTGCCCGACGTCTCCGACGAGGACGAAGGTGTACTGCGGGTTGCCCTCGAGCAGCGCCCGGATCGTGGCGCGCTTGTGCTCCCGGCCATCGCGCATGAGCCGGTCGGAGGTGGGACCCCAGTCGGTCAGGAAGAGTGGCCCGCGGGGGAACCGGTGCAGGTTGGTGAAGGCCACCAGGTAGTCATAGAGGTTCCACGACCCGGTCGAGACGTAGAAGAAGGGGACGCTGCTCCGGGTCCCGTCGCCGCGGGCGAGCCCGGCGTAGAACTCCGACATCCCCAGGACCGGCTTGCGATCGGCGACGTCGCGGAACAGGGTGCGTCCGGCGGCGGTCCAGCCCTGCGTGAGCCCGGTCTTCATGATCGTGTCATCGATGTCGGAGATGACGGCCACCCCACCGCGGGGATCGGTGACGAGCACTCGCCCGGTCGTGTGGGACACGGATCCGTCGACCGGATCGATGTCCACGACGTGCCACCCCGCCGACAAGGGGCCGACATCGAGCTCGATGTGCAGGTAGCCGTCAGCATCACTGGTGAACTCACCGGACGCGGCGCCCATCGACGCGTGCACCGTCACCCCGGCCATCGTGAGCACGGTGAACCGTCGCAGGTTGGCCTTCAGGGTGGAGCCCAGGCCCATCGACATCTCGCCGACGCTGAAAAGGGGCTTCTCGATCGTGCGGGCCGTCAGGTGTGCGACCCCATCGGCGTACCAGCCCCGGTAGGTCACCACGACCGTCGGGCGCAGGGCCTGCCGCCGGGTCTTGTACTGGATCCGCCCGGCGTTGACGGACTTGTCGACCGTCTGGGCCACATTGACCCAGTCGACGTCCTCGAGGGCACCCAGGACGCGCGACTCGATGCCCTGGAGCACGCCGTTCACCGTGGCCGCACCCGGCAGCCCGGACAGACTCCCTAGCCTCACCTGGCCCGCCTTTCCCGTGGTGCCGGCAAGGCTAGCCTCCCCGGGTGCCCGCCCGCGAGTGGGCGGCCTCGCCACGACACCGGGGCTGGGCGTGGGACCGCCGGGGCGACTGGGCATCGCGAGCACGCGTAGCCTTCGGCGCGGAGGTGTGGACCGATGGTGGACTTCAGTGGTGTGCTCAAGAGGCTGCCCAACCGGGACTCGATCGTCTCGGTGCTCGATCAGGTGCCGGCGACCCGCGGCGCGATCAGCCCGTTCGTCCCGGGGGAGACGGTGGGGGCTGCGGTGGCCGCAGTCAGTGCCGTCGAGGCCTCGGGGATGTCGGCCTCGGTGGCCTACCTGCCCGATCCACAGGCGCTGGCCTCCTGCCTGCTGGTTCACATGCAGACCATCGAGGCCCTGGACTCCGCGAACCTGGCCGAGGGTGCGGACCTGGTGGTCGACCTCGGCGCGCTGGGCCTGGCCCGCGGGATCGACCCGGGATCGGTCACCGCGGACCTCGCGATCCTGTGCGCCGCGGCCGAGGAGGTCGGGATGACCGTGACCCTCGAAGGGGCCGCCCATGAGCACCTCGACGACGTCCTGTCGATCCACGCCGCCCTGGCCGGCGACCACCCGGATCTCGGGGTGACCATCGCTGCCAGCCTGCTGCGCTCCGAGGCCGACTGCGGTGACCTGGCGCGAGCGGGGTCGCGGGTCCGGCTCCTGCGGACGGGGTCCGCCGAGGCCCAGGGCCTGTCGTTCACGGACGGCCACGAGGTGGACAAGGCCTACGTGCGCTGCGCCAAGCTGCTCATGGCCCTCGGTGCCCGGACGATCATCGCCACCCATGACCCGCGGCTGATCGAGATCGCCACGGCCCTGGCTGTGCGTTCCGACCGCGAACCCGGGCACTACTCCTTCCAGTTCCGACTCGGTGTGCGGGCAGACGCGGCCGCCGAGCTGGTCTCCACCGGGTCCCCGGTGAGCATCCTCGTCCCGTTCGGCCCGGACTGGGCCCGCTACATGTCGCGGTGGATCGCACTGAAGCCCAACGCCATCGGCCAGGCCGCTCGCGCTGCGTTGGGGAGGTGAGTGCCGTGACCGAGTACCCCCGGGTCGCGATGCTCGGCGTCGGCAGGATGGGCGAGGCCGTCCTCTCCGGCATGGTCGGCGCCGGGTGGGATCCGGCGCGGATCGTCGCCGCGGAGGCCCACGAGCCCACCGCACGGGCCGTCCGCGAGCGCCATGGGATCGAGATCCGCCCGTCCGCGCAGGCGGTCGTCGGGGCCGACGTCGTGGTCGTCGCGGTCAAGCCCCCTGACGTCGCCGCCGTCCTCGACGAGGTGTCGGGCAACCTGCAGCCCGGGGCCACCGTCGTCTCGCTGGCCGCAGGGCTGTCCACGGCCGCGCTCGCCGCGCACCTGCCCGCGGGCACGGCGCTGGTGCGGGTCATGCCCAACACCCCCGCCCTGGTCGGGATGGGGATGTCGGTGATGTCTCCTGCGCCCGGTTGCCCGCCGGAGTCCCTGGCGCTCGCTGAGCGGGTCCTGGGCGCTGTCGGCGAGGTGCGCACCGCGCCGGAGTCCCAGCAGGACGCCGTCACGGCGGTCAGCGGGTCCGGCCCTGCGTACGTCTTCTATGTGGCCGAGGCCATGATCGACGCGGGCGTGATGCTGGGGCTGCCGCGCCCGCTGGCCCGCGACCTGACGGTCCAGACCCTGCTGGGCGCGGCCACGATGATCCGCGACACCGACGAGCACCCCACGGTGCTGCGCGAGAACGTGACCTCGCCCGGAGGGACGACCGCCGCCGCCCTGCACGTGCTCGACGACGCCGCGGTGAAGGGGGCGTTCGCCAACGCCATGCGGGCCTGCCGGGATCGCTCGGCGGAGATGGGCAGGCCCTGACCGACGCCGGCGACGCCAGGCCCCCCGCCCTGTGCTGTGTCATGGACTCGGTCCACAGAATGGGCCGATTCCATGACACAGGCGGCAATCACAGCAGGAGTGGTGACACCTCGTCCTCCGGTCCGCACACCACGAGGACGTCCTCGGCGCCCAGCACCAGGTCGGGGTGTGCCAGCTCAGGCATCCCCCGGCCCTTGCGACTGACCGCCATCACCAAGATGCCCTTCTCGGCCAGCTCCCGGGCGTCAGACAGGCGCTGGCCCGCCAGGCCGCGGCTCACGGGCAGCGCGGCGTACGCCAGCCCGTCCACGGTCGGGATGTACTCCGTGCGGTGGCCGAGCAGGGCATGGGCCACCCTGCGACCGACCTCCAGCTCGGGGTAGACGACCTCCGTGACGCCGATCTTGCGCAGGATCTTGGCCTGTTGGGCGTTGATGGCCTTGGCCCAGATCTCGGGGATCTTGAAGTTCTCCTTGAGCACCAGGGCGCACACCAGCGAGGACTCCACGGCGTCACCGATCGCCACGACGGCACGGGTGTACTCGGCGACACCGAGCTGCTCGAGGGCCTCCTTGCTCGTGACGTCGGCCTCCACCGCCATCGTGACCCGCTTGCTGACCTCGCGGACCAGGTCGGGGTCGCGGTCGATGGCCAGCACCTCGCACCCCTCCCGGGACAGGGCCAGCGACACCGACTGGCCGAATCGGCCCAGCCCCAGCACGACGACCGGCTCAACCTGGCGAGCAGACATCGGTCACTCCTCTCATGGCGATCAGCCGATCATCGGGCGGCCCTCGGGCAGCCGGTAGTCGCGGGGCGTGCTGCGCAGCGTCAACGACGAGGCCAGGGTCAGCGGCCCGACGCGGCCCAGGAACATCAGCGCCACCAGCAGCAGCTGGGCGGGCTCGGGCAGGCCGGGGGTCACGTTGGCCGACAGGCCCACGGTGGCAAGCGCTGAGATCACCTCGAACAGCGCGAGGTCCTGGCTGAGGTCGGTCAGCGCCTGCAGCGCCATCGTCCCGACCAGCACCGCGCCGAGGCTGATCATGGCCACCGAGATGGCCACCCGCACCGTCGCGTTCGGGATCCGGCGATCCAGCACGTTCACGTCCTGATGCCCGCGGATCTCCGCGCGCGCGGCCACGAAGAGGATCATCAGGGTGGTCACCTTGATGCCGCCGGCGGTACTGCCGCTGCCCCCGCCGACGAACATCAGGGCGTCGGTCAGCAGCCGGGTCTCGGGCACCACGGCGGTGTAGTCCACAGTGTTGAAGCCCGCCGTGCGTGGGGTCACGCCGCCGGAGAACACCGACTGGATGGTCTTCTCCCACCAGGTCATGGACCCCAGCGTGTCCGGGTTGGCCCACTCGAGGAGGGCGAAGCCCAGGGTCCCGACGAGCATCATCGTCGCCGTGCCGATGAGCATCAGGCGTGTGTGCAGGGACAGCGGGATCGGGTTGGCGAAGCCGAACCGCTCCGGGTGGAAGGCCCCCATCCGGTAGCGTGAGCGCCGGGCCAGCTCGCGGCCGCGAGCGATCACCTCGTCCTGTGTCATCTCCGGCCCCCGGCGTCGCGGCACCAGGCCGCGGGCCCCGGTGCTGCGGCGGAAGAGCTCGAGGACCACGAGGAACCCCAGGCCCCCGATGACGATCGCCACCGCGATCGGTCCCAGGATCCAGGGGTCCTGGCCGTAGGACATCAGTGAGTCGGAGGCCAGCGCGAAGCCGGCGTTGTTGAACGCGCTCACGCTGTGGAACACGCCCTTCCACGCCGCCTCCCCCAGCGACGCGTCGTAGTGCCACCAGAACCTCACCCCGAGGAGCAGGGCGACGAGGGACTCCACGCTCAGGGTGATGACGGCCAGGGCACTGAGCACCTGCCGGACGTCGCCCTGCGTGAGCACGCCGGTCTCGGCCTGGGCGGCCAGTCGGGAGGCAGTCCCGAGCTTGCGGTTGAGCAGGAGGATCCACAAGGTGCCCAGCGCCTGGATGCCGAATCCGCCCACCTGGATGAGCAGGAGGATGGCCACCTGTCCGGGAACGCTCCAGTAGGTCGCGGTGTCCACCACGGCCAGACCGGTGACACAGGCAGCACTCACCGCGGTGAAGAGCGCGACGCCCGGGCTCGCCGACCCGTCCCCCGTGCGCATGATCGGCAGCATCAGCAGAAGGGTTCCCAGGAGGCACAGCACCGCGAACGAGGTCGTGATGCTCCGGGTGGGCGAGCGGCGACCGATGCGGGCCTGTTGCGCCTGGGAGCGGGCCACCACCTCGGAGGAGCCCTGTGTCGATGGCGTGACGGCAGGCGCGGGGGACGAGCTCCGGACAGCCTGCTCATGGTGTCGCCGGGCCCGGAGCATCCGGCGCCGGGGCTCGTTGCGAGCTCGACGCAGGACCATGGTGCGAGGCTATGCACTCACGGTCCTGCAATGCCCGTTATGGCCCCTTCCCGCGCCATTCGGGACGATGCGGGGGCTACGGTGGGTGGGTGAGCGATCGGGTGGCCGTGATCGCCGACCCCACGTTGGCGGCGTACAACTTCGGGCAGGGCCATCCCATGGCGCCGATCCGGGTTCAGCTGGCCCTGCGCCTGGCTGAGGACTTCGGGCTCCTGCGGGCGCCCAACGTCGACCTCATCCGCGAGGTGGAGCCGGTGGGCGTCCACGACCTGGTGAAGGTGCACGTCCCGGACTTCCTGAGCGCGGTGCGCATGGCCGGGCACACCGGCGATGCCGGCGACCCGCGATTCGGGATGGGCACCGATGACGTCCCGGTCTTCCCCCGCATGCACGAGGCCGCGTCGCACCTGTGCGGCGCCACACTCCGCGCGGTCCAGGAGGTGCACGCGGGCAACTCCCAGCACGCCGTGAACCTCTTCGGCGGGATGCACCACGCGATGCCCGACCGCGCATCGGGCTTCTGCGTGTACAACGACATCGCCGTCGCGATCCGGTGGCTCCTTGATCGCGGGGTGCAGCGCGTGGCGTACATCGACGTCGACGCGCATCACGGCGATGGCGTGCAGGCGATGTTCTACGACGACCCACGCGTGCTGACGATCAGCCTCCACGAGAGTGGTCGGACCCTGTTCCCCGGGACAGGATGGCCCGGTGACATCGGTGGTCCGGGGGCGCAGGGCACGGCAGTGAACGTGGCGCTTCCGGCCGGGACCGGGGACAACCAGTGGCTGCGGGCATTCAATGCGGTCGTGCCGCAGGTCCTTGAGGAGTTCGCCCCGGAGTTCCTGGTCAGCCAGCACGGCTGCGACTCGCACTTCGAGGATCCCATGGCGCACCTGCTGCTCAGCGTGGACGGCCAGAGGGCGTCCTACTCCGCCGTGCACCGGCTGGCCCATCGGCTCGCGGGTGGGCGCTGGGCGGCCGTCGGGGGAGGGGGCTACGAGGTCGTGGACGTGGTCCCGAGGGCATGGACCCACCTGATCGCCGAGGCCCTGCACCGGCCGATCACTCCCGAGACCCCCACGCCTGAGGCCTTCCGGGTCTTCGTCCTGGACCTGCTCGGGCGGGCCGCCCCGGGCAGGATGACCGACGGAAATGACCCCTGGGCCCAGCCCTTCGAGCGCAGCTACCACCCGGAGGACCCCCTGGACCGGGCGATCATGGACACGCGTCGTGCGGTGTTCCCGCACTGGGGCCTGGTCGCCGATCCCTTCGGGGCGTTCTGAGGGCCGGGCAGGGGCCGGCAAGCCGGGACCGGGCACGCGTGCGTTGCGGGTCGCGCAATCGCGCCCATTGGCCGTGGGCAGGCTCGGGCGTAGGATGTGGTCCTCCAGACCGGTGAGGGGAGGTGATCCGATGACTGAACGACCATTGGGCGAGGTTCGCCTGCTGACCGTGGCCGAGGTCGCGGCGATCATGCGCCTGTCGAAGATGACCGTCTACCGCATGGTCAACTCCGGGACGCTGCCCGCGCTGAAGGTCGGTCGCTCCGTGCGGATCCCCGAGTACGTCGTGGACGACTACCTGCGCCGCTCGTTCGTGGACACCGCCTGAGCCGTGCCGCGGTGCTCCTCCGGGCAGAGCCGTGGTTTCCGGCCGGCGCTCGCGGGCGGTAACATGGCGGGTAATTACCGGCAAGTCTGTGAGGTTTCCCTGTGGGTTCTGTGATCAAGAAGCGTCGCAAGCGGATGGCGAAGAAGAAGCACCGCAAACTGCTCAAGCGCACGCGGGTCCAGCGCCGTAACGCCAAGTAGCGCGATGGCGCGCGTCGTTCTCGTCACAGGGGTCTCCCGTTACCTCGGCGGCAGGATGGCGCGCCTGCTCACCGACGACCCCGACGTGCAGCGGGTCATCGGCGTCGACGTCGTGACCCCCACTGGCGACATCGGTGGGGCTGACTTCGTCCGGGCTGACATCCGCAACCCGATCATCGGCAAGGTGATCTCCACGGCCGGTGTCGACACCGTGGTGCACATGGGGGTCATCGCCACCCCCCGTCAGGCCGGCGGGCGCACCCCGATGAAGGAGATCAACGTCATCGGGACGATGCAGCTGCTCGCCGCCTGCCAGAAGGCGTCGTCGGTCGAGAAGCTCATCGTGAAGTCCTCCACCTCCGTCTACGGCGCGGGTGCCGGTGACGCTGCCCTGCTCACCGAGGACATGGAGCCGACCAGCCTGCCCAGCTCCGGGTGGGCCAAGGACTCCGTGGAGGTCGAGTCCTATGTCCGCGGACTGGCTCGACGCCGCCCCGACCTGACGGTCACCACCTTGCGGTTCGCCAACTTCCTCGGGCCCACGGCCAACACCCCGATGGCCCAGTACTTCTCACTTCCGGTCATCCCGACGGTCCTCGGCTACGACGCCCGGCTCCAGTTCGTCCATGAGGACGACGGCCTCGAGGTGCTCCGTCGGGCCACTGTGGAGGACCACGCCGGCACCTACAACGTGGCCGGCGACGGCATCCTGGCCCTCTCGCAGGCGATCCGCCGCGCCGGTCGGGTGGGCGTTCCCGTCTGGTCGCCCCTCGTGGGAGCCGTGGGTCACTGGGTCCGGCGGGGTGGCTTCGCCGACTTCAGCCCCGAGCAGGTGCGCCTGCTCATGCACGGTCGCGCGGTGGACACCACCCGCCTGCGGGACAAGTTCGGGTACACCCCCCGCTACACGACGGCCGAGACCTTCGACGACTTCGTCCACGCCCGCCGGCTGAACAATGTGATCACCCCCGAGCTCGTCACCGGGGCGGAGACCGTCGCCGGGCGCATCCTCTCAGGGTGGTCGGCGTGAATGACGCACGTGTCCTGCGCATGCCCGGGGCCGATGAGCCGTCCGGCACGGACGTCGCCGTGATCGGCCAGGGCCCGAGCTGGGCCGAGCAGGTCGGCGAGGCCCTGGAGTTCCTGCGTCGGCGCGCCCTGGGCCAGTACGAGGTCGATGAGTTCGGCTTCGATCCCGAGCTCAACGACAGCGTCCTGCTGGCCGCCCTGCGCCCGCTGTACAAGCACTGGTTCCGCGTCGAGGTCCGCGGGATCGAGAACGTGCCCGCCGAGGGTGGTGCCCTGGTGGTGGCCAACCACGCCGGAACGATCGGCCTCGACGCCGTGATGGTGCAGATGGCGATCCACGACGCGCATCCGAGTCGTCGGCACCTGCGCCCGCTGGGGGCCGACATGGTCTTCGAGATGCCGTTCGTCGGGACGCTGGCCCGCAAGGCTGGCGCGACGTTGGCATGCAACGCCGACGCCGAGAGGCTGCTGCGCTCCGGCGAGCTCGTGGGTGTCTGGCCGGAGGGGTACAAGGGCACCGGCAAGCCGTTCTCCGAGCGCTACCGGCTGCAGCGTTTCGGCCGTGGGGGCTTCGTCGCGGCGGCGCTGAAGGTCGGCGTCCCGATCGTGCCCTGCTCGGTCGTCGGGTCCGAGGAGATCTACCCGATGCTGGGCAACGTGAAGGTCCTGGCCCGCATGTTCGGCCTGCCGTACTTCCCCATCACCCCCACCTTCCCGTGGCTGGGCCCGCTGGGCGTCGTGCCATTGCCGTCCAAGTGGATCATCGAGTTCGGCGAGCCCATCGACACCGAGGGCTTCGGCGACGCCGCGGCCGAGGACCCGATGCTGGTCTTCGAGATCACCGACCAGGTGCGCGAGACCATCCAGCACAACCTGTATCGGATGCTCGTGCGGCGGCGCGGGGTCTTCCGCTGAACGCAGTCGGCGGCCGTCGCTCGGGGACCGACGTGCGTGTCCGGCGCGCTCTGCCCGGACCTCAGGCGCGGTTGTCCCGGATCACCGAGATCGCCTTGGCCACGCCCACGGCAGCTCCGGCGACAAGGCCGGCAGCCGCGGCGGCGGGTACCCCCTTGCGGACCGACTCCTTGCCGCGGATCCGGTAGTCGCGGATCGGCCACCCCTGCGCCCGTGCATGGGACCGCAGGGCGCCGTCGGGGTTGATCGCCACAGGGCAGCCCACGGACTGGAGCATCGGGATGTCGTTGGACGAGTCGGAGTAGGCCGCGCATCGGGTCAGGTCGAGGTCGCGCTCGACGGCGAGGCGCTCGATGGCCGCGACTTTCGCAGCGCCGTGCAGGGGGACCCCCTCGAGCTTGCCGGTGTAGTGCCCGCCGGCGACCTCGGCGATCGTCCCCAGCCCTCCGGTGAGGCCCAGGCGGCGGGCGATGACGTCGGCGACCTCCACCGGTGTCGCGCTGACCAGCCACACCTCGTGGCCCAGGGCCTTGTGCGCCTCAGCCAGCTCGACGGTGCCGGCCCAGAGCCGACCCACCATGCGCTCGTCGTAGGCCTGCTCGGCCATGTCCTGGATCTCGCTCGGCTCGCGGCCCTTGACGAAGAGCAGGCCGTTCTCGGTGGCCTGGGCCATGTCGTCCATGTTCTCCCGACCGGACAGCACGTACTTGATCTGCTTCCAGGTGAAGTCCACGACCTCGCTGGTGGTGAAGTAGTCCCGGTCGGCCATGCCCTTGGCCAGTGCCACGATGCTCGACCCACGCATGATGGTGTTGTCGATGTCGAAGAAGGCCGCCGCGCCCGGTCCGGCGTTCTCCGGCTCGAGCGCGCTGATGCCCTGGGTGAGCCACGCGCCGACGGGTTCGGGCTCCTCGGGCTCGCCGGGGCCGGCCGCAGTGACCTCCGTGCTGTCGTTGTCGGCCAAGTCGACTGGGCTGCCGCCAGCACCAGGACCGGGCTCACCATCGTCGTCCGCGCCACCTGAAGCGCCCATCACGGCACCGTTCTCGGCTCCCAGATCCTCAGGTGTCGCCCGGTCCTCCGGGGCGTTCGGGGAATCGGCCACGGGGCGAGCCTAGCCGGATCCGACATGCCACACTGCTCGTGTGACGAACATCGCTGACCTCGTACGCGAGTCGGCCGCCGCCCGCCCGGACCATCCGGCCCTCGTGACCCGCACCACCGAGATCTCCTGGGCTGAGGTCGACAAGCGTGTCGACCGGGCCGCGCGCGCCTTCACCCAGGCCTGCTCCGGCAAGGGCTCCCGGGTGGCGATGATGATCGGGAACCGCCCCGAGTTCGCGATCGCGTACTTCGGTGTGCTTCGGGCCGGGATGGTCGCGGTGCCGATCAACACCGGGTACACCGCGACGGAGGTCAGCCGCCTGTGCGCCGACTCCGGTGCCGAGATCCTGCTCCATGATCCGGGCATGGCCAAGGTCGGCGCATCGGTGGCCAAGCGTTCGCCCGCGACGCGGGTCCTGGCGGTGGACTCCGAGGACGGCGCCGAGCTGGTTGGTGCCGGCCCCGGCGGCCGGGGGGCGTTCGCGGCCCCGCGGACCGCGGCCAAGGACCTCGCCGTGCTCATGTACACCTCTGGCAGCGAGGGCCAGCCCAAGGGCGCGATGCTCAGCCACGGTGCCATGCGGGCCAACATCGACGCGCTGGCCAGGATCCGTCGCCCTGCGGCAATGGAACCCGACGACCGGCTGCTCCTGGTGCTGCCGATGTTCCACATCTACGGCCTCAACGCCGGACTCGGCCTCGTGGCCAAGGTGGGGGCCACGTGCGTCCTGCTCGACCGGTTCGAGTCGCGTTCCTCGCTGGCGGCCGTCCGGGATCTCGGCGTCACCAACATCGCCGGTGCCCCGCCCATGTACGTCTCATGGAGTGCGGAGGGCTCGCTACGGGAGTCCATGGACGGTGTTCGCCTGCTGATCAGCGGGGCCTCCGCCCTGCCCCCGGACGTCTTCGCGCAGTTCCGCACCATCACCGGCAAGCCGATCTGGGAGGGCTACGGGCTCACTGAGTGCTGTCCCGTGGTCACCTCCACGCTCGTGGCCCGACGTGCCAAGCCCGGCTCCGTGGGCCGCCCGCTGTCCGGGGTGAACGTCTCGCTTCGGGACACCTCCGGTCAGGAGGTTGACGAGGGCGATCCGGGCGAGGTGTGGGTCAAGGCCAAGTCCGTCCTGTCCGGGTACTGGCCCGATGCATCGGGTGGGGTGGACTCCGACGGCTGGTTCCACACCGGGGACGTCGCCATCCTCGATGAGGACGGCGACTACCGGCTGGTGGACCGCCGACGTGACCTCATCATCGTGTCCGGCTTCAACGTGTACCCGCGCGAGGTGGAGGCTGTCCTGGCGACCCATCCGGCGGTTGCGGAGGTGGCGGTCATCGGCGTGCCGCACCCGCTCACCGGCGAGTCCGTGAAGGCTGTCGTGGTGCTGAAGAAGGGCGTGCCCGAGCCTGAGGACCTGCGCGCCTTCTGCGAGGCCCGCCTCGCCCGGTTCAAGTGCCCGTCGCTCATCGAGTTCGCCACCAGGCTGCCCCGGGCTGCGACCGGCAAGATCACCAAGGGCAAGCTCAAGGACGTCCGGGCGTGACGGCACGGGTCCAGCTCGTCGGCAAGCCCGGATGCCATCTCTGCGACCAGGCTCGTGTGGTCATCCAGCAGGTCTGCGCCGAGTTGGACGTGGAATGGGACGAGGTCTCGATCCTCGAGGACCCGGCGCTCGCCGACCTCTACTGGGAGCAGATCCCCGTCACGGTCGTCGACGGCGCCGTCGTCGGGATCTGGCACGTGGACGGGGCCCGGCTCAGGGCAGCGCTCGCTCCCCGCTGAGCAGGGTGAGCGAGCCCGCGCCCGGGCGGGCTACCCTGACGATCATGCCGGTCCGCGTCGCACTGCTCCAGGTGAGCATCACCGACGATGAGCCCGTCGTCGACCGCATCGAGCGGGTCCTGGCGATGACTGCGGAGGTTGCCGCAGACCACGACCTGGTCGTCCTGCCGGAGCTGTGGCCCATCGGCGCCTTCGCGATCGACCTCATGCCTGTGCATGCCGAGCCCCTGAATGGCCCGTTGTGCCGTTCCCTGGCGGATGTGGCCACCCAGTCGGGGGCATGGGTCTTCGGTGGGTCCTTCGCCGAGCGGGTCGAGGCGGAGTCCGGGGAGATCGACTACTTCAACACCCAGGTGGCCTTCGCTCCGGACGGCTCCCTGGCCGGCTCCTACCGCAAGGTCCACCTGTTCGGGTTCAACGGCGGCGAGACCTCGGTGATGACCAGTGGGGGCGAGGTGGTGGTGGTCGATGGTCCGCTCGGGGGCACCGGGCTGGCCACCTGCTACGACCTGCGCTTCCCAGAGCTGTTCCGAGCCCTGGTGGACGGCGGTGCCGAGGCGTTCGTGATCCCGGCCGGATGGCCGGAGCGGCGCGTCACCCACTGGCAGGTCCTGGCCCGGGCGCGGGCCATCGAGAACCAGGCCTATGTCCTTGCCTGCAACGAGGCAGGGACCCACGGGGGCGTCCCGATCGCCGGGTGCTCGATGGTCATCGACCCGCAGGGCGAGGTCCTTGCCGAGGCTGGCACCGGCGAGGAGGTCCTGTCCGTGGAGATCGACCCCGATCGGGTCGCCGCCTGGCGTGGGGCCTTCCCGGCCCTCGAGGACCGCCGCATGGGCTGACTGCCCGCGCGAACCACAGGAACCCCGCTCAGTCGAGCGGGGTGCAGGTCAGCCCGCGACGATGGGGGCGCCGGCGGACTGGAGGTCCGCGATCCCGCCCTGGAGGTTCACCAGTGATGTGAACCCGGCCTCGGCCATCTGGTCAGTGGCCAATGTGGACCTGCGGCCCGAGCGGCAGTAGACCGCGTAGGTGGTGTCCTTGGGCAGGGCGGCGATCTCGGAGGCGAAGCTTCCCGGACTCGACGTCGATGTTGACCGCCCCGTCCACATGGCCCTCGGCGAACTCGGCCGGGGTGCGGACGTCCACGACGACCGTGCCCGCCTCAGCTGAGGCGGTGACGAACTGGTCGGCAGAGACGTTCTCGACCGAGCCAGTGGTCGACGACGAGGAACAGCCCGCCAGCAGGGCGGTGGTACCGAGGAGGATCGCAATCACTGCAAGAAGTCGGCGCATACCCCCAAGGGTATACGATCCCCGCAGCTCCGGAAACCCGAGCCGCCGAGCCGACCGCTGCCCTCGCCCGACCCGCCAGCAGCGTGGTCCACCCTCCCGCGGCCCACCCTGGGGTTGGTCCGGATTCGCGAGCATCAATGCTCCGAGATCCGGACAACGTCGGCAGAGAGCGGTTCGCGGAGGAATCCGTTCCAGGAACGAGGGGGGGTGGGATCGGGGTCGCTCCGGTAGGCTCCCCGACGTGTTGATCCGGACGGCCACCGGCGCGGACTGGCCGGGCATCTGGGCGTTCATGGCGGGCGTGGTGGCCGCCGGGGAGACCTACACCTACCCCCAGGACATGGGAGCCGACGAGGGCCGGGCCGCGTGGATGCTCGCGGAGCCGTGGGTCGTGCTGGTCGCCGTGGAGGAGGGCCGGATCCTCGGCACCGCCAAGTACGGCCCGAACTGGCCGGGTCGCGGTTCGCATGTGGCCAACGCCAGCTTCATCGTCGACCCCGCCGCGAGCGGGCGAGGGTTCGGGCGGGCCATGGCTGAGCGGGTGCTCGCCGATGCCACGGACGCCGGTTACCGAGCAATGCAGTTCAACGCCGTGGTCGAGACGAACACCGGGGCGGTTGCGCTGTGGCGGTCACTGGGATTCCGCATCCTCACGACCGTCCCCGAGGCTTTCGACCACCCCACCCGGGGCCCGGTCGGCCTGCACATCATGCACCGCCATCTCCGACTCGCCCCCCGGGACGCGACCGGACCCCACCTGCGCGGTGTTCGCCACGCGGATGGGGTCCGATCGGATTCGTCCCCCGAGGGGTCCGAGTCCCGGGGGTCGCCCGGGAGTCCTAGAAGTCGGCCTCCGGCACGTCCATGAGCTCACCGGTGGTCGCCTCGGCCACGGCGCGTTCGGCGGCGAGCAGCGGCAGGCGGTTGGCGGCGAACCACTTGGCGGCCGCGACCTTGCCCTCGTAGAACGCAACGTCCCTGGGCGACGCGCCGGCGGCCAGCGCCCTCTCGGCGACCTCGGCCTGCTTGAGCAGCAGGTAGCCGACGACCAGGTCGCCCATCATCATCAGGAGGCGAGTGGTGTTCAGGCCGACCTTGTAGATCTCGGTCGGGTTGGACTGCGAGGCCATCGCCCAGCCGCCCAGGACGCCGATCACGGCCTGTGTGTCCTCCAGCGCCTTGCCCAGCAACTCGCGCTCGTGGGTCAACGAGCCTCCCTCGTCGCCCTTGACGAACTCCGCCACCTGGGCTCCGAGGTACATGACGGCCTTGAACTGGTCGCGGACCATCTTGCGGAAGAAGAAGTCCAGGCCCTGGATCGCCGTGGTGCCCTCGTACAGGGTGTCGATCTTGGCGTCTCGGATGTACTGCTCGATCGGGTAGTCCTGCAGGAAGCCCGAGCCGCCGAGGGTCTGCAGCGAGGTCGCGAGCAGCTCGTAGGAGCGCTCCGAGCCCACGCCCTTGACGATCGGCAGGAGCAGGTCGTTGACCCGGGTGGCCATGTCCGCGTCGACCTCGGGGGTGCCGCCGTTCTCGGCCAGGTGGATCTGGTCCTGGTAGTACGACGTGAGGTGGACCAGCGCGCGCATGCCCTCGGCGTAGGACTTCTGCAGCATGAGGCTGCGACGGACGTCGGGGTGCGCGGTGATCGTGACGCGCGGGGCCTTCTTGTCCATCATCTGGGTCAGGTCCGCACCCTGCACGCGCTGCTTGGCGTAGTCCAGTGCGTTCAGGTACCCGGTGGACAGCGTGGCGATGGCCTTCGTGCCGACCATCATGCGGGCGTACTCGATGACCTTGAACATCTGCGCGATGCCGTCGTGCACGTCGCCGACGAGCCAGCCCTGGGCCGGGACGCCGTTCTGGCCGAAGGTGACCTCGCACGTCGTGGAGACCTTGAGGCCCATCTTCTTCTCGACGTTGGTCACGAACGCGCCGTTGCGCTCACCGGGGTTGCCCGCGGCGTCGAAGTGGTACTTCGGGACGAAGAACAGGCTCAGGCCCTTGGTGCCGACCCCGCCGAGACCCTCGACGTTGGCCGGGCGGGCCAGCACGAGGTGGATGATGTTCTCGGTCATGTCGTGCTCACCGGAGGTGATGAAGCGCTTCACGCCCTCGATGTGCCAGGAGCCGTCCTCCTGCAGGAACGCCTTGGTCGTGCCGGCGCCCACATCGGAGCCCGCGTCGGGCTCGGTGAGCACCATGGTTGCGCCCCACTCGCGATCGACCATGATCTGGGCCCACTGCTTCTGCTCCTCGTTGCCGAGGTGGTCGACGATGGAGGCGAAGCCGGGACCCGACATGTACATGTACAGCGCCGGGTTTGCGCCGAGGACCATCTCGGCCACCGACCAGCGGACCGACGGCGGCGCGCCGGAGCCACCCATGTGCTCGGGCAGGTCCAGGCGCCAGAAGCCGGACTCCATGAGTGCGGCGTAGGACTTCTTGAACGACTCGGGCATCTGGACCGACATCGTCTTCGGGTCGTACTTCGGCGGGTTGCGATCGGCGTCCACGAACGACTCGGCCAGTGGGCCCTCGCACAGGGTGCGGACCTCGCGCAGGACCTCCTTGACGGTGCCCGCGTCGAGCTCGGCGTACGGGCCGGAGCCCAGCCGGTCGGCGGCACCGAACACCTCGAAGAGGTTGAACTCGATGTCGCGCAGATTGGCCTTGTAGTGGGACATCCGATCTCCTTCGGTGCTGGCGGCGGTGGAAATGGGTGCACGCCCACGCAGGCGGTTACCCGTCAGTAACCTCATGATGCTACCGACGGGTAACTAACGCAAGTCCCCCCGGGGGCATTCTTGCCGAATCGCCACAAAGGCCCATGAGGTGGCGGTTCCGGGGCCCCGGGGAACCGCGCAGCGCAACTCCGCAAGCCCAGAGACGGCTGGTGGGCGCCACCCGCGGTGGAAGGTGCCCGTCAGTGCTGCTGGGGTGCCAGCGTGGGCGCGAACCGCTCGCCGGCCAGGCGCGTGGACAGGCCCACGATCGTGCCGATGATGGCCAGCACGGTGGTCGCCCCACCAGCCGGGTAGGTCAGCATCACGCCGAGCAGCAGGGCGGTGAAGGGCATCCGCATGCAGGCTGCCGTGCCCGCGGCGATGCCGACGGCGGCCAGGGCGGACGTCGAGGTGCCTCCCACGACCAGGGTCGCGCCGGTGGCCATGATCACGCCGATGGCCACGGCCGGGAAGATCGGGCCGCCACGGAACCCGCTGCCCAAGGACGCGGTGTACCCGATGAACTTGCCCACGAGGACGACGAGGGCGGTCCCGATCGAGGTGATTGCCAGGTAGTCGGGCATCGCGGACTGCCCGGAGAAGAGCACGAGCTCGAGCCCACCGCCGGTGATGGCATCCACGGCGATGGCCGCGAGTGCCACGACAGCGGCGGCCCCGATCATGGTGGCCAACCGGGACCGGGCCGCGAGCTCGGCCACGCGCTGGGCACCGAGTCGGGCACCCATCGCGGCCATCGCGACGAGGATGGCCAGGGGAATGGAGACGGCGAGATCGGCGAACTGCACCTCGGGGTAGGGCGCCAAGTCCGGGACCGCGAGCTGGGACTCGCCCAGGCCGGACCACTGCTCGGCCCCGACCTGCAGGACGTAGCTGGCCGCCATCCCGGCGAGCGCGGGCATCAGGACCAGCGGGGTGGCCATCCTGGGCCCGGCCAGCATCGCGAACTCCAGCATGAGTACGCAGGTGATCAGCGGGTTGCCGAAGATGGCCCCGATCGCGGCCATGGCGCCGACGATCATCATCACCTGCCGGATCGGCTTGCTCGGGTCGCGGAAGGCCACCGCCCCCATGGCGGTGCCGATGGCCATCAGCGGCGCCTCCGGACCGAGCACGGCACCGAACGACAGGCTGCCCAGGGCAGCGATGACCACCGAGACGACCTCCCGCGGCCCGATGTCGATCCCGAAGCCGTGCAGGGGGGTGTGCCCGCCCTCGCCGGGTAGCTTCTCGGCGAGGAACGTGATCACCGCACCGGTGATCAAGAGGACCAGGACCAGCCACACAGGGGCCCGCTCGTGGCCGAGAGCCTCCGGGAGGTCCTCCCACAGGAGGTTCTGAAGGTGGTGCTCGACGGTGACGAAGGCCGTCGCTGCGGCGCCGGCGAGCAGCCCGACGGCGACCGCTATCAGCGACAGCGCGATGATCTGGCGGGAGATGGGAGTGGCACGGGGCTCGTCATCCATCGGGCTGATCAGCGTCGGATCGCCAGCCGGTTCCGCGGACGTACCGCTCGAAGTCTGGGACATCACGGTCCTCCCTGCCGCGTGCTCAATGCTTCGCGGCCACGGGGCGCGACACTACCCGACCGCTAGGCTGCCCTCATGTCTCAGCGGGCGCGAGTCGGCATGGCCGTGGCCGCCGTGACACTGCAGTTCGCAGTCCTCTACGCCCCGCGAGCGCCGGCGGTGGACACCGGCGGGCTGCCCGTGGACAAGGTCGTCCACCTGGTGGCCTTCGCCCTGCCGACCGCGGCGCTGATCGCCGCGGGGCTTCCGCGTGGGTGGGTGATCGGGCTGATGGCCGTGCACGCCCCCCTCAGTGAGGTCCTCCAGCACCGACTGCTCGGCGCCCGTTCCGGTGAACCGTGGGATGTCGTGGCCGACCTCGCCGGGGTGGCCCTCGGCGCGGTCCTGGCCGGGCGTGGTAGCCGGTTCGATCAGTTGGCGGGACGAGGTGTGCTCGGGGCCTGACGGCAGTCGTGTTCGTCGACGGAGCGCGGTTCGGTCGGATCCGGACATCGACTGGTCCGATCCGGACGCCTGTGTCCGGATCCTGCCAGTCCGAGGTGCGAGCCGGCAGGTGAGGTCCTCCGCGCTGAATCCCCGGCGTGGCCGGGAGTACGGTCGGGGCACTTCATGAGCCAGTCAGAGGAGCGGATCGCCCATGACCACGATCAGGTGTCCCCAGGCGCTCGAGGACGGACGGCTCGTCGGCCCCCGGACGGTGACGGTCGAGGGGGATCGCATCACCGCGGTGGGCGCGGACGGCCCGGCTGACATCGACCTGGGTTCGGGAGTGCTCACCCCCGGACTCATGGACCTGCAGAACAACGGCTCCTTCGGCGCGGACTTCGCCGACGCCACGCCCGAGCAGTGGGAGCACGTGCTCGCAGGGCTGGCCGCACGCGGAGTCACCGGGCTCGAGCCGACGATCATCACCGCCCCCCTCGATGAGCTCAACGAGGCGTTCAGCCGGGCGAAGGCTGCCCGCGACGCCGCGGACGGGACGCCGGTCTGCCGGATCCTCGGCGTGCACCTGGAGGGTCCGTTCATCTCCGAGGCGCGCAAGGGCGCGCACCGTGCCGAGTGCATGCTCGATCCCACCGATGTGGCCCTCGACGTCCTCCTCGGACATCCGGCGACGAAGCAGATGCTGCTGACCGTCACGCTCGCCCCTGAGCGCGACCACGCCCTCGACGCCATCCGGCGACTGGTCGCCGAGGGAGTCGTCGTGTCGGTGGGGCACTCCGACGCCTCCGCGGAACAGGTCTGGGCCGCTGCGGATGCCGGGGCCACAATGACCACCCACATCTTCAACGCCCAGCGACCGTTCAGCCACCGTGAGCCAGGCGTGCCGGGCGCAGTCATGTCCGACGAGCGGTACTTCATCGGCACGATCATCGACGGCCAGCACGTGGACCCCGCCGCGGTGAAGATCGTGTTCGCCGCTGCTCCGGGTCGGGCCATCGGCGTCACCGACGCGATCGTCACCGCGGGCCTGCCCAACCACACCCCGCTGATGTTCGGTGGCCAGCCCGTGGAGAACGACGACTTCGGGCTGGGCCGTCGGGAGAACGGCACGATCGCTGGGGCCGGCATCGTGCTCGACGAGGGGATCCGGCGGATGGTCGCGGCGGGCATGGACCCGGCCACGGTGCTGGCGTCCTGCACGGAGGTTGCGGCGCGCTCGTTGAACCGGACCGACATCGGCCGGATCGTCCCCGGGGCGCTGGCGGACCTCGTCTGGTGGGACGAGGACTGGTTCCCCCGCCGGATCTGGATCGGCGGTCAGGAGGTCGCAGCCGCAGCCCAGGCCACCTAGCCACCGCGCCCCCAGCCCCACTCCCGCCTGTCCCCGCCTCACACAGTTGGTCCGCTATCCCGCGGACCGAATGCGGGTTCGTCCGTCGCGGCGAGGAGGAACCCGCCGGGATCCGGACGAAATGGCTGTGGTCCTACGCGTCGATGACGATCGCCATGATCACCGGGTTGCGCCGGTAGGTCTTGAACACCCAGCGGCTGACCGTGCGGTGGATGATCTGCTCGAGCTGGTGCTGGTCGCCGATGCCGTCCGCGGCGGCCTTGATCAGCGCCTTCTCGATGTGCGGCACGACCTCGGCGAACATGGTCTCGCTGTTGACCAGGCCGCGCGTGAGGAAGTCCGGCGGCTCGGCGAGCCGGCCGGAGTCGGCATCGACGATGGCCACGATCGTGACCAGGCCCTCCTCGGCCAGCGTTCGGCGGTCCTTCAGCGAGGCTTCGGTGGCCCCTCCCACAGTCATGCCGTCGACGTAGACGTAGCCGGCCGGCACCTTCCCGGTGATCCGGGCCCTCCCGTCGACGAGATCCACGACGACGCCGTCCTCGGCGATGACCACGTTCTCTGCCGGGACGCCCGTGCGGATGGCGATCGCCGCGTTCTCGGACATGTGGCGCCACTCCCCGTGGATCGGCATGACGTTGCCGGGCTTCACGATGTTGTAGCAGTAGGCCAGTTCCCCGGCGCTGGCGTGACCGGAGACGTGGACCTTCGCATTGCCCTTGTGCACCACATTGGCGCCGTACCGGGTCAGCGCGTTGATCACCCGGTAGATCGCGTTCTCGTTGCCTGGGATCAGCGAGCTGGCCAGCAGCACGGTGTCGCCCGGGCCGATCCGGATCTCGTGGTCGCGGTTGGCCATCCGGGCCAGGGCCGCCATCGGCTCGCCCTGGGACCCGGTGGAGACCAGCGTGATCCGGTCGTCGGGGAGGTTCTTGATCTCCTTGAGGTTCACCACCAGGCCGTCGGGGATGCTCAGGTAGCCCAGGTCACGGGCGATGCCCATGTTGCGCACCATGGAACGGCCCACGAACGCGACCTTGCGGCCGTGATGATGGGCGGCGTCGAGGACCTGCTGGATCCGGTGGACGTGGCTGGCGAAGCTCGAGACGATGATCCGCCGTGGTGCGGTGCGGAACACCTCCTCGATCGCCGGCGCAAGGTCGCGCTCGGAGATGGTGAACCCAGGAACGTCGGCGTTGGTCGAGTCCGTCATGAACAGGTCGACCCCCTCCTCGCCGAGCCGGGCGAACGCACGCAGGTCGGTGACCCGGGAGTCCAGCGGGAACTGGTCCATCTTGAAGTCCCCGGTGGCCAGGACCATGCCGGCCGACGTGCGGATCGCGACCGCCAGTCCGTCAGGGATGGAGTGGTTGACGGCGACGAACTCGCAGTCGAAGGCGCCGAACGGACGGCGATCGCCCTCCGCGACCTGCACCGTGACGGGGGTGATCCGGTGCTCCTTGAGCTTGGACGTGATGAACGCCAGGGTGAGCCGGGAACCGACCACGGGGATGTCGGGGCGCTCGCGCAACAGGTAGGGCACGCCGCCGATGTGGTCCTCGTGGCCGTGGGTGAGAACGATCGCCTCGATCTGGTCCAGCCGGTCACGGATCCAGGTGAAGTCCGGCAGGATCACGTCGACACCGGGCTGGGTCTCCTCGGGGAAGAGCACGCCACAGTCCACGACCAGCAGCCGGCCGTCGTACTCGAACACCGTCATGTTCCGCCCGATCTCCCCCAATCCTCCGAGCGGGACGATCCGCAGCCCTCCCTTGGGCAGCGTGGGCGGGGGTCCGAGTTCTGGGTGCGGATGGCTCATGGGGCCAGTCTCTCAGGAAACGAGGTCCGGGACTTCCGTGAGGTGGGACCACGACGAAGGCCCCCACGAGGGGGCCCCCGACATGAGAGCGGGTGACGGGATCCGTCGCGTCCGCTCCGCGGCCCTCCTCCCGATTCCGAAGTCCCCCGCCCTCACGGCGAAGGCCCCCACGAGGGGGGCCTCCACCACGAGAGCGGGTGACGGGATCCGTCGGCTCGCCTCCTGCGAGCTCCTCCCGATTCCGGCTCCCCCGTGTCTCACGACGAAGGCCCCCGGAACAACGGGAGGCCTCCGTCACGAGAGCGGGTGACGGGAATCGAACCCGCACTGTCAGCTTGGGAAGCTGATGTTCTACCATTGAACTACACCCGCGGCGCCCGATCTGTCCGATCGTGACCCGCCGATTATGCCCCAGCCGGACGGTGACCCCAAACCGGGGAGGCGCCATGGCGACGTTCCGCGCCGGGGCCGCGACACCGCCGATACGATCCGGACCATGATCCTCTCCGATGGCACCATCCGACGCCTGCTCGACGAGGGCCGCCTGATCATCGACCCCATCGAGGACGCCCAGATCCAGCCCGCCAGCGTCGACGTCCGGCTCGGCCCGGAGTTCCTCGTGTTCCGCAACCACACCACCGAGGTGATCGACCCCTACGACAAGCCGGCCGACCTCAACGAGCGGGTCCGCGTCCCTGAGGGCACGGCGTTCATCCTGCATCCCGGCGAGTTCGTCCTTGGCACCACGGTCGAGGCGATCGGCCTGCCCGACGACCTGGTCGCGCGCGTGGAGGGCAAGAGCAGCCTCGGCCGCCTCGGCCTGCTGATCCACGCCACGGCAGGCTTCGTGGACCCGGGCTGGCCGCGCGGGCAGATCACCCTGGAGCTGAGCAACGTGGCCACCCTGCCGATCAAGCTCTGGCCCGGGCATGCGGATCGGGCAGCTCAGCTTCCACGCCCTGGACGCGCCGGCCGAGCGCCCCTACGGCCACGCGGACCTGAACTCGAAGTACGTGGGGCAGTCCGGGCCGATGGCCTCGCAGTACGCGCGGAACCCGAAGTAGGTCGCGCCCCGGGCCGGTCAGCGCAGGCCCCGAACGACGTCAGGGTCGCGGAAGTCCCGCACGCCAGGGACCCGCAGCACGCCGAGGGTCAGCACCACGATGCTCACGATCGCTGCCCCCAGCACCGCGTCCTGGCCGACTCGGTCGACGATCGGTCCCGTCAGGGCCAGCCCGAGGGGCATCAGCCCGAACGTGGCCATCCAGTCGACGCTCGAGACCCGGGCAAGCCGCTCCGCCGGGATCTGGGTCTGCAGCGCGGACGCCCAGTACACCGCGAACGGCTCCCACGAGAACCCGCCGACCGCGTAGGCGACGAACAGCACCCACGACGGCGTGCCGACCAGGAGTGCGAGCGGGATGCCGAGGTAGGCCAGGGAGATAAGCCAACTGAACGACCCCACGTTCCTGCGGCCGGTAGGTCATGGCGAAGAGGGCCCCCGCCAGGCCCCCGAGTGAGAAGCAGACCTGAGAGACCGCGAACACGGTGTCCGTGCCGTACTCCTCGCGGCCGATGATGGGCAGCAGGACCGTGAGTGGGGCGACGGCCAGCAGCAGGAGCAGGGATGCGGCCACGAGGGTGCCGGCCACCCAGCGGTGGCGACGCACCTCGGCCAGGCCCTCACGGACGTCGCGGGTGAAGCTGGTTCCGAGCGGCGCCGTCGCGGGTGGGCAGAGCGGGCTCGCGGACGCCGAGCAGGAACGCCATGCTCATCAGGAACGCGAGCGCATTGACGCCGAACGCCAGCTGGGTCGACCCCAGGCCGACGACGAGCAGCCCGCCGAGCCCAGGCCCCACGACGGCGGCCGTCCGGTAGCTGATGGAGACCAGCCCGTTGGCCTGTGGGAGCCGTTCGGCCGGAAGCAGGCTGGGGATCAGCGCCGTCTCAGCGGGCCGGAAGAACGCCTCGCCGGCACCCACGGCGAACACCGCCACGGCAAGCACCGCCAGGGGTGCGCCGTCGGGCCACAGCGCGATCGCCCCGACGATCACCGCGCGGAAGACGTCGGCGGCGATCATCACGGCGCGGCGGGAGATCCGGTCGGCCCAGACCCCGCCGACGAGCGCGAAGACAACGATCGCCAGCCATCGGGCGCCGAGGATCAGGCCGAGCTGGGCGGCCGTTCCCCCGGCGTTGAGCACCGCGATCGTGGCGGCGATCGGGAAGATCTGGTCGCCGACCGTGGAGATGGCCTGGGCGATCCACAACCGCCGGAAGTTCCGGACGCCCAGCACCGAGCCGCGCACGCGATCCACGAGCGTCGAGGGCATCCGCTGAGGATGTCACGGGCCTGCGCGGCCCACGACTCACCCAATCGACGGGGTCAGCCAGCACGTGCCAGGGCCCCGGTCCCCGTCCGGGATCCGGGGCCCTGTGGCGCCGTGGTCGGCTCAGCCGCCGATGATCAGGACCGGCTGAGGGGTCAGGCTGATCCTGGATCCGGCTGTCGCCTGTGTCGGACTCGCATCGAGCAGCTTCTTGTATCCCGTCGCGCCCTTGGGCAGCTTCAGCGTCTTCGCCTTGGACGCGTAGCGGATCGTGTACTTGGTGCCACCGCCGCGGAGGGTGCAGGTCGTGATCGTGGACTTGGTCTTGCATCCGTACCAGGACTTGCCGACCATCCAGTTGCGGATCTCCTTGTAGGCCGTCCCGCCGTCGGTGACTGTTCCGGCGGAACCCGGAACAGTCATGTCCGTGCCGAGCACATTGATGTCCCAGCCGTACCAGAACACCCGCTTGACGCCGTAGCGCTGGGCATCGAGGAAGGTGCGCGCGACGTAGGTGGCTGCAGTGGAACCGGCGTACACCTTCTTCGTCTTCATGTAGGCGCGCCTGTCGCCGTAGTTCATCTCGGTGTCCCACAGCGGCTTCTTCCCGGCGCCGTACTTCTTGTAGTACGTCTTGACCTTCTTGATGTACGCCGCCCGCGTCGCTGGGCCGTACGTGGCCGGCGGGTAGAAGTGGGCGGACACTGCGTCGACGGACTTCCAGGCCCCGGCCTTCTTCATCGCTGCGCCGTAGGCCTTGCCGAACTTGCCCACCGGGCCGGCGGCGCGCGACCGTCGTGCTCGCGGCCACGAGCTTGGCGCCCGAGCCCGCGTTGCGAATAGCCACGCTTCGCCCTCCTTGGTCAGCTGTGCCATCTGGGCGGGTGTGCCGAGGTAGAAGTCCTTGAGGTTGGCCTCGTTCCACATCTGGAACGACGTGATCCCGCGCACGTCGCGTGCCACCGTGGTCAGGAAGGCGAGGAAGGCGTCCTCATCCGGATGGCTGTTGGAGCCGGGGCCGTACAGGGCGAGCCGTGAGTTCGCGGCGGTGAGCGAGGAGGCGTTGGCGGCCCACTGCGGCGTCGAACCGAGCGTGAACATGATCTCGCTGGCCCCCAGGCCCTGGGCGTTCTTCACCGCCGTCTGCAGCCGTGCGATGTCGATGGGGCCGTTCTCCGTGGGCTGCGAGCTCGCGCCAGGTGAGGCCGGCAGTCCCAGAGCCGGATCGCCCCGACCGAGCCCGCGAGGGCTTGTGGGGCGCCAGAGGCGATGCCGGCCACGTGCTGGCCGAACAGCTCGGGCTGGACGATCGGTGCCGCGCTGGCGGCGCCGGCCGGCATGGTCGCCGCCAGAAGGCCGGCAGCCACCGACGGCACGAGGAACGTGGACAGCCTGCGCATGGGACCCCCCCCAAATCGGAATCAGGAATGGGTTCACAGTGCCTCTGCGGGCGCCGCCAGTCAACTCCCTGGAGCAACGCGTCGCCACTTAGCGAGCCCTTACGGCGCCATTGCGGGGCTCGGTCTGAACGCACCCGTGAAACGCCCGGTCTCACCCCGAGAGCCGCACCAGGATCGGGTCGGTCGTCACCGTCAGCGAATCCCCCGATGCGGGCTCGCAGGTCCCGTCGAGCCGACAGACCTGTGCCGCACCCTCGGGCATCGGGACGGTCGCCGGCCCCGTGTGGCTGAACAGGATCAGCGCGGGCAACCCGTCCCCGGTGGCCAGCTCGCAGGTCGTCAACGCCCCTTCCTCCCCTGTCGGCTCCATGAGCTCGCCGGTGCAGCCCTGCCAGTACGCGCCGTCGAACCACTCCTGCACCGTCAGGTAGGCCTGGCCCGCGGGCAGGATCTCGCCGGTCTGCGCATCCACCTGGTCGATGCCGAGGATGTGGTCGTTCCACGAGTACCAGTACACGCGGTCCATCCCGAGGGCGAGGGAGTCGATGTAGGTGCGGGCCACCCAGCCGGCGGCGCGCGCCTGCGGCACGGTCACCTTCTCCTTGGCGAAGTCGCGGCGGTCGCCGTAGTTGATCTCGGTGTCCCAGAGCTGGCCGGTCCAGCCACGCTCGGCCAGCCAGGTGCGCATGAGCCTGCAGGTACTCCGCACGGGTGCCAGCCCCCTGGTCGGCCAGCGGGTAGAGGTGGACCGCCATGGCATCGACCGGCCACCCGCGCTCGGCGAGGGCCGCCGAGTACTTGCCGTACCAGGGCTTCACCGGCCCAGCGGCGCGGACCGTCGTGCTGGCCCCCACGAGCAGGGCATCGGGGTCGACCTCGTCGAGGACCTCCTTGGCGCGCAGCGTCAGCTCGGCGAGGTAGTCGGGCTTCCCGCGGTAGAAGATCTTGATGTTCGCCTCGTTCCACACCTGGTACGAGGTGATCCGGCCCTTGTAGCGCTCCGCGACCTGGCGCAGGAAGCTCCAGGTAGGCCTCCTGGTCCGGCGCTGAGGAGGTCCCGGGGCCATAGATGCCCGGGTGCCTCGGGGTCCAGGGCGGCCCACTGCGGCGGGCTGCCGTGCACCCACTGGATGTCGGCGACACCGATCTTCTCGGCCTGGGCGACGACGGAGTCCAGGGCGGTCCAGTCGATCTCGCCCTGCACCGGTTCCAGCTGGCGCCAGGTCACACCCGAGTCCCACAGGCGGATCGCACCGGCTGCCGGCGGCAGGGGCTCGGCGCCGGATGCGAGGTTGCCCACATGGGTGCCGAAGAGCTCCCGTGCGACGGGCTCACCGGCCGGGATCGATGCGCGGCGGTCGCCGCGTCCCCTGCTGGGGCGGTGGGGTCTGCCGGCGTCGAGGAGGACGACGTGCAGGCGGCCATCAGCGCGGTGGCCAGGCCAAGGGCAGCGCACAGCGCAAAACGGCGGGAAACGGGCATTGGTCCTCCCTCATCAGGGGTGCAGGATACCCATGTCCACCCACCTGCCCACCGGAACTCGACCGGTCTCGAGCAGCTGGTGGGCTTGGAATCGGGGCCGCAGGTGTCTAGTGTCGTCAGTTGCTGGGCCGTCTACGCTGGTGGGAGGGGAGATGGCAGGCAGCACGTCAGGGCGAGAAGCCCGCGCTGGGGAGCCGCAGCCCCGGGTGCTTCGCGTCGCCGGGGAGGAATCCGCCGACAGGCGTGAGCGCGTTGCCACCGTGGTGGAGCGCCCCGAGGCGCGCAGCCGCGCCGAGGTCGACCCCATGTTCTCCGTGGCACTTCGGGCCTTCCTGCTCGACCTGGGGATCCTGGGCACGAGCATCAGCCTGTACATCGCCGTGATGATCAACTCCGGGTACCTGCTCGACCAGGTCGCGACCCCGTTGACCGGCGCCGCGATGGTCGTGTGGTGGCTGTTCCTGATCCTCCTGCGCGGCGGCTACGAGGCGCGCTTCCTGGGCGTGGGCAACGAGGAGTTCAAGCGGGTCGTGAACGCGGGCGTGACCATGCTGGCCGCGATCGCCATCGCCTCCTACGTCGCCAAGGCGGCCCCACCCCTGCGACTGGTCCTGCCGTCCCTGCTGATCGGCACCATGCTGGTCCTGCTGGGACGGTGGTTGCTGCGCGTCTGGCTGGGGCGCCAGCGGCTCGAGGGCAGGTTCCAGCAGAGCACGTTGATCGTGGGTGATCGGCTGCGCAGCGCCGCGCTGTCCGCGTCGTTCGCGACCGACGCGGTGGCCGGGTTCAAGGTGGTCGGCACTGTCCAGCCCCCGCGTGTGGCTGCCATCGACCCGCGACCGGATGCACGCGACCATGTCGTGGACGCCTGGCTGGACGACGTCATGGACTGGATCGATGCCCACAACGTGCATGCGGTGGCGGTGGCCGAGTCGACGGCCGTCGACCCCGCGCTCCTGCGCCGCCTCGCGTGGCGACTCGAGGGCCCTCGGATCGACCTCCTGGTCTCCCCGGTCCTGTCCGACGTTGCCGGCCCCCGCATGTCGGTGCGCCCTGCTGCCGGCCTGCCCCTGATCCACCTCGACGAGCCGAGCCTCACTGGCCCGAAGCGCACCCTCAAGCGGATCGTCGACCTGCTCGTCGCGGTTCCGCTGGTGGTGCTCCTGGCACCGGTCTACCTGCTCATCGGCATCGCCATCAAGTTCGACTCCCTGGGCCGCGCGCTCTACATCAGCGACCGCATCGGGCGGTCCGGTGAGGTGTTCCGGTGCATCAAGTTCCGCACGATGCACGTGGGCGCCGACTCCATCCGCGAGGACGTGATCGGCGACCTCGACGACGATGTCGCTGACCGGTATCGGGACGACCCGCGGGTCACCCGCGTTGGCCGGGTGCTGCGCCGCTGGAGCATGGACGAGCTGCCCCAGCTGTTCAACGTCATCAGCGGGTCGATGTCCCTGGTCGGTCCCCGCCCCATGCTTCCCGACGAGCTGGCCCTCCTTGGGGACGCCGAGCACCGGCGCCACCTCACGAAACCTGGCATGACCGGCCTGTGGCAGATCTCCGGGCGCAAGGAGGTCTCGTGGGACGACCGCATGCGCATGGACCTGCACTACATCGAGACCTGGTCGATCGCGCTCGACGTCGTCATCCTGGCCAAGACCGCCAAGGCGGTCATCACCGGCCACGGCGCGTACTGAGCAGCTCGCGCGCGAGGCCCTCGTAGGCGTCGGCCACCTCCGACCACCGGTACCGGTTGGCCACGTCGGACTGGCCCGCTGATCCGCGTGCGCGTGCTGCGGCCGGGTCAGCCTCGGCCGCCTCGAACAGCGCGGCCACCTCCGCGGGTGTCGTGAAGTACGCGCCCGCACCCGCAGCCACCTCGCGGTTGAACACCACGTCGTAGGCGCTGACCGGGGCGCCGGCCCCCAGGGCGCGCAGGAGGGAGGGGTTGGTCCCGCCGACGCTGTGCCCGTGCACGTAGGTGGTGGCGTGCGCGTAGAGGGCGTCCAGCAGCTCGGAGTCCCAGAGGCTGCCCAGGAACCGGACGCGGGGGTCGCCTGCCGGCCGTCGTGCGCACCCGATCCCGGTAGGCATCGGCGTAGGGGGCGTCGCCGACGACCATCAGCGGCATCTGCGCACTTGAGGCCACGTAGCCGGCGACGATCTCCTGGACGTGGTTCTCGGGCTCGAAGCGCGCGACGACGAGGTGGTACTGCCGTGCGGAGACCCCGACCTCGGCCAGGCGGGTTGCCGGCGGCGTCACGATCGGGGCGCCGTAGGCGATGTAGTGCGCGTGGACCCCGTGCGCATCGCGCAGGTGGTCGGCGATCCCATGGGCATCGGCGATGACGGCGTCCGCCCACCGGGTGCTGCGCGCCTCCGCCCAGCGGTAGTAGCCCGAGGCCCGCGCCCCCCACTTGGCGCGCTTCCACTCCAGCCCGTCGACGTGCACGGCCACGGGGATCCGGGCCGCACGAAGCGCTGGGAGCAGAGGTGCGTTGGCCGCGTTGAAGACGAACGCGACGTCCGGGTGGGCCCGCAGGATCGTGTGCCCGACGGACAGCATCGTGTGGCTCAGCGTCTCAGCCGCGCGCTGGCGGACTGCAGGCAGGTTGACCAGGCGCATGCCCAGGTACTCGGTCTGGGTCTGGCCCGGGTTGCGGCAGTAGACGACGACGTCGTGGCCACGCTCCACCAGGCGTCGCCCGACCTCCTCCGCGGCGGTCTCGAAGCCGCCGTACCGCGCGGGCACCCCCCGGGTCCCGATCAGGGCGATCCGCATCAGCCGATGCTCAGGTGCAGGGGTCGGTCCAGGGCGCCCGACCACTGGAGGCCGGCGCCGGCCTCCGTCCATCCGGCGGTTGCGGGAAGGGTGGACCCCGGTGCGGGCACGACCGTGACGGTCAGCTCTGCCGGGATGGACCAGGGCCTGGGGGTCGGCGTGGACGTCGTAGGTCCCGGGCGCGAAGGTGCCGGCCGGGAGCTCGTACTCCATGACCACCGTGGTGGTGTCACCGGGATCGGTCTCGTGGCCCTGCCAGAGCGACCTGTCCGCCCTGGTCGTCCGGGAACGGGCCCGTCCGCGCCATGGGGACCAGGGAGACGGAGTTCCCGGTGGTGATCCGGGTCTCGGTGGCCGTCAGCGGAAGTCGGTAGGCCACACGCATGCGGGCGCGCAGGGCGAGGTAGCCGGCGTAGGTCGTGGGGTCCCCCTCCAGCCCCTCGGGCACGGCGTTGGTGAACGAGACGGTGCGGCGGACCCTGGCGCCGCCCGAGTCGGTCAGCTGGACCTCCTGGGTGATTCGCCGGTCCTGGAACACCGACAGCTTGTTGGGGGCGCTCTGGGAGTGCACCGCGATCAGGTCGCCCGCCCCACGAGTCAGCGCCCCGCCCGCCGCGAGCTCGTCGACAGCGTCCTGCAGGGCGGGGGCATCGAACGACGCCTGGATGTGCCGCGGGGGGATTGCGTCCATGGTGCCGCGGACCGCCGACACGAGGTTCAGCGGCTGGGTCAGGTGCTTCAGAAGCGCCTTGGTCAGCTCCTCGTTGCGGGCATGCCGCTCGATCACGCCCTCGGGGCTGTTGAACTGCCGGTAGGCGTCCACCAGCACGGTGCGCACGAGTGTCTCGGCGCTGATCTCGCCGAATCCGGGGGACTCGACGGCCCCGGTCCACGCCAGGATCGAGGCCAGGGCGCTCATGTCCACCGTGACCACCCCGTCGACCTCGGGGTATCCCAGCGCGGCCCACGCCCGACGCATGTCCACCGAGGCGGTGCGGAAGTCGGGGTGGAAGTTGGAGTTCACGAACGGGTAGCGCTTGCCCTCCCGGTACCACGGAGGGCCGCCCTCGTGCTCCCACTCGATCGGCGGGTTGTTGGGTGACAGCTTCGACTCCAGCTGTCCGGAGATCGGGACCGACAGGGACCCCTTGTCCGCCTGGACCACGAACGCCGACAGCGGTGCGCCCCCGGAGCCGAACGCCTCGGCGTCGTTGAGGGCCGCGACGAGGTAGCGCTTGGGCTCCTGGGAACCCAGGGCCTCGGCGACGTCCGGCATCGCGATCTCCGCAGCGCCGGCCAGCTGGGTCATGTCCGCGACAGTCCCGGCCGCGGAGTCGGCGACCGCGCCGATCGGCCGCCCCAGCAGGCCGGACCCCTCGACCACGGCCAGGGCTGCCCCGGTCGCGGCCAGCGCCTGATGGACCGCCGTGACCGGCCCGGCCAGCTCCTCGGCCTTCAGCGGATCGATGGTGCTCCCGCTGACGATCGGGGGGCTCACCGTCGAAACCGACAGCCTTCATCGCCGATCTCTGCCAGCGGATCCAGCGCGGTCGTCCCGACGGCCAGTGCGTGCACAGAGCCGCGGAGGTCGTCCATCGCGCCCAGGGTCATCGGGTTGTACTCGAGGACGCGGGCAGCAGGCGAGGACCAGGTGCGGTCGAGGATGTCGGCGCCCGCGCGGATCGTCGCGAGACCGCGTTCGAGCCCGGCGCTGTCGCGGGCCCGCCCGGCGAGGGCTGCCTGTGCGGCGCCCGCGAGGCCGGTCATCGCCGCCACCTGGGTGCCGAGCGAGATCAGGGCCAAGGGGGCCAGAAGGATCAGGGCGAGCCATCCCCTCCTGTGCATCGCCCACCCCCACTGCGACTCGGAACGGCTTGTCTGGAGGCCCCATGGTAACCCTCGGGACCTCTCGGCAGGTCGGACCCGATGGGGTCCTCCGGCGGCTAGGGTGAGGCTGTGCGGGCTTCAGCGATCGTCCTGGCCCACGGCGCGGAGCCCACGCTCGAGCAGTGCGTCGCGGCCCTCGTGGCCGACGGCGCCGAGGACATCGTGGTCGTGGACAACGACGCAGCGCATGGGTCCGTGGAGGCCGTGCGCGGGCTGCCCGGGGTCCGGGTGCTCTCCCCGGGAGGCAACCTCGGCTACGCCGGGGGCTGCAACTACGCCGCGCACCACGCACGGGGTGACGTCCTGGTCTTCGTCAACTCCGACGCCCTCGTGCGCCCCGGGACGCTGGCCGCTCTGGTCGGGCGCGTGGCTGAGCCGGGCGTCGGACTGGCGTGCGCGAACGTCCGGCTCGCCGACGATCCCGAGGTGCTCAACACCGTCGGCAACCCGGTGCACTACCTGATGTTCTCCTGGGTCGGAGGGCTCGGTGAGCCGGCTGCGGACCACGCGCACGCTGACCGAGGTCGCCTCCATCACGGGCGTGACGTTCGCGGTGCGCAGGGAGGTGTGGGACTCCCTGGGCGGGTTCGACGCCGACTACGTCGCCTACTGCGAGGACGTGTACCTGTCGCTGCGCGCCTGGCAGGCGGGCTACCGGGTGGTGCACGAGCCGGAGGCAGTCGTGCTCCATCACTACGACTTCGCCAGGAACTCCGCGAAGTTCTACCTGCTCGAGCGCAACCGGCTCATGAACCTGATCCTGCTGCCCGAGCGTCGGACCCGCCGCTTCATGGCACTTCCGGCCCTGGTCGTCGAAGGCGGCGTCCTGCTGGTGGCCGTGCGCGACGGGTGGGCCCGCGACAAGGTCGACGGCTGGCGCTGGTTGGTGGCGCATCGCAGGTCGCTGACTGATCGGCGGCGCGGCATCCAGGCGGCGCGCAGGGTCCCGGATCGTGAGCTGGCGCGGCTGCTTCGCGGGCCCCTCGACCCGCCCCCAGGCCTGGGGCCGGGAGTCCCGGCAGCCGTGAGTCGGGTGCTCGCCCGCTACTGGAGCTGGGCGGAGCCGCGGTTGTGAGATCGCTCGAGTGGGGCCGGACGCATCCAGCGTGCGCGACCTGGCGTGGGCTGGGCTGGTGGCGGTCGCCGCGATGATCGTCGCCCTGGCCTTCCGTTCGGCACTCGTCCCGACCGATCCGTGGCACTACGTGCAGGGGGCGCTGGCGTTCCCTGACGGCACGTGGCGGCCCTCGGGCCTGTCGCGCTGGGGCTTCCTGCTCCCGATCATCCCGTTCGCGCGGCTGTGGGGTGATGCGACCGCGACCTACTACGTGGTGCCGCTGCTGAGCACGGGCGTCCTGGCAGCAGTCCTGTACCTGCTGGGGACCCGGTACGTGTCGAGGTCGACGGGCGTGCTGGCAGCGGCCTTCGCCCTCGGGACGCCCCTGGTCTTCGTCAACCTGACCCGTGGCTACACCGACCTGACCGCGACCACCCTGATCGGCCTGGCACTGCTCCTGGCGACCCTGGCCTCGGACGCCGCCAAGGACGCCCAGGCCGCCGGCCGGGCGTTGGGGCTGGCGGGTGCCCGCCCTGCTCGTGGCGTGCGGCTTCGTCACGGGATGGAGCTTCGAGGTCCGCGAGACGGCGATCTTCGCGTGGCCGGTGATCGGCTGGGTGCTGTGGCGGATCGGCCGCCCACTGCTGACCCTGGCCTGGTTCGCCCCACCGGCGCTGGCGTGGCTGGTGCTGGACATGGCGCTGTGCGCCATCGTCTACGACGATCCGTTCCTGAAGTTCCGGATCATCCTGGGGGCCGACATCTCCGAGTCGGAGGTCACCTCGGACGCCGGGTACGTCGGGCAGTCCCGGTGGTGGTACATGTCGATCCTCCCCCGATCGATCCTCGAGCTCTCCGGTGGGCCGGCGCTCCTGGCCTGCCTGGCCGTGGGAGCGGTGGGTGGGATCGTGTTCCGCGCACAGCTGGGCAGGATCTGGGCGTGGGGGATGCTGACCGTCGCACTGCTGTGGGTCCAGGGCGGGCCCGCTCGACCCGGGACACCCGTCTGTGCGTCTCGATGTGGCGCGGTACTGGCTGTCGTTCATCATCCCGCTGATGCTGGCTGCCGTGGGCACGATGGTGATCGTCATCCGCAGTTCGCGTGGTCCCTGGCGGGTGGCGGCGGGTGTGGCGGGTGCGCTGCTGGCACTGGGCGTCGTGGTCCCCGGCGTGCCGTTTCGCCACGTCCTACCCCGGCTTCGCCCCGAACGGTGGAGACGCCCTGGTCGAGCTGCGCACGCACCTCTCCTCGCAGGGTGCGGCGCTGGCGGGTGCCAGGGTCTGGGCAGACTGGGGAACCCAGAGGGTGCTGCCCGCGTACCAGGACGGCGCCTTCGGCGACCCACGCTGGGAGGCGGGCAGCTTCCGCTCGCTGAACCGACTCGTCAGGTTCCCACCGGACTCGGCTTCCGCCTACCCCCAGCCGGGGGAGTACGTCGTGATCTACAGCGCCGAGGACCGCACCTGCTGGCACTGCAGGCGCGCGCTGCAGCCCGTGGCCGAGGCGTTCGGACCACTGCCCGGACCGGGGTGGGAGGAGCTGTTCACGTCGTCGGCCGGGAACCTCACGCTCTACCGGCTCGGGCCCGTCGGTGGTCTGGCCGATCCCGGCTGCCGCGGACTCCCCCACGTCGGGTGCGGGGATCCCCACCGATGGCGGCACCGACGGCGACGGGGGTGATGAGGACCTCGGGCTGTAGCGGCTGACGGCACACGCGCGTCATCGCATTCGGGGCCACCACGGACGCTGCGTAGGCTGGGCTCCCAGCCCCCTACCCGAGGATCCCCGTGCCTGCCCGCCGCACTCCCGTCGTCCTGCTGCAGGTCGCCAACATGCTGGGCGGCGTGGCCAACTCGATGGTGGCCGTCCTGGTGCCGTGGCTCGTCCTGCAGCAGACCGGCTCCGCGGCCGATGCCGGGCTGGTCGCGGCCGCGGCTGGCCTCCCGGGGATCCTGGTGTCCCCGTTCGTCGGCGCCCTGGTCGACCGCATGGGTCGGCGCCGGGTGTCCATGGCCTCCGATGCGTTCTCGGCGATCTCCGTCAGCCTGTTCCCACTGGCTGAACGGGCCGGCGTTCTGGGGCTCGGCATGATCCTGGCGCTGGCGGTTCTCGGCGCCACGTTCGATCCGGCCGGGTACACCGCGCGCAAGTCGCTGATCCCGGATGTGGCCCACGCCGGGCGGTACTACATCGACCGGATCAACGGGGTGCACGAGGGCGTGTTCGCCGCCGGGTGGGTGATCGGGCCCGCCCTGGCTGCCTTGGGCATCAGCACCATCGGGGCGATCGGCTCGTTCTGGGTGACTGCTGCCTCCTTCGTCCTGGCGATCGTGGCCGTCGCGGGGATCCGAGTGACCGAGGCGATCGGGGAGTCCCGTCGTGAGACGGGGGAGGAGCACGAGCCGTTCTGGGCCTCCACCCTGCGCGGGGCGGGCATCCTCTGGCGGGATCGGCCGATGCGCATCCTCACCCTGGCGATCGCGGTGCTGGCCATGGTGTACATCCCGACCGAGGCGATCCTCATGCCCGTGCACTTCCAGGACCTCGACCAGCCGGGCGGCTACGGGCTGACGCTCACGATGCTCGCTGCCGGCGGCATGGTCGGCTCGTTCTCGTACGGCTGGCTGTCGGCGAGGCTGACTAAGCACCAGATCGCGGTGATGGTCATGGTCTCGGTGACCATCGCGATCATCCCCATGGCGTTCCTGCCACCGCTGCCGGTCTTCGTCACCGCCGGATTCCTTCTCGGCCTCGGGTGGGGTCCGATGAACCCGCTGCTGAACTCCCTGGTGCAGACCCGGGTGCCCGCGCACGTCCAGGGCCGGGTGTACGGCGTGCAGACCGCCGTGTTCTACGCGGCCCCGCCGATCGGGCTGCTGCTGGCCGGGATCGCGGTCGAGGAGTGGGGCGTGCAAGTGGTGTACGCGATCATCGGTGCCCTGCTGGTCGTCGTCTCGCTGCTGATTGCCGCGCTGCCGTCCCTGCGTGGGCTCGATGGGGACGGCGTGGCCGCACCCGGCTCTGGTGGTCCGGCGGACGCCACCGGTGGTGGACCCGCGAGGGGTGGGGCGCACCCGGAACCGTGAGGGAACCTGCGCGTCTCGCCCCACGCCCACCGGCGGCACCCCGGCGGCGCAGGCCCGCCGGCTCCCACTGCCCGCCCTACCAGCCCCCGGCGGCCCGCCGGGCGGCAGCGGCAGCCAGCGCCTCCAGCGGTCCGCGGCGGGCCGGCGACCCCCAGGCGGTGGCCAGCAGCAGGGCCATGCCGACATGGCCGAGCCAGACTGTCGTCTCGGACAGGCCGGCGGCCCAGGGCACAGCCTCGGAGACGACTCCGAGCCCTCGGTCAGCCAGCACGTGCAGGGTGTAGAGGGTCAGGGTCATCGAGCCGGCAGCGACCAGGGGGCGGGCCCACACTCCCAGGCGGGGGACCACCAGCAGGCAGACACCGAGGACGACCAGGGCGGTGCCGGTGGTGTGCACGAGGTCAGGGGTCGTGCCGATGTGCGGGAACCGCATCCCCAGCCACCACCAGTGCGTTGAGGGCGGCGTGCCGAAGAACCAGTGCAGTCCCATCGCATCGAGGTATCCCTCCGGGACCCCGCCGCGGGGGAGAGCCGCGGCCACGGTCGACCGCCCGACGGCATCGAGCGTTGCCTGGCCGGCTGCCCATCCGGCGAGGGCGAGCCCCGTCCCGACCGCCACGAGCGCCCCGGCCACGCGCGGGCGGGCGAGCGCCAGGCGACCGACGGCCATGCCGGCGAACAGGTAGGTGGACCAGGTGAGCACCGGGTAGGTGCCGGTGAGGAGCAGGACCCGCAGGGTGTCCGCGGGTGCGGTGAGTGCGTCGGTCCAGCCCGGGTTGGCGGCAATGGTGACGTCCTCGCCTCGGCGCAGCAGATGGCTGATCACGGGCGTTGCCACCGCGGCGACCGCTGCCAGCACGGCCAGTCGTCGGGCTGACCACCCCAGGACGGGGATCGCGAGCAGGAACAGCAGGCCGTAGTAGGTGAGGATGACCAGGATCCGTGAGTCGGCCGCGGCCAGGGTCAGGCCGATCGCCGCCACAACCGCGGCCCGCGCCGCGAGCGCACGCCGCCCGCGGTTGAGCCGGGTCCCCGTCCAGGGGTGGGTGCCGCCGGTGGCCAGGGCTATCCCCACCCCCGCCAGCACAGCGAAGAGCGCGGCGGATCGGCCGCTGACGAGTTCCCGGGCGAGCGGCGCGTCGGGTCCGTACTCCATCCGGAAGAGGTGCACGCTCATCATCCCGATGAGCGCCAGCCCACGAGCCGCGTCCACGCCGGACAGGCGCCGACGCCTTCCGGCGAGCCCAGCGCCGGGATCGGCCACCGCGACCTGTGTCATGGTGACCATGGTGTCAGCCCGCACCCGGACGCGCGGTCCGTGAGCGTCCGTGCCACCGCCGAGCGCGTGCTCGACAAGCCCGCGACCCGGGGTGCCCGCCTACCGGCCCCGGGCAGTGCGCCCGCGGCCCGCCGTCCTGCCCGGCCGGGTTGGCACGCGGCCGCCGGTCAGGCCTACCGGCGCAGGTCCCCCACCCAGCCCCCGGACGCGGCCGCGAGGTCGGTCGGTGCGATCGGGAACACGTCGTGCCATGTGCCCGCCGCGGCCCAGACGATGTCATGGCCCAGGAGGTCGTCGTCGAGGAACTCCCGCACCGGTGTTGCCAGGCCGATCGGGGGCACCCCGCCGATCGGGAATCCCGTGGCTGCCCGGACCTCGTCGGCGCTCGCCCGCCTGCACGTCGACCCACCCGCCGCGGCCGCGAGCTTGGCCTCATCGAGTTGATTGGCCCCACTCACGAGCGCCAGGACGACTTCCCCGTCCACGGTGAAGATCAGGCTCTTGACGATGGCTCCGACGGGGCAGCCGATGGCCGCTGCGGCGTCCTGTGCCGTCCTCGTGCCTTCGGGGAACCGGCGCACGTCGATCGCCAGGCCGAGCGCGCCCGCGGCGGCCCGCACCCGGGCGACGTTCGCGTGCTCCGCGCGATCGGCATCGATCTGATCACTCATACGCCCTGCCCCTCATGGTGCCGTCCGAGCCGTCCTGTCGACGTCCGCGCGTCGGGGACACGGCTGTTCCGTCAGGCGCTGGGCTCCGGGGCCCTCACCGAGCCCAGCAGCAGCGACGCGACGTCGATGACCTCCACCGGAGTGGCGTCCTCGCCGGCCTCCTGCGCCCGCACGGTGACGCCGTCGTGGAGCATGACCGAGCAGAACGGGCAGGCCACGGCGATCTTGTCCGCGCCGGTCCCGATCGCCTCGTCGGCGCGGTTCTGGTTCACGCGGGTGCCCAGGCGCTCCTCCATCCACATCTGCGCGCCACCGGCGCCGCAGCAGAAGGACTTGTCGGTGGTGCGCTCCATCTCCACCAGCTTCACGCCGGGCACCGAGGCGACCAGCTCGCGGGGCGGCACGTAGACCTTGTTGTGCCGGCCCAGGTAGCACGGGTCGTGGTAGGTGACCGTCGAGTCGATCGGAGTCAGGGGCTTGAGCCGGCCGTCGCGCAGCAGCGTGGCCAGCAGCTGGCTGTGGTGCACGACCTCGTAGTCGCCGCCCAGCTGCGGGTACTCGCGGCCGATCGTGTTCATGCAGTGCGGGCAGGTCACGACGATGCGCTTGGCCTTGACCTCGTTGAGCACCTCGACGTTCTGCATCGCCTGCATCTGGAACAGGAACTCGTTGCCCGCGCGACGGGCCGGGTCACCGGTGCAGGTCTCGCCCTCGCCGAGGACCATGTACTTCACGCCCGCGACGTTGAGCAGCTCGGCGACGTCCTTGGTGGTCTGCTTCGCCCGGTCCTCGTAGGCCCCGGCGCAGCCGACCCAGAACAGGTACTCGACGTCGGCGGGGATCTCGTCCTCGCCCTCCATCCCGAACACCGGGACCTCGAAGTCGACCTCGCTGATCCAGTCGTTGCGCTTCGAGGCGTTCATGCCCCACGGGTTGCCCTTGTTCTCCAGGTTCTTGAACAGGCTGTTGAGCTCGTTGGGGAACTCGGTGGCGATCATCACCTGGTGGCGGCGCATGTCGATGAAGTGGTCGATGTGCTCGATGTCCACGGGGCACTGGTTGACGCACGCGCCGCACGTGGTGCACGACCACAGGGCGTCGACGTCGATGACCGGGCCCTCGTGCGAGCGATGCCCGGCGGCGTCGTAGCCGTCGGTGTCGCGGTGCGGGTCGAAGTCGCGCTCGCCGATCAGCGGGCGCTCGACCTCGGCCTGGACCCTCGCCGGCATGGTGGCCAGCACGTCGGCGTCCACCTCGCCGAACTCCACGTTCTTCCCGTCGAGCTTGGCCTGGGTGGCCTTGATGTACGGCGCCTTGACGAAGGCGTGGTCACGCAGGTTCATGATCATGAGCTTCGGGCTCAGCGGCTTCTCGGTGTTCCACGCCGGGCACTGGCTCTGGCAGCGACCGCACTCGGTGCAGGTCGCCATGTCCAGCAGACCCTTCCAGGTGAAGTCCTCGATCCGGCCACGGCCGAACACGGCGTCGTCGGCGGGGTCCTCGAAGTCGATCTTCTCGGTGCCCGAGTACATCTCCAGCAGCGGTCCGAGCCCGTCGGGGCGCCGCGAGAAGTAGACGTTGATCGGGGCGGCGAAGATGTGCAGGTGCTTGCTGTGCAGCACGATCAGCAGGAAGCCCAGGATGACCGCGACGTGGGCCCAGAGCCCGAGCGTCAGCAGCCACTCGTTGGCGGTCTCGCCGAGCGGCTCGAGCACGGTGGCCACCGCGTGCGAGGCGAACGCGCCGTCCATGCCCTCGGGGCCCTCAGCGTTGATCTTGGCGCCCCGGTAGAACAGCAGTGTCGCCACGACCATGAAGATCATGAACAGCACGAGCCACGCGCCGGACGTGTGGGAGCCGAAGAACCGCGACCAGCGACCCTCCTTCGCGGGGTTGTTGCGGAACCGGATCGCGGCGAAGACCAGGATCCCGACCAGCACCAGGACCGCGAAGAGGTCCTCGAGGAAGCGCACGACCGGCCAGGTGCCGATGATCGGGAACGCGAAGTCGGCGATGAACAGCTCCCCGAACGCCTCGACGACCGTGAGGGTCAGGATCAGGAACCCGAAGAAGACGAACACGTGGGCGATGCCGGGCACCGACCACTTGAGCAGCTTCTTCTGGCCGAGGACCTCGGTGGCCTCGACCTGCACCCGGGCACCGACCTGATCGGTGCGGCCCACCGCAGGTTGCCCCGAGCGGATCAGCCCCTGCAGGAACCATGCGCGCTTCAGGGCCAGGAACCCGGCCACCACAATGATGATCAGACCGACCGTTGCCCGGATCAGCATCATCGAATCCATGTCCGCCAACCTCCTGGCCAGGGGTGCCCCGTCCGGCCAATTCTCGCCCCAGTTCGCAGCAGCCCCGAGGGTGGGACCCTACCGATCGGTAACATAGTCGATTCGCCCCAGGCGTGGGCAATCCGGGCGGTGTTGCGGTCCCGTCGATCAGCCTCTCGGATCGGCGGGCCGCTCCTGTCGACCGGGTGCGGGGGTCGCCCATGTGGACTTGAGTCGATACGACTCAAGTAACGTGAGTGTGGGCTTGACATGAAGTTCGAGTTCAGGGACGATAGATCGTGTCATAACGCGCCCGACGGCGTCGCCGTTGGGCATCCGAACGGAAAGGAACCACCCTCCATGAGTCGTGCTGTCGGCATCGACCTCGGTACCACCAACTCCTGCGTCGCCGTCCTCGAGGCCGGCGAGCCCGTCGTCATCGCGAACGCCGAGGGCGCGCGGACGACCCCCTCGGTCGTCGCCTTCGCCAAGAACGGCGAGGTCCTCGTCGGCGAGGTCGCCAAGCGCCAGGCCGTCACCAACCCGGACCGCACCATCCGCTCGATCAAGCGTCACATGGGCGACGGGACCTTCAAGGTCACGATCGACGACAAGGGCTTCACCCCCCAGGAGATCAGCGCCCGTGTGCTGGGCAAGCTCAAGCGTGACGCGGAGGCCTACCTCGGCGAGGCGGTGACCGATGCGGTCATCACCGTCCCGGCGTACTTCAACGACGCCCAGCGCCAGGCCACCAAGGAGGCCGGCGAGATCGCGGGCCTCAACGTCTCGCGGATCATCAACGAGCCCACCGCCGCCGCGCTGGCCTACGGCCTGGACAAGGCCGACCAGGAGCAGCGGATCCTCGTGTTCGACCTCGGCGGTGGCACGTTCGACGTGTCCCTGCTGGAGATCGGCGACGGTGTCGTGGAGGTCAAGGCGACCTCCGGTGACAACCACCTCGGTGGCGACGACTGGGACCAGCGCGTCGTCGACTGGCTGGTGTCGCAGTTCAAGAACGCGCACGGCATCGACCTGAGCAAGGACAAGATGGCCAGCCAGCGCCTGCGCGAGGCTGCCGAGAAGGCCAAGATCGAGCTGTCGAGCTCCATGCAGACCGGCATCAACCTGCCCTACATCACCGCCGGCGCCGACGGGCCGATGCACCTCGACGAGACCCTGAGCCGGGCCAAGTTCGAGGAGCTCACCGCGGACCTGCTCAACCGCACCAAGGCGCCGTTCGCCACCGTCATCAAGGACGCCGGCATCTCCGTGGCCGACATCGACCAGATCGTCATGGTCGGCGGCTCGACCCGCATGCCGGCCGTGTCCGAGGTCGTGCGCGAGCTGACCAACGGCAAGGAGCCCAACAAGAGCGTCAACCCCGACGAGGTCGTGGCGCTCGGTGCCTCCCTGCAGGCGGGCGTGCTCAAGGGCGAGGTCAAGGACGTCCTGCTCCTGGATGTGACCCCGCTGAGCCTGGGCATCGAGACCAAGGGCGGGATCATGACCAAGCTCATCGAGCGCAACACCACCATCCCGACCAAGCGCTCGGAGATCTTCACCACGGCCGACGACAACCAGCCGTCGGTGCTGATCCAGGTGTTCCAGGGCGAGCGCGAGATGGCGGCCTACAACAAGAAGCTCGGCACGTTCGAGCTGACCGGCCTGCCGCCGGCCCCGCGCGGCGTGCCGCAGGTCGAGGTCACCTTCGACATCGACGCCAACGGCATCGTGCACGTCTCGGCCAAGGACCTGGCCACCGGCAAGGAGCAGAAGATGACGATCTCCGGTGGCTCGGCGCTGCCGAAGGACGACATCGACCGGATGATGCGTGACGCCGAGGCCCATGCGGCCGAGGACCACGCCCGCCGGGAGGAGGCCGAGGTCCGCAACACCGCGGAGTCGCTGGTCTACCAGACCGACAAGTTCCTGCGCGACAACGCCGACAAGGTGCCGGCCGACGCCAAGGCCAACGTCGACGAGCCGCTGGCCGAGCTGAAGAAGGCCCTGGAGGGCACCGACATCGAGGCCATCAAGACCGCCTCGGAGAAGGTCGCCACCGCCTCGCAGGCCCTGGGATCGGCGATGTACGCCGCCGCCCAGGCCTCAGCCCCCGCCGGTGACGGCAACCCCGGCTCCGACGAGGGCTCGGCGGGTGCTGACGAGGACGTCATCGACGCCGAGATCGTCGACGACGAGGGCGCACCGGAGGGTGAGCAGAAGTGACCGAGCGTCCCGAGCAGACCCCGCCTCCGGAGGGCCTCGAGCCCCCGGGGGCGGGGCCGGACGCCAGCCAGCCGGCGGTGCCGTCGGATCCGGAGGTCGTCGACGCCGAGATCCTCGAGGGGGACGCCCCTGCGACGCCCTCGCGCGGGGATTCAGAGGTCCTCGAGGGTGAGGTTGTCGAGCCGTCCACGGCGGAGGCCGCCGAGGCCGACGCCCTGCTGGCCGAGGCCCTGGACGCCGAGGCCATCGAGGCGGAGTTCACGGCGGCAGAGGCCGACCTGGCCGCCGCAGCCGGTGAGTCGGGATCTGCTGGCGAGAAGGTGGCGATCCTGACCGCCGACCTGCAGCGCGTCCATGCGGAGTACTCCAACTACCGCAAGCGCGTCGAGCGCGACCGCGAGCTCGTGCGCGAGCGCGCCGTCGAGTCGGCCCTGGTCGAGCTGCTGCCGATCCTCGACGACATCGGCCGGGCCCGGGACCACGACGAGCTGGTCGGCGGGTTCCGCAGCGTCGGTGAGGCGCTGGAGGCCGCCGTCGTGCGGCTGGGCCTGACTCCCTTCGGGGCTGTCGGCGAGCCGTTCGACCCGACCCGCCACGAGGCGCTCATGCGCGAGGAGCGCGAGGGCGTCACCGAGCCGACGGTGGTCACGATCCTGCAGGTCGGATACGAGATGAACGGGCGCATCGTGCGCCCAGCCCGCGTGTCGGTCGCCGGAACCGACTGACCCGGACGATGCGAGAGGAGGTGGGGGTGCGGTGAGCACGAAGGACTGGATCGACAAGGACTTCTACAAGATCCTGGGCGTCAAGAAGACCGCCACGGCCGATGAGATCAAGAAGGCCTACCGCACCCTCGCCCGCAAGCACCACCCGGACAAGAACCCGGACAACGCGGCCGCGGAGGCGAAGTTCAAGGAGGTCTCCGAGGCCTACGACGTGCTGTCGGATGCCAAGACGCGCAAGGAGTACGACGAGGCGCGCGCGCTCTTCGGCGGTGGGGGCGTCCGGTTCCCCGGCGGCTTCGGCGGCGGCACAGGGTCGGGCGGTGGTGGGGCCGGGGGCGTCAACTTCGACGACCTGCTGGCCCAGATGCGCCAGCAGGGCGGCGGCGCCGGAGGCCCCGCGGGCGCTGGTGGCGGTGTCGGCGGGGTGTTCGGCGACGTCCTCGGTGGGCTGTTCAACCGGGGGGGCCAACGCCCGACGGCCCGGCCCGCACGGCGCGGGGCCGATGTGGAGAGCGAGGCGACGATCTCGTTCGTCGAGGCCCTCGACGGTGTGACCGTCTCCATGCGCCTGACCACCGACGCACCCTGCGCGGCATGCTCCGGAACGGGCGCCGCCGCGGGGACCGCCCCGCGGATGTGCCCCACGTGCAACGGCACCGGGCAGGCCGTGCGCAGCCAGGGCGGGTTCGCCCTCTCCGAGCCGTGCCGGGCCTGCCTGGGCCGCGGCATGGTGGTCGACACGCCCTGCACCACCTGCGCCGGCTCGGGGCGCGGCAAGTCCGCGCGACCGGTGAGCGCCCGCATCCCGCCGGGGGTCACCGACGGCGCGCGCATCCGGCTCAAGGGCAAGGGCGCGGCCGGTGAGAACGGTGGGCCCCCCGGCGACCTGTTCATCGTCGTCCACGTCAGCTCCGACCCGGTCTTCGGTCGGGCCAAGGACAACGTGACCGTGACCGTTCCGGTCACCTTCGCCGAGGCCGCGCTCGGCGCGGACATCCCCATCCCGCTGCCCCGTGGCGGGAAGGTCACGCTCAAGATCCCTGCGGGGACCGCCAACGGGCGCACGTTCCGGGTCCGGGGTCGGGGTGCGACCCGCCGTGACGGGTCCATGGGCGACCTGCTGGCCACCGTCGAGGTGGCCGTTCCCAAGACCCTGTCCGACGGGGCCCGCGCCGCGCTGGAGGCCTACATCGCGGCAGCCGACGAGCCTGACCCCCGCACCCACCTGATGGCCCTCACGACGAGCACCAAGGGAGGCAGCTGATGGACTTCGACGACGACACCCCGGTGTACGCGATCTCCGTCGCGGCGTCCCTGGCCGGCCTGCACCCACAGACGCTGCGCCAGTACGACCGGCTCGGGCTGGTCTCCCCGAACCGCACGGGCGGACGCAACCGCCTGTACTCGATGCGTGATGTCGCCCGCCTGCGCGAGGTCCAGCGCCTGGCTGCCGACGGCGTGAACCTCACGGGCATCATGCGCATCCTCGAGCTCGAGGAGCACCTGGACAGCATGCGCCGGCGCCTGGATGCCCTGGAGGACCGCGAGCGCTCGACGGCGCTGGTCGTCTGGCGCCCCGACCGCCGTCGCTGACCGCGCCACCGTCGTGTCATCGATCCGGCACGGGGATGGCCTGATCGATGACACAACCAGCAGCCCCCCGAAACGGCCACGACCCTGAAGGAGGATCGCCATGGCTGACCAGTTCACCACCCGCACCCAGGAGGCCCTGCAGGCGGCGGTGCGCGACGCCGCCGGCCGGGGCAATGCCCATGTCGAGCCCGTCCACGTGCTGCGCGCCCTGCTCGACCAGCGCGACGGGATCGCGGTCGCCCTGATCGCCGGCCTCGGCGCCGACGTCGACGCGCTGGCCCGGCAGGCCGAGCGTGCCGTCGCTGCGCTGCCCGTGCCGCGTCCGGTGCGACCGTCGCCAGCGCAGACCTCGCGCAGGCCACCTACAAGGTGCTGAAGTCCGCCGGCGACCTCGCGCGCACCCGGGGCGACTCCTTCGTGTCCACCGAGCACGTCCTGATCGCACTGGCTGCCCCCGACGCCGCAACCGGCCCGATGCTGGCCGCTGCGGGGGTCACCCCGGAGGCCCTGGTGACGGCCCTGGACGCGGCGCGGGGTGGCCGGCGGGTCGACTCCGCCGACCCCGAGGGCAGCTTCAAGGCCCTGGAGAAGTACGGCGTCGACCTCACGGCCCGCGCGCGAGAGGGCCGGATCGACCCGGTGATCGGCCGCGACGCCGAGATCCGCCGCGTCGTCCAGGTGCTGAGCCGGCGCACGAAGAACAACCCGGTGCTGATCGGTGAGCCCGGAGTGGGCAAGACCGCCGTGGTCGAGGGCCTGGCCCAGCGGATCGTGGCCGGTGACGTGCCCGAGTCGTTGCGCGGCAAGCGCCTGATCGCCCTGGACCTCGCGTCGATGGTGGCCGGGGCGAAGTACCGCGGCGAGTTCGAGGAGCGGCTCAAGGCGGTGCTCAAGGAGATCGCGGACTCCAACGGCCAGGTCGTGACGTTCATCGACGAGCTGCACACCGTGGTGGGCGCCGGCGCGGGCGGGGACTCGGCGATGGACGCCGGCAACATGCTCAAGCCGATGCTGGCGCGCGGCGAGCTGCGGATGGTCGGCGCGACCACCCTGGACGAGTACCGCGAGCGGATCGAGAAGGACCCCGCCCTGGAGCGCCGGTTCCAGCAGGTGTTCGTCGGCGAGCCGAGCGTGGAGGACACCATCGGGATCCTTCGTGGGCTGAAGGAGAAGTACGAGGCGCACCACAAGGTCGCGATCTCCGACGCCGCCCTGGTCGCCGCCGCCACGCTGTCGGACCGCTACATCACCAGCCGGTTCCTGCCGGACAAGGCGATCGACCTCGTGGACGAGGCCGCGTCCCGGCTGCGCATGGAGATCGACTCCTCGCCGGTGGAGATCGACGAGCTCCAGCGCCAGGTCGACCGGCTGCGGATGGAGGAGCTCGCCCTGGCCAAGGAGACCGACGAGGCCAGCGTCGCGCGTCTTGCCAAGCTGCGCACCGACCTCGCCGACAAGGAGGAGCAGCTGGCCGCCCTGCGCGCCCGCTGGGACCAGGAGAAGGCCGGCCTGGACCGGGTCGGCGACCTGAAGATCCAGATCGACGAGCTGCGGATGGCCGCCGACCGCGCCCAGCGCGAGGGTGACTTCGAGGCCGCAGCGCGGATCCTGTACGGCGAGCTGCCCGCCCTCGAGGCGCAGCTGGAGACCGTGGCTGCGGAGGCCAACGATCGCTCGGCGATGGTCCGCGAGGAGGTCGGCCCGGACGACGTGGCCGAGGTGGTCGGTGCCTGGACCGGGATCCCCGCCGGCCGGCTGCTCGAGGGCGAGACCGCGAAGCTGCTGCGGATGGAGGACGAGCTCGGCCGCCGCGTCGTCGGCCAGACCACGGCCATCCGAGCCGTCTCCGACGCGGTCCGTCGTGCCCGCGCCGGGATCGCCGACCCCGACCGGCCCACCGGCTCGTTCCTGTTCCTGGGCCCCACCGGCGTGGGCAAGACCGAGCTGGCCAAGGCGCTGGCGGAGTTCCTGTTCGACGACGAGCGGGCGATCACCCGGATCGACATGAGCGAGTACGGCGAGAAGCACTCGGTGGCCCGCCTGGTCGGGGCACCCCCCGGGTACGTCGGCTACGAGGAGGGCGGCCAGCTCACCGAGGCGGTGCGCCGCCGGCCCTACACCGTCGTGCTGCTCGACGAGGTCGAGAAGGCACATCCCGAGGTCTTCAACGTGCTGCTGCAGGTCCTCGACGACGGCCGCCTGACCGACGGTCAGGGCCGGACCGTCGACTTCCGCAACGCGATCCTGATCCTGACCTCGAACATGGGCTCCCAGGCCCTGATCGACCCGACGCTGACGCCCGAGCAGCGCCACGAGGCGGTCATGGCCGTGGTGCGCAGCTCGTTCAAGCCTGAGTTCCTCAACCGCCTGGACGACACGATCATGTTCGACGCCCTCACCCGCGAGGACCTGGCGTCGATCGTGGACATCCAGGTCGAGGGCCTGACCCGCCGGCTGACCGATCGCCGGATCATCCTCGAGGTGGACGAGTCCGCGCGCGAGTGGCTCGCCGATCACGGGTTCGACCCGCTCTACGGGGCCCGTCCCCTGCGGCGGCTGATCCAGACCGCCATCGGCGACCCCCTGGCCCGCGGCATCCTCGCGGGGGAGTTCACGGACGGCTCGACGGTCCAGGTCGAGGTGGGCGCCCAGGGCACGGACGCGGGACTGGTCCTGACGGCCGGCTGATCCGCCGCGCACGACGGCCGGCTGATCCGCCGAACACCTGGTGGCTGCTGTCCCCGCAGGCGCCGGTCGCGAACAAGATCACGGTTTGCTCCAAATCCGCGGCCGGTTCCCCGTTCGAGACTTGGATCACGTGGCCGCAGGCGCACCAGAATTGGACGAAACGGGGATTGGGGGCCGAGGGCGCCAACGGCCTGGGCGCTTCCGAACTGGCTCCCGCAGGTCGCTACACAGCGCGCGCGGGAGCCGCACCTGCCACTACGGTCGGTCACCTGAGTCATACCCCCTCGGGCACCAAGTCGCGCGCGACCTGCTCGACGTCCCCGTCGCTCGGTGACGCTGGCGCGGGCGGCGCAGCGGCCAACACCGTCGGTGGGGTCGGGGCCACGAGGACAAGCAGGGGAGCGAGGTGGGCATGAGCGCGGATGTGCGTGCTCAGGGCGGGGCGACGGCCGTCGTGACCCGCGGGCGGGTCTCCAGCGGCACCGTCCTGGGGATCGCGTCGTTCGGGGCCTTCCTCGCCTTCCTGGACGCCACCATCGTCAACGTCGCCTTCCCCAGCATCCGAGAGTCGTTCCCCGACTCCACGATCAGCAACCTCTCCTGGATCCTCAACGCCTACAACATCGTCTTCGCCGCGTTCCTGGTCCCGTTCGGTCGGCTCACCGACCTGATCGGCCGGAAGCGCGCGTTCGTCTGGGGCGTCCTGGTCTTCACCGTCGCGTCGGTCATCTGCGCGGTCTCGCCCTCGGTCGGCTTCCTGATCGGCGCCCGCGTGGTGCAGGCCCTCGGCGCCGCGATGCTGGTGCCGGCGTCCCTGGCCCTGGTCGTCGCGGCGTTCCCCACCGAGCGCCGGACCCACGCCGTAGGCCTCTGGGGTGCCTCGGCCGCCCTGGCGTCCGGGCTCGGCCCGCCGATCGGTGGACTGCTGGTCCAGGTCGGCGACTGGCGATGGGCCTTCCTGGTGAACCTCCCCTTCGGGATCGCCGCATGGGTCCTCGCACGGCGGTCCCTGGTGGAGAGCCGTGCGCCCGGGCGGCGCACCCTCCCGGACCTCGGTGGGGCGGCGCTGTTCGCCCTCGCGCTCGGGCTGCTCACCCTGGGGATAGTCCAGGGCAGCGACTGGGGGTGGACGAGCTGGGCGGTGATCGGCTGCTTCGTCGCCGCGGCCGCGCTCCTGGTCCTGTTCGTGGCCAGCTCCCGGCGGCACCGATCGCCGCTGCTCGATCCCGAGCTGCTGAAGGTGCGCGCCTTCAAGGTCGGCAACGTCGCCACCGTGGCTGCCGGCATGGGCTTCTACGCCTACCTGCTCACCAACATCCTGTGGCTGACCTATGTGTGGGGCTACAGCGTCCTGCGGGCCGGCCTCGCGCTGGTCCCGGCTGCCCTGATCGCCGCCGTGGTCGCAGCCGTCCTGGGCCCGATCGCAGCCGAGCGTGGGTACCGGCTGTTCATCATCCCGGGCGCGCTGGTCTGGGCGTCGGGCTACGTCTGGTACGCGACGCAGGTGGGCACCACGCCGGAGTTCCTCGCCGAGTGGCTTCCCGGCCAGGTGCTCAGCGGCATCGGGGTCGGGATGACCCTGCCCCTGCTGGGCAGCGCGACGCTGGCGGCCGTACCGGGTGGTCGGTACGCGACGGCCTCCGCGGTCGCCTCGAGCACCCGCCAGATGGGCGGCGTCCTGGGCATCGCCCTGCTGGTGGTGATCATCGGCACGCCCACGCCGGCCACGTCCGTGGGGTCCTTCCGGGACGGCTGGTGGATGTCGGTCGCCTGCTTCGTGGCGGTCGCGATCATCGCCGCATTCCTCGGGCGGATCGAGCCGGCCACGGAGGAGCCCAACGATCCCTCGTCGGCGCGGATCGAGGTGCACCTCCCCCCGCCGCGCGCTGCCGAGGCGACGGGCCCCTCGTCGATCGCGGCCGCGCCCCTGTTCGCGCGCCTGCCTGAGCCGGTCCGTACCGCCCTGGACGAGTTCGCCAGCGATCAGCATCTCGAGGCGGGCACCTGGCTGTTCCGCACCGGCGACATCGCCGACGCCGTCTACGTCGTGCGGGCGGGGCGGTTGGAGGTGGTGTCCGACGACGAGGTCGTCCGCGAGCTCGGGCCCGGCTCCGTCGTGGGCGAGCTCGCCCTGCTCACAGGAGGGACGCGGTCCGCATCGATCCGGGCCCGCCGCGACACGATCCTCCGGGCGGTCTCGCGCGCCGACTTCGACGAGGCCATGGCGCGGGACCCCGGCGCCCACCCCGCCCTGTCGGCGGTGCTGGCCGAGCAGCTCAGCGACGCCCGGCCCCCCGCACGTGCCGGAGGAACCCGGCCTGTGGTGGTCGCGATCGTCGGGATCCACCCCGGCGCCCCCGTGGACGCGGTGGGTACCGGGCTGCAGGCCGAGCTGCGCACCCACCTGCGGGTCGACACGCTGGCCGAGCCCAGCCCCGAGGCGCTGGAACGTGCTGAGGGCAGCCTCGATCGGGTCCTGCTCGTAGCCGGCGCCGATGACCCGACTCGGGCCTTCTGCCTTCGCCAGGCCGACCACGTGGTCCTCGTCGCGGCGGCCGACACCGATGTCCCGGACGCCGCGGCCCACGACCGGGAGGGCGCCGACCTCGTCCTCGTGGGTGTCCGGCCGAGTGAGGACGTGGTCAGGTCCTGGTGCCACGCGCTGGAGCCGTGGCAGGTCACCATCGCGGCCGACGATGCCCCGCGGGAGGACCTGCGGATGCTCGCAGCCCGGATCGGTGGCTGGTCGCTGGGAATGGTCCTCGCCGGTGGCGGGGCGCGCGGGTTCGCCCACATCGGCGTCCTGCAGGAGCTGGCCGCGGCCGGGATCGCCGTCGACCGCGTGGCTGGGAGCAGCATCGGTGCCATCGTGGCCGGTGCGTACGCCTCGGGCATGGATCCCGAGACGATGAACGAGGTCTTCTACGGGGAGTTCGTCCGGCGCAACCCGATCGGGGACTACACCGCACCGACCGTCTCGCTGATCAAGGGCCGGAGGACGCGGCACCTGCTGCGCAACCACCTCGGGGGTCGGGAGATCCAGGCGCTCCCGCGGCAGTTCCGGTGCATGAGCGTGGACCTGCTCGGCCGCGTTGCGGTGGAGCACCGCCGTGGCGATCTCGCGGAGGCCGTCAGCGCCTCGGTCTCGATCCCGGTCGTGTTCCCCCCGATGCGCCTGGAGAACCGGCTGCTCGTCGATGGCGGCGTCCTGGACAACCTGCCGGTCCGCCTGCTGACCGAGCGTGACGAGGGCCCGATCCTCGCCGTGAACATCGCCATGGGCAGCGGTGGCGGCGGGTCCGCGCGCACCGGGCCGCCGCGGATGCCCTCGATGGGCGACACCCTCCTGCGCGTCATGATGATCGGCAGTGGCGGGGCGGTCCAGGCCGCCCGCGCCAGCGGCGCCACGGTGATCACGCCACCTCCGCTGGGAGTTGGAACCCTGGAGTGGCACCAGTTCGATCTCGTCGTCGAGGCGGGTCGGATGGCGGCGCGCGAGCTGCTGGAGCAGACCGGGGGCCGGATCCCGGGACAGATGTGACCCCCCGCGCACCCATCAGAGCCCGTTTATCCTTGCTGCCTTCCGGCCCTGGGGAGGTTCACAGGGTGACGCCACACGGGGGGTCAGGCCATATTCTACGCCCACCCGGACGGTGATCGACCACCCCAGGAAGGGCTCCACCGGCGGACGGTGGGACGCGGAGCGGTCGGTCCGGCTCCCGCGGATTCGGAGGAACCCCGCGGCGCACCGTAGAATTCCCGACGGAGGATTCGCATAGTGGCCTAGTGCGCACGATTGGAAATCGTGTTGGGGTAACACCCTCACGGGTTCAAATCCCGTATCCTCCGCCGCGCCGAAGGGGCAGCCATCTGGTTGCCCCTTCGCCATTGCCGGCTCCGGGATCGGCCGATGAGGGCCAGAAGGTGATCAGACTCACAGCGAAATGACCGATAAGTCCGGCTCAGGACTGTTTCGGTCGCGCCCTCCCGGGCAAGGGAAGGATCTGTCGCCACCCAGACGACTGACGGGACATCCCGCCCCGCACGAGCCTGGCGACGAGGAGAACCTGATGTCCACCACGAGGAGCACGCGGCTGGTGCGTGTGACTGGCGCCGGTCTCGTGGGATCCCTGCTGCTTGTCGGCATGGGGGCCACGCCCGCGAGCGCCGACACCGGTGCCGGGCAGAACAGCCGGCCCCTGGTCACCCCGGCCCTTCCCCAGCTCGTTGATCCGTTCATCCCGATCATCGACATCGACGCCGAGCGCGCCGAGGCTGCGCGCGAGAAGGCCGAGGCCACGCGCAAGCGCGCCGAGGAGCGCCAGCGCAAGGCCGAGGCCGCCGACCGCAAGCGCCGCGCTGTGAAGGTCACCCCCGTCGGGTCCGGGTACGAGCTCACCGCCCGCTTCGGCCAGTGGGGCGGCTACTGGAGCGGCGGCCGGCACACGGGCATGGACTTCGCCGCCCCCGGCGGCACTGAGGTCCGGGCCGCTCAGGCGGGCACGGTGGTCCTCGCGGGGTGGCAGGGCTCCTATGGCAACCGCATCGAGGTCGAGCACTCCGATGGGACGCTCACGACCTACAGCCACCTGTCGAGCATCGGAGTCGGCGTGGGCGACCGGGTCGCGCCCGGCCAGGCGATCGCAGGCATGGGCTCCACCGGGAACTCGACCGGGACCCACCTGCACTTCGAGGTCATCGCCCCGTCCGGAGGATTCCTCGACCCGGCCGTGTGGCTCGGCCTGGGCTGAGGCGACGCCGCCCACGACGTCCCGGCCGCCCCGCCACGGGATCACCGCGGAGCAGTCCGTGCCTGCCGAGGCGCTGACCGCCGGTGGGGCCGACCCCTCGCGGCACACCGTGCCCGCTGGCGTACCGTGGGGCTGTCGCCGTCGGACCCACCAGGGTGGGGGAGAACCTGCTGAGATGTTCCTGAGCCAACCCGACCTGCCGGGCCCCCTGCTCGCGCCGGGATCGCGGATCGCCGTGATCGCGCCGTCCGGTCCCGTCCAACCAGCCCGCCTCGGGCGCGGTCTCGACGTGCTCCGCGAGTGGGGCTACCGCCCACTGGTGGGCAAGCACGTCCTGGCCGTCGCCGGTCACACGGCCGGAACGACGCAGCAGCGCCTCGAGGACCTGCGCTGGGCGATGACCGACCCCGAGGTCGAGGCCATCTGGTTCGCCCGCGGTGGCTTCGGTGCGATGCACCTGCTCGAGGACCTGATCCGGCTCACGAAGGACCCCGCGGCGGTCCCCAACCGACCCCTGCTCGGGTTCTCGGACGCCACCGCCTTCCTGGCCGCGCTCTACCGGGAGCACCGCCTGACCGACGACCTCGCCCATCCCGTGGCGCACGGCCTGATGGGGATCCACGCCCCGGTCATCACGGCCCTGGGAGACCTCGCCGCCCCGCCGGTCCTGGAACGGATCCGCGCGATGCTGGCTGAGGGTTCCGGGTTCCGCGCCCGGGTCGACCATGTGGCCGGCCCGCGCCGCTCGGTGCGCGGCCCGCTGGTCGGGGGGAACCTCGCGATGCTCGCCGCCCTGTCCGGAACCCCGCACGCCCTGCGCTCGCACGACGCGATCATGGTCCTCGAGGACGTCGGGGAGCCGGTCTACCGCCTGGACCGGATGATCACGCAGCTGCAGCTGTCCGGGGGGCTGATGGGCGTCCAGGCGTTCGCGCTCGGCTCGTTCAGCGCCGCCGTCGGGGAGCGCGACCAGCATGCCGAGAGCTTCATGGAGCAGCGGCTGCTGGAGTTCGACGTGCCGATCGTGGTGGGCGTCCCCGTCGGACACGACCCCGACAACGAGCCGTGGGTGTACGGACAGGTCGGCACGCTGGTCACCGACGAGGGCGACGCCCCCGAGTAGCGACGCCCCGATCGGCAGCGGCCGGACGGGGCTGGCCTGCCCACGGGCCCGGCGGTCCAGGTGGTTGTGGCTCGCTGCGGGTCGGACGGCCCGGGCCGTCAGACGACGCCGTACAGGCGGTCGCCCGCGTCGCCGAGGCCGGGCACGATGTACCCGTGGTCGTTGAGCCGCTCGTCGATGGCGGCGGTGACCAGCGTGATCGTCGGGATGCGGTCGGCCACCGCGGCATCCACAGCGGCGATCCCCTCGGGTGCGGCCAGGATGCAGATGGCGGTGACGTCGCGGGCGCCCCGGGACAGCACCAGGTCGATCGCCATGATGAGCGTCCCACCGGTGGCCAGCATCGGGTCGAGGAGGAACACCTGACGACCGGACAGGTCCATGGGTAGCCGGTCGGCGTAGGTGGACGCCTCCAGGGTGACCTCGTCACGGATCATCCCGAGGAAGCCGATCTCCGCGGTCGGCAGCAGCCGGGTCATCCCCTCGAGCATCCCCAGGCCCGCGCGCAGGATCGGGATCACCACCGGACGGGGCTGGGCCATCCGGTGCCCCGTGGCCGGGCCGACCGGCGTGGTGATGGCGACCTCGGCGACGCGGATGTCGCGCGTGGCCTCGTAGGCCAGCAGGGTCACCAGCTCGTCGACGAGGCGTCGGAAGGTGGGCGAGTCGGTGCGCTCGTCGCGCAGCGTGGTCAGCTTGTGGGCGACCAGCGGGTGGTCGGCGAGCATCATTCGCATGGCCGCCAGCCTATGTGCGTCCTGTGGCGCCCCCGGCATCGACCGGCCGGCGACTCCGCGGGCCTGTCAGCCGCGATGGGACCCGAAGAAGTCCCGCAGCATCCGCGAGCACTCCTCGGCCAGGACGCCGGAGACGACCTCGGGGCGATGGTTGAGCCGCGGGTCGCGCACCACATCCCAGAGCGAGCCCACCGCTCCGGCCTTGGGGTCGTGGGCACCGAACACCACCCGGTCCACCCGCGACAGGACGAGCGCCCCAGCGCACATCGTGCACGGCTCGAGCGTGACCACGAGGGTGCACCCCTCGAGCCGCCAGTGGCCGACCTCCCGGGCAGCGGCGCGCAGGGCGAGCACCTCCGCGTGCGCCGTCGGGTCGCCGTCGAGCTCCCGGCGGTTGTAGCCCTCGCCGATCACCGCGCCCTGCGAGTCGAGCACCACGGCGCCGATCGGGACGTCCCCACCGGGAAGGGCACGCGCCGCGACGGCCAGCGCGAGGCGCATGGCCTGCTCATCAGCCGGGGAGGACCGCACGGTCCGAAGTCTGCCATCGCCCCACCGCCGCCACGGGTCCTGTGTCATCGATCCAGCACTTCAAATGCAGGATCGATGACACGACGGGTGGGCACACCGGTTGTGCCCTCGGCCATCTGCTGGTGGGGTGGGCCCATGCAGAGTCCCGCCTCGATCCTGAGCCCCGCCGGATTCCACGGATCAGGCGTGCTGCGTTCCCATGCCCGGGGCCGCGACGTGGGCCGGTCGTTCTTCGAGGGGTGGTACGTCAAGCTCGTCAGCGCGGACCGCGGTACCCGACTGGCAGTCATCCCCGGGATGTTCCTCTCCGAGGACGGCTCGATCGCCGAGGCGTTCGTCCAGGTGCTCGACGGCATCACCGGCACCACCGCCTACCACCGCTTCCCGTTGGCGGACTTCCGCGCGGATCCCCGGACGTTCGACGTGCGCGTCGGGGCCAACCGGTTCAGCGCCGACGGCATCGTCGTGGACGTGCCGGGGTTGTCGGCCCAGGTGCGGTTCGGCCCCGGCATGCCGTGGCCCGTGACCGTTCGGGAGCCCGGCGCGATGGGCTGGTACGCGTGGGTGCCGACGATGGAGTGCTACCACGGTGTCGTGAGCCTGGACCACGCCCTGGCCGGCTGGGTCGAGACCGGCGCGGGCCGGGTGGACCTCGCGGGAGGTCGTGGCTACCTGGAGAAGGACTGGGGCACGGCCTTCCCGAAGGCCTATGTCTGGATGCAGTCCAACCACTTCGAGGAGCCCGGTGTCAGCCTGGTGGCATCGACTGCCCTGATCCCGTGGCGCAGCGCCGAGTTCCGTGGCGACCTCGTGGGCTTGCGCCTTCCCGACGGCCCGCACGCCGGGCTGCACCGCTTCACCAGCTACACCCGGGCCCGGACCATCGACCTGGCTGTCGACGACCACGCGGTGCGCTGGTCGCTCCGGTCACCCGGAGGGGATCGGCTGGACCTGACGGCCACGATCGGTGGGCGCACCACCGGCCTGCTGCACTCACCGGTCCGCACCGAGATGCACCAGCGCGTGGCCGAGACCCTCGACGGGACACTGGAAGTCCGGCTCTCGGACCTCGCCGGGAGGACCAGTTTCGAGGGTGTCGGGCAGTGTGCCGGGGTCGAGGTGCACGGTGCGATCGACCAGCTGCTGGCCACGTCCGGCCGGTGAGGGGGGCCGGTCTCCCTTGTCAGGACATGGGGTCCGGGGAAGGGGCAGACTGGCACCACGCCGGGGCGCGGACGCCCCAGACACGAATCGGAGGAAGCATGGGCAAGGCTGAGGACATCATCGAGGCCCTGGGTGGGGCGGACAACATCGAGGAGATCGAGGCCTGCGCCACCCGTCTGCGCACGGTGGTCAATGATCCATCGCTGGTCAACGAGAAGGCGCTCAAGTCCGCCGGAGCGTTCGGCGTCCTGTCCGCCGGCTCAGTCCTCCAGGTCATCGTGGGTGGCGAGGCCGACGGCCTGGCCATGGACATCAACGACATCATCGAATAAGGGAGCACCAACGTGGCACTGCAGGTCCTGTCCCCCATGCCCGGTCGGGTCGCGAACCTCACCGAGGTCCCCGACCCCATGTTCGCCGAAGCCATGCTCGGTCCCGGTCTCGCGATCGATCCTCCGCGCAGCCCAGTCGTCGCCGTGGCGCCGATCTCCGGCACCATCGCCAGCCTGTTCCCGCACGCCATGGGCATTGAGGCTGATGGCTACTCGATCCTGGTCCACCTGGGCCTGGAGACCGTCCAGCTCAACGGCGAGGGCTTCACGCTGCTCAAGGCCAAGGGCGACACCGTGGTGGCGGGCGAGCCGGTCATCGAGTGGGATCCCTCGGTCATCGAGGCTGGTGGCCTTCCGGTCATCACCCCGCTGATCGCGATCCAGGCCGAGGCCGGCCAGATCACCCAGCTCGTCCCCGACGGCACCCAGGTCGAGGCCGGCACCGCCGTCTTCGAGATCGCCTGAGTCCCTACCTTCCCCAGACCGCCCGCGAGGGCGCACAACGCACAAGTGAGAGGTGTTTGAACGTGGCTGAAATCACCGTGGTCCTTCCCCCCGGAGTCGGGCTGCACGCCCGCCCTGCGGCACTCTTCGTCGGCGCGGCCGCCAAGTCCGCGTGCGACGTGACGATCGGGCGCCCCGGCGAGCCCGGCGTCAATGCCAAGAGCATCCTGGGCGTGATGGGCCTGGGCGCCAAGGCGGGCGAGGAGATGGTCGTCACAGCCGAGGGTGAGGGTGCCGACGAGCTGCTCGCCGGTCTCAAGGAGATCCTGGAGACCCCTGAGGGTGGCCATGCCTGACCTGACGACCCTGACGGGAGTCGGGGTCAGCCCCGGCGTGGGCGCCGGACCCGTCGTGCGTGTCGTGGACTCCGTCCCCGAGCCCAAGCCGGGCCCGGGGACGGGGACCCCCGAGCAGGAGTACGCCGCGGCCGCCAAGGCGCTGGAGGATGTGGCAGCCGACCTCGAGGACCGCGGCCAGCGGGCCGGGGGCGAGGCGCAGCACGTGCTCGAGGCCCAGGCGATGATGGCGCGTGACCCCGACCTCGCCGTCGGGATCCAGCAGCGGACCGACGCCGGCTCGAACGCCGCGCGTGCGGCCTACGACGCGTTCGGGGCGACCCGAGAGATCCTGCTCACGCTCGGGGAGTACTTCGCCGCGCGGGTCACCGACCTCGACGACATCCGCAACCGGACTGTGGCCCTGCTGCTCGACGTGCCGGCTCCCGGCATCCCCGAGCTCAAGGAGCCCAGCATCCTCGTGGCGATGGACCTCGCTCCGGCCGACACCGCGCTCATCGACAAGTCGATGGTGCTGGCGTTCGCCACCCAGGAGGGCGGCCCGACCTCGCACACCTCGATCCTGGCGCGCAATCTCGGCATCCCCGCCGTGGTCGGCTGCCCAGGCGTGCGCGAGCTCGCGGTGGGCACCTACGTGATGGTGGACGGCTCCGCGGGCAAGGTCGTCATCGATCCGCCGGTCGAGATGGTGGCGGAGCTCGCGGGCAGGGACGAGAAGCGCCGCGCGGCCCTGGCTGCGGTGGGCAACGCCCCTGGCGCCACGGCCGACGGGCACGCGGTCCCGCTTCTGGCCAACATCGGCGGGCAGGAGGACGTCGCCGGTGCGGTGGCCAACGGCGCTGAGGGCGTCGGGCTGTTCCGCAGCGAGCTGCTGTTCCTGGACCGCACGGATGCACCCAGCGAGGACGAGCAGTACGGCCTGTACCGGGCGGTGCTCGAGGGGTTCCCCGGGAAGAAGGTGGTCGTTCGCACGCTGGACGCCGGCGCCGACAAGCCGCTGCCCTTCCTGCCGTTCGGCGAGGAGCCCAACCCGGCCATGGGCGTTCGAGGCCTGCGCATCTGCATGCAGGCGCCGGACATCATGCACACGCAGCTGCACGCGCTGGCCAGGGCCGCAGAGGGCCTGGACACCGAGCTCTGGGTGATGGCTCCGATGGTCGCCGACGTCCATGAGGCCACCTGGTTCCGCGAGGCCTGCAAGAAGGCCGGGCTCAAGGCCAAGATCGGGACGATGGTCGAGATTCCCGCTGCCGCACTGCGGTCGCGGCACCTGGGCCAGGTGGCGGAGTTCTTCTCCATCGGCAGCAACGACCTGACGCAGTACACGTTCGCTGCCGATCGCCAGATCGGGTCCGTGGCGCGGCTGCAGGACGCGTGGCAGCCAGCGATCCTCGACCTCGTCGCGGCGACGGTCAAGGGCGGGGAGGCCAACGGTATCCCCACGGGTGTCTGTGGCGAGGCGGCCGCGGATCCGGCCCTGGGCTGTGTCCTGGTCGGACTGGGCGTCAACACCCTGTCGATGTCGGCCGGCTCCCTGCCGGGCGTGCGTGCAGCGTTGGCCGCCCACACGCTCGACCAGTGCCGGGCGGCAGCAGCAGCGGCCACGGATGCGGTGGACGCGCCCGCGGCCAAGTCAGCGGCGCGGGCAGCCCTGCCGAAGTTGGCTGAGCTCGGACTCTGAGGAGGTAGTCGCGCGGGGCGCATCTGCGCGGAACGCAACAACCGAGCATGAACGCGCTGTCGGGGGATGCACCCCTCGGCAGCGCGTTCTGCTTCTCGCAAGGACCCGATGAGGCGCTGTCGGGCAACTCGCCCGCAGCAGGCAACCCACGTGTGTCATTCGTGTTAACAGATGTTGCTGGTGTGGCCGGTGCTACGTTGGCGCTGCAACGGGATCGTCCACGAGCAGGAGGTAGCGCTATGAGTGCATCGGCGGGATCCGCCACCATCAAGGAGCCGGGCCTCGGTTCCAAGATCTTCGCCATCCTGCAGCGCGTCGGCAAGAGCCTCATGTTGCCGATCGCTGTTCTCCCTGCGGCCGGCCTGTTGTTGCGGCTCGGGCAGGACGACCTGCTGGGAGGTGTCTGGGAGCCGTTCCGGATCCTGAGCCTGGCCGGCGGGGCCATCTTCGACAACTTGGCCATGCTCTTCGCAGTCGGTGTGGCGATCGGCTACGCGAAGAAGTCCGACGGCTCGACCGCCCTCGCCGGTCTGGTCGGGTACCTGGTGTTCAAGAACGTCCTGACCTACTTCGCCACTCCCGAACGAGGAGCTCCAGGCGGCTGTGGCGAACTCCGACTTCGCCGGTGCGGTGAACATCCCGCCGGCGGAGACCGTCGATCCCGGCGTCTTCGGAGGCATCGTGATCGGCATCACCGCAGCCCTGCTGTGGCAGAGGTACCACCGGACCAAGCTGCCCCAGGCCCTGGCATTCTTCAGCGGTCGACGACTGGTGCCCGATGCTCGCCGCGGTCGCGGCAATCGTCTGGGCGATCGCCTTCGGTTTCGTGTGGCCGCCCATCGGTGACGCGCTGAACAGCGCAGCCGAGTGGATGTACGACAACGGTCCGCTGGGTGCCGGCGTCTACGGCGTCGTCAACCGGCTGCTCATCCCGACCGGCCTGCACCACATCATCAACTCGTTCGTCTGGTTCCAGGCAGGCGAGTGCCCGACGGCCACCGGCACGACGGCCGGCGACCTGAACTGCTTCTTCAACGCCACCGAGGACCAGGGCAAGTACGGCCTGTTCATGACCGGCTTCTTCCCGATCATGATGTTCGCCCTGCCGGCGGCCGCGTTCGCGATGGTCCACGAGGCCAAGGACAAGATGGCCGCCAGCGTCCTGCCGGCAGCCGCCCTGACCGCGTTCCTCACCGGCGTCACCGAGCCGCTGGAGTTCTCGTTCATGTTCGTCGCACCCCTGCTGTACGGCGTGCACGCGCTGATGACCGGCATCTCGATGGCGGTCAGCTACGGGATCGGCTCCCGCAGTGGCTTCACCTTCTCCGCAGGCGCGTTCGACTACGTGCTCAACTTCGGGAAGGCGACCCAGCCCCTGTTGCTGCTCGTCATCGGTGCGGTGATGGCAGTCATCTACTACTTCCTGTTCCGGTTCGCGATCAGGAAGTGGAACCTGCGCACACCTGGTCGCGAGGAGGATGCGGTCGCTGAGGACGAGGCCCTCACCGCCGCCTAGCGATCACGACCCACGCACGACTGCAGTTCCGGGAGGCCGGCCCCACACACGGGGCCGGCCTCCCGTCGGTTGGGTGCATTGCACGTCACGCCCGTTGCGTGCACCTCACGGTGCTCGTCGGGATGGCGTGCACCGCGCGGTCTGGCGGGCCTCCCGGCTCAGCGCCAGCGTCGGCCGGTCAGGCGCTCGTAGGCCTCGACGTACAGGGCGCGGGTGCGCTCGACGACCTCGTCGGGCAGCGCCGGGGGCGGCTCACCGCCCGTACGGTCCCAGCCTGACTCGGGGGAGGTCAGCCAGTCGCGCACGTACTGCTTGTCGAAGGACGGCTGCCCCCCGGGGCGTCCAGGCTGCCAGGCGTCCGCAGGCCAGAAGCGCGAGGAGTCCGGGGTCAGCACCTCGTCGGCGATCAGGATCGGGGCGCCGGGCTCCTCGGCAGGCCGGCCGAACTCGAACTTCGTGTCGGCCAGGATCAGCCCGCGATCACGGGCGATCTCCTCGGCCCTCGCATAGACCGCGAGGGTCAGTCGTCGCAGCGCGGCGGCATCAGGTGCCCCCACCGTGGCCACCACGGCGTCGAAGTCCACGTTCTCGTCGTGGTCGCCCAACTCGGCCTTGGTCGCCGGCGTGAAGATCGCCTCAGGCAGGCGGGAGCCGTCCACGAGCCCGGCGGGCAGCGGGACGCCACACACCTCGCCCGAGGCCCGGTACTCCACCAACCCTGAGCCCGTGAGGTACCCCCGTGCCACGCACTCCACGGGGAACATCGCCAAGGGCTGGCACAGCATCGCACGACCGGCCACCTCCTCCGGGACGTCGATGGACAGCAGGTGGTTTCCCACGATGTCCGCGACCCTCTCGAACCACCACAGGCTCAGTTGGGTCAGGATCGCGCCCTTGTCGGGGATCGTCGTGGGCAGCACCCAGTCGTAGGCCGAGATCCGGTCGGAGGCGACGAACAGCAGCGCCCCGTCCGGGGCCCGGTAGAGGTCGCGGACCTTGCCGGAGTAGACCGCGGTGTACCCGGGGATCAGTGGCGCGGCGGGGATGTTCTGGGCCGCGGTGGTCCCGGTCACAGGATCGCCCCGGGGGAGTACATGGCGGCCAGCGGATGCTGGGCGGCGATGACCTCGATGCGCTCGACCACGCGGGCCACCTGGTCGCGGGCTGCACCGGTGAACTCGATCGGCTCGGCGACCAGCGCATCGAGCGCTGCCCGGTCCAGGCCCAGTCGGCCATCGGCGGCCAGGCGGTCGAACAGGTCGTTGGCGGCCTGGCCGCGGCGCATGTCCAGGGCCACGGCCACCGCGTGGGTCTTGATCACCTCGTGCGCAGTCTCGCGACCGACGCCGGCGCGCACGGCCGCCATCAGGATCTTGGTGGTCGCCAGGAACGGCAGGTATCGGTGCAGCTCGGCCTCGATCACCGCCGGGAACGCGCCGAACTCGTCGAGCACGGTGAGGAACGTCTCGAAGAGCCCGTCGATCGCGAAGAACGCGTCCGGCAGCGCCACCCTGCGGACCACGGAGCAGAAGACGTCCCCCTCGTTCCACTGGGCACCGGCCAGCTCTGCCCCCATCGAGGCGTACCCACGCAGGATGACCGTCAGCCCGTTCACGCGCTCGCAGGAGCGCGAGTTCATCTTGTGCGGCATCGCCGAGGAGCCGACCTGGCCCTCCTTGAACCCCTCGGTGACGAGCTCGTTGCCGGCCATCAGGCGGATCGTGGTGGCCAGGCTCGAGGGCCCGGCCGCGACCTGGACCAGGGCGGAGAGCACGTCGTGGTCCAGGGAGCGGGGGTAGATCTGGCCGACCGAGTCGAGCACCTCCGTGAAGCCCAGGTGCGTCGCCACCCGGTGCTCGAGCTCGGCCAGGCGGGTCCCATCCCCGTTGAGCAGGTCCAACATGTCCTGGGCGGTCCCAACCGGGCCCTTGATCCCGCGCAGCGGGTACCGCTCGAGGAGGTCCTCCACACGGGCGTAGGCGACGATCAGCTCCTCGGCGGCGCTCGCGAACCGCTTGCCCAGCGTGGTCGTCTGGGCGGCGACGTTGTGGCTGCGCCCGGTCAGGGGCTGCTCGGAGTACTGCGCGGCCAGCGCACCGAGGCGGGCCAGCGTGGCCACGACCCGGTCACGGACCAGCTGCAGCGAGAGGCGCACCTGCATCTGCTCGACGTTCTCGGTCAGGTCGCGGCTGGTCATCCCCTTGTGGATGTGCTCGGTGCCCGCGAGGTCGGTGAACTCCTCGATACGTGCCTTCACGTCGTGCCGGGTCACCTTCTCGCGCGTGGATATGGACGCCAGGTCGACCTGGTCACGCACGGATTCGTAGGCCTCGATCGTTCCCTGCGGAACGGGGATCCCGAGGTCGGACTGTGCGCGCAGGACGGCGATCCACAGGTCGCGCTCGAGTCGGACCTTGTGCTCAGGTGACCACAGCGCGACCATCTGCGCTGAGGCGTACCGCTGGGCCAGGACGTTGGGGATCTCGGTCACGGCGCCATTGTCGCAGCCGCCTGGGGGATCGGGTCCTGCAGTCCGCGGAACGCATGCGAATCCGATGGTTCACGCGCCAGCAGCGTGGCTGCCTCGTCGATGCGCGCTCGAAAGTGCTGTTCGAGGCACGGTCGAGCCTCCGCCAACGACGGGATCGGGCGCGAACCCCGTGCGGGGGGAACCCGCGATCGCGGGAAACATCGGAATCGTGCGCGTTTCGGAGGTGATCGTGAACCGGACCGGCGCCATCACCTGACCCTGACCAGCAGGGGGGGGTGGACTGCACCCGCCCACCGTGGGCATGGGCCAGGCCAGACTGCACCGGGCTGCTCCACCAGGCAATCGCCCCGCCGACGGTCGACGGTGGCGGTCAGGGCGTGGGGAGGCGACCCTCGGCCGCCGCCAGGGCGATGTCGCGACGGTAGTGGCCGCCCTCCAGCTCGATCCCCTCGAGCAGCCCGTAGGCGCGCTCGCGCGCTCCCTCGAGGTCGGCTGCCCGGGCGGTGGCGCACAGCACCCGGCCCCCGGTGGCCACGAGGTCGCCGTCGCGCCGTGCCGTCCCGGAGTGCACGACCCACGCCGCGTCCCACCCGGACTCGGCGTCCGCGCCGTCGGGCACACCGGTGAGGACGCCGCCGGTCCTTGCGGCCTCGGGGTACCCCGAGGCCGCAAGGACGACCGTGACCGCCGAGCCGGGGTGCCACTGGAGGTCGCCGACCTTGTCGAGGGTCCCCCGGGCGGCGGCGTCGAGCAGCCCGGCCAACGGGGTGCGCAGCAGTGCCAGGACGACCTGCGTCTCCGGGTCACCGAATCGCGCGTTGAACTCCACCACGCGCAGCCCGCGCGAGGTCAGGGCAAGGCCGGCGTAGAGAAGGCCGCTGAACGGCGTGCCACGCTCGGCCATCAGGTCGATGGTCGGCTGGACCACCCGCGTCATGATCTCGTCGACGAGCCCGTCCGGTGCCCAGGGAAGCGGCGCGTAGGCGCCCATGCCCCCCGTGTTCGGTCCGGAGTCGCCCTCACCGACCCGCTTGAAGTCCTGGGCGGGGATCAGCGGCACCGCACTGAACCCGTCGGTGATCGCGAACAGCGAGACCTCCGGGCCGTCGAGGTACTCCTCCACCACGACCGCACCCCCGGGGCGCGACAGGCATGCGGCGGCGTGATCGAGGGCCTCCTGCCGGTCGCTGGTGACGACCACGCCCTTCCCACCGGCCAGCCCGTCGTCCTTGACCACGTGGGGCGCGCCGAACTGGTCGAGGGCGTGGGCAACCTCGGCGAGGTTCGTGCACACGTGGGCCATCGCGGTCGGAACACCGGCCTCGGCCATGACCTGCTTGGCGAAGGCCTTGGAGCCCTCGATCTGCGCGGCGGCCCCCGACGGGCCGAACGTGGCGAACCCGGCCTCGCGCAGGGCGTCGGCAACCCCGGCGACAAGGGGGGCCTCCGGGCCGATGACCACCAGTCCGGCGCCCACCGCCCGGGCCAGGCGGACCACGTCGGCAGGGTCGGTCGCATCCACCGGATGGTTGGTTCCGACCTCTGCGGTGCCCGCGTTGCCGGGGGCGATGTGCAGGGCGCCGACGGCAGGGTCTGCAGCCAGGGCCAGCGCCAGGGCGTGCTCACGTCCACCGGAGCCGATCACGAGGATGTCCACGCCCGCAGGTTACCCGTCGGCGGCGCGGGGCCCGGTCGAGGCATCCCGCTGGTGGCGCCCACGACCGTGGGCGGGCCCGCGAGCGGCGCCGCGGCATCATCTCGACGATCAGGACGTGTGGGGGAGAAGGCGACAGGCCGTTCCCTGCCCAGAGGACTGCCGCGCGTGGCCGGTGTCGGATCGCGCGGATTCCTCAGAGCGGCGGCAGTGTGGCGAGGTCGCCCTCGACGACCGCCCGGTCCTCGAGGTCGTCGAGAACCTCGGCCAGTCCAGCGGCGAGGTCCCGCTCGGTGCGCGCCGCGGCCAGGTCGCCGGCCACGGCATGCGCGCGGGCCAGCGCCTCGTGCGCCGAGGCGACGATGAACCCGTCGAGGGCGTGCTCGACGCAGAGGTCCAGACACCGCTGGGCGTGCACCAGCGCCGCTTCGGGGCGACCCAGGACGGCGTAGGTGCGGGAGCACTGCCACTCGCCGATCGCCCACTCGCTCGGTCCTCCGGCGCGGCCCCAGTGCCAGCGCGACGCGTGTGCGGCATGGATCAGGTCGAAGTCCTCGGCCGGGGTGCGCTCAAGCATGTCCAGAAGGCTCCATGCGTGGTTGAACAGCGCCACGGCCTGGTCGTGGTCGTCGGCGCGCGCCCGGGCCCCCTCGAGGGCAGCGGCGTCGATGTCGTCGGAGGGCATGGTCCACAGGGTAGAGCGGGAGACCGGCCCACGTCGTGGGGCGAGGTGGTCGCCCTGTCCGCGGCGTGTGCAGGCCCGGAACGGGCCACGCGCCTGCCGGCTGGGGCCGTGCGCACGGCCTCCGCCCGGGGCCGTTCAGCCCTCGTAGTAGCGGTCGACCTCGGTGAGCACCTCGTCGAGGATCGCCAGGCCGGTGCGCGCCTCGTCGTCGGTGACGTTGCAGGGCGGGACCACATGCAGCCGGTTGAAGTTCGTGAACGGCAGCAGCCCGCGCCTCTTGGCCTCGGCCACCAGCACGGTCATCGCCTCCGACGTCCCGCCGTACGGGGCCAGCATCGCGCGGGTCTCACGGTTGCTGACGAGGTCCAGCGCCCAGAACACGCCCAGGCCGCGCACCTCGCCGATCACCGGGTGCTTGTCGGCCAGCTCCACCAGGCCGGGGCCGAGCATGTCGGAGCCGATCCGGGCGGCGTTCTCGACGATCCCCTCCTCGCGCATGGCGGTGATGCTGGCCACGATCGAGGCCGCCGCCAAGGGGTGCCCGGAGTAGGTCAGGCCGCCCGGGAAGACCCGGTTGTCGAAGGTCGCTGCGATCTCGTCGGAGATGATCACCCCGCCCACCGGCACATAGCCGGAGTTCGAGCCCTTCGCGAACGTGACGAGGTCGGGTCGCACGTCGAAGTGGTCGAACGCGAACCACTGCCCGGTGCGCCCGAACCCGGCCATGACCTCGTCGAGGATCAGCATGATGCCGTGCTCGTCGCACAGGGCCCGGACGCCCTCGAGGTACCCGGGCGGCGGGATCAGCACGCCGGCGGTGCCCACCACGGTCTCCATGAGGATTGCCGCGATGGTCCCTGGGCCCTCGAACCGGATGACGTCGGCCAGGTGCGCCAGGGCGCGCTCGGCCTCCTGCTCGGGGGTCGTGGCCCAGAAGTGCGAGCGGTAGAGGTAGGGGCCGAAGAAGTGCACGTGGTCGTCGGCGAACTCGTTGGGCCAGCGGCGTGGGTCGCCGGTCGCGACGATGGCCGCGCCCGTGTTGCCGTGGTACGAGCGGTAGAGGCTCAGGACCTTGCGGCGTCCGGTGTGGAGTCGGGCCATCCGGATGGCGTTCTCGATCGCGTCGGCTCCGCCGTTGGTGAAGAACACCTTGTTCAGGCTCTCGGGGGCCAGCTCGGTGATCATCCGGGCGGCCTCGCTGCGGGCGGCGTTCGCGTGCTGCGGGGCGATCGTGGCCAGGATCCCGGCCTGTTCCTGGATCGCGGCGATGACCTTGGGGTGCTGGTGGCCGATGTTGGTGTTGACCAGCTGGCTGGAGAAGTCGAGGTAGCGATTGCCGTCGTAGTCCCACACCCAGGCGCCGGAGCCGCCGGCGATCGTCATCGGCGCGAGCGGCGCCTGGGCCGACCACGAGTGGAACACGTGCGCCCGGTCGAGCTCGTAGGCGCGGGCCCCAGCTGCGGGATCCGTGGCGGGGGTGGGCTCGGACATGCGGTCTCCTAGATCGGCCAGCGCGTGATCCACGATTTTAGTACCCGGACAGGGGGTGCTGGCCACGCCGCCGCCCCGCCGCACTCCGTTCCCCTGCGACGACCCCGCCGCATGAGCCGCACCATGCAATCCGCTTCCCCTCTCGCGATCCGCTTCCCGAACTCCGGAAGCAGACCGCAAGAAGGCAAGCAGATCCCAGCTGGGCTGAAAGGTCCGGGCGGAGCCCGGTGGGGACGGGTGACGGCTACAGCGCCTTGATGATGTCCTCGACCCGGTCCTTGGCGTCGCCGAACAGCATCTGGGTGTTCTCCTTGAAGAACAGCGGGTTCTGCACGCCCGCGTAGCCGGTGGCCATCGAGCGCTTGAACACGATCACGTCCTTGGCCTGCCACACGGTGAGCACGGGCATCCCCGCGATCGGGCTGCCCGGGTCGTCCATCGCGGCGGGGTTCACAGTGTCGTTGGCGCCGATCACCAGCACCACGTCGGTGGCCGGCATGTCGGGGTTGACCTCGTCCATCTCCAGGACGATGTCGTAGGGCACCTTCGCCTCGGCGAGCAGAACGTTCATGTGCCCGGGCAGGCGCCCGGCCACGGGGTGGATGCCGAAACGGACGTCCACGCCGCGCTCGCGCAGCTTGCGGGTGAGCTCAGCCACGGGGTACTGCGCCTGGGCGACGGCCATGCCGTAGCCCGGCGTGATGATCACCGAGTGCGCCTCGGTGAGCAGGTCCGCCGCACTCTCGGCAGTGATCTCGCGGTGCTCGCCGTAGTCGACGTCGGAGGCCACGGTGCCCGCCTCGACGCCGAACCCGCCGGCGATGACCGAGATGAACGACCGGTTCATCGCCTTGCACATGATGTAGGACAGGTACGCACCGGAGGAGCCGACGAGCGCGCCGGTGATGATGAGCAGGTCGTTGTTGAGCAGGAAGCCCGCCGCCGCTGCCGCCCAGCCGGAGTAGCTGTTGAGCATCGACACGACCACCGGCATGTCGCCGCCGCCGATCGAGGCGACCAGGTGCCACCCGAGGAACAGGGCGAGCAGGGTCATCACGCCGAGCAGCGACTGTCGCAGGACGATGTCGTCGGACGGGACCATCGTGTACGCGGCCGTCATGACGAAGAAGGCGACGATGATGCCCAGGTTGATGGCGTTGTGCGCGGGCAGCATGAGCGGCGCGGACTTGATCTTCGCCGACAGCTTGAGGTACGCGACGATCGAACCCGTGAACGTCACGGCACCGATGAAGACGCCGACGAACACCTCGACGTCATGGATCGTCGGGTACAGGACCTCGGTCTCGTACGAGCTGTTCCAGCCCACGAGGACGGCGGCGAGGCCGACGAAGCTGTGCAGCATGGCGATCAGTTCGGGCATGCCGGTCATCTCGACCTTGCGTGCCTTCCAGATGCCGATCGCCCCACCGATGGCCATGGCCGCGAGGATCAGCCCGAGGCCGGTCCAGCCGGTGCCCTCGCTCTCGACGGCCCCGTCGGCCACCTCGACGCCGAGCACCGCGGCGGTGATCGTGATGATCAGGGCGATGGTCATGCCGATGATGCCGTAGCGGTTGCCCATCGGGGCGCTCTCGTGCTTGGACAGGCCGGCCAGAGCCAGGATGAACATGAGGCCGGCGACGATGTAGGCGCCCTGGGTCAGGCTGAAGGGGATTGTCATCGGACCGCATCCTCACGCTTGAACATCTGCAGCATCCGGCCCGTGACGGTGAACCCGCCGAACACGTTGATGCTGGCCACCAGGATGCCGATGAACGCCAGGACAGACACCCATACCTCGCCGTGGCCCACCTGGAGCAGCGCGCCGACCAGGATGATGCCGCTGATGGCGTTGGTCACCGACATCAGCGGGGTGTGCAGCGCGTGATGCACATTGCCGATCACGTAGAACCCGATGACCACCGAGAGCATGAAGACCATGAAGTGGCCCAGGAACGGCTCGGGGGAGAAGGCCGACATCAGCAGGAACAGGGCCGCAGCGACCCCCATCCAGCCGAGCTTGGTGGTCGGACTCATCGCCTTCTTCGGTGGTGCGGGCTCCGGTGGCGCCGCTGCGGCGACGGCCACGGGTGCGGCCGAGACCTGCACAGGGGGCGGCGGCCAGAGGACCTCGCCCTGCTTCACGACCGTCATGCCGCGCTGGACGACGTCGTCGAGGTCGAGGACGGCCCGGCCGTCCTTCTCGGGCGTCATCAGCTTGAGCAGGTTCACGAGGTTGGTGCCGAACAGCTGCGAGGCCTGGGTGGGCAGCCGCCCCGGCAGGTCGGTGTAGCCCAGGATGATCACGCCGTTGTCGGTGACCACGCGCTCGTCCGGCCGACTGCCGGCGACGTTGCCGCCGTTGGCCGCGGCCATGTCGACGATGACGCTGCCGGGCTTCATCGAGGCGACCATCTCCTCGGTGAGCAGGCGCGGAGCCGGCCGTCCGGGGATGAGCGCGGTCGTGATGACGATGTCGACGTCCTTGGCCTGCTGCGCGTACAGCTCGGCGGCCTTGCGGTTGAAGTCCTCGCCCATCTCCTTGGCGTAGCCCGTGGCGCTGGGGCCGGTGTCCTCGACCTCGATCCGCAGGAACTCCGCGCCCATCGACTCGACCTGCTCGCCGACCTCGGAGCGCGCGTCGAACGCCCGGACGATCGCGCCCAGGCTGCTCGCCGTGCCGATGGCGGCCAGGCCAGCCACGCCGGCTCCGACGACCAGGACCTTCGCCGGCGGGACCTTGCCCGCGGCGGTGACCTGCCCGGTGAAGAACGACCCGAACTCGTTCGCGGCCTCGATGACGGCCCGGTAGCCGCCGATGTTGGCCATCGAGCTGAGCACGTCCAGGGACTGGGCGCGCGAGATGCGCGGCACCGCATCCATGGCCAGGGCGGTGACCCCGCGGGCGGACAGGGCGCTCACGAGGTCGGGGTCCAGGGCGGGGGCCAGGAGGCTCACCAGGGTCTGGCCGGCCTGCAGGCGCTGCACCTCGTCCGACGAGGGCGCGTTGACCTTCAGGATGATCTCGGAGTCCCACACCTCCGCGCCTGCGATCTCGGCGCCCGCAGCCCGGTAGGCGGCGTCATCGAACGAGGCCCCGGCGCCGGCGCCGGACTCGATGGACACGTCGTAGCCGAGCTTGATGATCTGCTCGACGGTCTTGGGGGTGGCGGCTACCCGGCGTTCACCGGGCTTGGACTCCTTGGGCACACCGATGCGCACGACTCTTCCTCTCGCCGAAGCGGTCGTGGCCGAACCTACCTCCTCGGGCGCGGGGGTCTGCACGTGGGTGAGGCCCCTGGGCGGAGGTCAGGACGTAGGTCCCGGGCGGGGCGTGGACACAGGTCCCGCCCGGCGCGGGCCGAGCGGTCGGGGGGCCACCGACGCGCTGTGGTGGTCGATTCCGTCCGTTGGATCCACCGGATCGACCACCAGCCGCCGGGGCAGGGGCCGTGCGCGTCAGGTGAACCGTCCGCGCAGCAGCTGCGGCGGCCACGGGGCCTCGGCACCCAGCTCGTGGGCGGCACGCAGCGGCCACTGCGGATCGCGCAGCAGGACCCGGGCGAGCGCCACCATGTCGGCCGCTCCGCCGGTGAGGATCCCCTCGGCATGGGCCGGATCGGTGATCATGCCGACGGCGACGGTCGGTATCCCTGCCTCCCGCCGGATCCGTGCGGCCAGCTCCACCTGGTAGCCGGGCCCGGGAGTGATGTCCTGCCGGGGGCTCACGCCGCCGCTGGACACGTCGATCAGGTCGACGCCCAGCTCGCGCAGCCAGCCGGCCACCACCACGCTGTCGTCGAGCGTGTGCCCGCCGGTGACCCAGTCGGTGGCGCTGATCCGCACCAGCAGCGCACGGTCCGCCGGCCAGGCCGCCCGGACGGCCGCGACGACCTCGCGGAGCAGCCGGGAACGATCGGCGAGATCCCCCCCGTAGGCGTCGGTGCGGTCGTTGGACAGCGGCGAGAGGAACTGGTGGAGCAGGTAGCCGTGGGCTGCGTGCACCTCGACGGTGTCGAAGCCTGCGGCCAGCGCGCGCTCGGTCGCGGCCGCGAAGGCGGCAACGACGCCGGGCAGCTCGTCGGTCGCGAGTGCGCGGGGGCCCCCGTAGCCCGGGTAGCCGGTGCTGCTCGGGCCGACGGTCGGCCAGCCGCCCTCGGCCTCCGGCACGCTCCCCTTCCCGCTCCACGGCCGGAACGTCGACGCCTTGTTCCCGGCGTGCGCCAGCTGGACCCCGGCGATGGCTCCCTGTCCCTGGATGAAGGCCACGATCGGCGCCCAGGCCGCTGCCTGCTCGTCGGACCACAGGCCGGTGTCCTGCGGGCTGATCCGACCCTCGGGCACCACGGCGGTGGCCTCCGCCATCACCAGGGCAGCCCCACCGCGTGCCAGCCCGCCGAGGTGGACCAGGTGCCAGGGCGTGGGGACCCCGCTCTGGTCCTCGACGGAGTACTGGCACATGGGCGACACCATGATCCGGTTGCGCAGGTGCGTGCCGCGGAGGTCCAGGGGGGAGAACAGGTGCGTCATGCCGGTCACGCTACCGGCGGCAGCGGCGGCCCGCCCGCGGCGCCGGGGCGGCACCGGCGCACGCCATCGGGGCGCACGTCGCCCTGGGGTCGGGTCCGTACTGGATCAGGTGCCGGAGAACCGCACGAAGCTCGCCGCGTTGAACACGCGGAACTCGGGGTTGATGATCGCCTCGGGACGCTGCAGTCCGGGACCGGCGCTGTTGGATGCCAGATCGATCAGGTTGTCCCCGGTGAGGGCGTTGTAGGTCACGCCGTAGGCAGCAGCCCTCCCGTCGTTGGCCCAAGGCATGAACTGCATGGCGCGGGCCATGTTCGCGAAGACGTTGCCCCGGACAGTCAGGTTCTCCGCTCCGCTGGCCAGGATCCCGCGGCAGTCGTTGCCCTTGGTCGGACACCAGACACCGTCGAAGGTGTTGCCGATGATCGCCGAGTCGCGCCAGTTCATCACCCGCATGGCGTCGTTGCGCATGCCGGTGAACGTGTTGCCCACAACGGCGATCCGGGTGTGGTAGCGGCCGCCTGAGAAGTTGTGGGTCCCCAGGCCGCGGACCATGTTCGCGAAGACGTTGCCCTGCACCAGGATGTCGACGTTGGGTGTGGCGTCCAGGTTGCTCCAGACCGATCCGAACCCGTCGGTCAGCCCGTCGGGAGTGTCGAGGTTGACGGCCTCTGCCGACATCCGGGTGCTGCCGGTCGCGCCGAGGAACTCGTTGTTGCGGATCACCGAGTTTGCGTTGGCGTCCATCTCGATGAAGTGGTTGTTGTTCATGTTCGTGAAGCGGATCCCCTCGATCCGCACGTTCTGGTTGTGACCGGCGATGATGCCCAGGGAGTTGCGGATCCCCGCGAGGTCGATCACCGATTGGCCCCCGCCGGCGCCCACGATGGCGATGTTGGACGCCCCGCCGTAGCCGCCCACCGCTCCGCGGCGCTTGCCCAGGGACGGGGGCACCAACATGAACATGGAGGACGCGGCCTTGAACTTCTTGGTGCAGGTCTTCCTGGTCTTGAGCAGCGTGGTGCCCGCCGACAGCTGGATGGTGGTGTTCGAGGGGACGTAGATGGTGCTGGGGATCCGGTAGGTACCGGGGGCGAGCGTGAGCGTGCCGCCGCCGGTGGCCTCGAAGTGCTCCATCCAGGAGCGGATCATGTAGTAGTCGCGCGTACAGCTGTTCACGGTCTTGAACCGTGCGACCCGGGCGCCGGGTGCGAACGCTGCGCCGCTGGACAGGGCAACCTGCGGGCCGTCGGCGCGCACCACGCTCGGCGCGACCGTCCCCGTTGGGGCCACCGCGCGTGGTGCGCCCTGGGCCAGTGCCGGGCTCCCCGCGGCGAGCGTCAGGGTGCCGGCGACGAGGGCATGGGCGACAAGGCGGACTGTGCGCATGCCCCCGTTATCGGCTCAGTTCAGCAGGTCGTTGAGCACCAGGGTCGCATCGCGGTCAGGTCCCACCCCAATGGCCGATACCCGGCAGCCCGACTGCTCCTCGAGGAATCGCACGTACGAACGGCAGTTGGCCGGGAGCTCGGCGAAGTCCCGGACGCCGGAGATGTCGGTGCCCCAGCCCGGAAGCACCTCGTAGATCGGGGTTGCATGGTGGAACTCGGTCTGCGTCGTGGGCACCTCGTCCACGCGGGTGCCGTCCACGTCGTAGCCGACGCACACCGGGATCTCCTCGAACGAGCTGAGCACATCGAGCTTGGTCAGGAAGTAGTCGGTCATGCCGTTCACCCGTGTGGCGTAGCGGGCGATCGGCGCGTCGAACCAGCCGCAGCGCCTGTTGCGCCCGGTGGTGACGCCGACCTCGCCGCCGATCGTGCGCAGCTTCTCGCCGTCGTCGTCGAACAGCTCGGTCGGGAACGGACCCTCACCCACGCGCGTCGTGTAGGCCTTGAGGATGCCCAGCACGCGGTCGATCCGGGTGGGTCCGATCCCCGAACCGGTGCACGCCCCACCGGCCGTCGGGTTCGACGAGGTGACGTAGGGGTAGGTGCCGTGGTCCACGTCGAGCAGCGTGCCCTGGCCGCCCTCGAGGACGACGGTCTCGCCGCGGTCCAGCGCGTCGTTGAGCAGCAGGCCGGTGTCGACGATGTGCGGCCGGAGCCGCTCGGTGTAGGACAGCAGCTGCTCGACCGTCTGGTCGACGTCGACGGTCCGCCGGTTGAACACCTTGACCAGTGCCTGGTTCTTGTTGACCAGCGCCCCCTCGACCTTGCGGTGCAGGATCGAGGGGTCCATGAGGTCCTGGATGCGGATGCCGACACGCGCCATCTTGTCGCCGTACGTCGGGCCTATGCCGCGGCCCGTCGTACCGATCTTCGCCTTGCCAAGGAACCGCTCGGTGACCTTGTCCAGGGTGACGTTGTAGGGCGTGATGATGTGGGCGTTCGCGCTGATGACCAGGCGTGAGGGGTCGACGCCGCGGGCGATCAGGCCGTCCATCTCGTGGAACAGGACCTCGAGGTCGACGACCACTCCGTTGCCGATCACCGGCACGCACGTGGGCGACAGGATCCCGCTGGGAAGCAGGTGCAGGGCGAACTTCGCGTCACCGATCACCACCGTGTGCCCGGCGTTGTTGCCGCCCTGGTAGCGCACGACGTAGTCGGCCCGCCCACCGAGGAGGTCGGTCGCCTTGCCCTTGCCCTCGTCGCCCCACTGGGCCCCCACGATCACGATCGCCGGCATCGGTGCCTCCACCCTCAGGCGTGCGCCCTCGGGGCGCACGGAACCCGCACCCCCGCGGCGGTGGTGCCAGCCCACACTAGCGCCGCGCCCGCTCTGCCGACCCTCCCTGTGTCATCGATCCAGCACTTGGATTGCCGGATCGATGACGTAGCCGTCGCCACGGAGCACGAGAGGGGCCAGGAGCTCGAAGAAGGGGTCGGGATTGTTGCGGATCTCCCATCCCGTGACGCGCAGGGTGAGCGCGCCGGTCGAGACGGTGAGCGCGTTGTGCCGGGCGAGGTCAGCGTGCCATGAGTCGACCGCGAGGTGGCCGACGCCGTCGATCTCCACGATCACGAGGCGTCCGTCGGGCAGGTGGAACTCGGCGTCGGTCCGGCGCCGGCCGCCGAGCGCGTCGATCCGCCGAGTCTGCATCCGCGGCTTGGGCAATCCCCGCCGCCGGCATTCGCGCAGGAAGTCAGCCTCATGTGTGCTCTGCGCGCCGTCGGACAGGGCTCGCAGGGCTTCCTCGATCCACGGGCGATGAGGCAGCCGCTCGCGGCCGTTCACCTCGCGATGAAGGCCCCGGGGCGAGATGAGGCCCTGCTGCGCCGAGCTGACGACGATCATCAGGACCTCGCGCGACGTTCGGGCCCACGTGCACGCGTCGATGACCGCGACTGGGGCGGGGGCGCGGGCGGGGACCCCCGCGCGGTCAGGGAGATCCTCCCGAAGGTGCAGGCGCAGCCACTGCAGCCGCGTCCGGCGCAGGCCCCGCGAACTGCGCGGGACGAGGACGTCCACATGGTCGCCCGCACCAGTCCAACCGGATTCGGTCAGGGCGCTGCATCCTGTGAGCAGGGCGCCGGGCCCCGCCTCCAGTGGCCCGGCCATGCGCAGTTGCGCAGTGCTGAGGCCCCCGGCTCGGTCGCTGAAGACGCGAAGTCCGTGCTGCTCCCACCCGTTCCCGGTCGCGCGCAGGAGGGTCCGGCGGGACAGTCCGACGTCCGCGGACTGCCAGTCGGCGATGAGTCCCCGCTGCACCTGCAGGAGCGTGCGCGCCGCAGGGGTGAGCCGGGGTCCCATGCGCGTGAGTCTGTCGCGGGAGTCCCGTATCGACCAGCGTCCGTCCACAGGTGCTCGGCGCACCTGCTAGCCCTAGCCGGCTGTGTCATCGATCCAGCACTTGGATTGCCGGATCGATGACACAACGTCCCGGGGGACATAGGTGACGGGGCGCCCCCCGTGGGAAGCGCCCCGTCACCTGCGTGGTGGCCCTACAGCTTGGTGCCGGTCGCGCGCAGGTCCTCCGCGGCCCTCACGACGCGGGCGGCCATGCCGGCCTCAGCCGACTTGCCGTACGAGCGCGGGTCGTAGACCTTCTTGTTGCCGACCTCGCCCTCGACCTTGAGCACGCCGTCGTAGTTCTTGAACATGTGGTCCACGATCGGGCGGGTGAAGGCGTACTGCGTGTCGGTGTCGATGTTCATCTTTACCACGCCGTGGTCCAGCGCCTCGTGGATCTCGGACAAGAGCGAACCGGAGCCGCCGTGGAACACCAGGTCCAGGGGCTTGGAGCCGGCCTCGAGGCCGCGCATCTCGATGACCTTGTCCTGGAGCTCGCGAAGGATGCTCGGGGTCAGGACCACGTTGCCGGGCTTGTACACGCCGTGCACGTTGCCGAAGGTGGCCGCGACCAGGTAACGGGCGCGCTCGGTCAGGCCGAGCTTGGTGATCATGGCCTCGACGTCCTCGGGGGTGGAGAACAGGTGCGCGTCATGGCTGGCCTCGACGCCGTCCTCCTCGCCGCCCACGGCGCCGATCTCGATCTCCATGATCGTGTTCGCGGCGATCGACATGTCCAGCAGCTCGTCGGCGATGTCGAGGTTGCGGCCGAGCTCGATCGCTGAGCCGTCCCACATGTGCGAGTTGAACAGCGGCTTCTTGCCGGAGCTGACCCGCTCGGCGCCCAGGACCAGCAGTGGACGCATGTACTTGTCCAGGTTGTCCTCGGGGCAGTGGTCGGTATGCAGGGCGATGTTCACCGGGTACTGGTCGGCGATCGAGTGCGCGAACTCGGCGAGGGCCACGGCGCCGGCGACCATGTTCTTGGCGTACTGGCCGGATGCGAACTCCGCGCCACCGGTCGAGAACTGCACGATGCCGTCGCACTCGGCTTCGGCGAAGCCGCGCATGGTGGCGATGATCGTCTGCGACGAGGTGCAGTTCACGGCCGGGTAGGCGAATCCGCCTGCCTTGGCCTTGTCCAGCATCTCCTCGTAGACCTCACGTGACGCGATGGGCATTGAAGGGCTCCTCCTCGTTCGACTGCACGACGAGTCCCGCCGTGCATGCCAGCCATCCTGACAGCACGCCGCAGCCGACGCGCGGTGGCGCCGACTGCGTGGAGCGACGTTCGACAGGTGTTCACCGGAGGGGGTTCGCCGTCCCCGCGCGCGCCGGCGAGGGGCGTGTCCCGCGCAGCCCCGCACCGGTCGGACCACGCCGGGCGCACCGCCAGCCGGGCTCCTCGCAACAGAGTGGGCAGGATGTCCCTGTGACCACGGCCCACGACCCGGCGGACGACGCGCCCCCGCTCGGACGCGATGGTGCCCACGAGGTCCGCACTCGGGTACCGGGCGCCCTGCCGATGGCCCTGCGCGATGCCCTGGAGTCGGCCGGGATGGCGGTGACGACCGACCTCGATCTCCTGGCCGGTCACTGCGTGGACTGGACGGGGCGATGGAGCGGTCCCGCTCTGGGGGCAGTGCGCCCGAGCACCACGGAGCAGGTCGTCGTCGTGCTCGCGGCGGCGCGGGCGGGGGGTGTCGCCGTACAGGTCCAGGGCGGCAACACCGGCCTGGTCGGCGGTTCGGTGCCCGATGGGCCGGCCCTGATCCTGCTGACCACGGCTCTGGGCCGGATGGATCCCGTGGACGTGGTCGAGCGGACGGTCGTGGTCGGCGCCGGGGCCACGGCCGCGAGCCTTGCGGCGCACGCTCGGGCGGCCGGGCTGCACTTCGGTGTCGACCTCGCGGCCCGCGACTCCGCCACGGTCGGGGGGATGGTCGCGACGAATGCCGGTGGGATGGGCGTCTGCGCCTTCGGGATGATGCGCGACCAGGTGCGCGGACTGGTGGCAGTCCTGGCCGACGGACGGGTTGTGCGAACGATCGGCCGGCCCCGCAAGGACAACTGCGGGTATGACCTCACCGCACTCCTGGCCGGCAGCGAGGGCACCCTCGGGGTCGTCACGGAGGTGGAGATCGCGCTGCATCCCCAGCCGCGGGCATCGTCGGTCGCGCTGCTTGCGGTCGGCGACCTGGCCGAGGCGGTCCGATGCGCCCGGCGTGTCCAGGAGGGGCAGTCCCTGCTGCTTGCCGCCGAGGTCGTCGACGCGGCGGGGGTGGCGCAGGCTGCCGAGACCCTCGGGATCACCGACCCGCTGCCGGAGGGGGCGGAGTGGATGCTGCTCCTGGAGGTTGCCGACGGCGCCACGGCCGAGGGCGTCGAGCCGGTTTCCGACCAGGTGGTGGCGGTTGCCACCGGGGCCGCGGAGCAGCAGCGAGTCTGGGCCCTGCGCGAGCGGCAGTCCGAGGTCTACGCGAGCCTGCCGGGGCTGCAGAAGCTCGATGTGAGCGTCCGTCTGGCCGACCTGGATTCCGCCGTGGCAGCGATCCGTCGAGTCGTGGTGGACCTCAGGCGAGAGAAGGGGGCCGGCCCGGGCCCGGCGTCGCCCGCCCCGGGGCGCGCCGGCGGTGACGGCCCCTGGGTGCGGTTCTTCGGCCACGCCCTCGACGGCAACCTGCACGTGCAGCTCGTGGGGGCGGACACGCCTGCCGCGGGGCAAGTCCTCGCGGCGGTGGCCGCGCTCGGCGGGAGCGTCAGTGCAGAGCACGGCATCGGCAGGCAGAAGGTCGATCAGCTGCACCTGGCCCGGTCCGGGGAGGAGATCGAGTGGATGCGTCGGATCAAGGCGACGGTCGACCCAGACGGGTTGCTGAACCCCGGCGTGCTGCTCGACTCCCAGCCGGGCTGATCCCGGACCACCGTCGGCGGCCACCGGAGGCCGTGCGGACCGAGGCCGGACCGGACAACCAGTCCGACGCCCGGCGAGGGACCGACAGAGCCCCACCGATTCGGGACACGCCGAGGCCCGCCCGGTCGCACAGCGCGCGGCCGGGCGCTGCGGCGGGCATGCTGGGGCACGTGTCCGGCCGTCCCCTGGTGATCGCCCACCGGGGCGCGAGCGCACTGCGGGCCGAGCACACCCTCGCCGCGTACGAGTTGGCCATCGACCAGGGTGCCGACGGCCTGGAGTGCGATGTCCGGCTCACCGCTGACGGGCACCTCGTGTGCGTGCACGATCGACGCATCGACAGGACCAGCGACGGCTGGGGCGTGGTCTCCACCAAGACGCTGGCGGACCTGCGTCGCCACGACTTCGGGTCCTGGGCCCAGCAGGAGGGCCCCCGGCCTGCCCGGCGACCGCTGCGCGAGCGTCGCGTGGCCGACCGCCGGCTCGAGTCCTGGCCCGGCGAGGATGTTCTCACCGATCCGTCGGGGGGGATCCTGACGCTGCCCACCCTCCTGGAGCTCATCACGAGCAGCCCGCGGCCCATCCTGCTGGCGATCGAGACCAAGCACCCCACGCGCTACGCCGGGTGGGTCGAGCAGGCAGTCGTGGCTCAGTTGCGCCGCTTCGGCCTGGCGAACCCGTCGCGCGAGGGTCCGCATCCCGTGCGGGTGATGTCGTTCTCGGCCCAGGCGGTCCGGCGGTTCCGGGCACTCGCCCCCGGCGTTCCGCGCGTGTTCCTGATGGACCGCGTGCCGTTGCGGATGCGCGCTGGGGACCTGCCCTTCGGGGCCACCATCGCGGGGCCGGACATCGCGATCCTCCGCGCGCATCCGAGCTACGCGGCTCGGGTGCGCCGCCTCGGCGGGCAGCTCTACGTCTGGACCGTCGACGAGCCCGAGGATGTGGCGCTCTGCCGCGAGTTGGGGGTCTCCGCGATCATCACCAACCGCCCGGGGGACGTCTCGGCGGCTGTCCGCCAGTCGAGGTAGCGGACGTCGGGAGGCCGTCCCACGACACTCCTGCTCGCCGGGGGGAGGCCTCACGGAGCAGGCCGGTCCCGGCCGGTCCTCGTCCTCAGTCCGACGCAGGGTGTCGGCCGCCGCTCGCGGCTCATGTCGGACCCCCCGCCTAGCGTGCAACTCGAGACGAAGGGAGCCGGGGTGGCCAGGGATCGAGTCGGGTACGAGCAGGTGCTGAAGGCGATGGGGGCGTGCGTGGCGGCACGGATCCCGTTCCTGCTGTGGGGCGAGCCGGGGGCAGGGAAGACAGCCGTCGTGGAGTCCGCGGCGGACTCCGGATGGCATGTCGAGACGCTGATCTGCTCGCACTACGAGCCCAGCGACTTCGCCGGGCTGCCCGTCGTGAACGCCGGCCGCGTGGACCTTGCGCCCCCGCAGTGGGCGGTTCGAGTGGCCGAGAACGAAGGACCCTCCGTGGTGTTCTTCGACGAATGGACGACCGCCTCCCCGGCTGTCCAGGCCGCCGCGCTCCGCCCGCTCACGCATGGGGAGGTCGGGGCGTTGCGGCTGCCCGAGCGGGTGTCGTTCGGCGCGGCCGCGAACCCCGCCGACGTCGCCGCCTCCGGATGGGAGTTGGCCGCCCCGACCGCCAACCGGTTCGTCCATATGGACTGGAACCTCCCGCTCGAGGTGTTCACCGAGTCGCTCGTGACGGGGCACTGGCCGCGGATCAGCGTCCCCACCCTGGACGCCGGCTACCCGGCTCGGGTGGCCGCGAGCCGTGCGAAGGTGGCGGCCTTCCTCGGAGTCCGGTCCGGTCAGCTCTCGGCCATCCCCAAGGATGCCGCGTCACGTGGCCGGGCCTTCCCCACGCCGCGCACCTGGGACTACACCGCACGGCTGCTGGCGGCCGCCGACCCGGTCGACACGGAGGCGATCCGCCTGCTGGTGCACGGCGCTGTGGGGGCACCCACGGGCCATGAGTTCCTGTCCTGGATCTCTGCACTCGACCTTCCGGACCCGGAGTCCCTGCTGGCCGATCCGGGCGGGGACCTTCTCAAGGGGCTTCGGGCGGACCGGGTGCACGTGGCCCTCCAGGGAATGCTTGCAGCAGTCTCCACGCGCCCCACGAGAGCGCGGTGGGAGGCCTCGCTCGGCGTCTGCGTCCGGGCTGCCGAACTGTCCGGTCTGGACCCTGCGGTCCCGGTGGTGCGGGCACTGCTCCGGATCCGGCCGACGAAGTCCGCGCTGCCCTCGGGGATGACCGTGTTCGCCGGCCCGCTGGCGCTGGCGGGGCTCCTGCCCTCATGAGCCTCGACAGGCCCGCCGCCGACCTTCTGGCGGCGGCCAAGCTGTGGCTCACCAGCCCGATGGCCCCCGGGGGTCCGCCCACCGGCGACATGCCGTACCTGTCGACTGCCCTCTACTCGCTCGTGGCGGTCCCGACCGATGACGTGGCCACGATGGCCACCGACCCGGCTTGGCGGTTGTACGTCAACCCCACGTGGTTGGCGGATGCCCGGCGCACCGCGCCGGAGGTGGGCGCCGAGCTGGCGCACCACGTCTGGCACCTGCTGGCCGACCACGCCGGGCGGGCCAGCGACATGGGCGTGCGTGGGACGACCTCACGGGCCTGGCGCGTGGCAGCGGACATCACGATCCACGAGGTGGTCGGCGGCCTCGCGGAGCGGGTGACCGGGTCGCCGGCCCATGGTGCACCCGGCAGCCCTGGACGGTCAGCCCTGGTTCGGGCGGGGGCGTCCGGCTCCGGCCGGGCTACCCAGTCCGGCTCCGGAGGGGTAGCCCAGTCCGGCTCCGGAGGGGTGGGCCGCGGGGTCATGGCAACAGGTCCGGCCCTCGCCGCTCGAGCCCGGGCACTCGACGACCACCACCGGCTCATCAGTGCCCCGGAGCTGGGCCTGACTGCGGGGCGGGCCGCCGAGGAGTACTACGCCATGCTCACCGGCCTTCCGACCGAGGACGTGGACTCCGATCACGACCCCTCCTGGCTTCCTCGACCTCCACGCGGACCAGCGGGGTCGGAGGACCAGGGCGTTGAGGCCCAGGACTCCGGCAGCGCGCCTGCCCACGGCCCCACACCGTCCCTCGGCTCCACTCCCACCACCCCCGCCGGCGGCGACAGCGCTGACCCCTCCTGCGGATCTGGCTGCGATGGGATCCATCGAGCCTACGAGCTCCCCGAGCTGGCGGATGCCGGTGGCCTGAGCCCTGTGGCAGCGGAGGCGGTCCGTCGCGCGGTCGCCATCGAGTTCCAGTCACAACCGGGTCGCGGCGACCTCCCGGGTGAGTGGGGCCGGTGGGTCTCGCAGATCCTCGACCCGGTCGTGGACTGGCGCAACGTGCTGCACGCTGCCGTGCGCCGCGGCCTGGGCTGGGCCAACGGCCATACCGACTACACGTACACGCGGATCTCGCGTCGTCAGGCCGCCGCCGGCCCGGTGATCCTGCCGGCCCTGCGCCGGCCAATCCCCGCCGTCGGCATCGTCGTCGACACCTCGGGCAGCGTGGATGACGGGCTGCTCGCCCAGGCCCTCGGCGAGATCGACGGCGTCCTCACCGCCCTGGGGGTGGCCGATCCGCAGGTGAGCGTGTTGGCCGTTGATTCGGCGGTGCACGCCGTCACGACGGTCCGCCGGGCGGGGGCAGTGCGCCTCGCGGGAGGGGGCGGCACCGACATGTCCCTCGGGATCGGGGCCGCGGAGCAGTTGCGCCCGCGGGTCGACGTGATCATCGTCCTCACGGACGGCCAGACCGGATGGCCAGGGCGCCCGGCCACCGTGCCCGTCGTCGCCGTGCTGATCGGTCGGACACGCGCTGACCTGCCACGCACGCCCGACTGGATCCAGCGCGTCGAGTGCGTGCGCTGACCCACTGTGCCGCAGGGATGCCGCTGGTGAGGGGGAGCGGGAGCGACGATGGTGCGGTGAGTGGGAGCCGTGATGGTGAGGGGGGCGGGAGCGAGGAGGGCGCTGGTGCCGGGGGAGCGGGAGGAGCGAGGGCGAAGGTGATGGGCGAGCGGGGAGCCACGAGGGTGAGGGGAGTGCCGATGGTCGTGTCGTAGACGCGTCTCAGACCCCCGGGCTGGGGCCTGACGCCGCACCATTGCCGAACACCGCATCAACGACCCTCTGCGCCGCGTGACCGTCGTCCCAGGCGTTGAACCGCGCGTTCCAGGCCGTGTACCGGGAGCTGTACTCCGCCACCACGCCCGGCATGTCGGCCAGCCGCGCAACGACCTCCTCCGACGTCGAGAGCAGTGGCCCAGGCGCGTCGGCCTCGAAATCGAGGTAGAAGCCACGGGACCCCCGGTAGTCCGCCAGATCGGGGGTGAGGAACAGGATCGGCCTGCCTGTCACGGCGAAGTCGAACATGAGCGAGGAGTAGTCCGTGAGCAGGGCGTCGGCGGCGATGAGCAGGTCCGTGACATCGGGGTACCGGGTGACATCCAGCGCTCCACCGGCAATCGACGGGTCGTGCGCGCCGTGCGTGTGCGAGTGCCCACGGAAGGCCAACCGCCAGCCGCCGGGCAACGGGGTGCTCGCGTCGAGGTAGTTGATGGGCGCGAACTGGCCGAGCGTCGTGCGTCGACTGGCACGCCACGTGGGTCCGTAGAGCAGGAGCCGCTCGTCCGGGTCCGGGACGCCGAGGCGTTCCCGGATCGCCTGGCGCTGCGCCGGGCCGGTCGTGACCAGCCGGTCATTGCGGGGATAGCCCACCGTCAGGATCCGTCCGCGGTACCCGAAGGCGCCGCCGAGGGTCTCTGCGCTGAACTCGTTGGCGGCCACCAGGAAGTCCCACGCCGCAGCCTCGCGGTCGTACAGGGCGAGGAAGGCCTCACTGATCGAGCCGGGCGGCATGTCATGGCCCAACCGCTTCAACGGCGTGCCGTGCCACGTCTGGCAGTACACCTGGCCCGGGCCCTTGCGGAAGTAGGGCGGGAAGTTCGTGTTGTTGACCAGGTACCTGCTTGTGGCCAGGGCCTCGAGCCACTCCGCGGAGCCGTGCATGACAGCCCGCGCCCCGTCAGGAACCTGCATGTCCGGGCGGCTCACCGTCCACACGATCTCCAGCGCGGTCCCCCTGCGGACCAGCTCGTCGTGGATGCCCAACGGGTTGTCACCGACCATCTTGCCGGCGAAGGACTCGAAGAGGACCGCCTCACGCAGAGGCAGTCCCTGGGCGCGGGTGAAGCGCACGGAGCGCTCCAGCTCCACCCGGCGCCGGCGCAGCGCGCCCAGGACCCGCGCAGGGGTGTACCTGGCCGCTCTGCGATCGGGCTCCATGTGCTCTGTCTACCTCAGCAGCTGGCGTGCCATCACCATGCGCTGGATCTGGTTGGTCCCCTCGTAGATCTGGGTGATCTTGGCATCGCGCATGTAGCGCTCCACCGGGTTGTCGCGGACGTACCCGGCCCCGCCGAACACCTGCACGGCATCGGTGGTGACCTCCATCGCGATGTCCGAGGCGTAGCACTTGGCGGCCGCGCCGTAGAAGGTGAGGTCCGATGCTCCTCGTTCGCTGCGCGCCGCGGCGGCGTAGGTCAGCGCACGCGCGGCCTCGACCTTCATCGCCATGTCCGCGATCAGGAACTGCACGCCCTGGAAGGAACCGATGGACTTGCCGAACTGCTTGCGGTCCTTGGCGTAGGCCACCGAGGCGTCCAGGGCGCCCTGCGCGATCCCCAGGGCCTGGGCGCCGATCGTCACCCGCGTGTGGTCCAGGGTCCGCATCGCTGTCTGGAAGCCGGTGCCTGGCTCGCCGACGATGCGGTCGGCCGGGATCCAGCAGTTGTCGAACAGGATCTCCCGGGTCGGCGATCCGTGGATGCCCAGCTTGCGTTCCGGGGTCGCCAGCGAGAAGCCCGGATCATCGGCATGCACGACGAACGCCGAGATCCCCCGGGGTCCGACCCCGGGTTCCGTCACGGCCATCACCGTGTAGTACGTCGAGACGCCGGCGTTGGTGATCCAGGACTTCTGCCCGTTGAGGACCCAGCCGCCGTCGCCCGCGACCGCGCGGCACTTCATCGACCCGGCGTCCGAGCCGGCCTCGCGCTCCGAGAGGGCGTAGGAGAACATCGCCTCACCGCTGGCCACCTGGGGCAGGTAGCGACCCAGCAGGTCGTCGGAGGCTCCCACGATCAGCGGCATGGTGCCCAGCTTGTTGACCGCCGGGATCAGCGAGCTCGAGGCGCAGACCCGCGCCACCTCCTCGATGACCAGGCATGCAGCCAGCGCGTCCCCGCCCTGACCGCCGAACTTCTCAGGGATGTGGATCGCGTGGAAGTCGTTGGCCCGCAGCGCCTCGTAGACGTCCCAGGGGAACTCCCCTGTCTCGTCGATCTCGGCAGCCCGGGGAGCGATCTTGTCCTCGGCCAGCTCGCGAACAGCCGCGCGGAGCATCTCGTGCTCCTCGGGGAGGGTGAAGGCGTTGAAGTCGGGGTTCGGGGTGAGTGCCATGCCCCACAGGCTACGCGCGCACCTCAGGCCCATCCCTGCCGGGCAGCGGCTTGTCGAGTGCTGGCCGGATCGACCACCGGAGAGGCGATCCCCCGCCGAAGACCCGCGCGAGCAGTGCTCGGCGACGGCCCAGCAACTGCGACCTCACAGGTGGTGGCCCACCTGTGCTGACGATTCCGACGATCTGAAGTCGGAATCGTCAGCACAGTGACGGCCCTCACGCTGGCATGCGGTGCCACGACCCTCGGAGGCTGGCACACGGCCTAGTCTTGCCCGCGTGAGCGAGCCCCTGAGGATCACCGTCATCGGCACCGGCTACCTCGGCGCCACCCACGCCGCTGCGATGGCCGAGTCGGGCTACGACGTGCTCGGTGTCGACGTCGACGCCGACAAGGTCGCAGCACTTGCCCGCGGTGAGGTCCCGTTCTACGAACCCGGGCTGTCCGAGCTGCTCGAGTCCAACGTCACCGCCGGTCGGCTGCGCTTCACCACCGACTTCGCCGAGGCAGCGGAGTTCGGCGACCTGCACTTCATCGGGGTCGGCACCCCGCAGCACCCGCGCACCAACGCGGCCGACCTCAGCCAGATCGACGCCGCGATCGGGTCCCTGGCCCCGCGCCTGACCCGCCCGTGCACCGTGATCGGCAAGTCGACCGTCCCGGTCGGGACCGCGGAGAACGTCCGCACCCGGCTGCAGGCGCTGGCCCCGGCCGGCGCGGATGTCGACCTCGTCTGGAACCCGGAGTTCCTCCGCGAGGGGTTCGCCGTGGCTGACACCCTGACACCGGACCGCATCGTGATCGGCGTGGCCGACCCGCCCGCACCCGGAGAGGCGCCTGGGCGCGACGAGGAGGTCATGCGCCGGGTCTATGCCCCGATGATCGAGTGGGGCTCGCCGTTCCTGGTCATGGACTACGCGACCTCCGAGCTGGTCAAGGTGGCGGCCAACAGCTTCCTGGCGACCAAGATCTCGTTCATCAACGCGATGGCCGAGGTCTGCGAGGCGACCGGTGCCGACGTGACCCTGCTGGCCGAGGCCATCGGCTACGACGAGCGGATCGGGTCGAAGTTCCTGCGCGCCGGGATCGGCTTCGGCGGCGGCTGCCTGCCCAAGGACATCCGCGCGTTCATGGCCCGCGCCGGTGAGCTGGGGGTCTCCGACGCCCTGAGCTTCCTGCAGGATGTCGACGGGATCAACACCCGGCGACGCACCTCCACCGTGGCCCTGGCCCGCGAGCTGGTCGGTGGTCGATTCGTCGGCAAGCGGATCGCCGTCCTGGGTGCGGCGTTCAAGCCCGACTCCGACGACGTCCGTGACTCACCGGCCCTGGACATCGCCGCGGCGATCTACACCGCGGGGGGTGACGTGGTCGTGCACGACCCCCAGGCCATGGCCAACGCCCGGGCCGCCTACCCCACGATGGCCTACGCCACGGACGTCCGCGAGGCCCTGACAGGTGCCGACCTCGTGCTCGTGCTCACCGAGTGGCGCGACTACACCGACCTGGACCCGGCCACCGTGGTGGACCTGCCCAACAGCCCCTCGGTCCTCGACGGACGCAACTGCCTGGACATCGCCCGATGGCGGGCAGCGGGCTGGACGTACCGGGGCCTGGGCCGCCCGCAGGCCTGACCGGGTCGGTTTCCGCCACCGGCCCGGTCGCCGCCTCACGCCGACACGACTGGCGCAGCGTCAGGTCCCGAAGTCCTCGCGCAGGCGCTCCCCCTTGGCCCGCGCTGCATCGCGCAGCCCGGCCCGGAAGGCGTCCATGTCCGGCCAGAGGCGCGCGTCGGCGACTCCGAGGATCCGCACCGCCAGCAGCCCGGCGTTGCGCGCCTGGCCGATCCCCACCGTGGCGACGGGCACGCCGGAGGGCATCTGCACGATCGAGAGCAGCGAGTCCATCCCGTCGAGCATGGGCAGCGGGACCGGCACCCCGATGACCGGGATCGAGGTCACCGAGGCGAGCATCCCCGGCAGGTGCGCGGCACCACCGGCGCCCGCGATGATCACCTTCAGCCCCCGCTCGGCCGCGGACCTGCCGTAGGAGATCATGTCCTCGGGCATCCGGTGGGCGGACACCACGTCGATCTCGTGGGGCACGCCGAAGTCACGCAGGGCCTGGGCGGCGTCGGCCATCACCACCCAGTCGGAGTCCGACCCCATGACGACCCCCACCTGGGCTGGGGACACAGGGCGCTCATTCATCGATCACTCCCGTCAGGTAGTCGGCCGCGTGGTGGGCCCGTGCGAGCAGGGACTCGAGGTCGTCACCGGAGACCGTGACGTGGCCGATCTTGCGCCCGGGCCGGACATCCTTGCCGTACATGTGGACCTTCACCCCCGGATCGCGGGCCATCACGTGCCGATAGGCGCGGTACATGTCGCGGTGCTCCCCACCCAGGACGTTGACCATCACGGTGTGCGGCGCGCGGGCGGCCGGCGAACCCAGCGGCAGGTCGAGCACGGCGCGCAGGTGGTTCTCGAACTGGCTGGTGACCGCACCCTCGATGGTCCAGTGACCGCTGTTGTGCGGGCGCATCGCCAGCTCGTTGACCAGCACGCCGTCCGGGGTGTCGAACAGCTCGACGGCGAGCATGCCGACCACGTCGAGGGCCTCGGCGATCCGCAGGGCGACCTGTTGGGCGGCCATCGCGTGCTGGTCGGACAGGCCCGGGCACGGGGCGACGACCTCGGTGCAGATCCCGTCGGTCTGGACCGTGCGGACAACCGGGTACACCGCTGCCTGGCCCGAGGGCGAGCGGGCCACCTGGGCGGCGAGCTCGCGGGTGAACGGCACGTACTGCTCCACGAGCCACTCGACGCCGGGGGCCAGGGGGTTGCCGGTCATCACCGACGCCGCCTCGTCCGGTCCGTCCACGACCCAGACCCCGCGACCGTCGTACCCGCCACGGGAGACCTTGAGCACCACCGGCCAGGCGTTCGCGCCGGCGAAGGCCACGACCTCCTCCGGCGAGGTCACCACGGACCAGGCCGGACACGGCACCCCGGCCGCGCTGATCGCCGCGCGCATGTGGACCTTGTCCTGCGCGTGGGCCAGGGCGGCCGGCCCGGGGCGGACCGTGAGGCCGGCCTCGACGAGCGCAGCGAGGATCGGCGCGGGCACGTGCTCGTGGTCGAATGTGATGACATCGCATCCCTGGGCGAATGCCGCCACGGCCGGGGGGTCGTCGTGCGCACCCCATCGGATGTCGCCGCCGCCGCGTGCCGCGGACTCGGTCGGTCCGGCGGCCAGCACGCGCAGGCCGACGCCGAGGGCCAGGGCCGCCTCCTGGGTCATCCGGGCCAGCTGCCCGCCGCCGATCATCCCGACGATCGGGAATCCCTGAGCAGGGGTCAGCCCGGCCCCATCTCTGGGGCTGGCCTGTGCACTGAGCGCCACGGACAGAACACTATCGGCAGCCGGTCGGCACTATCGTGGGCGCGTGCTGGGTCAGGGCGAGTAGGAGCACCGATGTCCACAACGTTGCCGGAACCGGTCCCGGCACCCGACGGTCAGGACCTGCGCGCCCTGGCCGACGAGTGGGGCCTGGCCTCCAGCGCCGCTCGCCAGCCGATCGGCAGCTACATCCGCGAGCTGTGGAACCGGCGGGACTTCATCGTCTCCATGGCCAACAGCCGCAACACGGCCCAGTACTCCGACACCATGCTGGGCCGGTTCTGGCAGGTGCTGGCGCCCATCCTCAACGCCATCGTCTACTTCTTCGTGTTCGGGGTCCTGCTCAAGACGAGCAAGGGGATCGAGAACTACGTGGCCTTCCTGGTCGCGGGCGTCTTCACCTTCACCTACACGCAGCGGGCCGTCACAGGTGGGGCGAAGGCGATCGCGAACAACCGCCCCCTGATCCGTGCCATCCACTTCCCGCGCGCGGTGCTGCCCCTGGCCGTGATCGTCCAGGAGATCCAGCAGCAGATCGTGTCCCTGCTCATCCTGTGCGGGATCGTTTTCCTCACCGGTGAGCCGATCTCCTGGCACTGGCTCGGCGTGATCCCGGTGATGCTGATGCAGACGATGTTCAACGCCGGGCTGTGCATGATGGTCGCGCGCTGGACCGCCGCCAGCCAGGACGTGACCCAGCTGATCCCCTTCGTGATGACCACCTGGCGCTACGTCTCCGGGGTCTTCTACAGCATCTACGTCTTCACCGAGACCGCCCCGGAATGGGTGCGGACCCTGCTGTTCGCCAACCCGGCCACCGTGTACATCGAGCTCGTCCGGGTGTCGCTGATGACCAGCCATTCAGCTCCCGGCTTCCTGTGGTGGTACGCAGCCGCATGGGGGGTCGGGACCCTGCTCGTCGGCTTCCTCGTGTTCTACCGCGCCGAGGAGTCCTACGCCCGTGGCTGAGCATGACGTGGCCCCCCCTGAGGCGCCCCCGGGCGAGCGGGCGCCGACCGTGGTCTGTGACCACCTGCACGTGGTCTACAAGGTCATGTCCCAGGGGGGTTCCTCCTCGGCAGCTGTCTCAGCCCGAAAGCTCCTGCGCGGGCAGGGCCGAGGGGAGGTCTTCCGCCGTGTGCATGCTGTTCGGGGCGTGTCCTTCATCGCTCGGGAGGGCGATGCCATCGCCCTGATCGGCCGGAACGGATCGGGCAAGTCCACGCTCCTGCGGGCGATCGCCGGGCTCCTGCCTGCTGAGTCCGGAGCGGTCTACACCTCCGGGAAGCCCTCCCTGCTGGGCGTCAATGCGGCCCTGATGCGCGACCTCTCCGGGGAGCGCAACATCCTGCTCGGTTGCATGGCCATGGGCATGACGCGTGACCAGGCCCTGGACCGGCGCGACTGGATCGTGGAGTTCGCCGACCTCGGGGACTTCATCAGCCTGCCGATGACCGCGTACTCCTCGGGCATGGCCGCACGGCTGCGCTTCGCGATCGCGGCCTCGATGAGCCACGAGATCCTCATGATCGATGAGGCGCTGGCCACGGGCGATGCTGAGTTCCGCCGCCGCAGCGAGAAGCGGATCATGCAGCTGCGCGACGAGGCGGGCACCGTGTTCCTCGTCTCGCACTCCCTCGGTGTGGTCCGGATGACCTGCAACCGGGCGATCTGGCTGGAGAAGGGCCAGATCGTCATGGACGGCGAGGCCAACGAGGTCGTCGACGCCTACGAGGCGATGTACGACCCGGAGCAGGAGGCCCAGGAGCGCAAGCGGCTGAGGGCCAAGAAGCGCAAGGAGCGCAGGGCTGCCGAGGAGGCAGCGCTCAAGGTCGCCGAGGAGGCACGTGCCCAGCGCGAGGCCGCAGCAGCGGCCGGCGCCGGGCTGACCGGATCCGCAGGGCTGGCCGGCGCCCCCCCGGTGGCCGCCGGAACCGCCGAGCAGGCGGCACCCGAGGCAGCGGCACCCGAGGAGCCGCCCCGCGACGTGGCACCCGAGCTTGCGGCATCCGAGGTGGCGCCCACCGAGGTGGCGCCCACCGAGGAGACGCCCACCGATGCCTCACCGGCGCCCACCGATGCCGAGCGGCCCGCCTGACGGTGCTGGTCACCCGGATCGCCCCGACGCCCAGCGGCTTCCTGCACGTGGGCAACGCGGTGAACATGGTGCTCACGCACTGGCTGGCGCGCACGCACGACGGCCGCCTGCTGCTGCGCATCGACGACTTCGACACCGGACGGGCGCGTCCGGCGTACCTCGAGGATGTCTTCCGCACCCTGGACTGGCTGGGCATCGACATCGACGACGGCCCGTCAGGACCGGCGGACTTCCATTCGTCGTGGTCGATGTCCACCCGCATCGACTCCTTCCGCCGGGCACGGGACCGGCTGATGGGCGGGGAGCACGGCTCCGTCTTCGTGTGCCGGTGCTCGCGGCACGACCTCGACCCCTCCGGCCGATGCGTGGCCGGCTGCCGGGAGGCGGGACTCGCACTTGAGCCCGGACGCTCCGCGCTGCGGATGTCGGTCCCCTGTGGCCCCACCCGTGATCCCGCCGCTGATCCAGTCAGGGTGGCGAGCCCAGAAGGCCGGCACCCTGAATGGATGACGGGTGGGGGGCGGTCCCGTGGGCTGGCGCTGCCGCCCGGGGACCATGTCCTCTGGCGCCGTGACGACCTGCCCGCCTACCAGCTCGGCTCGGTGGTCGCCGATGAGGAACTCGCCGTGACGGCGATCGTGCGTGGGGTCGACCTGCTGGGGTCGTCCGCCCTACAGCTGCACGTGGCCGGGATGCTGCCCGCGCCGGGCTTCCGCGCCGTCGACCTGCGCCACCATGCGCTGCTCACCGCGCCGGACGGGCACAAGCTGAGCAAGAGCGCCGGCGCGCAGGCGCATCCCCTCGAGCACACCGACCACCTGCGGGCGCAGGTCCTGACGTGGGCCCGCGCCGTGGGTGCCCCGATCGGGATCAGCCGCCCCTGAGCCGAGCTGCTCGGGAACGCCGGGCCTGGTGTCGCACGTCGGCTGACGACGGCGAACAGCGCGATCAGAGCGCCAGCGGACGCTCCCCCGTCACGGTGCTGTGGATCCGGGGTCCGTGTGCCTGGAACCAGTCACCGGTCGCCGTGTGGATCAGCACGCCTGTGACCACCGCGACCTGCACCTCGCGCTCGGGTGTCGAGGTTGCCTGGATCCAGCCCAGGAGGTCACGCAGGTCCTCGTCGATGACGCGCGCGACGGTCTGGGTCAGCTCCACCGGCTCGGGGATGTCGCCGTAGACCAGCGCCGTGAGCACGCGCTGGCGCAGGAGGCTCATCTCGGGATCGACCGGGTCGTAACCGAGCCGCAGACGACTGGTGAGCAGCTCATCGCGGAAGGCCATCAGCGCCCCACACGCGCGTGTCGACGTCTCCTGGTGCTCGCGTCGCAGGTACCCGAAGGTGCCCGACCCATCCACCCCGATGTGCGCGGCTGCCACGATGACGTAGCGCACGGGCTCGCCCGGCTCCCGCGGCGCATGGCTGGCCACGGCGGCGATCCCCGTGCGCCCCACGGTGAGCAGCCCGCCCAACGACGCCCAGCTGGAACGCAGGGCCCCACACCGCCTCGAGCTGGGCGACGAACGGGAAGCACACCTCGTCACGGCACACTCCCACGGCGAGCAGCGCCGTGTCGGCGACGAACCCCTCGGCCAGGCACCGATCGTGCCAGGAGGCGACGAACTCGGTCGCGGGGACCGCCCCGGGGAACTCGTCGCGGATCTGCCGGGCGAGCGTGCGCGTCGGCACGTCGGCCTCAGCTGGTTCGGTCCACCGAGATGGTGAACGCCGCACGGAAGGTGCCCCCGCGCGGGACGACCTCCATCGGGTCCTGGCCGGAGAACGGGTCGCTGGCCGCGGTCATCGGCTCGATGCAGATGTGGTCGCGGTGTGGCGGGCCGTAGAGGATCGCCCAGTCGTAGCCCATGTCGAAGCGGATCGACATCCGCCGGCCGTTGCCCCGGATGTAGGCCGTCGTGCCGTTGGCGACGTCGGCGTACAGGTCGTCGAGGTTGCGCTCACCGAGCTTGCCGATGATCGGCTCCACCTGTTCGCGGGTGCCGGTCGGCAGCTTCGTGGAGTCCAGCGGGACGCGCTGCGTGAAGGGGATGTAGACGTCCCACTCGCTGCGCTCCAGGCCCGGGATCGACAGGTAGGGGTGCCAGCCGAAGGCGATCGGCACCTCGTCCTGGCCGGTGGCGATGATCGCCGTGCTGAAGGTCAGCGACGTGGCCCGCAGGGTCGCCTTGAGCTCGATGTGGTGCTCGAACGGGAATGCGGCGAAGTCGATCCGCCGCTGGTCGAACACCAGGCGCGCGGTGATCCACGCCTCGTCGGCGGTGGCCTGCACCTCGACGATGTCCCAGTCGCTGCTTCCGCGCAGCAGCCCGTGGATCGGCTGGCCATAGGCGTCGAACCGCAGGTTGGGGGTGTTCGGGTTCACGTCGATGCGGCGCACACCGCCACCCTCGTGGACGACGGCGTAGGCCATCTTGCCCAAGCGGTTGGCCCAGGGTGCGAGGATGGGAACGCCGAAGGTGCGCCCGGTCTCGAGGTAGCCGGCCAGGCCGTAGCGCTGGCCGAGCATCTCCTCGCTGTCATGGGTCATCGAGTTGCAGACCATCCCCGCCTTCGGCACGAACGACGCCGTGACGTTGGCCGGGGAGTGCAGGGTGACGACCTCGAGCTCGGGGAACTCCGGATGCGGACCGCGCGTGATCTCGTACACGTCGATGAGCCTATTGCGCGCGGGCGCCGGCACACACCCCGGCGGCGGGTCATTCCACGGGCATCCCGAGGTCGCGGGCGATCAGCATGCGCTGGACCTCGGAGGTGCCCTCCCCGATCTCCAGGATCTTGGCGTCCCGGTAGAACCGGCCGACGGCCGAGTCGATCATGAACCCGTACCCGCCGTGCACCTGGGTGGCGGCGCGCGCATTGTCCATCGCAGCCTCCGAGGAGTACAGCTTGGCGATGCTGGCCTCACGGGCGAACGGCAGGCCGGCGTGCATGAGGCCTGCGGCCCGGCGCCAGGCCAGGCGCGACAGGTGGGCCCGGACCTCCATGTCGGCGATCATGAACTGGATCGCCTGCCGGCCGGCGATCGGCTGTCCGAAGGACTCGCGCGTCTCGGCGTAGGCCAGGGACTCGTCCACGCAGCCCTGGGCCAGTCCGGTGGCCAGTGCTGCGATCGCGACCCGGCCCTCGGCCAGGATCGACAGGAACTGCGCGTAGCCGCGCCCCCGCACCCCGACGAGGTTTGCCAGCGGGACTCGCACGTCGGTGAAGCTCAGCTCATGGGTGTCCGAGGCGTTCCAGCCGACCTTGGCGTACTCGGGGGCCACCTCGAAGCCCGGCGTGCCCGAGGGGACGAGGATCGCCGAGATCTCGGCGCGGCCGTCAGCCCGGGTGCCGGTCACGGCCGTGACGGTGACCAGGCCGGTGATGGCGGTCCCCGAGTTGGTGATGAACGACTTGGACCCGTTGATCACCCAGTCGTCGCCGTCGACGACAGCGGTCGTCCGAACGCTGCCCGCGTCCGACCCGCTGCCGGACTCGGTCAGTCCGAAAGCGCCGAGCATCTCACCGGCGGCAAGCGTGGGCAGCCAGGTGGCCCGCTGCTCCTCGGTGCCGAAGCGCAGGATCGGCATGGCGCCCAGGGACACCCCGGCCTCGAGCGTGATCGCGATCGACGAGTCCACGCGCGCCAGCTCCTCGATGGCCACGCAGAGCGCGACGTAGTCCCCACCCATGCCGCCGTACTCCTCGGGGATCGGGAGGCCGAACAGCCCCATCTCGCCCATCCGGCGCACGAGGGACAGCGGGAACTCCCCTCGCCGGTAGTGCTCGCCGATGACGGGGGCCACCTCGTCACGGGCGAAGCGGGCGACCACCTCGCGCAGCTCGTCGTGCTCGGGCGAGAGGTCGAGATCCATGGGGGCCTCCTGGGTTGGGGACGACGGCCCCCACGTTAGGCGATGGTGGTGAGACACTTCACGTGGCAGGTCAGGTGTGCAGCAGCCCTGGACTGGGTATGGGTGCACGCATGACACAGGTGGACGCGCACGAACGAGCGGAAGCGACCGTGGACGGACAGGCACAGGCCAGAGTCGTCGGTGCCGCGCGCCGCCTGGGTGCCGAGGTCGCCAAGTTCGGGACGGTCGGTGCCGGGGCGTTCGTCATCGACGTCGGCCTGTTCAACATCCTGCGCGCCGGGGTCCTGTCGGACAGCCCGTTGACCGCCAAGACCATCAGCGTGATCGTCGCCACGACCTTCGCCTTCCTGGCCAACCGCCACTGGACCTACCGCGACCGCGCCCGGACCGGCTACGGCCGGGAGACGGCGCTGTTCTTCGCCACCAACGCCGCCGCCCTGCTCATCTCCTGGGGCTGCCTGGCATTCACGCACTACCTGCTCGGCCTGGACAGCCAGCTCGCCGACAACATCAGCGGCAACGTCATCGCCGTCGGCCTCGGCACGATGTTCCGGTTCTGGGTGTACCGCACATGGGTCTTCCCGACCGAGGAGCAGCCGGCCCCGGTGCCGGACCCCTCGCGCATCGCCTGACCGCTCCGTGAGCCCGGCTGTCCGGGGGGCGCGGCACTCAGCCCGCTGCAGCGTCCTGGACCTGCTGCCGGCGCCGCTGATGCACGGAGGTGGCGCGCACCAGCCCCATCCCACGCAGGGGGCGGGGTGCCAGGTGCCGTAGGACGTAGACCTCCGGGTCGCCGAGCGCACCCTCCGTCGCCGTGTCCATGAGTGTGGACCCGGGTCGGGCGATGGCAGTCAGCCGGCTGGCGAGGTTGACCGTGCCCCCGTAGAAGTCGCCCATCCGGGAGATCAGGTGCCCTGTGGCCAGCCCGATGCGCAGCCTCAGCTCCTCCGCGCCCGGTGCAGTCAGCCGGTGCATCCCGATGGCGATGGCCACCGCGTCATCGGCGCTGTCGGCGACGAACATCACCTCATCGCCGAGGGTCTTCACCAGCCGCCCGCCGCGTGCGGCGACGATGTCGGCCGCGCCGGACTCGAAGGCCTGCACCATCTGCGCGAGGTCCTCGTCGGCCATCACCCGGGCCAGCCGGGTGAAGCCAGCGATGTCCGCGAACCCGACCGTGGCCAGCGTGGGCTCGGACACGCCCTCGGGATCGTCGGCCACGAAGGCCAGGCCCCGTCCGATGGCGGCGGCCAGATGGCGGCGCCAGGCATGCACCAGCAGCGATTCGAGCCCCGGCATGATCCCGGCCATCCCCTCACCCACCGCAGCGAGGTCGATGGGAGTCGCGGACTCCGACAGGACGCGGGCCATCGTGTCGACCTGCCAGTCCGCCAGCCGGGAGGCAGTCTGCCCGAGGCTGCGGACCACCTCGATCGTGGTGGCCTCGTCCAGGATCCCATCGGACACCCAGCCGGTGAGCAGGCAGAGCGACTCGACGTCGGTCGCGGTGAAAGCCGGTGCCGAACCGACGTCGGCGAATCCCATGGCCCGCCAGTACGGTCGCGCCTGGTCGACGCTCAAGCCGGCGGCGGCCGCCGCCTCCTCCCGGGTGAAGACCGCCGGGTCGCCGAGGACGAGCTCCGCGATCCGGCCGATCTGCAGCTCCCGCAGATCCGGGGCCGCGGACTGGTCAGGGACGGCCGCATCGGCGGAACCTGCCCCGCCGATGGCCCCGCTCACCTCAGTGGGTGGGGGCGTGGGTCACGTCGCCGACGACGACCGCGACCTGGGTCCCCGCGGAGTCGACCAGCAGCGCGCCCGTCGGGCTGATTCCCGCACCCTGGCCGACGAGGTCCTCGGCACCGGGACGCACCACGGTCAGGGTGGCACCGAGGGAGATGCAGCGCTCGCGGTAGGACTCGAGCAGGCGATCCAGGGAGTCGGTGTCCATGCCCACGGCGTCCCACGCCGTGAACCAGTGCTCGATGCGCGACAGCGCACGTCCGACCAGCTTGGCCCGGCGCGGGCGCGGGACCCCGGCCAGTGTCAGGGAGGTGGCACCCTCCACAGGCAGGTCCGCTTCCGCGAGGTCGACGTTGATCCCGATGCCGAGCACGATGGCTCCGGTCTGCGCATCGCGCTCGGCCAGGATGCCGCCCACCTTGCCGCCACGACCGCTGGGGGCGTCCTCATCGCGGATCACCAGGTCGTTGGGCCACTTCAGGGAGGCCCGCACGCCGGTCACGAACTCCAGGGCCTCGCACACCGCCACGCCGGCCAGCAGGGGCAGGACCCCCCACTCGTGGTCCGGGCCGGTGGGGTGCAGCACGACTGAGAACATCGCCGACGTGCCCGAGGGTGCCTCCCAGCTGCGGTCCAACCGACCGCGCCCGGCAGTCTGCAGGTCCGTCACCAGCACGACCCCGGATGGGCAGCCGGCTGTGGCCAGGGCGACCCCGACGGTGTTCGTGGAGGCGATCTCGGAGAACACCGTCACGCTGCGCCAGGACCCCCCACCCTTGCGGATGGACTTCACGACGGCGGCCGTCCCGAGGTCGACCGGCCACTGGTCCACGTAGGCCACGCCCGAGGACCGGGGCCGCCCGTCAGGACCGGGGACGAGCGGGGCGGGGGTGGGGGCGACCGGCCCCGGAGTGGTCTCAGACACAGGGATAAGGTACTTCACGCAGGGCATTCCAGGAGAGGACGAGATGAGCGCCAGCGCACCGGAGCCAAGCACGCCTGAGGGCAATGCCGACCTGACCACCACGGCAGGCAAGCTCGCCGACCTGGAGCATCGCCGCCACGAGGCGATCCTGGCCGGCAAGGCCAAGCGGGTCGAGAAGCAGCACGCCAAGGGCAAGATGACCGCGCGGGAGCGACTGCGCCACTTCCTGGACGCCGACTCCTTCGTCGAGATGGACGACCTCGCCCGGCACCGCTCGTACAACTTCGGCGGCCAGAAGAACCGGCCCTACGGCGACGGCGTGGTCACCGGGACCGGCACGATCGACGGCCGCCCCGTCTGCGTGTTCGCCCAGGACTTCACCGTGTTCGGCGGCTCGTTGGGCGAGGTCTTCGGCGAGAAGATCATCAAGGTGATGGACCTGGCCCTGAAGAACGGCTGGCCGATCATCGGGATCAACGACTCCGGCGGCGCGCGCATCCAGGAGGGTGTCGTCTCCCTGGCCATCTACGGCGAGATCTTCCGGCGCAACGTCCACGCGTCGGGCGTCATCCCGCAGATCTCGCTGATCATGGGCCCGTGCGCGGGTGGCGCGGTCTACTCGCCGGCAATCACCGACTTCACGGTGATGGTCGACAAGACCTCGCACATGTTCATCACCGGCCCGGACGTCATCAAGACAGTCACCGGCGAGGACGTCGAGTTCGAAGAGCTCGGCGGCGCACGCACGCACAACACGAAGTCCGGTGTCGCGCACTACATGGGCGAGGACGAGCACGACGCGCTGGCCTACGTGCGGGCGCTGCTCAGCTACCTGCCGGCGAACAACCTGGAGCGGCCCCCGGTGTTCGGCGAGGAGGCCGACCTGGCCCCCACGGAGACCGACCTGGCCCTCGACTCCCTGATCCCGGACTCGCCCAACCAGCCCTACGACATGCACCGGGCCATCGAGGCCGTGCTCGACGACGAGGAGTTCCTCGAGGTCCAGCCGCTCTTCGCCCCCAACATGGTCGTCGGGTTCGGCCGGGTCGAGGGGCACTCCGTGGGGATCGTGGCCAACCAGCCGATGCAGTTCGCCGGCACCCTGGACATCGACGCCTCGGAGAAGGCCGCGCGCTTCGTGCGGACCTGCGACGCGTTCAACATCCCCGTGATCACCTTCGTCGACGTCCCCGGCTTCCTCCCCGGGACGTCCCAGGAGTGGGACGGCATCATCCGCCGCGGCGCCAAGCTGATCTACGCCTATGTCGAGGCCACGGTCCCCAAGGTCACGGTGATCACCCGCAAGGCCTACGGCGGCGCCTACGTCGTCATGGGCTCCAAGCATCTCGGTGGTGACGTGAACCTGTCGTGGCCCACGGGCCAGATCGCCGTCATGGGCGCCCAGGGAGCGGTGAGCATCCTGTACCGCAAGGAGCTGGCCGTCGCCGAGGATCCTGCCGCGACCCGCGCCGAGCTCGAGGCCGAGTACAACCTGCAGCTGGCCAACCCGTACCTGGCCGGCGAGCGCGGCTACATCGACCGGGTGATCCTGCCGCACGAGACCCGGGCCCAGGTCACCCAGGCGCTGCGGGTCCTGCGCAACAAGCGCGAGACCCTGCCGCCGAAGAAGCACGGGAACATCCCGCTGTGAGCACCGAGGGCGGCTCCGAGCAGGTGGGCAGGCCCGCGCTGCGGATCGTCCGGGGTGACCCGACGCCCGAGGAGATTGCGGCGCTCGTGGCCATCCTGGCGGCCGCATCCGGTGGCGACTCGGCCGGCGGGCAGGCGGCCCCGGTCTCGCAGTGGGCGCCCCCACCTCGGCTCATCCGGCCGGCTGTGGCACCGACCGGATGGTGGGAGTCGTCCCTGCCCCGGTGACGGCTCCTGTTGGGGTGGCCGTCCAGCACCCGGCACGACGATGGGCCGGTCGCGAAGCCGGGATGACGCCTCCGGCTGCGGTTAGGCTGCCGCCGTGATCTCCGAGCGGCCCTTCGCCGACGGCCGGCATACGGCCGTCTTCGTCTTCAACGAGCTCAAGGTCGACGCCGGACGGTTGACCCAGTTCTGGCTTGCTCGGCTCCGGGCCTTCGACGAGGCGGGATGGGCCACGCATGCCGTGCTGATCAACAAGGACGCGACCCTGCAGCGCACGGTCGCCGCGCTTGTCGACGACGCCCGGTTCCCGATCGGCACCGCGCTGCACCACTATGCGCTGCGCGACCGGCGGATCCGGCCCTCCTGGTGGGGCCCCCTGCCCCCGGGGGGCTCGATCGACCCCCGGGTCGGGGACTGGCTCGACTGGCTGACCGCGCAGATCCCGGGTGCCGTGATGTTCGCGGACTCACCGGCCGCGTACCCCTACCTGGCCGCCATGAGCAACCCCCTCGTGGCCCGGGTGGCTGGGATCCACCTGAACCACCTGTCGGCACCGGAGAAGGACCCGCACCCGGCCATGGCCGCGATGACCCCGCGGTTCGCCGAGCGGTTCGCCGACCAGCAGGATGCCTTCGACGCGCTGGTCGTGCCCACCGAGGACCAGGCCGAGGACCTGCGGACCCGGTTCGGCGCCGACACTCCCACCCTGGTCATCCCCCCTGAGGTCCCCCGGCCCGAGCCCTCCCTGCAGGGCGGTCTCGGCGGCGACCCCCAGCGGCGGATCGTCTCGATCGGGCCACTGGAGGCCAGCTCGCGCCATGACCACGTCCTGCGTGCGGCGCAGCCGGCCCTGATGGCTGACCCCGGGCTCGTCCTGGACCTTGTCGGGGAGGGCGACGAGGGGGCGGCGCTGCTCGCGCTCGCCGGGGACCTGGGGCTGGGCGGACGCGTCCGCGTCATGGCTCCCGGCCCCGACGAGTACGCACCGTTCGTGGGGGCTGTGCTGACGGTCTGGGCGGGCCGTCGTGAGTCGTTCCCCCTGCCGATCCTCCGGTCCCTGGCCGCTGGAGTCCCGGTGGTGTCCTACGCTGTCCGGTACGGGCCCTCGGCGCTGCTCACCACGCCCGAGGTCGGCGAGCTCGTGGCCTCCGGGGACACGCACGCCCTGTTGGCGGCCATCAGCCGCCGGGTGGCCGACAGCGCGGCGACAGGGGGGAGCGCCGTGGCCGAGGAGGTCACCGCCCCTGCCGGGCCGGCCCTGCGCCGATCGGACCCGGGGGCCGTGTGGTCCCGATGGACGGCGATGGCCACCGAGCTCGCCGACCGGGTGTGCGACCACCGCGCTCCCAGCCTGTTGGTCGAGTCGCTGACCACAACGTTCCGGGTGCTGCGCATGCCCGGGGTCCTGGCCGACTCCGCCACAGGGCTGACCGCCTGGTCGTGCGAGCTGCCCGGCCTCCTGGAGCCCGCGGGCTGGCTGATCGACCCACCACCGGTCAGCGGCGTGGAGGACGTCGAGGATGAGGACCTCCCGGTGCATCCCCATGCTGCGGGACCCACCCGCGAGGTGGTCGCGCAGGTCCGCTCCAACGCGCTGGCGTTCGTGGCCAACGAGACGGGGCCGTTCCGGGTCGAGTTCACCGACGGCACCACCACGGTTCCGTTGCTGACGACCGGCTTCGAGCCGCGGATCATCGCCGCGCGGGTCGGCAACGCGACCCTCGAGCGTCAGCGCGACGGGAGCATCTGGGTCAGCCCGCGCCCCGAGCTGCTCATGGCCACGAACATCGACGGTCGGCTGCTCGTGCGGATCGGCGAGGACGGGGCGCCCAGCGACATCACCCACGCGCTGGACTGGGTGGTGGACATCGACTGGGCGAACATCATGGCCACCCCCGAGGGAGCCACATTCACCGGCGTCCTGCGGGCCACCAACATCGCACCCGCCGATGACTCACCACCGGCGATCTGCGTGCCCGACGTCGGCGGGTTCTCCCGGACGGTCGGGCTCCTGCACTACACAGCCGAGCCCACCATCGACGGCCTGGACTGGACCGCTCCGGTCTCGGGTGTCATCGAGACCGACCCGCTGGTGGCCACCACCGAGCTCGCCCGGGGCGCCCTGTCCCTGCACGTCGGGTTCCGGGGCCTGCTGGTCCCCATCGGCGGGCTGTGGACCCACGGCCGACGCTCCCCGATGCACCTGACGTGCCCGCGCGGCATGGTCACCCTGCTCCCCTCCCCGGGGGGCCGGGTGCTGGTCGCTCCGGGGAGGGGCTACCGCGCCCGGGCCTCCGGGGCGATCCGCACGGCAGTGGGCGGCCGTGCCTGAGCCGGCCACTGCCGTGGGTCCCGAGGACACGCACCGCCCGATCCTTGTCCTGGGCTCCGCCTCCCCGGCCCGCGCGACCCTCCTGCGCGCCGCGGGGGTCAGCCCCGTCATCTGGCACAGCCGAGTCGACGAGGATGCCCTGATCGCCTCCGTCGCGGCCAGCCGCGCCGACCCGCCGGCACTGACCCAGATGCTGGCCACGGCCAAGGCCCGGGACGTCGCGGACCAGGTCCGGGCCGGCCAGGTCCCCGGCGTGGTGGCTGGGGACCGCGTCCTGGTGGTGGGGGCGGACTCGATGCTCGACTTCGACGGAGAGGTGCTTGGCAAGGCCCGCACCGCCCAGGAGGTCCGCGACCGCTGGGCGGCCATGTCGGGACGGACCGGCGTGCTGGTCACCGGCCACGCGGTCATCGACCTCGACGGCGGGCGCCTCGTGGAGCGGGCGGTCGCCACGACCATCCGCTTCGGTCGCCCGGATGCCGTCGAGCTGGAGGCCTACATCGCCTCGGGGGAGCCCCTGGCCGTGGCGGGGTCGTGCACGATCGACGGGCTTGGAGGGCCCTTCATCGAGGGGATCGAGGGCGACCACTCGAACGTGATCGGGCTGGCGCTGCCCACCCTGCGCGACCTGCTGGGCGCTCTCGGCGTGCGCTGGACCGACCTCTGGGACCACCGCTGACGGGTGGGGCACAGGATGGCCAGCGCCCCTCCGTAGGATGGCTGGCGAGTCGCCCGGTATCGGGCCCCGGAGTAGTGCGTGAGGGGTGCGGGAATGAAGAAGGTACTGATCGCCAACCGTGGTGAGATCGCCATCCGGGTGGCACGCGCGTGCCGGGATGCGGGCCTCTCCTCGGTGGCGGTGTACGCCGACCCCGACCGTGACGCCCTGCACGTGAAGGCTGCCGACGAGGCGTTCGCGTTGGGGGGCACCACGGCCGCCGAGACGTACCTGGTGGTCGACAAGCTGCTGGACGTGGCCCGCCGCAGCGGCGCCGACGCGGTGCACCCCGGGTACGGGTTCCTGTCCGAGAACGCGGACTTCGCCCAGGCGGTCATCGACGCCGGGCTCACCTGGATCGGGCCACCGCCGGCTGCGATCCGCGACCTCGGCGACAAGGTCTCGGCCCGGCACATCGCCGCCCGTGCGGGAGCGCCCCAGGTGCGTGGCACGGCCGACCCGGTGACCGGGGCCGACGAGGTGGTTGCCTTCGCCCAGGAGGTCGGCCTGCCGATCGCCATCAAGGCAGCCTTCGGCGGTGGTGGTCGTGGCCTGAAGGTCGCGCGCACCCTCGAGGAGATCCCCGAGCTCTACGACTCGGCAGTCCGTGAGGCCGTGGCCGCGTTCGGCCGCGGAGAGTGCTTCGTCGAGCAGTACCTCGACAGCCCCCGGCACGTCGAGACCCAGGTGCTGGCCGACCAGCACGGCAACGTCGTGGTGGTCTCGACCCGCGACTGCTCGCTGCAGCGCCGGCACCAGAAGCTGGTCGAGGAGGCGCCCGCGCCGTTCCTCACCGACGAGCAGGTCGAGCGGCTCTACACCTCCAGCAAGGCGATCGTGCGCGAGGCCGGCTACTACGGCGCCGGGACGTGCGAGTTCCTCGTCGGCAAGGACGGCACCATCTCCTTCCTCGAGGTCAACACCCGCCTCCAGGTCGAGCACCCGGTGACCGAGGAGGTCTCAGGCATCGACCTGGTCCGCGAGCAGTTCAGGATCGCCGCCGGCGAGGAGCTCGGCTATGACGACCCGCCGCTGCGCGGGCACTCCATCGAGTTCCGGATCAACGGGGAGGACCCGGGTCGCAACTTCCTGCCTGCACCAGGCGCTCTGACCGTGTGGAAGCCGCCTGCCGGCCCCGGGATCCGCGTGGATGGCGGGTTCCAGCAGGGTGACGAGATCGGCGGGCACTTCGACTCGCTGCTGGCCAAGCTGATCGTGACCGGTCACGACCGGCAGCAGGCCATCGAGCGGTCACGACGCGCCCTCGCGGAGTTCGAGGTCGAGGGCATCGCCACCGCCATCACGTTCCACCGCAAGGTGGTCTCCGATCCGGCCTTCGCGCCCGCCGATCCCGATGCGGCGTTCACGGTGCACACCCGGTGGATCGAGACCGAGTTCGTCAACGACATTCCGGCCTACTCCGGGGCGGCTGGTGAGTTGGCCGAGCCGGAAGCCCGTGCCTGCGTGGTCGTCGAGGTGGGCGGCAAGCGGATCGAGGTGAGCCTGCCCGAGGGCCTGTCGATCGGCGGCGGTGGTGGATCGGCGGCGAAGCGGGCCGCGCCCAAGCGCGCCAGCAAGAAGGCCGGGGCCGGTGCGACCGGCGACTCGCTGGCCGCACCCATGCAGGGCACCATCGTCAAGATCGCCGTCGAGGAGGGCCAGGAGGTCGCCGCCGGCGACCTGGTCGTCGTGCTCGAGGCGATGAAGATGGAGCAGCCGCTCAACGCCCACAAGGCCGGGGTGATCACCGCGCTGACCGCTGAGGTGGGCGCGACCGTGCCCACCGGCACGGTGCTCTGCGAGATCAAGGACGCCTGAGGCCTGGCCGCCGTCAGGGTTTCGTTGCCCGCAGTTCGGCCGGGCCTGGGCCCGTACGCGTCCTGCTGCCTGAGCCGTCCCTACGCGCGCTTGGGGGCGAACGGGCGGATCTCATCCTGCCCGGGGTGCACGACCCCGCACGAGGACTCGGGGACCTCCCGCCATGCTCCCTCGAGGTCGCCCAGGGGCTCGGAGACGATCAGCCGCGTCTCGTCGGAGACTCCGTGCAGCAGCGGGTTGTCCGGGTACATCTCGCGCAGCATCGAGACGCTCGTGCTGTGGAACAGGGAGCGGGACTGGCCCTCGCTGGAGTAGCGGAAGGCCCAGATGGAGGTGCCGTCCGTGGTCGCGACCGTCATCTGGATCGGGTTCTGCACCCCATGGCTGTGCCCGGTGTCCTCGATGAACCCGACCGCGCGCTCCATGGCGGTGAAGGGGTCCTCCTGCAGGCCCATGGTCAGGGCCAGGTAGAAGAACATCTCGGAGTCCGTCGAGCCCTCGATCATCGGGTAGAGCGACGGGTCGACGGCGAACGCCAGGTCCCGTTTCACTGATGCGAACTCGCGGATGAGGCCGTTGTGCATGAACAGCCAGTTCTGGTACCGGAACGGGTGGCAGTTGGTCTGCTGGATCGCTCCCCCGGTCGAGGCACGAACATGGGCGAACACCAGCGGCGAGACCAGGTGCTTGGCCAGGTCGGCCAGGTTGCGGTCGTTCCACGCCGGCTCCGTGCTGTGGAACACCCCGGGAGTCTCACCCACCCCGTACCAGCCCAGGCCGAAGCCGTCACCGTTGGTCGTGGTGGCCCCCATGCGGGAGTGCAGGCTCTGGTCGATCAAGGAGTGCTTCGGCTCGAGCAGGAGCTCGGCGACGGGGAGCGGTGATCCCGAGTAGGCCATCCAGCGACACATGCTGTACCTCCGGCTCGCAGTGGTACCTCAGTCCTATCAGCAGATGCGGGGCAGCTGCTCGGCCAGCGGGAGGTCGACGACGCGGGTGCCGCCGATGCCCGTGCGGGCGACCACTACGCTCGGGTGCTCCGAGGTGACCGTGCCGATCCGGATGGCCCCGCGGCCCACCTCGGTGCCCCGCATCACCTCCAGGGCTCTCTCGGCGTCGGGGCCGCGCACGAACACCACGGCCTTGCCCTCGTTGGCGATGTACAGCGGATCCAGGCCGAGGAAGCCGCATGCGGCCCGCACGGCGTCCGGGACGGGCACATCGCGCTCGACGATCTCGATGCCCGTGCCGCTGGCCCGCGCGATCTCGTTGAGCGTGGCCGCGACACCGCCGCGTGTCGGGTCGCGCATCATCGAGAGTCCCGCCCCGGAGCGGAGCAGTGCCTGGGTCATCGGCGTCAGCGGGGCGGAATCCGTCACCAGGTCGGCGCCGAACTCCAGGCCGTCGCGGACGCTGAGGACGGCGATCCCGTGCATGCCGATCGGTCCGGACAGCAGGACCGCATCACCCGGGCGCACCTGCTCGGGGCCGAGCGCCAGCCCTGCGGGGACCAGGCCGATGCCGGCGGTGTTCAGGTACACCCCGTCGCCGTGCCCCGAGTCGACGACCTTCGTGTCGCCGGTGACGATCGAGACCTCGGCCGCGCGGGCGGCAGCACCCATGGTCTCGGCGATGACACCGAGCTCGTCGAGGGCCATGCCCTCCTCGAGGATCGCCCCGACCGACAGGGCGAGGGGCAGGGCGCCGCTGACCGCCAGGTCGTTCACGGTGCCGTTGACCGCGAGGTCGCCGATGTTGCCGCCCGGGAAGAACCGCGGGCGCACGACGTAGGAGTCAGTGGTGAACGCCAGGCGGAGGCCGTCCGGTGCACCGGGCTCGCCGAGGTCCAGCACGGCCGCGTCCCCGAGCTGGGTCAGGACATCGGCCAGGGGGGTCCGGTCGAACGCCGGGAGGAACAGGTGCTCGATGAGCTCGGCGGACAGCCGTCCGCCGCCGCCATGGCCCATCACGACGTTCGGATGGTCGCGCAGGGGCAGCGGGCACGACCATGACGTGATGTCCAGGGGTTGGCTCATGCGGGCAGTTCCAGCCGGCGGAACTGGAAGTACGCGGCGCAGGCGCCCTCGCTGGAGACCATGGGCGCCCCCAGTGGCGAGCGCGGCGTGCATACAGTGCCGAAGGCCGGGCATTCGAACGGCTTGATCAGGCCCTGAAGCACCTCACCGGCCCGGCACTGCGTCGACTCGGTGGTGACGATGCCCGCGACATCGAAGCGGTTCTCCGCATCGAACTCGGCATAGGCATCCGAGAGTCGCCACCCGGACTGCGGGATCATGCCGATGCCACGCCAGGATCGGTCGCAGACGGTGAACACGTCCTGGACCACGTCCTGGGCCACGGGGTTGCCGCGCGGAGCCACCGCCCGTGGGTAGGCGTTCTCGAGCTCGGCGCGACCCCCCTCGAGCTGGTGGACGGTGCGCCGGATCCCCTCGAGGATGTCCAGCGGCTCGAAGCCGGTCACGACGATGGGCACCCGGTAGCGCTCCACCAGGGGCTCGTACTGGGCCATGCCCATCACGGTGCACACGTGCCCTGCGGCCAGGAACCCCTGCACCCGGCAGGACGGGGACTCCATGATCGCGGTGATGGCGGGCGGGACCAGCACGTGGGACACCAGCAGCGAGAAGTTGGTGATCCCCTGCCGGCGTGCCACCTGCACCGTCATCGCGTTCGCCGGCGCGGTGGTCTCGAAGCCGATCCCGAAGAACACCACCTGCTTGTCGGGGTTGGCCTGCGCGATCCGGACCGCGTCCAACGGCGAGTAGACGATGCGCACGTCCCCGCCGGCGCTCTTGACCCGGAACAGGTCACCGGCGGACCCAGGGACGCGGATCATGTCGCCGAAGGAGCAGAAGATGACGTCGGGCATGGCTGCGATCGCCAACGCCCGGTCGATGGTCTCCAGCGGGGTCACGCACACCGGGCACCCCGGGCCATGGATCATCTCCACGCCCTCGGGCAGCAGCTGGTCGATCCCGTTGCGCACGATGGTGTGCGTCTGCCCGCCGCAGACCTCCATGAGCGCCCAGGGGCGGGTCACCGTGGCGGCGATGTCGTCGAGCAGCCTTCGGGCGAGCTCCGGGTCGCCGAACTCGTCGAGGTACTTCACGGCGTCGCCCCGTGCCCACGTTCAGCTGTGGCGCCCGACTGAACGTCGCTGGGGGCGAGCCCCTCCTCGCTCAGCTCCGCGCTGGGGGAGAGCTCCTGCTCCAGCAGCCCGACGCTGGCCATGAGCTCCAGGGTCTCCAGGGCCGAGGCCTCATCGAGCTTCGTGAGGGCGAAGCCGACGTGGACGATCGTGTAGTCGCCCACCTCCACCTCCGGCACGTAGGCCAGGCAGACCTCCTTGCGGATGCCACCGAAGTCCACGGTCGCCATCCGCAGGCCGTTGACCTCCCACACGGCGTCGACCCTGCCGGGAACCCCCAGACACACGGTCGACCTCCTCGCCGAACTCAGCGGATCGACCAGGCTGCGGCCACCGCTGCCTGGCCCAGCGCGAGGCCGCCGTCGTTGGGCGGCACCACGTGGTGCACGAGCACCCTCAAGCCTGCCCGGCGCAGGGAGTCCTGACAAGCCGTGGAGAGCACGGCGTTGGCGAACACCCCGCCGGTGAGGCCGACCGTGTCGATGCCGTGCCGGTCGCGTACGAGCAGCACAGCCTCGGTGAGGGCGTCGGCCAGGGCCAGGTGGAAGGCCCGCGCCGACCGCGCCGGGTCCACGCCGGCCGCGTGATCGGCCACGGCCCGGGCGATCCAGCCCGAGGGGTCGATGACGACAGCACCGACCGCGTCGGTGCCCACATAGGTGCCCGGGACCGCTCCCGTGTCCCGCCACCGGGGCGCCTCCTGGCCGGTCGACGCCGCCAACGCCTCCAGCTCGATCGCGGCCTGAGCCTCGTAGGCCACCTCGTGGCGCACGTCCAGAAGGGAGGCGACCGCATCGAAGAGCCGGCCCATGCTGGTGGTCGGCGTGCAGTGCGAGCCGGTGGCCAGCATCCGGGCGAGCAGGGCGCCCTCAGCCGGGGTGCAGGCGGCGGCGCTCGCGGTCCCCTCCCAGTCCAGCCCGGCAGCGTGCAGGTGGGCGGCCGCGGTCCGCGCCGGATGCCGGATCGCGGCGTCCCCGCCAGGAAGGGAAACAGGGCGGAGGTGCCCGACCCGCTCCACGGAGGCATAGCTGCCCAGGAGCAGCTCACCACCCCAGATGGTGCCGTCGGCGCCATAGCCCGTCCCGTCGAGGACCACACCGAGGACGGGCTCCCCCGCGGGCACCCGGTGCTCGGCGAGGAGCGAGGCGAGATGGGCGTGGTGGTGGCCGACGAGGAGGTGCTCGATGCCCCGCGCGGCGGCCTGATCGGCCGCCCATCGCCGGGACAGGTAGCCGGGGTGCGCATCGGACACCATCACCTCCGGTGTCACCCGCTGCAGGGCGCACAACGTGTCGACGGTGCGCTCCAGCATGCCCAGCGTCTCGAGGTTGGCGGTGTCACCGAGGTGCTGGCTGAGCCATGCGGTGTCCCCGGCGGCCACGCACACCGTCGACTTCAGCTCCCCCCCGACGGCGACCATCTCTGGCCCCGACACGGGCAGGGACAACGGCATCGGCGCATAGCCGCGGCTGCGGCGCGCCGGCTGCGGCCCAGCGGCCACCACCCGGGTGACGGAGTCGTCGCACGCGACATGGATCGGGCGATCGTGGTGGCAGAACACGTCGGCCAGGCCGGCCAGTCGTTCCTCGGCCTCGAGGGGGTCGATGCAGATCGGCTCGTCGGCGAGGTTCCCGCTGGTCATCACCAGCAGGCCCGGCGCACCGTTGTCGAACAGCAGATGGTGCAGGGGCGCATAGGGGAGCATCACCCCGAGGGTCCCGGTGCCCGGCGCGATGTGGGCGACGAGTTCGCGGTCGATCGCCGGGAGGATCACGATGGGTCGCGCGCGCGAGGCGATCAGGGATTCGGCATCGACGTCGACCACGACCACCCGGCGCGCATCGTCCACCGTCGCGGCCATCAGGGCGAACGGCTTGGCGCCGCGCTGCTTGCGCGCGCGCAGGGTCCGAACCGCCTGCGCATCTCGGGCATCACAGGCCAGGTGATAGCCACCGATGCCCTTGATGGCCACGATCCGCCCGGCCCGCAGGGCCTCGACCACCTCGGCGACGGGCATCGAGAGGGCGGGCCCGCAGTCGGGGCACGCCGTGGGTTGGGCGTGGAACCGCCGGCTGGTCGGATCGGTGTACTCCGCGAGGCACGCAGGGCAGAGGGGGAAGTCGGCCATGGTCGTGTTCTGGCGGTCGTAGGGCAGGCCCGTCGTGATCGTGTACCGCGGTCCGCAGTGCGTGCAGGCGATGAACGCGTAGCCGTGGCGGCGGTCGCCGGGATCGCGCATCTCGGCCACGCACTCGTCGCAGACAGCGGTATCCGGCGGGATCGACGTGACGCCCGCGCCGGTGCCGCTGGCGACGATCCGAAACCCCGACACCCCGGGCCCTGTGTCACCCGCCCCCGCCACAGCTGACGGGTCCACCTCGGCGCCGTCCGGCCGTCCGGGCGGCACACCCGGATCGATCGGGGCGAGCACCTCGATGCGGATCTCCTCCACGACGGCCAACGGCGGGGCGTCCTGTCGCACCCTGCGCTGGAACTCGGCGAGGGCGGGCGCCCGGCCCTGCGCCTCGACGAACACTCCGTGGGCGTCATTGCCCACGAAGCCGGAGAGGCCGAGGTCGCGGGCCAGCGCGTGGACGAACGGCCGGAAGCCCACACCCTGGACGACCCCCGTGATGCGCACCCGCCAGCGGGCTGCCGGGTCGCTTGCCTCCGGATCGCCGCCGGGCATCACGTCGAGAGGACCACGATGGACCTGTCAGCGACGGTCACGGTCGCCCCCACGAGGGGCGCGTCGCCCACGGCAAGGACGTGATCGGGGGCGCTCTGGGTCGTGTCCACGATCCGCCGCCACGAACCCGGCACCTGGACGGTGAACTCCAGCGGCTCCCAGTGGGCGTTGACCATCACGTACAGGTCGCCCTCGCCGTAGCGGGCGCCGGACAGGTGCCAGGCCACGCTGTGCGACCAGGGCGCGGTGTCGGGGGCGCCCGTGGTGCCGAACCAGCGGACGTCCTCGCGCCAGAACCGGCTCCGGGCGATGCTCCGGTGACCCTTGCGCAGGGCGATCATCGCCTTGAAGAACTCGTACAGGTCGCGGTGGGTGTCCAGGCGGTCCCAGTCCAGCCAGGTGATCTCGTTGTCCTGGTTGTACGGGTTGTTGTTGCCTCGCTGGGTGTTGGCGAACTCGTCGCCGGCCACGATCATCGGCACGCCGTTGGACAGCATCATCAGCGCGGCGAAGTTCTTCATCTGGCGCATCCGCAGGGCGAGCACCTCCGGCGGGGCCCCCTCATCACCCTCCCAGCCGCAGTTCCAGCTGAGATTGTCCGAGGAGCCGTCGGTGCCGCCGTGACCGTTGGCCTCGTTGTGCCGCTCGTTGTACGAGACGAGGTCGTACAGGCAGAACCCGTCGTGGGCCGTGACGAAGTTGATGCTCTGGTAGGGCCGGTACATGTCGTTCGGGCCGTCAGGGAACAGGTCCGCACTGCCGTAGACCCGTGTCATCAGCGCCCCGACGAGGCCATCGTCGCCCTTGACGAAGCCGCGGACGTCGTCGCGGTACCTCCCGTTCCACTGCCGCCACATGATCCCCGGGAAGCCACGGCCGAGCTGGTAGGCGCCGAGGTCCCAGGCCTCCGCGGTGACGCGCAGGTCGTGGGTTCCGGCCAGGATGCTGATCTCGTTGATCATCGGGGGCGAGTCACCCTCGACGGCGCCCTCTGCATCGCGCGTGAGGATCGAGGCGAGGTCGAATCGGTAGCCATCGACGCCCATCTGCTCGGCCCAGTGGCGCAGGCTGGCCAGCACGAGGAACCGGGTGGCGACGTCCGCGGTCTGCGTGGTGTTGCCGCAGCCGGTGTCGTTCCAGTAGGAGCCGTCCGGGCCGACGATGTAGTACGAGTCGTTGTCGATGCCTGCGAGGTTGTAGGTCGGTCCGCTCTGGTCGCCCTCGGCGGTGTGGTTGTAGACCACGTCGAGCCACAGCTCGATGCCGGCCGCATGCAGCGCATCAGCCATCGCGCGGAACTCGGAAACGGCCTCCTGGTGGGCGTACTCGGAGTGCGGGGCGAAGAAGTTCATCGTCATGTAGCCCCAGTAGTTGCCCTCCTGGGGGTCGTACTGGTGGACCGGGAGCAGCTCGACGACTGTGACGCCGAGGTCCTTGAGGTGATCGATCCGCTCGATCAGGCCACGGAAGGTCCCACGCAGATCCTCGGCCACCCCGCTGTTGGCCCGGGCGGTGAACCCCTTCACGTGGACCTCGTAGATCACCATGTCGTGCGTGTGCCGCGGCCCTGGCTCCGGCACCGGCTCGTCGGCCCACGCGGCCGTCGGAAGCACACCGACCACGGCCTGCCCGTCGTTGGCCTGCTCCCCCCGGGCGGCCTCGCGGGAGAAGCTGGGCGGGAAGTGCAGTCGGCGCGCGTACGGGTCGGACAGGACCTTCTGGGGCGCGAACCGGTTGCGGCCACCAGTCGGGCCGTCCATCCGGAAGGCGTAGTAGGTGGCGCCGGGCACCCGGGCGGCGCTGACCAGGCAGTGCCACAGCCGCCCGGTCTTGTTCACCAGTGGGTCGAGGGTGAGCTCCAGCAGCGCGACGGTCGTGTCCTGCGCGCCGTAGATCAGCAGCGTGACCTTCGTGGCACTCCGGGAGTAGACCGAGACGTTCCACGCCTGCAGCTCCTGCACCCACGTGGCGCCCACCGGGACGGGGGCGCCCTCCTCCCGCTCCCAGGCGTCGATCGTGCGCAGGAACCCCATCTGCTCAACCATGGCGACCTCCTCGACTGAGGCTATGGGGTCCCGCTGGTGCTGGCGCGTCGAGGACCGGTGCTGAGATGGCCGGCTGGGGCTATGCGCTGAACGCCTGCCGAAGGGCGTCGATCGTGGGCACGTCCAGGCCCAGCCCGTCGGAGAAGTAGCCCTCGATCGAGCGGAACCGCCCGGTCATCTCGTCGAGCCCGGCCGCGAGGTATGCCGGGTCGACCCCGAACACGGGCACCAGCACCCCGGGGTCGCCACCGGCGTCGCGGAACTGGTCGAACACCGGCTGCAGGGCAGGCAGCAGCAGGTCGTTGGTGATCAGGTACTCGGCCATGACGTCCTCATCAGGCACGCCGAGCAGCATCAACAGGGCGGCCACCGCCCACCCGGTGCGGTCCTTGCCCATGGTGCAGTGCACGAGCGCTGGGCGTCGGTCTGCGGCCGCGAGTTCCGCGAACAGGGCTCGGTAGCTGGCCAAGGCGCTGGGAAGCGCGACGATCTCCCGGTAGGCGGAGTCGAAGAGGTCGGTCACGACGTTCCCCGCCAACGCCATACTGGCCGCCGGTGGATCGGACAGGAGTGCCATCAGGTTCGCCGGCATGGCCATCGTCGAGTCGGCCAGGACGTCGAGGGCGAGGTAGTCGCTTCCCGCAGGCAACACGTCCCGGGCACCGGCGCGCTCACTGATGGATCGCAGGTCGAACACCGAGCGGATCCCCAGTTCGGCCAACGCCGGGACATCGGGTCCGGCCAGCCGCGACAGGTCGGTCGAGCGGTAGAGGACCCCGGTGGCAACACGCACCCCGTCGCGCGTCGGCCATCCGCCGACGTCACGCAGGTTCGGGGCGGTCGCCAGGCCCAGGCTGGCGCCCGGGATCGCCGACTGCCTCCTTCCGGCGGCATCGCCCACGCCGGCGGCCGCCCCGCCCTTGGCGTCCACTGGTCCGCCATCCCGGCTCATCGTCCCCCCCCTCAGTCGAAAGCGCGCAGCTGTCGGGCGGCCTCGGCGATGGAGCCCGTCATCGACGGGTACACCGTGAACGTGGCCGCCACCTGGTCGACGGTCAGGCGCTGCTCCACGGCCAGCGCGAGCCCGAAGATGAGCTCGGAGGCGTGTGGGGAGACCACGACCCCGCCGATCACGATCCGTGTCCCACGTCGGCAGATGACCTTCACGAAGCCGTCGGTGATGCCCTGCATCTTCGCCCGGGCGTTCGTCGCCAGGGGGAGCGTCACCACCTCCGCGTTCACCCGGCCGGTATCGACGTCAGCCTGGGTGTAGCCGACGGTGGCGATCTCGGGGTCGGTGAAGACGTTGGAGCTGACCGTGCGCAGGTCCAACGGGGCCACCGCACCGCCCAGCGCGTGCCACATGGCGATCCGGCCCTGCATGGCGGCGACGGAGGCCAGGAGGAGCACGCCCGTGCAGTCACCGGCGGCGTAGACCCCGCGGGCCGAGGTGCGCGACACGCGGTCCACCTCGACGTGCCCGGCCGCGGTGGTGCGGACCCCGGCATCGGCGAGGCCCAGGTCCTCGGTGTTCGGCACCGAACCCACCGCCATCAGGCAGTGCGACCCCTCCACGGTGCGTCCATCGGCGAGCGTGACCAGGACACCACCGGCTGTCCGGACGGCGGACTCGGCACGGGACCGGCGCAGCACCGTCATCCCGCGGCGCTCGAACACGTCCTCGAGCACCTGCGCAGCATCAGGATCCTCGCCGGGCAGGACGTGATCGCGGCTGGAGACCAGGACGACCTCGGAGCCAAGGGCCTGATAGGCGCAGGCGAACTCCGCGCCGGTGACGCCGGACCCGACCACGACCAGCCGCTCGGGCACCCGGTCCAGGGCGTAGACCTGCTCCCAGGTCAGGATCCGCTCCCCGTCGGGGAGGGCGGCGGCCATCACCCGCGGGCGGGCACCGGTGGCCAACAGGATCGCCTCCGCCTCGATCCGCTCGCTGCCCCCGGACACCAGATCTGTCACGACCGCACCGGGCCCGTCGAGACGTCCGCGACCGGCCAGCAGCCGGACCCCGGCGCGAACGCACCGCCGGGCGGTGTCCTCACTCTGCGCCGCCGCCAACGCGCGGATGCGTGCGTTCACCGCTGCCAGGTCCACTCCGACAGCACCGGCAGCACCGGTGATCCCGAGCGCCTGGCTCGCCCGGACCTGCGTCGCCGACTCCGCCACCGCGAGCAGCGCCTTGCTCGGGACGCAGTCGGTGAGCACCGCCGAGCCGCCGATCCCGTCCGAGTCGATCAGGGTGACCTCGGCCCCCATCTGCGCGGCCACGAGGGCCGCCTCGTACCCGCCCGGGCCCCCACCTACGATCACCACGGTAGTCATGGCGCCGATCATCGCGCATCGACCGCCCGGCGCGCGCTGGGGACCACCCGCACGCGGCCGTGGCAGGATCGAGGCCTGCGACCCACGTCGGGGCCCGCTGTCGCCGTCCAGGCTGCACCCGGGTGGGACGGCGCTGCACGATCCATACCGACAGACCGGAGGTTCCATGGCCGTCGAGCCGCCGCTGCCCCGCGTGACGCTGCCGGTGCAGGCGCAGACGCCCGCCGGGGACCTGGTGCGCGTCCGCTGGATCACCGAGGGAGAGTCCCGCCCGGACACGTCGAGCGAGTACGACGACTGGGGGGTGTACGACATCCGGTTCGAGGAGGACGAGCACGACCGGGCCATGGTCGAGCTCCGTCCCCGAGAGGGTGCCGACGAGCCCTGGATCCCGGTGGGCGACATGAGCTGGCACAGCGAGCTGCACGGGCCCAACCTGGGTTCCCGGGCCATCAGCATCGGCATCGCGCTGCATGCCGGCGCTCGCGGACGTGGCATCGGTGCCGTCGCGCAGTCGTTGCTGGCGGCCGCGCTGCATCACAGCGGGGTCCATCGGGTGCAGGCCTCGACAGATGTGGCGAACATCGCCGAGCAGCGGTCCCTGGAGCGCGCGGGGTACGTCCGTGAGGGGGTCGCGCGCGGCGCTCAGGCGCGCGCTGACGGGCGCCACGACCTCGTGCTCTACTCCTGCCTGCCGGGTGAGCCGAGGTTCGCACCCCACTGACACCTGGCGATGTTCCCGAGTTGACCGGCGCACCACTACTCTGTGCGACGTGGTCCTCTACGCGGCGTACGGGTCGAACCTCGACCCCCGGCAGATGCTCGAAAGGGCCCCGCACTCCCCGGTGTTCGGGCCTGGCTGGCTGATCGACTGGAGGCTCACCTTCGGTGGCGAGGACCTGGGGTGGGACGGCGCACTGGCCACAGTCGTCGAGGATCCCGGGCACAGCGTCTTCGTGATGCTCTACGACATCGCCCCGGAGGACGAGCCGCTGCTCGACCACTGGGAGGGCTCGGAACTGGGGATCCACCGCAAGATCCATGTGCGCGTCCAGACCCTCGACGGAGACGAGATGGCCTGGCTCTATGTGGTGGACTCCTACGAGGGGGGCCTGCCCTCGGCGCGCTACCTCGGGATCATGGCTGATGCTGCCCGCGCCGCAGGGGCACCCGACGACTACGTCGTGGACCTCATGAAGCGTCCCTGCCAGTAGGCGGATCGACCTCCGCGCCGAGCCCTCGCGCGGCGGCGGCCAGGCGGTGCTCGAGAGCTGTCACCCGGGCGCTGAGCTCAGCCACCTCCGTCGAGCCCTCGGCGCTCGCCCCGACGGGAACCACCCCGGGTGCTCCCGAGCCCCCCGCAACGCCCGCCGGCCTCCGACCGCGAACGAACTTGAGGTACCCCAGCACCAGCGAGACCACGAGCGCCACGACCAGCACGACGAACCGGGTGATCGAGTTGCCCGAGGCCAGCCCCCAACCGACCCCGTAGAGCATCGTGAAAAGGCCGCCGAGAAGGATGCCGTTGCTCAGGACCGCGACCGAGTCGCCCAGCGCGAGCGCCACGGCCATGAGGATCGTGGCGATGACGATGAGGATCACGCTGGTGCTCATCCGCCACTGGCCGGATTGCTCCTCGTACGTGCGCTGGAGTGTCGACACCTCGGCCTCGATCTCCTTGATCTGGGCCTGCTCCGCGACGGTCAGCTGCTCCCAGCTCCGGCACTGGCCGGTGTTGCAGCCGTCGATCGCGTAGCGCTCGTCCTGGAGCGCCTGGATCTGCGCCTGGGTCGCGTCCCCCGGGTTCGGGTGGAACGTGTAGACCCCGACCCCGACCACGGCGGTGATCATCAGCCCGAGGAACACCGCGAAGATCGCCTGCAGGACCCCCCGGCCGATGTTGGGCGCCTGCTTCGTGTCCTCCATGAGCACCTCCTGCGGGCAGGGTACCGGCGCCCAGGGCCCTACGAGGTCAGCCGCGCGCGCACATCCTCGGCCACGGCGTGCAGGCGCTCGCCGGCCACCGACCGGGTGGCAGCGACCCCCTCGGCGCCCACCGGGGCGCGGACCTCGAGGTAGGCCTTGATCTTCGGCTCGGTGCCGCTGGGCCGGATGATCACGCGTGCCCCGTCGATGCCCTGGGCACCCCCCAGCATGTACTTCAGGCCGTCGGTCGGCGGCAGGTCGGCGGATCCCGTCTCCAGGTCGATCGCCTCGGTCACGTCCAGCCCGCCGAACCCCGTGGGCGGCCCGGCGCGCAGTGCGGCCATCAGCGCGGGGATCGCCGACAGGTCGGTGAACCGCAACGAGACCTGGCTGGTCGCGTGCACGCCATGGGCCGCGGCGAGGTCGTCGAGGACGTCCTGCACGCCCCTTCCCTCGGCCTTCAGCGACGCGGCCATCTCGGTGATGAGCAGGCCCGCCGAGATGCCGTCCTTGTCGCGCACCCCCCGCGGGTCGACGCAGTAGCCCAGTGCCTCCTCGTAGCCGAATGCGAGGTCCTCTGCCGCCCGGGAGATCCACTTGAACCCGGTGAGGGTCTCCCGGAAGCCCAGGCCGGCATCGCGGGCGATCGCCCCGAGGAGCTGCGAGCTGACGATGGAGTTCGCGTAGGTGCCGGTCACCGGCGCGCCGGAGCGCAGCCCACGCTGCAGGATCCACCAGCCCAGCAGCGCTCCCACCTCGTCACCGGTCAGCATCCGGAACCCGCCGTCGGCCAGCGGGATCCCCACCGCACAGCGATCGGCGTCCGGGTCGTTGGCCAGCACCAGGTCGACGTGCGCTCCGCCTGCGAGGTCCATCGCCAGGTCCATCGCCCCGGGCTCCTCGGGGTTCGGGAACGAGACGGTCGGGAAGTCCGGGTCCGGCGCGTCCTGGGCCACGACGGCCAGCGGCGCAGGGAACCCAGCGCCTGTGAGCGCAGCCTTCATCAACGGGCTGCCGACGCCATGCATCGCCGTGTAGGCCACCGAGATGTCCCGTGGCCCGCCGGGCAGCGCCAGGCCGCAGACGCGGGCCAGATAGCTGTCGACGACCCCCTCGTCGAGGGTGGCGTAGTCCTCCCTGCGCGGGATGTCGGCCAGGGCCCCGACGGCCTCGATGCAGGCGGCGATCCCGGCGTCGGCCGGCGGCACGATCTGCGAGCCGTCACCGAGGTAGACCTTGTAGCCGTTGTCCTGCGGCGGATTGTGCGACGCGGTGACGACGACGCCGGCCGATGCCCCGTAGGTCAGGATCGCGCCGGCCAGCACCGGTGTGGGCAGCGGCCGGGGGCAGACCATGGCCCGGAAGCCGGCGCCGGCGAAGATCTGGGCCGTGTCGCGGGCGAAGACGTCGGAGTTGTGGCGGGCGTCGAACCCGATGACCACCGGGGTCCCGCCGTGGCCGTTGTCCAGCAGGTACTGGGCGAGTCCGGCGGCGGCCCGGGAGACCACGACGCGGTTCATCCGGTTGGGCCCGGGTCCGAGCTTGCCCCGCAGCCCGGCCGTGCCGAACTGCAGGGTCCCGGAGAAGGCGTCGGCGAGCTCCTCTGCGGCCACCTGATCACCGGCCTCCGCGGCCGTGATGCGGTCGTTGAGCTCGGCGGCGGTTGCGGCGTCCGGATCGGCGTCGGCCCACTCGGCGGCCCGCCTCAGCAGGAGATGGTCGATGTGGGTCACAGCTGGCCCACCACTGTCGAGAGCAGCCCACCCATTCGCTCCGCCGCCATCTTCCCGGCTGCGAGGACCTCCTCATGGTTCAGCGCCTCACCGGTCATCCCCGCTGCGAGGTTCGTCACCAATGACAGCCCGAGGATCTCCATACCGGCCTCGCGGGCGGCGATCGCCTCCAGGGTGGTGGACATCCCGACCAGGTCGGCACCGAGGACCCCGGCCATCCGGACCTCGGCCGGGGTCTCGTACTGGGGGCCGCGGAACTGCATGTACACGCCCTCGGCCAGCGTCGGATCGATCTGCCTGCAGAGTGCACGCAGGCGTGCGGAGTAGAGGTCGGTCAGGTCGATGAACGTGGCTCCACGAAGCGGGGAGGCCCCGGTCATGTTGATGTGGTCGCTGATGAGCACGGGCGTTCCGGGCGTCCAGTCGGGGTTCAGCCCGCCGCACCCGTTGGTCAGCACGATCGTGCGGCAGCCGGCGGCGGCCGCCGTGCGCACCCCGTGGACGACCGCCTCGACCCCGCGTCCCTCGTAGAAGTGCGTGCGTCCGAGGAACACCAGCGCGCGGCCGCCCGACGTCGTGGCCACGCTGCGGATCATGCCGGCATGCCCTGCCACTGCGGGGGGAGCGAAGCCGTGCAGGGCGGTGGAGGGGAACTCGGCGAGCGTCTCGCCGAGAAGGTCGACGGCCGGCAGCCACCCGGAGCCAAGGACCAGGGCAAGGTCGTGGGTGGGGGACCCGGTGAGCTCCGCGAGCTGGCCCGCGGCGTGCGCGGCAGCGGCAGTGGGGTCATCGGCAGGCAGGGGGGCACTGGGTGTCATGTCCGCGACGCTATCCGCTGGCGGGCCACCGGGGCACCCCGAGCGACGAGCGAGCCACCGCGGAATCCACGGGCGGTGCCCCGGCGGGCGATGGGCGCGTCACCGGGGCCAGAATGCCCCTCATGGCACTCACCCGTTCCGAGCTGGCCCGTATGGTCGACCACACCCTGCTCAAGCCCGAGGCGACCCCGGACGACGTGGCGGCGCTGTGCGCGGAGGCCAACGACCTGGGGGTGTTCTCCGTCTGCATCTCGCCCTCGTTCCTGCCGTTGGCCCAGGGGTTGCTCGCCCCCGAGGTCGCCACGTGCACGGTGGTGGGCTTCCCCAGCGGCAAGCACCATGCCGACATCAAGGCGACCGAGGCCGCTCACGCGGTGGCCGATGGCGCCGGGGAGGTCGACATGGTCGTCGATGTGGGGGCCATCAAGGCCGGCCTCTGGCGCGTCACCGAGAAGGAGGTCGGCGCGGTTCGGGCCGCCACGGACGGCCTCCTGCTCAAGGTCATCCTGGAGACGGCGGCATTGACCGACGACGAGATCGTGCGTGCCTGCATCATCTGTCAGGAGGCCGGCGCCGACTTCGTCAAGACCTCGACGGGCTTCCATCCCGCGGGCGGCGCCTCCACCCACGCGATCTCGCTGATGGCCAACACCGTCGGCGGCACCCTGGGCGTGAAGGCGAGCGGGGGGGTGCGCACGGCGGCAGCAGCCCTGGAGATGGTCGCGGCCGGTGCCACCCGGTTGGGCCTGTCGGGCACGCGGGCAGTCCTCGACGGCCTCGACGCCGCGGCGGCAGGCTCAGCTCAGGACGCGGCGACTGCGGCGGGCGATGGGTACTGAGGACCGGGTCGACCACCGACGCGTCATCCTGTTGGCAGGGCCCAGCGGCTCCGGCAAGTCCACGATCGTGCGCTCCGTCGGCATGCCCATGGTGTACCTCGACGACTTCTACAAGGCCGGCACCGACCCCTCGCTGCCCCGGCACCCGGAGCTCGACATCGTCGACTGGGACCACCCGGACAGCTGGGACCGACAGGCCGCGATGAAGGCGCTCGAGCAGCTCTGCCGCGAGGGTCGTGCGGAGGTCCCGGTGTACGACATCTCCGCCAACGGACCCGTCGGGACCCATGTCGTCGACGTGGGGACCCAGGCCTTCGTGGCCGAGGGGATCTTCGCCCCCGAGCTCGTGGCCGAGCTGTCCGAGCGGGGACTGCTTCTCGATGCGGTCGTGGTGCACCGCGACCGCTGGAAGAACCTGGTGCGGCGCGCTGCTCGGGATCTCAAGGACCGGCGCAAGCCGCCCCGGACGATCCTGCGCCGCGGGATGCACCTCTACCGGGTGGAGCAGGTCGTGATCGACCGTGCGACGGCCGCGGGGTGCCGGCCTCTCGGAGCCCGCGAGACGCGCGCGGCGCTGGCCCGAGCCCGAGCCTCGGTGTCGGCCGACGGCTGACGCGCGGCGACCACCTGCAGGTCTGGAGGGCCCAGTGCGGACGACGTCGGCGCGCCGTCAGCCCATCATCATGTCGCTCAGCGCCATCGAGGCGTACCCCGGCTTGATCACCTCGTTGATCATCCGCAGCCGCTGGTCGAACGGAAGGAACGCCGACTTCATCGCATTGACGGTCAGCCACTGCACATCGGCCAGCTCGTAGCCGAAGGCCTGGGAGAGCAGGAGCATCTCGTTGCTCATCGACGTGCTCGACATCAGCCGGTTGTCCGTGTTGACGGTGACCCGGAAGCCCAGCGTGCGCAGCAGGCCGATCGGGTGCTCGGCGATGGATCGGGCGGCGCCGGTCTGCACGTTCGAACTGGGACACATCTCCAGGGGGACGCGCCGGTCACGGATGTAGGACGCCAGCCGGCCGAGGTGCACCGAGCCGTCGGGCTGTGCGGCGATGTCGTCCATGATGTGCACGCCGTGGCCGAGGCGCTCGGCGCCGCACCACTGGATCGCCTCCCAGATGCTCGGGAGCCCGAAGGCCTCGCCGGCATGGATCGTGAAGTGCGCGTTCTCGCGGCGCAGGTACTCGAACGCATCCAGGTGCCGGGTCGGCGGGTAGCCCTCCTCCGCACCGGCGATGTCGAAGCCGACCACGCCGGCATCGCGATAGGTGATCACACGCTGGGCGATCTCGGTGCTGCGCGCCGCGGTGCGCATGGCGATCAGCAGGGCCCGCATGACGATCGGCCGACCGGCGGCGGCAGCGGCCCGCTCGCCCTCGGCGAACCCGGCCAGGACCGCCTCGATGACCTCCTCCAGGCTCAGCCCTCCCTCGATGTGCAGCTCGGGCGCGAAGCGGACCTCGGCATAGACGACGCCGTCGGCCGCCAGATCCTCGGCGCACTCCCGTGCGACGCGGGTCAGCGCCCCGGCGGACTGCATCACCCCGACCGTATGGGCGAACGTCTCCAGGTAGCGCACCAACGACCCGGAGTCGGCGGACTCACGGAACCAGCGGCCGAGCTCGACCGGATCGGTCGTCGGAAGCTCGCCGTACCCCGTTTCGGCCGCCAGCTCCACCACCGTCTGGGGGCGCAGGCCGCCATCGAGGTGGTCGTGGAGCAGCACCTTGGGTGCGCGCCGGCAGGTCTCGAGGTCCAGGGTCATGCCCGACAGGTTATCGGCGCCGAACGCCCCACATCGAGTCGTGGGTCATCCACGGTGACGTGCGAGCTGCTCCCGGGCGGCAGCCAGCACGGCGTCCGGGGTGAACCCGAACCTGCGCAGCAGCTCCTTGAGCGGCGCGGAGGCGCCGAACGTCGACATCCCGATCACAGCACCGTCGGGGACGAACCGAGCCCAGCCGAGGGTCGAGCCCTCCTCGACGGAGACCCGCGCCCGGATCGCCGCAGGCAGCACGGACTCCCGGTAGGCCACGTCCTGGCGGTCGAACAGCTCCCAGGAGGGCATGCTGACCACCCGCACCGCAACCCCCTCTGCGGTCAGGACCTCGTAGGCGTCCACTGCGAGGTGGACCTCGGAGCCGCTGCCGATGAGGATCAGCTCGGGATCTGACCCGTCCGGGGGATCGGCCAGCACGTAGGCGCCCCGCGCCAGTCCGGATGCCGGGGCGAACCGCTGCCGGTCGAGTGTGGGCAGCGCCTGGCGCGACAGGAACAGCGCCACCGGCGAGTGCCGCAGCGGCATCAGGAGGCGCCACGCCTCGGCGACCTCGTTGGCGTCGCAGGGCCGGATGTCGATCAGCCCGGGCACCGCGCGCAGCGACACCATCTGCTCGACGGGCTGGTGGGTCGGGCCGTCCTCGCCGACCCCGATCGAGTCATGCGTGAAGACGTGGATGACCGGCAGCTCCATCAGTGCGGACAGCCGGATGGCCCCGCGCTGGAAGTCCGAGAATATCAGGAACCCTGCCTGGTAGGGCCGCACCTTGCACAGGGACAGACCGTTCGCGATGCAGCCGGCGGCGTGCTCGCGGACGCCGAAGTGCAGGTTGCGCCCTGCCGGCTCCGCGGCGGAGAAGTGGCCGGCACCGTCGAAGGTGAGCAGGGTCTTGGTCGAGGGCCCGAGGTCGCTGGCTCCGCCGATCAGCCACGGCACGCCCTGGGCCACCTGGTTCAGCACCGTGCCGTTCGCCTCCCGACCCGCCAGCCCCTTCGGGTCAGCGGGGAACTGGGGGATGCCCGCATCCCAGCCCTCGGGCAGGACGCGGCGCTGCATCCGGTCCAGCTGGTCGGCCAGGTCGGGGTACTGCTCGGCGTACTGGGCGAACAGCGCCTCCCAGTCGGTGCGCAGCGCCCGGCCCCGGGCACCGATCCCCGCGTCGAAGTGCGCGTACACCTCGTCGGGCACGAGGAACGTCTCATCCTCGGGCCAGCCGTAGAAGCGCTTGGCGCCGCGGATCTCCTCCTCCCCGAGCGGCTCCCCGTGGGCGCCGTGGGTGCCCTCCTTGGTCGGCGCGCCGTAGGCGATCCGCGAGTCCACGATGATCAGCGTGGGGCGGTTGGGCTCGGCCCGGAACCGGTCGAATGCCCGCGCCAGCATGCGCCGGTCGTTGGCGTCCCCGACCCGCGTGACGTTCCATCCGAGGCTGATGAACTTGGTGGCGATGTCGTCGCTGAAGGCCAGCTGCGTGCTGCCCTCGATGGTGATCTCGTTGTTGTCGTAGATCCAGCAGAGGTTGTCCAGCTGCAGGTGGCCGGCCAGGGACGCGGCCTCCTGGGCGACCCCCTCCATCATGCAGCCATCGCCACCGACCGCGTAGACGTCGAAGTCGAACAGCTCGAAGCCGGGGCGGTTGAACGTGGCCGCCATCCACTTCGAGCCCATGGCCATGCCGACGCTGGTGGCGTAGCCGGTGCCCAGGGGGCCGGTCGTGCACTCCACCCCGGCTGTCCACCGGTACTCGGGGTGTCCCGGGCACCGGGAGTCCAGCTGGCGGAAGCGCCGGATGTCGTCGAGGCTCACCGAGGGCTCGCCGAGGGTCTCGTACTTGGGATTGACTGCCTTCACCCCGGTCAGGTGCAGCAGCGAGTACAGCAGGGTCGAGGCATGCCCGGCGGAGAGCACGAACCGGTCGCGGTTGGCCCAGATCGGCACCTCGGGATCGAACCGCAGGTACTCCTGCCACAGGGTGTAGGCGACCGGGGCCAGGGCGATGGGCGTTCCGGGGTGCCCTGAGTTGGCCGCCTGCACGGCGTCCATCGCCAGGGTCCGCATGGTGGCGACCGCGAGGTCGTCGGGGTCGGTGATGCTCAGGGCGCTGGCCATGGTGCTCCTCAGGTCACATGCGGGTGCGCAGGTCGTCGACGTCGAACGCGTCGGGCAGGACCGCGGTCATCGGCAGGATCCCCCGCGGGGTGTGCACCAGGCAGGTCGGTCCGCCGTGCTCCCACAGCAGTTGCCGGCAGCGCCCGCAGGGCATCAGGTCCTCGCCGTGCGCGTCGACGCACACGACTGCCACCAGGCGACCACCGCCGGACGCGTGCAGGTCCGAGACCATGCCGCACTCGGCGCAGAGTGTCAGCCCGTACGAGGCGTTCTCCACGTTGCACCCGGAGACCACGCGCCCGTCGTCGACCAACCCGGCGACCCCGACCGGGAAGTGCGAGTAGGGCACGTACGCGTGCTGCGCCGCTGCGGCCGCGGCCGCCCGCAGCCCAGCCCAGTCGATGCCGGCCGGATGCACCTCGGGGGCGTTCACGACTTGATGTACGGGATGCCGTCGGCGGCCGGGGCCCGCGACCGGCCGGCCAGGCCGGCGACCGCGAAGAGGGTCGCGAGGTAGGGCGCCATCAGCATGAACTGGCTCGGGATCGGCGTTCCGATGATGCTCAGCACCTGCTGGAGCTGGTCGGCGAAGCCGAAGAGGAGCGCTGCGCCGATCGCGCCGAGGGGCGACCAGCGGCCGAAGATCATGGCGGCCAGGGCGATGAACCCCTTGCCCGCGGTCATGTTCTTGCCGAAGGCGCCGACGGAGCCCAGGGTGAAGAAGGCGCCACCGAGGCCGGAGACCGCACCACCGAGCAGGACGTTGCGGAAGCGCAACCTGTTCACGTCGATGCCCACCGTGTCCGCGGCCTTGGGGTGCTCGCCCACGGCCCTCACGCGCAGGCCCCACCGGGTCTTGAACAGCGCGACGTGCACCAGTGCCGCGATCAGGTACATCAGGTACACGATGAGCGACTGGTTGAACAGCACCGGGCCGATCACCGGGATGTCGCTGAGGATGGGGATCGCGATCGGCTGCATCACCGGGGGCGAGTTGTAGGTCTCGGGATCGTCGGTCATGACGGCGGTGTAGAAGAACGACGTCACGCCCAGCACCAGGGTGTTGACGACGACACCGACGATCACCTGGTCGACGAAGTACTTCACCGCGAACACGGCCAGGATCGTGCTCACGGCCACACCGGCGACGACGGCGGCGATCAGCCCGGCCAGCAGGCTGTTCGTCAGCGATCCGACCAGTGCGGACAGGAATGCGCCGGCCAGCAGCTGGCCCTCGATCGCGATGTTCACCACGCCGGCCCGCTCGCACAGCACGCCGGACAGGGCACCGAAGATCAGCGGGACGCTGAGCAGCACGGTGCCCTGCAGGAGCCCGGTCAGCGGGATGGCCTTGCCTGCGGCCACCGCGGACAGGAACGACATGATGAAGGCGACCCCGAACAGCGCGAGCGCCCAGGCCGGGACCGGCTGGCGCTGGCGGGACCACCGCAGCGCCAGCCCGGCCAGGGCCAGGCAGATCAGGGCCATGAGCAGCGAGAAGGCCTTGGAGGGCACGACCAGGTCCGGGATGGCCAGTGCCTCTCCGCCCAGGGTCAGGTCGAAGGTCGTGGACGTCCCGGAGTCCCCCCGGATTCCGAACAGGACGAGGGCCAGGACAGCGAAGATCCCCATGGTCACGGGTGCCTTGTAGGAGATCGGGCGCAGGACCTCGGGCTCGGCGGCGGCCGGGGCGGGGGCAGTGGCGGTTGCCATGTCGATCAGCTCCTTCTACTCCGGCTTCGGGGCCCGTAGGCGGAAGATCTTGCGGACAAGGGGTGGTGCTGCGATGAACAGCACGATCAGTGACTGAACCACGAGCACGATGTCGATGGGGGTGCCCGTGGCGGCCTGCATCGACGACCCACCCGCTCGCAGGCCCCCCATCAGGATGCCGGCGAAGACAACCCCGATCGGGTTGCTCCGCCCGAGCAGCGCGACGGTGATCGCATCGAACCCGATCTCCCCGGCGATCCCATTGCCCAGTGCGTACTCGGTGGCGCCTCCGAGGATCTGGTTCATGCCCGCGAGGCCGGCCAGGCCACCGGCGATCAGCATCACGCTCGTGAGCGCGCGCTTCACGTTGATGCCGGCGGTGCGCGCGGCGTTCGGGTTGGCCCCGACGGCGCGGAACTCGAACCCGACCGTCGAGCGCTCGAGCAGCCACCAGACGAACGCGGCAGCGCCCAGGGCGAGCAGGAAGCCGACGTTCAGCCGGTAGTCCTCGCCGAGGATCTTGGGGAGGCGTGCGGTCGTGGCCACCGCCGGGCTCAGGGGGTCGTCGCGGCCCGGGCGCTGGAAGGCGTCCTTCGTCAACAGGAACTGCAGGAAGTAGATCGCGATCCAGTTGAGCATGATGGTGACGATCACCTCGTGCGCCCCGGTCTGGGACTTGAGCACGCCCACGATCCCGCCCCAGATCGCACCCCCGAGCAGGCCCGCCAGGATCGCCACGATCAGGTGGATCGGGAAGGGCATGGACAGTGCGAAGCCGACGTAGCCCGCGAAGATCGCACCCATGATCAGCTGGCCCTGGGCGCCGATGTTGAACAACCCAGCCCGGAACGGCAGCGCCACGGCCAGGCCGGCGAGGATCAGCGACGTCGAGGTGTAGAGCGTCTCCGTGAATGGCTTGAGCGCCCCGGCGACCGTGTACGCGCTGAAGTTGATCACCGAGCCGGAGAACAGCGCCTTGTACGCCTCGGACACCGAGGTCCATGCGGCGCTGATCGTGTCCATCGGCTGGGAGAAGAAGTACTTGGCCGATTCGCGGACATCCTCGTCGGCGAAGGCGATGAGGAACCCGCTGATGACCAGGGCCAGCAGGAACGACAGGAGGTAGAGCACGACCTGGTCGACCCACCCCCGTCGGTCCCTCTTCGGCTCCGGGGCAGGGGCGGTGACCTCCGTCAGCAGCTCGGTGTTGCTCACTTCCCGCCCTCCTCATCGGTCCCCGTGACCGCTCCGTGCGCGGCAGCGTCCTGGGGGACGCCGGCCATCATCAGGCCCAGCACGCCCCGGGGGGTGTCGGGAGGAACGATCCCGATGACCTTGCCGCGGTACATGACCACGACCCGGTCGGCCAGGGCGGCGACCTCGTCGAGCTCGGTGGACACGATCAGGACGGCCACGCCGGCGTCGCGCTCGGCGATGACCCGCTTGTGGACGAACTCGATGGCGCCCACATCGACGCCGCGAGTCGGCTGTGAGGCGATGAACAGCGACACGACCGGCTTGGACAGCTCGCGGGCGAGGACGACCTTCTGCTGGTTCCCGCCGGACAGTGACGAGGCCGGCAGCTGCACCCCCGTGGTGCGGACGTCGAACTCCGTGGCCTTCGCCTCGGCGTTCGCCGCGATCACCGACGGCTTCATGATGACGCCCTTGGCGAAGGGGGCCTGGTTGTACTGGTCGAGGATCATGTTCTCGGCGATGGAGAACGAGCCGACCAGCCCGTCGTCGGAGCGGTCCTCGGGGACGAACCCCACCCCCGAGTCCAGGATGTGGCGGGTCGTGCGGCCGACGAGCTCCTCGCCCTTGAGCTTCGCGGACCCGGTGACGAAGTGCTGCAGGCCGAGGATGGCCTGGGTGAGCTCGGTCTGGCCGTTGCCCTGCACCCCGGCGACGCAGACGACCTCCCCGCTGTGGACGTCGAGGTCGATGTTGTCCACGACCGCCTGCCCGGTCTCCGAGCGCACGGTCAGTCCGCGGACTTCCAGCACGACCTCCTTCGGATCCGCGGGCCCCTTCTCCACCCTCAGGCTGACCGCGCGACCGACCATCATCGCCGCCAGCTCGGTCTCGGAGTCCGTGGGCAGGGCCGAGCCCACGACCTTGCCGCGCCGGATGACGGTGATCCGGTCGGCGACCGCCTTGATCTCGCGCAGCTTGTGACTGATCAGCACGACCGAGTGCCCACTGGCCTTGAGCTGGCGGATGATCTCGAGCAGCTCGTCGGTCTCCTGGGGCGTGAGCACCGCGGTCGGCTCGTCGAGGATCAGGATCCTGGCGTCCTTCACCAGGGCCTTGATGATCTCCACGCGCTGCTGCACGCCCACGGGCAGGTCCTCGACGAGGGCGTCGGGGTCGACCTCGAGGTTGTACTTCTGCGACAGCTCGAGCACCTGGTTGCGGGCGGCCTCGATATCCAGGAACGCCCCCTTGGTCAGCTCGTGGCCGAGCATCACATTCTCGGCGACGGTGAACACCGGGACCAGCATGAAGTGCTGGTGGACCATGCCGATCCCGGCATCCATGGCATCGCCGGGGTCGTGGAAGTGCACCTCCTGACCGTCGATCAGGATGGTGCCCTCCTCCGGCCGGTACAGGCCGAAGAGGGTGTTCATCAGGGTGGACTTCCCGGCGCCGTTCTCGCCGAGCAGGCAGTGGATCTCGCCGGGCTCGATGACCAGGTCGATCGAGTCGTTCGCGACGAAGGTGCCGAACCTCTTGGTGATGCCCTGCAGCTCCAGGCGCACGCTGCCTCCTCCGACTCCCGGTGTGGACTGATCGCACACTAGCGATGACCCAGCCCGCGACTCCTGCTCAGGGTCGGCGATTCGCCGTGATTCGCCCGGACACGACGAAGCCCCCCGCGCCGGGGCGCAGGGGGCTTCGTCGTGTGCTCGGGCTGGTCAGCCAGCCTGGGGCGAGTTGGTCGACTCCACCGTGATGGTGCCGTCGATGATCTGCGCCTTCAGCTCCTCGACCTTGGTGTTCAGCTCGGCCGGAACCTTCGACTCGAAGTCGTGGTACGGGGCCAGGCCGACACCCTCATTGGCCAGCGTGCCGATGAACGGCGTGTTGGTGAACGCACCGTTGACGGTCTCGGTGGTGGCGGTCTCCACGGCGGTGGCGATGCCCTTCTCGACCGTGGTCAGGAACACGTCCTTGTACTGCGAGGCGGACTCGTAGCCGTCCTGGTCCACCCACACGATGGCCACCTTGCCGCCGGAGGCCTGAGCCTCGGCAGCAGCACCCAGGCCGGTGCCACCGGCGACGGGCATGATGATGTCCGCACCCTGCTGGATCAGGTTCTTGGCCAGGTTCTGGCCGTCGGTCGGCGAGTCGAACTTGCCGGCGAACAGGCCGTCCTGCTTCTCCTTGTCCCAGCCGAGCAGCTTGACGTCGGTGCCGTTGTCCTCGTTGTACTTGTCGATGCCGTCGGCGTAGCCGTCCATGAAGACCGCGACGGTCGGCAGCTTGATGCCGCCGAAGGTGCCCACGGTGCCGGTCTCGGTCATGCCCGCGGACAGGTAGCCGGCCAGGTAGGCCGCCTCAGCGGTGTTGAACAGCAGCGGCTTCACGTTGTCGATCGGCTGGGCGCCGTCGGTGTCGGGATCCCCATCGGGGTTCTCGTCGACGATCGCGAACTTCTCGGTGTCCGGGTTGGCCTTGGCGGCCGTGGCGGTCGCGTCGCCGAGCGAGAAGCCGACCGTCACGATGATCCCGCAGTCCTCAGCCACGAGGCTGTTGACGTTGGGCGTGTAGTCCGACTCGGACTTGCTGGTCACGTACTTGACCGTGATGCCCTGGCTGGCCTCAGCGGCCTGGAGGCCGGCCCACGCCGAGGCGTTGAAGGAACGGTCGTCGATGCCGCCCTGATCGGTGACCATGCATCCGAGGAAGTCGGAGGCAGCAGCGCTGCCCGAGGCCGAACCTGCAGCTGCGTTCTCGTCCGGGGCCTCACCGCACGCTGCGAGGGCCAGCGCCGCAAGGGCGCCCACTGCCAGCAAACGAGTCTTCATACGTTCTCCATCTCCATCCGACGAGGCGCCGATCCGGCGCCAGACCACGTCTGGGGAGATTTTATCCGCTGACAACAGGTGCCTCGGACCATGTCACGGGGGCGTCAGACACGTTTCGATCACGATTCGTCGCTGAAGGTCCCTGCGCGCAAGGGCGAAGGTCCTGCGCCCCCGGCTCAGTTCTGGCGCAGGGTCTGCGGCTCAGAAGACGTCGTGCGGGACGTACTCGCCCCAGACGTCCCGCAGCGCCGTGCTGACCTCACCGACCGTGGCGCGCGCCCGCAGCGCCTCCTTCATCGGGTACAGCACGTTCTCGGATCCTCGGGCGGCCTCCCTCACGGCCTCGAGCAGGGCGCTGATGTCGCCGCGCTCGGCGCGCAGCTTCTCCAGGCGCGCCCGCTGCTCGGCCTCGATCAGGGGGTTGACCCGCAGCGGCTCGTAGGGCTCGTCGGTGTCGATGGTGAACTTGTTGACGCCCACGACCACGCGCTCACCGGCGTCGATCTCGTTGGCGATCCGGTAGGCCGAGCGTTCGATCTCGGACTTCTGGAAGCCGTTCTCGATGGCCGCGACCGCGCCCCCGAGCTCGGCGACCTTGTCCATGAGCTCGACCGCCGCAGCCTCCACGTCGTCGGTCAGCGACTCGATCGCGTATGAGCCGGCGAACGGGTCGACGGTCTTGCACACGTCGGACTCGTAGGCGATCACCTGCTGGGTGCGCAGCGCCAGGCGGGCGGCCTTCTCGGTGGGCAGCGCGATGGCCTCGTCGAAGGAGTTGGTGTGCAGGCTCTGGGTCCCACCGAGCACGGCGGCCAGGGCCTGGATCGCCACCCGGACCATGTTCACCTCGGGCTGCTGGGCGGTCAGCTGCACGCCGGCGGTCTGGGTGTGGAAGCGCAGCATCATCGACTTGGGGTTCTTCGCGCCGAACTGCTCGCGCATCACCCGCGCCCAGATGCGCCGTGCGGCGCGGAACTTGGCGACCTCCTCGAGCAGGCTGGTGCGAGAGACGAAGAAGAACGCCAGCCGCGGGGCGAAGTCGTCGACGTCCTGGCCCGTGGCGATCGCGGCCTTGACGTACTCGATGCCGTCGGCGAGCGTGAACGCGATCTCCTGCGCGGGCGTCGCGCCCGCCTCGGCCATGTGGTACCCGGAGATCGAGATGGTGTTCCACTTGGGCAGCTCGGCCTGGCAGTAGCCGAAGATGTCGGTGATCAGCCGCAGGGACGCAGCCGGGGGATAGATGTAGGTGCCGCGGGCGATGTACTCCTTGAGGACGTCGTTCTGGATGGTCCCGGTCAGCGCGGAGCCCGGCACACCCTGCTCCTCGGCGACGATCTGGTAGGCCAGCAGCAGCACGGCCGCCGGGGCGTTGATGGTCATGGACGTGGAGACCTTGTCCAGCGGCAGGCCGTCGAACAGGATCCGCATGTCGTCGATCGAGTCGATGGCCACCCCCACCTTGCCGACCTCGCCGGAGGCCAGCGGGTGGTCGGAGTCGTAGCCCATCTGGGTCGGCAGGTCGAACGCCACCGACAGACCGGTCTGGCCGGCCCCGATCAGCTGGTGGTAGCGCGCGTTGGACTCCGCCGCCGTGCCGAACCCGGCGTACTGGCGCATGGTCCAGGGCCGACCGGTGTACATCGAGGGGTACACGCCGCGGGTGTAGGGGTACTCCCCGGGTGCGCCGATGAGGGCGGGGTCGGCGCCGGCGCGGGACTCGGCGTCGTAGAGGGGGGCGAACGGACGTCCGGACTCGGTGGTTGCCATGCCCCAAGGCTAGGCCCGCCCCCCACCGGAGTCGCCCCGCACCCCGCCCCCTCGGCCCCCTCGGCCCCCTCGGCCCCCTCGGCCCCCTCGGCCCCCTCGGCCCCCTCGGCCCCCTCGGCCCGAGACCAACGACCCCCACCGCTCCCGGTCCCCGCCGGCTCGGGCCCCCGATCGCGAACTTGGGTGCCAATTGCTGCAAGTGGAGCAACAACCTTCCAAATTGCCGCGAGCGCCGGTGGGGCGGCGCTCGTGACGGCCGATGGGTCGGACGTCACTCGGGCATCAGGTCGGGCCTGCGGGTTGGGCCTGCGGGGTTGGGCCTGTGGATGGTCGCTGGTGTCATCTCACGAGTCCATCGAGGATCCCGGGGTGCCCAGGAAGAATGCCAGCGAAGGATCCGCCCTGATGCGGCTGCAGATCGCCGCCGAACCCCAGTCCATGGTCTGCTCGTACGAGCAGGCACGTGCTGCAGGGCTCTCGCCGGGCGCGATCCGACGACTTGTCGACTCAGGTCGGTGGAGAAGGCTGCACAAGGGCGTCTTCCAGATCAGCGCCGAGCCACCGGGGATCTCGGCCCGGATGTGGGCGGCTCACCTGACCCTCGGCCCCCTGAGTGTCGCGGCGGGCGCTGCAGCCGGTCACCACTGGGGAATGCTGGATGGGGAGCACCCCTCGGGCAGGCCGGTCCGCATGCTCCTCGAGGACTCGATCCGCCGCGGTGCCCCTGGGATAGAGGTCCGGCGGGTGCAGGATCCTCTCGCGCGAGCGCATCCGAGCCGCCGGCCACCGGTTCTGACGGTGGAGCACGCCGTGCTCGACCTGGTCGCAATCGCATCGTCGGACTCAGAAGCGGTCGAGGTCGTCCTGCGCTCGTGCCGCCTGCGCCTCACCACCCCCGACCGCATCCTGCGCACGATGCGGACCCTGCTCCGGGTGCGGCGCCGGCGGCTCATCGAGTCGGTGTGCGCCGACTCGCGGGACGGGCTCACCAGCCCATTGGAGATCCGCTACCACAGGAACGTCGTCGTCCCACACGGCCTGCCCCATGGGCGCGGGCAAGCCCCAGCCAGGTCGCGTGACTCCAGCACCGCCTATCGAGACATCCTCTACGAGGAGTACGGCGTGATCGTCGAATTGGACGGTCGACTCGGGCACGAGGCGGAGTCGGAGGTGTTCCGCGACCAGGGCCGGGACAACGCCGCCACGCTGACGGGCGCCGCAACGTTGCGCTTCGGGTGGATGGCAGTCGGGGGCCAGCCGTGTCCGGTTGCCGCGCAGGTGGCCGCCTTGCTGCACCTCCGCGGTTGGCCGAGCCGCCCCCGCCGCTGCGGACCCGGCTGCGCGGTCCTGCCCACCGGCCTGCGTCCCGTCGCCTGACCACGGGTGGACGCTGGCCCGTCGCTGATCCGGGCGACGGGCTCCGCCCCCAGAACTTGGAAGGATCCTGCCGCTCTTGCGACAAGTGGAACCCAAGTTGAGTCGGCGGAGCGGGCCGAGCGGGCCGCGCGGGCGGGGCGGGCGGGGCGGGTCGCGCGGGCGGGTGGGGCCCGGCTGGGCGGCGCCCTGGGTGGGCGGGACTTTGGGCTGGGACCTTCGCCGGACCTCGGGGGCATCCTCGCCCGTGCGATCGTGTGGCTCAGGACTAGACTGCCCATCATGTGGCGGATGCCCCGCCACGGCCGCCACTTCCGAGCAAGGAGGCTCCACCGATGGCCACTGCGCCTGCGGGGACCCTGTACCGCGGCGGTGAGGGGATGTGGTCCTGGGTGGCCCATCGCATCACCGGCGTCGCGGTGTTCTTCTTCCTCCTCGTCCACGTCCTGGACACTGCCCTCGTGCGGGTCTCCCCGGACGCCTACGACATGGTGATCGCCTCCTACAAGACCCCGATCGTCAACCTCCTCGAGGTGGGCCTGGTCGCTGCGGTCCTGTACCACGCGCTCAACGGCCTGCGGATCATCCTGGTGGACTTCTGGGCCGAGGGCCCGAGGCACCAGAAGGCGATGTTCCGCACGATCGTGGTCGTCTGGGCCCTGGTGATGATCCCCGGTGCCTACTTCATGCTCAAGCACACTGCCGAGGCCCTGTTCGGGAGCGCATCATGAGCGTCGAGATCGCCAACCCCCGCAGCGCACGGGCCTCGCGCGGCAGCAACGTCGAGCGCTACTCGTGGATCTTCATGCGGATCTCCGGCTTCATCCTGGTGTTCCTGGTCCTGGGCCACCTGCTGATCATGAACATCCTCGACGGCGGTGTGCAGCGCATCAACTTCGGGTTCGTGGCCGGACGTTGGTCCAGCCCGTTCTGGCAGGCCTGGGACCTCCTGCAGCTGTGGCTGGCCATGATCCACGGCGCCAACGGCATGCGAACGGTCATCAGTGACTACGCCGAGAAGCCCAGGACCCGGTTCTGGCTGCTCACCCTGTTGGCCGTGGCCACCGTGTTCATCATCGCCCTGGGGACCCTGGTGATCTTCACCTTCGACCCCACCATCGCCTGATCGGAGAGTGGCGCGAGCCATGCAGAACCACACCTACGACGTCGTGATCGTCGGCGCGGGGGGCGCCGGGATGCGCGCCGCGCTCGAGTCCGGCCCCCGGGTGCGCACCGCGGTGCTCACCAAGCTCTACCCGACGCGCTCGCACACCGGAGCCGCCCAGGGCGGCATGTGCGCAGCCCTGGCCAACGTCGAGGAGGACAACTGGGAGTGGCACACCTTCGACACGATCAAGGGTGGTGACTACCTGGTCGACCAGGACGCCGCCGAGATCATGTGCAAGGAGGCCATCGACGCCGTCATCGACTTGGAGAAGATGGGACTGCCGTTCAACCGGACGCCCGAGGGCCGCATCGACCAGCGCCGCTTCGGCGGGCACACCCGCAACCACGGCGAGGCCGCCGTCCGCCGTGCCTGCTACGCCGCGGACCGCACCGGCCACATGATCCTGCAGACGCTCTACCAGAACTGCATCAAGCAGGGCGTGGAGTTCTACGACGAGTACTACGTCCTGGACCTCCTGCTCAACGAGGTCGACGGCGTGCAGCGCACGGCCGGGGTCGTGGCCTACCAGCTGTCCACCGGGGAGATCCACACGTTCCAGGCCAAGTCCGTGGTGTTCGCCACCGGCGGGTTCGGCCGGGTCTACAAGACCACCTCGAACGCGCACACCCTCACCGGCGACGGCATGGCCATCGTCTACCGCCAGGGCCTGCCGCTGGAGGACATGGAGTTCTACCAGTTCCACCCGACGGGCCTGGCCGGCCTGGGCGTGCTGCTCACCGAGGGCGCGCGCGGCGAGGGCGGGATCCTGCGCAACGCCTCGGGCGAGCGGTTCATGGAGCGCTACGCCCCCACCATCAAGGACCTCGCCCCGCGTGACATGGTCGCCCGTGCGATGGTCCAGGAGGTCCGTGAGGGCCGGGGCGCCGGCCCGCACAAGGACTACGTGTACCTCGACCTCACGCACCTGCCCGCCGCGCAGATCGAGGAGAAGCTGCCCGACATCACGGAGTTCTCGCGCACCTACCTGGGCGTGGACCCGATCACGGAGCTCGTGCCGGTCTTCCCGACCGCGCACTACGCGATGGGCGGCATCCCGACCAACGTGAACACCGAGGTGCTGGCCGACAACGAGCGGATCGTCCCCGGTTTGTTCGCCGCCGGCGAGTGCGCCTGCGTCAGTGTCCACGGGGCCAACCGCCTGGGCACGAACTCGCTGCTGGACATCAACGTGTTCGGCCGTCGGGCGGGCATGGCCGCTGCCGAGTACGCCGCGACCGCGGACTTCGTGGACCTGCCGGCCGTGGGCGCCAGCCGCGTGGAGTCGATGGTCACCCAGCTCGTGGAGAGCACGGGCACCGAGCGGGTCGGCGACATCCGGCGGGCCATGCAGGAGACCATGGACTTCAACGCACAGGTCTACCGCACCGAGGAGACGCTCACCCAGGCCCTCAACGACGTCCGCGCCCTGCGCGCACGGTTCGCCAACGTCGCGATCCACGACAAGGGGGCCCGCTACAACACGGACCTCCTCGAGGCCATCGAGCTCGGCTTCCTGCTCGACCTCGCCGAGCTGCTGGTGGTCGGTGCCCTGGCTCGCAAGGAGTCCCGTGGCGGTCACGCGCGCGAGGACTACCAGACCCGCGACGACGAGAACTTCATGGCGCACACCATGGCCTACCGCGACGTGGGCCCGGACGGGTCGGTCTCGATCCGCCTGGACTACAAGCCCGTCACAGTCACCCGTTACCAGCCGATGGAGCGCAAGTACTGATGGCCACCGACGCCCCCGCCCCCACAGTGACCGCCCCCGCCGTCACCGACATCCCGAAGCCGTTCCCGGTCACGATCCGGCTGCGCCGGTTCCTGCCTGACGAGGGCCCCGAGCCGTTCTGGCAGGACTTCACCGTCGATGTGTTCCCGACCGACCGGATCCTCGATGCGCTGCACAAGATCAAGTGGGAACAGGACGGCACGCTGACCTTCCGGCGCTCGTGCGCCCACGGCATCTGCGGCTCGGACGCGATCCGGATCAACGGCCGCAACCGGCTCGCGTGCAAGACGCTGATCAAGGACCTGAACGCGAAGAAGCCCATCATCGTCGAAGCGATCAAGGGCCTTCCGCTGGAGAAGGACCTGATCGTCGACATGGAGCCGTTCTTCCAGGCGTTCCGCGAGGTCATGCCGTTCCTGATCACCACCGGAAACGAGCCCACCAAGGAGCGCGTGCAGTCCGCTGAGGACCGTGCGATCTTCGACGACACCACCAAGTGCATCCTGTGCGCCTGCTGCACGACCTCGTGCCCGGTCTTCTGGACCGACGGGCAGTACTTCGGCCCGGCAGCGATCGTCAGCGCCCATCGGTTCATCTTCGACAGCCGCGACGAGGGCGCCGAGCAGCGCCTGGAGATCCTGAACTCCAAGGAGGGCGTCTGGCGCTGCCGGACCACCTTCAACTGCACCGACGCCTGCCCCCGCGGCATCGAGGTCACCAAGGCGATCCAAGAGGTCAAGCGGGCACTGATCTACCGCGGCTGACCCGGGGGACACGCCGGGACGGGCCGGCACCCGATCGGGCATGGTCCGATCCGGCCGGATGCGGCCGATCTGCACCACAGGGCGGCCGATCCGGGCGATTTTCCGAGGGGTGCACAGCCGCGTCGCTCCCCGGAACCGGGCACGTCCGCGCTTAGCCTGTGACGCGTTATGAGTGCCACTTCCCGCGCGCTTGCCGCGCTCACTCTGTCGGCTGCCGTGCTGCTGCCCGCGCAGGCTGCCGTGGGCCTGCCGGGTGAAGACCCCGCACCCGCAGTCACGGGCAGCACCGAGGTGAAGACGCCCTCGGGCACGACCGCCACGATCCAGATGGCGGCCCGTGAGAGCGCCGTCTCGGCTCCACCGGTCGCAGCCGATTCCTGGGTGCTGGCCGACCTGGACTCAGGGCAGATCCTGGCCTCGCTGAACGCCGACCTCGCCGTGCGCCCGGCCTCGACGCTGAAGCTCCTCACGGCCCTGACGGTCGCGCCGCGGCTGGCCCCTGAACAGCCGTACCGCGCCGTTGCGGCCGACGAGGCCGCCGAGGGCAATCGCGTCGTGCTCTACAAGGGCCTGACCTACACGGTGGCGGACCTCATGAATGCCGCACTGATGCCCAGCGCCAACGACGCGGCGGACGCACTGGCCCGCGCCAACGGCGGGGTGAAGGTGACCGTCGACCAGATGAATGCCGAGGCTGCGCGCTTGGGGGCGACGCGCACCACTGTGAAGAACCCCAGCGGCTTGGACGCCGACGGTCAGGTCACGACCGCCTACGACATGGCGCTCATCGGGCGGGCAGCCCTGGCCAACCGCGAGGTCGCCGACAGCCTCCTGCGCCGCGAGGTCGACTTCCCCGGGAAGATGGAGAAGGGCAAGCGCGTCATCTACCCGGTCTACAACCACAACCGCACGGTGGTGAACAGGCGCCTGGAGGGGTATCTGGGCGGGAAGTCCGGCTACACGAGCAAGGCCGGCAACACGATGGTCGCCGGCGCCGAGAAGGACGGGCGCCGACTGCTGGTCACCCTGTTCCACATCGGCGGCAACACCTATCGGGCCAGCGAGACGTTGCTGAAATGGGGATTCGCGAACGCTGACAAGCTGACCCCCGTGGGCACGCTCGCCGAACCCTCCGCACCGGCTCCGCAGTTCGACCGGGCCGTCCTCCCGCTGCCGGAGAAGGGCCAGACCCCGGTGATCCGCGAGGTGGCCGCCGGCACCGCGCCCGCCGCCGACGCCCCCACCGCGCCGATCACTGCGCGGTCCCTGAGCTTGGGGCTCCCCGGGATCCCGACGCCCTCCCTCCCCTCACCCCTGACGGTCCTGACCCTGATGGCCGCCGTCCTCGTGCTCCTGCGTGCCCGCGTCTACTGGATCGGTCACCGCAGCCGAACTGCTTGGACGAGCTTGGACCAGTGGGCCACGACCCAGGCGCGCTCCGCTCGGCGCCGAGGTCCGGCCGACCGACGGGTTCGCGCCGCCGGGTCGACGTCGATGCAGGACACCGGTCTGATCAGCGTCTCGAAGTAGCGGGCCTCACGGGCCACCGGCGGCGCCACGACCGATCCGCCCGTGCGTGGCTCAACCCCGGTCATCCGAACATGCGACCGCTCGCCGTCGCACTCCCGGATCCACTGAGCAGGACCGTGCGCTCGCCCCACGCACGCGCCAGGGGCGGGCACCCTCTCGGTGCCCGCCCCTGGCCTGTCGTGCGCGGTGCGTTGTGCTTCCCTGCGATCAGGCGATCGCTGCGTGGGTCAGCGACTCCTCGATCTCCTCGTCGGTGATCGGGTTGCGCGACTTCAGGGCCGTGACCAGGAAGGCGCTCAGTGCGGTACCGGCGGCGATCGCCACGAGGTACATCAGCGGGTTCGAGATCAGGGAGATGACCCAGATGCCGCCGTGCGGGGCCCGAAGCTCGGAGCCGAACGCCATCACCAGGGCGCCGGTGAGGGCGCTGCCGGCCATGAGCGAGGGGATGACCCGCAGCGGGTCGGACGCGGCGAACGGGATCGCACCCTCGGTGATGAAGGACGCCCCCAGCAGCCAGGCTGCCTTGCCGTTCTCCCGCTCGGCCTCGGTGTAGAGCTTCGGCCGGAGCACGGTGGAGGACAGCGCCATCGCCAGCGGCGGGACCATGCCGGCAGCCATGACCGTGGCCATGATCTGCAGGGCCGGGCCGTTGTTGTCGGCGATCGCGGTGGTGAGGTTCAGCGTGGCGAACACGTAGGCGGTCTTGTTGACCGGGCCGCCCATGTCGAAGGCCATCATCAGGCCGAGGATGGCGCCGAGCAGGATCAGGTTGGCACCGGAGAGTCCGGCCAGCCAGTCGGTGAGGCCCTTCTGGACCGCTGCCAGCGGCTTGCCGAGCACGGTGAGCATCAGCGCGCCGTTGAGGAAGGTCGCCACGAGCGGGATGATCACGACCGGCATCACGCCGCGGATCGCCTTGGGCACGTTGAGCTGGGACATCCAGCGGGCGATGAAGCCACCCGTGAGGCCACCGACGATGGCACCGAGGAAGCCGGCACCGATCGTCCCGGCCGCGACACCTGCGACGAAGCCGGGCACCAGGCCTGGCCTGTCCGCGATGGCGTAGGCGATGAAGCCTGCGAGTACCGCGTTCAGGAAGCCGAATGCGACGGCACCGAGGATGAACATGAGCCCGGCCCAGTCGTTCAGGTCGAAGAAGCTGAACTGGTCGATGAAGGCCGTCGGATCAGCGTTGACCTCGACGATCTCGTAGCCGCCGAGCATGAAGCTCAGGGCGATGAGGATGCCGCCGCCGGCGACGAACGGGATCATGTAGGAGACGCCGGTCATCAGGTAGCCACGCAGGCGGATGCCGAAGTGGCCCTCCTCGACCTTGGTGGCCATGCCACCGGAGCTCGCGGATGCCGCCGCGGCCGCGGCGGCCGTTCCGGCAGGAACCGGACCGGCCTCGACAGCGGCGACCGCCTCGGCGATCATCGCGGGCGCGTCGTTGATGGCGCGCTTCACGCCCGACGAGAGCGTCGGCTTGCCGGCGAACCGGGCCTTGTCACGCACCTCCACGTCGTTGGCGAAGATGACGCCGTCAGCGGCGGCGATGACCTGGGGGTCGAGCTTCTTGAAGCCACCCGAGCCCTGCGTCTCGATTGAGATCTCGTGGCCGGCAGCCTGCGCTGCCTGCTCGAGGGCCTCGGCGGCCATGTAGGTGTGCGCGATCCCCGTGGGGCACGAGGTCACGCCGACGAACTTCATCTTCTTGGTCTCCTTCGGAGCAGCGGCGGCTGCTGGAACTGGGGCCGCGGCGGGTGCTGCCGCGGGGGCCTCCCCTGCGGCTGCGGCGTTGATCGTGTCGACCACGACCTGGGGGTCGGTCGCCTTGAGCAGCGTGTCGCGGAACTCGGACTTCATCAGGGCCCGCGAGAGGCTGGCCAGGATCTGCAGGTGCTCGTCACCGGCGCCCTCGGGCACGGCGATGAGGAACACCAGGTTGGCGGGGCCATCAGCAGCGCCCCAGTCGATCCCCTTGGTGGAGCGGCCGAACACGACCGTGGGCTCGTCGATCCCGGCCGAGCGGGCGTGCGGGATGCCGATCCCACCCTCGATGCCGGTGGGGAGCAGCTCCTCGCGGGCTGCGACGTCTGCGCGAAGTGTCGCCGGGTCGCTGGCCCGGCCGGCGGCCGCTGCCACGGCGACGAGGCGATCAACAGCCGCGTCCTTCGTGGTGGCCGAGCCGTCGAGATCCAACTCGACGAGCTGAGTGGTGGATACCTGCATGTGAACTGACCTCCGGTTGGTGTGGTTACTCGGGGTACTGCGGGGGCGTTCCGTCATACCGTTGCTGTGGCGATGGCGCTCACCTCCACAGCGGTGGGGTCGATCAGGCCGGCGGACGGGACGCCCGTGCCGGGGGTCTGGACTGCTGCGGTGGCCCAGGCGATGCCCATGCGCATGGCGTCCGGACCGGAGCCACCGGCGTGCAGGAAGCCGGACAGCAGGCTGTCGCCGGCGCCGACGGTGCTCAGGACGGGGACCTTGGGTCCGGTCCCGTGCCACCGGCCGTTGGCGTCGACGAGCACGGCGCCCTTGGAGCCCAGGCTGCAGATCACCGCGCCGGCACCGCGCTCGCGGGCCTCCTCGCACCCGGCGAGGACCTCGGCCTGGGTCACGAGCTCACGGCCGAGGATCTCGCCGAGCTCCTCCTCGTTGGGCTTGATCAGGTCCGGCTTGGCAGCCAGGCCGTCGGCCAGGGCCTGGCCGCTGATGTCCAGGGCGAACAGCGACCCTGCTGCCCGGGCGACATCCGCGACGCGCAGCACGACGTCGGTGGACTGCCCCGTCGGCAGGCTTCCGGCGACCACGACCCAGCCGCCGGGGGTGGCCAGTTCCGCGACAGCGGCGACGAGCAGGTCGAGCTCGGCCTCGGTGAGCACCGGGCCGGCCTCGTTGAGCTTGGTGGTGGTCCCATCGGGCTCGACGACCGCCACATTCGAACGGGTCCGTCCGGCGATCGGGACGGCCCGGTGCGGGATTCCCGCCTCCTCCAGAGCCGAGACCAGCGCATGGCCAATCGGCCCGCCGGCCGGGAGCACCGCGATCGACTCGCTGCCGTGGGCGGTCAGGAAGCGCGTGACGTTCACACCCTTGCCGCCCGGGTCCTCCACCGTGGAATCGGCGCGCTGGACCTCCCCACGCACCAGCGCCGCGAAGGCCATCGTGCGGTCGAGGCTCGGGTTGAACGTGACTGTGACGATCATGCGCGCACCACCTTGGGTCCAGCCGCCTCAATCTCGGAGACGGCGTCGTCGGAGAGGGCCGAGTCAGTGATGATCACGTCGATGTCGGCCAGGTCGGCGACGTGAGCGAAGTGGGCGGTGTCGAACTTGCTGTGATCGGCCAGGAGCACGCGGCGCCGCGCGGATGAGACGAACGCGGACTTCACGGCCGCCTCCGCGCTGTCCGGCGTGGTCAGTCCACGAGCGATGGAGAACCCGTTGGTGCCGAGGAAGGCCACGTCGACGAAGACCGACGCCAGGTACGTCAGGGCGGCGTTGTCGACGGTCGCCAGGGTGCGGCCCCGAACGCGGCCGCCGACGAGGTGGACGGTCAGCTCCTTGCGGTTGGCCAGCAGCGAGGCGATCGGCAGGCTGTTGGTCACGACCGTCAGGGCGCGGTCGGCGGGCAGGAGCTCGGCCAGCCGGTAGGTGGAGGACCCGGCGTCCAGCGCGATGGCCCCCTCCTCGGGCAGCTGGGCCAGCGCGGCCTGCGCGATGCGGCCCTTGGCCTCGGTGTTGACGGTCTCGCGGACGGCCAGCGCGGGCTCGAACCCGAACAGGTCCACCACGATCGCGCCGCCATGGACCCTGCGCAGGAGACCTGCCCGCTCGAGTGCCGTGAGGTCGCGACGGACGGTTTCGGGTGTGACGTCCAGGGCAGTCGCCAGCTCGGCAACCTCCACGCGGCCCTCAGCCCGCGCCCGGGTCACGATGGCCGCTTTGCGCTCTTCCGCATACACCCGTTTGCCTCCGTTTATGTCCGTGTGGTGCTAGTGAACACCCAATGACCAACAGATGTCAACACCCAGGGACCCCAAATCCAAAAAGAAACGGAATCAGAGCCATCGGAACGGGGAGTGCACCGACGGGAGGATCAGCAGCGCGCCCACGGGGTCGCGCGGAACAGCCATGCCATCGACCCCGCACGGGGGCCGGCCACCAGGAAGGCGGCTAGAGCCGCCCGGCCTCGTGCACCCGGCGCAGGAACTCCTGGGTGCGCTGGTCCTGGGGGTCGTGCAGGAGCGCCTGAGGCGCACCCCGCTCGACGATCGTGCCGGACGACAGGAAGCACACCTCGTCGGCCACCTGCTCGGCGAACCCCATCTCGTGGGTGGCGATGACCATGGTCATCCCCTCGGCCTTGAGCTCGCGCACGGTGGACAGCACCTCGTTGACCAGCACCGGGTCCAGGGCGGAGGTCACCTCGTCCATCAGCATCAGCCGCGGCGACACGGCCAGCGAGCGTACGATCGCGACGCGCTGCTGCTGGCCTCCCGACAGCCGATCGGGGTACTGCGTGGCCTTGTCGGCCAGGCCGAAGCGCTCGAGGAGCGCCAGCCCCTCGGCCTCGGCCGTCGCCCGGCCCACCTTGTGGACCTTGCGCGGGGAGAGGGTGATGTTGTCCAGGACGGTCAGGTGCGGGAACAGGTTGAACGACTGGAAGACCATCCCCACCTTGCGACGCACCTCATCGGGGTCCACCTCGGGATCGGTGATGTCCCACCCGTCGAGGCGGATCACCCCGTCGTCGACGGAGGTGAGCAGGTTGATGCAGCGCAGGAGCGTGGACTTGCCCGACCCGGACGCCCCGATCAGGACGGTGACCGTGTGCTCGGGCACCTCCAACGAGACACCTGTGAGGACCTGTTCGGCGCCGAACGACTTGTGAACGCCCTCGACGTGCAGGACGGGAGGACGCAGGACCGTCATGGGGAGACCTGCGCGTTCTGGCGCTGGATCGAGCGGTGCATGAACCGGTCGGTGAGCCGCGTCAAGGGGATCGTGAGGATCAGGAACAGCACCGCCGCGACGACGTAGGGCGTGTAGTTGAAGGATCGCGACGACTCGATCTGGGCGGCGCGGATCGCGTCGACCACTCCCAGCACGGAGATCAGGCCGGTGTCCTTGAGCAGGGACACGAAGTCGTTCATCAGGGGTGGGATGACCCGACGGACGCCCTGGGGGAGGACCACGTACCGCAGCGCCTGGCCCGAGGTGAGCCCGAGCGACCGGGCCGCGGCGCTCTGGCTCGGGTGCACCGACAGGATGCCGCTGCGCAGGACCTCAGCCACGTACGCCGAGTAGGTCAGCACGATCGCGGCTGTGCCCAGGACCACCACCGAGGAGGTCACGCCTGCGAGCCCGAGAGCCGGAACGCCGAAGCCGATGAGCAGGATCACCAGCAGGGTGGGAACGCCGCGGAACAGGTCCACGTACCCGGTCGCGAGGATCCGGAACGGCGCCAGGGCAGGGGCCCTGGACGTGCGGGCCAGTGCCAGCGCCAGGCCGAGGATCGCGATGAGGACGGTGGCCACGACGGTGAGCCTGATGTTGAGCAGCAGCCCCGCGAAGACCGCCGGCAACACCTCGACCGCGTACTGCAGGTCGAAGAAGGTGCTCCGGACGACGTCCCAGCCCGGGGAGGTGACCACAACGGCCACGAGGGCCCCGATGACCACGACGCTGGAGACTGCAGCGATGGCCGTGCGGCGACGCGACTGCCTCGCGCGCACCGCCCGCCTGCGCAGCTCCTCGTCGCTCGGGCTGTGTGCGCCCTCCCGTTGGCTCACCCAGTGCTACTGGAGGGTGGGTGCGCCCGCGTCCGAGCCCAGCCAGGTCGCCTCGAGCGAATCGAGGGTCCCGTCAGCACGCAACTGGTCCACGGCCCGGGTGGTGCACTGGGTCAGTGCGCTGTTGTTGGGAAGCAGGATCCCGAACTGGTCGGTCGTGGCGCCCTCGGCGGCCGGGAGCTGGCCGACGATGACTCCCTCGTCGAGCTCGGCGGCCACCAGGTAGAAGGCCGTGGGAAGGTCCACGACGAGCCCGTCGATCTGCTTGTTCTTCAGCGCGCTGACGGCGGCGGCGTTGTCGTTGAAGACCGCGACCTCCTCATCGGTGGCCACCTGCTGCGCTGCGTCCAGCGATGTCGAGCCCACCGCGGCGCCGAGCTTGGCAGACGCGAGGTCGGCCACGGATGTCGCCTCCGCGATCGCCGAGCCGGCGTAGGACACGACCGCCTGGTTGACGTCGTAGTACGACGAGGAGAAGTCAACAGCCTTCTCGCGGTCCTCGGTGATCGAGAACTGCTGGAGGTTCCAGTCGAAGTCCTTTGCCCCGGGGGCGATCGCCACGTCGAAGGTGGTCCGGGTCCACTGGATGTCGGCCTCCCCGAAGCCCAGCGCCTCGGCGGCGGCGTAGGCCACGGCGGCCTCGAACCCCTCGCCTGACTGCGGGGCGTCGTTCTTGACCCACGGCTCGTACGCCGGCTGGCCAGTGGCGATCACGAGCTTGCCCGGCGTCTTGGTCTCCAGGGTCGCCTTGTCGCAGGTGATCCCCGAGGCTGACGCCGAGGGCTCGGTCGCGGTGTCGTCGGCGGGCGAGCAGGCTGTCAGGGCCAGTCCGGCCGCGGCGAGGGCGGCAAGCGTGCGGGTGCGGTTCACGTGATCCTCCGGGGTGGGGTTCTGGCAGGAGGATACGTGCTCACCCCCCGGGCGTCCGAATCCCCGTGCGGGTCGAGCGGGTGTCGACGGGGAGGTCACCGGCGCTGACGGACTCGAGCCGCTCGTCGGGCAGCAGCGCGCGCACGGCCAGGACCATGGAGGCGACCAGCGCCACGATCCGCACCGTCTGGATCGTGACCCCGATGAAGCCGCCGTCGACGATGTCGATGTAGGCGAACGGGTAGAGCAGCTGCGCCGCGACCGCGGTGATCGCCACGGGGATCGTGGCCGTGCGCATCCGCGGGGAGCCCGCTGCCCAGACCAGGGCGGCCATTCCCACGAGCCACACGTTGTACTGGGGGCTGAGCACGCGCGAGGTGACCATCAGCCACAGGATCGCGACGAAGGCGATGTCGGCGACCGGGGCATGGTCCAGCCGGCCGAGGGCGCGCGCCAGGATCAGCAGCAGCAGGCCGACCCCCGTGATCGGGATCAACCAGGGCGCGATGGCGTCAGCGAGCGGGACGCCCACCTCCGAGGATCCGTACCGGAACGCCTCCGGGATCCCCTGGTCGCCGACGAAGAGCCGCCCCCAGACGAAGGGGAGCGCGGCGACGGACTCGGTCTGCAGCCCGCGGGCCTCGCCATTGCCGAGGAAGCTGCTGATGACCCCCGGGAACGCCCAGACGGCGGTGGCGATCACGACGGCGGTGGCCAGGGCGGCACCGGCGGCTCCGCGCAGCCAGTCCCGCTGGCTCAGGGCCAGGGCCATCAGCGCGGGCCAGACCTTCAGGCCGCCCCCGATGGCCAGGATCGCCCCGGCTGCCACAGGCACGGCCAGCGCCAGGAGGCCGGCCATCGCGGCCAGCGTCGGGATGGAGTCGTACCTGCCGTAGAGGATCGGGCCGAGGAGCAGTGGTGCCGCCAGCCAGACGGCGTAGCCGTCCCAGCGACCGCGCCGGGCTGCGTCGCGGGCCAGGAGCACGCTGATGGCGATGTCCACCGCGATGAAGAGCAGCAGGAACAGCCACGGCTGGGGGCCGATCAGGCCGATCCCGCCGAACACGAACGCTGCCAGAGGTGGGTACTGCCACATCGGGTCGTCGGCGGGCACGCGGCCCTGCGCCAGTCCCTCGCCCCAGCCCGCGTAGACGTTGAGGTCGTCGAAGATGTGCTTCCAGTCGTGGTGCAGCATCATCCCGACGGACATGAGCAGCACGAAGACCCGGGTGACGAGCCACCAGGTCAGGCGGTACCGGCGCTGCGCCAACCGCGGGATGCGCGACTGCAGGGACACGCGTCCATTGTGCCCGCAGGGACCGCCGACGAAACCCCTTGGCGGCTGGGCGGGCGCGGCCTACTGGTAGGAGACCCACCAGGGCGTGGGGTCGATCCCGAACGTCGTGGCTGGACTGGGTGTCGGCTCGTCCTCGTCGTAGAAGTTCTTCCAGCCGAAGCGCAGGGCCCTCGGGGCGCCGGCGCGCAGGGCTCGCCATGTGTCCAGCTTCTGCCCGAGGGTGCCGTCGCCGTCCATCTGGACGATCACGGCCAGCTCGTCGTGACCGAGGTCGAGGTCGTCCCGATCGGTGATCATGGAGGCGCGGAACTGGTGCAGCAGGACCATCTTCTGGGGCAGGTCGTACTCGTCGGTCAGGTCGGCGAGCCAGTCCATCGTCTCGTTGATCTCCGCGGCAGTGACGCTGCCGATCTGGCGCAGGGGCTTCTGGTCACCGGTCAGGCGCCACTCCGGGTCCAGGGCAAGGCCGACGTGCGGCTCGCGCAGGAGCTCCTCGTACAGGGTCGCCTGCGACAGGAAGTCCGAGCGCCCCGACTGGAGGTCCAGGACCACGTAGATGCCCGCTCTCGCAGCCGCCTCGACCAGGGGCCGCAAGACCTCGATCTCCCACTCCCTCGAGTAGTCGCCGTCCTTGCCCGCCGAGCCGGCTGCCACGGTGGCGATGATCTCGAACGCGGGCACGATGCTCTCCTGAGCAAGGTCCTCGTACTCGGCCGCGACCCGCCGGGCGCGGGTCACCGATGCCTTCGGCCCCTGCTCGCCCAGGACGCCCAGCGCCCCGGTAAGGGGATGGCCGTAGAGAGCCACGTACCGCTTGTCGGCGAAGATGGTCTGGCCACCGCCGGGCAGCTGCACCCCGGTGGCCGCAGCCTCGATCCTCTGGCCGAACACGGCGTCGTCACCGAAGCCCGCACCGACCCCGATCGCTGTCCTCGGGGCGCGCGCTGCCACGGCTGCCACGTCGTCCGGATCCACCCGCGGATCCGTGCCCTGGAGCTCGAGGGTCTGCGCGCCCGCCGCCGTGAGGGTCGCCAGGGCGGCCCGGGACCCCGCCGTCGCCGCATCCGGCGCGGTCACGGCGGCCGCGGAGTCCAGCGGCTGCCCGGTCTCGAACTCGGGCAGGTCGGAGGGGTCGGTCACCACCTCGACGCCGGGCATCTCGCCAGCGGACGGACCGACGTGCAGGACGTGTGTCGTCCCGAGCCTCGCGAGCTCCAGGGCGATCGGATCGGGCGACGGCGAGCTGCCATCGCCGGCCGAGGAGTCCGGGGACGCGCTGGCGTCGGCGGACTCCTCAGCCGCTGATCTCCCCGCCTCCTGGGGCTGCGGGAGCACGAGGAGCGGCACCGACAGCGCCGTCGCCTGCTCGGCAGCGTGGGTCAGGTGCGCTTCCTGGGTCACGGAGACGACGACCGGGGAGGATCGGAAGACGGCCTGGCTGGCCTGGAGGGAGAGCTCGGTGGCGGTGCTGCCGGTCAGCACCTGGGAGGACGCTGATGCCTCCACCTCCACCGTCGGGATGGACGGGGCGTTCGGCGGTGGCGACCCCGCACCCTCCTGCGCGGCGGACCCGGTGCACGCACCCAGGAGCAGGGTGGCACCCAGCAGGGCGGCCGTGAGTGCCACCGCCCCGCGGACCGGCCGTCGGAGCAGGAGGCGGGGCCGTGCGCTGCGCAGCCGCGTGGTGATCGGCCTCGCCGACGCTGCAGGGTACCCGGGAACAGGCCCAGTCACGGCTCGTCGGTGGGGTTGATGACCGCGGGGTCACTGGGGACGGCGACGTCCTCGACCTCGGGGGCGGGGGCGTCGGTGAGGCCGCAGGGATCGATCCCCTTGACGGCCAGGACCGCCGCAGCGGCGTCATTGAGCCGCTGCTCAGGGACGGTCCCGTCATCGAGAGCCTTGCGCAGGGCACGACGGCCCTCCACCGAGCCACCAGGTCCCACGATGCCGAGGTCGCCACCCGCGGCGACGAACCCGACCAGGGCTCCACCCTGGGTCGGCTCGCCCGAGGCCTCCATGCCCAGGGCATCGCTGACGATCAGCCCGTCGAATCCGAGCTCGTCGACCAGCAGCCCTTCGATGGCGCGTCGGGACTGGCTGCTCGGCGCCTTCGAGAACCCCGGGATGGTCGTGTGGCCGACCATCACCGCAACGTCGACCTCCGTGGGGATGGTCGCGAACGGGTCGAGGTCCCTGGCCCGCAACTCGTCGATCGAGGGGCCGACCGCGACCTCGACGTGCGTGTCACCTGTGGCCCGTCCGTGTCCGGGGAAGTGCTTGAGCACGGGCAGGAGCCCCGCCTCCGCGTACCCGCGGGCGGCGGCCATGCCGTACTCGGTCACGACCTCCGGGTCGTCGGCGTAGGCGCGCGAGCCGATGCCGGGGCCGTTGCCGACGTCCACGACGGGGGCGAACACGAGGTCGACCCCCCAATCGGCCAGTGCCTCCCCATGGCGGGCGTACATGGCGCGGACCTCATCGGGGGACATCGTGGCCGCCTGCTGCTGCGCGGAGGGAATCGGGCCGATCACATCGCGGTAGCGCTGGACCTGGCCGCCCTCCTCGTCAGCGGCCAGCAGTGCGCCGTACTTGTTGCCGGTGGTCGCCTCGTCGAGCGCACCGGCCATGGCCGGTGTCAGGCGCCCGTTGGACAGGATCCCGGCGATCAGCCCGTCGTCGAGCCATTCCTGGACCCGCCTGATGTCGGTGGTCGTGACCAGCATGGTCTGGCCGATGCGCACATCCACGGGGAGTCCGGACACGCACTCCAGGACGGGGTCCCCGGATACCTGCGGACTGGCCGACGGCGATGCGGTGCGGGATTGGGATGGCGCGGGGCTCGACGCCGTTGCGGAGCCCTTCGGTGCGGCTGAGGGGGAGCCCCCACAGGCTGCGACGAGCATGCACGCCACACCCACGACGAGGACCGGACCGTTGCCTGCGCGCACGGGGGAAAGCATGCCATCCGCAGCGCGGCCGCGGACGCACCCGGCCGGTGGCCACCCACCGGCGGTGCCCACGGCTCAGGGAGCCCTGAGGACGCCCTGAGGGCCGACAGTGCCGCAGGCCCTGGGCCTACTCGTCAACCTCGACGACCGGAGAATCGGGAGCGTGCTTGCGCACTGACTCGATCCCCTCGAGGGCGGACTTCTTGGAGGCGTAGCCCTGGCTGGCGGCGATGGTCTGGCCGTTGCTGGCCTTGAGCCGGAACCGGAACTTGCCCGCCGTGTCCGTGTAGAGCTCGAACTTGCCCGACATGCCTCTCCCCTTCCTGGGAGTCGTGGTCTGGTCGAGAGTATGGCGCGACGGGGGGGCGGATGCGCTGTGAGGAGCCTTGGGCCATCCGGGGGAATCCCGGTGCCACCAGCGACGGCGCGGCCTACGGTGGAGCTGCCGTCCGTATGCGGCAGCGAGGGGAACCACCATGGATGCCGACTTCGCGCGGGAGCGCCGACGGATCCTGCTGGCCCTGGTCATGGCGCTGACAGCGGGGTTCCTGCCCATCATCATCGGAACCTGGCTGGCGGCCATGAGGGCAGCCCAGGAGTGTCCCGCACCCACAGACCTGGGGACGTTCGGGTTCAGCCTCGGGTTCGGGGCGATGTCCTGCGCCGCGATCGTGGCGCTGGCCGTCGTCGTCATCAACCGCTATCACCGGAAGCTGGTCCGAGCGGCCACCCGGGACCACGTGACCGGGGCATACAACCGCCAGGCGTTCGAGGCGATGGCCGCGGAGGCGATCAACCTGGCGGCGCGCAGCGATCAGCCGCTGTCCGTGGTCCTGTTCGACCTTGACGACTTCAAGCGCTACAACGACACCCACGGGCACAATGCCGGCGACATGGCCCTTCGCCAGGTGGCCCACGTGGCCGGTTCCGTCGTCCGGCGCAGCGACATCGTCGGTCGCTGGGGCGGCGACGAGTTCGTCCTGCTGCTGCCCTTCTGCGATGCGACGGCAGCTGCCCGGATCGCTGAGCGTCTGGCAGCGGCGGTGCAGACCGACGACCCACGAGCGGCCGGCAGGCCGGCAGGCCTGTCCATCAGCACGGGGGTCGCGCAACTGCGGGCAACTGACCGCATGGCCGATCTCGTTGCCCGCGCCGACGACGCCATGTACCGCAGCCGCCGGGCTCGCCGGGCGGCGAGCCAGCGCCCGGCACGCCAGGTGCCAAGCGCCCACTGAGCCGACTACGGCCGCCGGAGCGCCCTCCGGGTCGAGCGCTTGAGCCTCGCCATGCGCCACTCACGGGCCTCCCCGAGGCGCAGCTTGAGAAGGTCGGCGGCCTCGCGCGTAGTGAGGCGCTGGACGGCGGGCAGGTCGAGCTTGTTGATCGACTGGTCGGTGTCGGGCGCAATGGGCTTGCCGGCCATGGCCCCTGAGATGGCGCCCAGGACGGCTTCGGCTGCGGCGTGCACCGGTAGTCGCAGTGCATCTGAGGGCGGCGCGCCCGCCGGGATGGGATCGGCCAGGCTGGACAGGTCCCCGTGGACGGTGATGCCCAGGGCCGCAACCTGCTCGGCGGTCCGGGCACCCACGTCCTGAGCCGCCCGGATCGCCCACTCGGGGGTGCCCAGTGGCTCCTCGTCGGGCTCGGGCGTGCGCGCCTCGACCATGCGCAGGATCGCCCCGCGGCGCACCAGCTTCTCGTACTGCGGCCAGTCCCAGCGCTTGGCCCCGCCCGCATTGACCTGGCGCAGCATCTCGGCCTCGGCTGCAGTCATGGAGCGATTGCTGGCGCTGAGCTCGGGGTCCGGAACGAGCAGTCCGCTGGGAAGGCAGAGCATGTGCTCGAACGTGCGGAACAGGTAGTCGCGGTCACCCTCGTTGAGGACGACCAGGCTGACCCGGTCGGGACCCAGCCGCTCGGCCCACCTGGACATGATTCCCACGTGGTCGTTTCGCCGCCAGAAGTTGGGCGTCGGCGGGCACTCCGGTGGCGAGGCGAACACGTTCTTCAGCCAGTTCTCGTAGCGCATCGCCAGCCCGTACTTCAGGTACTGCTGCCACGAGGAGGCCAAGAGGCGCGACATCGGGCGCAGGGTGAAGATCGCGTGCAGGCGCTGCCCGCCGAGCCGGTCCACGATCTTGTCGAGGGCGTCGTCGTCGGCCAGCGCGAATCCCTCGCTGGAGATCACCACCCGTCCTTCGTGGGCGGCTGCCTCACGGGCCACGCGCCCCCAGTACTTCGGTTCGGTGCGCTTCCCCCCGCGCTCCTCCCATCCCCAGGTCCGCTTGGTGACCACCATGGCCGCGCGGTGGTGCGATCGGCGGTTCCCCGGGTACAGGACCCCGGATTCGATGAGCTGTGGACGGCTGCTGGCGAACGCCGACTGCAGGGCGGTTGTCCCGGTCTTGTGGAAGCCGGCGTGGAACAGGATCGTGCCGTCCGGCAGCGGCTGGGGACGGGTCGGCATGCATCCTCCTGGAGGGTGTCGCGGTCGGCCTGCAGGCTACCCGCGCGGCGGGTGCTGCCCGTGGTCCGAGCGGGTCGTGAAGTCCTAAGGTCGCCTCATGGCCTCTCGGGGTCGGCCGCGGCCCCGTCGTTGGGGACCTGTGCGTGCGCAGCCTGTTCGTGGCGCTTCTGGAGCTCCTCGCGGATGTAGCGCCGCTGCTGGTCGAGGGGCACCACGTAGCGCACCTCGGTGTGCAGAAGCAGGTCCAGCCACGAGCGGCGCTTGCGGTCGAACAGGCTGAAGACACCGGCGAGGACCCAGATGACCACACCGAGGACCCCCACCCAGCTGCGGACCAGGGCGCGGACCAAGCCCGGATTGCGTCCATCCGGCGTGCAGACACGGGTCCCGACGAGCCACGAGCCCAGCGATCGGCCCGTCAGCCACCAGCAGACGCCGAGGTAGATCGGCACGAACGAGGCTGCGATCGCGCCGAGGATCACGACCAGCCACTCCGGCACCGGCGTGAACAGGGAGTCCAGCAGGTTGACCACGGCCGACAGCCCTTGGCTGACCAACCACCCCACGACGGTGACGTCCAGGGCGAAGGCCCCCAGCCGGGTCAGGACACCGGCGTGCGCGAACTCCCGTCCGGGCGGTGCCGGGGGGACCGGCATGGCCCGCCAGGCGCTGCGCTGCTCGGCCAAGTTGTCGCGCGTGAGGCGTGCCGGGGTCGTGTCTGCGTCGCCTGCGGCATCGAGCATCAGGCTGACGGCCGATTCCGGCTGCGGCCGCGGGGGCCGCCGGAGCAGGCGCCGCCCGACCCGCTCGACCAGCACGTCGGCATCCGCCAGGTTCTCCCGGACGGACTCCAGCGCGTCGAGGAACAGCCCCTGGCTCTGCTCACGGATGAGGTCGCGCACCCGCGGGTCGTCGACGATGTCGTCGAGGATCAGCGGCACGACCTCGGTCCGGATCTTGGGCATGAGGGAGTCGACCAGCTGGGGGGCGATCTCATCGCGGATCTTGGGCATGAGCGCGTCGACCAGCTGCGGGGCCACCTCGTCGGTGATCGTGGGCATCAACGCGTCGACGAGCTGGGGGGCGATCTCGTCTCGGATCTTGGGCATCAGGGAGTCGACCAGCTGGGGGGCGATCTCATCACGGATCGTGGGCATCAACGCGTCGACGAGCTGCGGGGCGATCTCGTCTCGGATCTTGGGCAAGAGCGCGTCGATCAGCTGCGGGGCGATTTGCTCCTCGATGCGCGGCATGAGGGCCTCGATGAGCTCGGGGGCGACCTCCTCCTTGATCCTGGGCATCAGCCCGTCGATGAGATCTGGGGCCACCTGCTCCTGGATGTAGGGGACCAGGCCCTCGACGATCCGTGGGACGAGCTCGGCCTCGAGGTAGGGGCGCAGGTCCTCGAGCAGGGCGGGGAGCAGGTCGGCGACCAGCCGGGGCGTGACTCCGGCGACCACCTCGGGGACCGTCACCGCCACCAGGTGTGCCGTGACTCCGTCAACCACCTCGGGGACGGTGTCAGCGACCAGGTGGTCGGTGAGGCCTTCGAGCACCTGCGGCACGACGGTGTCCGTGAGGTAGGGCGTGAGTCCGTCGACGATCCGCGGGATGGCTTCCTGGATCAGGTAGGGCTCGAGGTCCTGGATCACCTGCTGGGCGGTGGCTCCGGTGACGTCCATGGCCGCCTCGGTCACGGAGTGGCCGACTCGACCCACGGTCGCGTCGAAGGCGCCGTCGACCGCGCGGCGGGCCCTGTCTCGCAGCCCCGCCTCCCGCCGTTCCTCGACCATGGACGCAGGCTATTACTGTGCGGGTCGGGCACGCGGTTCCTGCGAGTCGTACGTCGAATCGCGCCTCCCGCTCGGGCCCGACCACGGCGCGGCTCAGCCAACATCAGGCGTCGAGCTCGGGGAACCCGTCCTCGCCGCCTGGCTGTCCCTCAGCCCCCGGCACACCACCGATCGTGCCGGCGATCGCCAGGCCCTGCGCCACGGAGGGTCCGATGAGGACGGCGAACAGCACAGTCCCCAGCCCGACCGTCCCGCCGAGCAACCAGCCGAGGGTCAGGACGACGAGCTCGATCCCCAATCGGACGCGCCCCACGGGCCAGCCGGTCCGCAGGTGGATCCCGGTCATCCAGCCGTCCCGCGGGCCGGGCCCCAGGTTGGTGGTCAGGTAGAGCCCGCTGCCCAGGCCGATCATCGCGATGCCGAGGAGGACCAGCGCGAGTTGGGCGAGCCAGGTATCCGGTGCCGGGACCAGGGCGACCCCGACCTGCAGTGCCACCGCGATCACGATCGCGTTGGCGATGGTACCCAGGCCGGGTCGTTCGCGCAGTGGGATCCAGAGCAGCAGCACCACCGCACTGACGAGGAAGGTGGCCACGCCGATCGACACCGGCAGGATCGTGGACAGGCCCTGCGCCAGCACCGTCCACGGGCTCACGCCCAGCCCACCCTGGACGATCAGGGCTTCGCCCGTGCCGAAGGCGTACAGCCCGATGATCAGGACGACCAGGCTGGTGGGAGTCGGCGACCACCGCGATCGCGATCGCCAGTGGGTGACCGGGATGGTGCGCGCCGGGCGCAGCCATCCCAGGATCTCCACCCGGCGGACTATAGGCGTCCGAACTTGGTAGGAATGCGCCATGGCCAGCTACCTGCCGACGGGGACCGAGTTCCAGCTGATGATCTCCGGCCGGCTGTACCTGTCGAGTGACCCGGAGCTCGTCGAGGCGCGAGCCCGGGCGCGCTCCCTGGAGTTCCGGTTCAACCACACTCCACCCGAGGCCGCCGATCAGCGCCGGGCCATCCTGACCGACCTGCTCGGGAGCACCGGCGAGTCGTTCGAGATCGAGCCGACCCTGCATGTCGACTACGGGTTCAACATCCATCTCGGTGAGCGGTTCTACGCCAACGCGAACTGCGTGCTGCTCGACGTCGCCGAGATCCGGATCGGTGACGACACCATGCTCGCGCCCGGGGTGCAGCTGCTCACGGCCACGCACCCGGTCGACGCCGACGAGCGCATCTCCGGGCGGGAGCTCGGCTTCCCGATCGCGATCGGCAGCCGGGTCTGGCTCGGCGGCGGAGTCATCGTCGGCCCGGGAGTCACGATCGGCGACGACGTGGTCGTCGGGTCGGGGGCGGTCGTGGTGAAGGACCTCCCCGACCGGGTCGTCGCCGTCGGCAACCCTGCGCGTGTGGTCCGGGAGTTGTGACCAGGTACCCCAGAGGATCGAGGAGACAGAGATGCGGCAGTACGAGGCGGTGGTCTTCGACCAGGACGGGACGTTGATCAACACCTTCATCCCGGCGATGCACGCCTACTCCGTGGCCGTGGGACGTGAGATCACGCTCGTCGAGTTGGAGCCGGTGGCGCACCTCGGTGCGGCCCGGAACCTGGTGAGCGCGCTGCTGGGTCACGAGGCCACTGACGCCGACGACGACGTCTTCCACGACGCGCTGGCCCAGGAGGTCGCCACGATCGAGCCCTACCCGGGCATCGTCGACCTGCTCGTGTCGCTTCGGGACGCCGGCGTGGCCACCGCGGTCGCGACGAACTCGGACAGCCGGTCCGCGGCGGTGGTCCTCGGCGCGCACGGGCTCGACGCCCTTCTGGACACGGTCGTCACGGTGGACCTCGTCAGCGGGCCCAAGCCCAACCCGGAGATGATCGACCTGACCCTCGAGCGGCTCGGGGTCCCTGCCAGCCGGGTCGTGTTCGTCGGCGACAGCCCGGGGGACATGCTTGCCGCCCGGGCTGCCGGAGTGCTCGCGGTCGCAGTGGCGTGGGGGCACCAGACCCACGCCATACCCCAGGAGGACATCGACCTGCTGGCCGCCACACCCGACGACATCGCCCGCCTGGTCCTCGGCGCGGGTCCTCACGGGCGATGAGCGCCCCGTGGAGTCCGGGTGACCCCGGCACGCTGACCGATGGCCGCACCCGTGCAGCATTCCGATCCGACTTCCTCTGGGGGACCGCGACGGCGGCCTACCAGATCGAGGGGTCCTGGGACGCCGACGGGAAGGGCCCCTCGATCTGGGACACCTTCGCCCACACTCCCGGGAGGATCGCGGACGGCGCCACCGGTGACGTGGCCTGCGACCACTACGTGCGCTGGCCCGAGGATGTCGCGCTCATGGCCGACCTCGGGGTGAACGCCTACCGGTTCTCTGTCTCATGGCCTCGCGTTGTCCCCACCGGTTCTGGTGCCGTCGAGTCCCGGGGACTGGACTTCTACGAGCGGCTCGTCGATGGCCTGCTCGAGCATGGGATCGCCCCCGTGGTCACCCTCTATCACTGGGACCTCCCGCAGCCGCTGGAGGACGACGGGGGCTGGCTTGAGCGCGACACCGCGCAGCGCTTCGCCGAGTACGCGCGTCATGTGGCGGGTCGCCTCGGAGACCGCGTGCACACGTGGATCACCATCAACGAGGCTGTCGTGATCTCCACCCACGGATATGCGTTCGGCGCCCACGCCCCGGGCCGTGCGCTGCTGTTCGACTCGTTCCCGGCGACGCACCATGTCCTGCTCGCCCACGGTCTGGCCACGCAGGCCATCCGCGCTGAGGCGCCCCGCGCCACGGTCGGCATCAGCCACAACCTGTCGCCCATCGTTTCGGCGAGCGAGTCCCCCGCGGATGCCGCTGCGGCGGCCGCCCTCGACGCCATCCAGAACCGGACGTACATGGACCCCTGCCTGCTCGGCAGCTATCCGGGCCTGGACGAGGTCGGGGTGCCCACCGACCGCTCCTGCGTCCAGGACGGGGACCTGGCGACCATCGCCCAGCCCCTGGATGCGCTCGGGGTGAACTACTACAACCCCACCCGGGTGAGGGCTCCCGCACCGGGCAACCCGTTCCCGTTCGAGCTGGTGGGGATGGACGAGTTCGAGCAGACCGCGATGGGCTGGCCTGTGGTCCCCAGTGGCCTGCGGGACGTCCTCGTCGGGATCCGTGAGCGCTACGGCGACGCGCTCCCGCCAGTCATGGTCACCGAGAGCGGCACCGCGTTCCCCGACGAGCTGGTGGAGCAGCCCGAGCCGCACGTCGACGACCCGCGCCGGGTGGAGTACCTGCGCAGCCACGTGGCGGCCGTCGGTGAGGCGATCGACGCCGGCGTCGACGTCCGCGGCTACTTCGTGTGGTCGCTGATGGACAACTTCGAGTGGGCCGAGGGCTACCGTCCACGCTTCGGACTCGTCCACGTCGACTACCCGACCCAGCGGCGCATCCCGAAGACCTCCTACGCCTGGTACCGCGCGTTCCTGCGTGACCGGCCATGAGCGCGAAGCCCACCACCCCCGAGACCGTCACTGTCCCAGGGGCCTTGCAGGAGCCGACAGTCCCGGTCAGGCGCGGGTACATCACGGCCGTCACCCTGGCCAACCTCGGCATCATGCTGGCGTTCTACACGCCGATCCAGAACCTGCTCCCACGGCTGGCGCAGGAGGCCGCACCGGACAGCAAGGAGGCCGCGCTCGCGTGGATCACCGGCGCCGGGGCGTTCGCCTCCATCGTCTTCAACCCCCTGGCGGGCGCACTGTCGGATCGGACGACGGCCCGCTGGGGGCGGCGCAAGCCGTGGGTGCTGCTCGGCGCCCTGGTCGGTGGGCTGGCCATCGTCGGCCTCGGTGTCCCCGGCACGGTCCTCGGCCTCGCCGTGATCTGGTTCCTGGCACAGATGGCCGTCAACGCGTCCTACGCCGGGCTGACGGCCACCGTCCCCGACCAGGTGCCGGTCCGCCAGCGCGGGCTGGTCTCCGGATGGATCGGCCTGGCCCAGACCGTGGGCGTGGTGCTCGGGGTCGCGATCGTCTCGTTCGTCGTCACCGACCTGCGTACCGGGCTGGTGGTGACGGCCGTGCTGCTGGTCGTCCTGGTGCTGCCGTTCGTGATCGGGGCGCGCGACATCCCGCTGGGTCGCGAGAACCAGCCGCCGTGGCACCTCGGGCAGTGGCTGCGCGGCTTCTGGATCTCGCCCCGCGTGTACCCGGACTTCGCCTGGGCCTGGCTCACGCGCTTCCTCATGATGCTGGGCAACGCGATGGCCACGCTCTACCTGCTCTTCTGGCTGCAGGACGAGGTCGAGTACGCCGAGCCGGAGCAGGGGCAGACCGTGCTCATCGCGCTCTACGCGCTCGGCACGATCCTGACCGCCGTGGTGTTCGGCTCGCTGTCGGACCGCTCCGGGCGCCGCAAGGTCTACGTGATCTCCGCGACCTGTGTGATGGCCGTGGCGGCCGTGATCCTGGCGTTCTTCCCGGTGTTCAGCGCTGCGATGGTTGCCGCGCTGATCCTCGGACTCGGCTATGGCATGTACCTCGGCGTCGACCAGGCCCTGGTCACCCAGGTGCTGCCGCGCGCGGTCGATCGCGGTCGCGACCTCGGCGTCATCAACATCGCCAACAGCGCCCCGCAGGTGCTCGCACCTGTGATCGCCGCACCGATCGTCACCAGCGCGGGCGGGTACACCGGGCTGTACCTGCTCACGGCCGCCGTCACGCTGCTGTCCGCGGTCCTGGTCACACGGATCCGCAGCGTTCCGTAGCGCCGGGATTTCGCGGGCGCCTGGACCGGTGGTCTCCAGGGGCGTCAGGGACGACGTGCGGGCCGGACGGCGGGCGGTGACGGGCTGCAGGCCGCCATGCCGGACTGCGCGGTTGCCGAGATCCGAGGAAGGTCAGCGGGAAGCGCGGTCACCAGCAGGTTGAGCGCCTCGGCCACCAGGCTGATCGGCCTTGAGCGGCCCGCAAGGACGGACTCAGCCCAGCCGACGTGGTCGGTGACGATCCTGTCGTCACCGACCAGGGTCGCAGCGATGACCGTCCGCAACGTGAACGCCAGCATCCCCCGAGCCTCGCCCGACGTGATCTCGCCGCCGACGAGGTGAGCCCCGCGCACGACGGCCAATTGTGTGGCCGCCCCCACCACGCGGGTGAACTCCCGGGTGGCAAGGTCTATCTCGGTGGCCACGTCCCGCCTCACGGCGTCGGGGCGAGGCGCACCGGCCGCCCCCGCGATCGCGGCGTCGAGCAGGGCTATGCCGGTGTCCATGTCCTCGGCCCCCATGTCCGCCCCCAGCGCAACGCCCCACACGCCGTCGGGCCCGAAGCCACGACCCCCGCAGACGATGACCTTCCCGGCCGCGCGAAGCGCGGTGATGGTGCGCCAGGCGCCAATGAGCGAGCTCGGCATCGAGCACGACACCGCGACGACGCCAGGGGACTCCGAACCCAGGAACCGGGTCAGCTCGTCAGCCGGGACCGAGGGCCCCACGAAGCTCACGTCGAAGCCACGCAGCCGGAGGACCTCACTGACCAGCCGTCCGGGAATCACGTGCCACTCCCCCTCCGCGCACGCCACCGCCACCCGACCCCGGTCACCCATCTCCGAGCGGAGCGCGGTGGGCAGGGCGTGCTGGGCCACCGCCTGGAGGACGCCCTCAGCCACCGCAGAGGCTCGATGCTCCTGGGCGACGTCCCACCGGCCGTCCTGCCACGCCAGGCCGACCTCAACCTGACCAGCACCCACGAGCTCGGTGAGCACAGCGTCGGCAGGGACCCCGCGGTAGAGAAGGTCGAAGGCGACCTCAGTGGCTCGCCGCCGATCCCCGCGCCCAAGCGCCTCGACGTAGTCCCTGCGCGACTCGAGCAGGTCCACGTCGCCGACGGTGGATGGGGCCACAGCGTCCTCCCTGGGGCAGCACCCCGACAGCGCCGGCATCCCGACCCCAAGATAGCCACAAACCCGCGGACGCGACGCCCCAGGCGATGCTCCCGCCTGCCACCGTGCAGGGATGCTCTCGACACCGGGGGCCCGCCGTGGGCGCCGGAGCGCCGATCCAACGAGCAGTGCGTCCGACGGGAGAGGGCCGATCTCCCACAGGAGAACCGGCCCTGACCTGCGATGTTGTTGGCGCGCCTGAAGGGATTCGAACCCCTGGCCTTCTGATCCGTAGTCAGATGCTCTATCCGCTGAGCTACAGGCGCACTGCCCCGGAGGACTTTCCAAGGTTACCCGACCCGGATGGCGATGACGAAATCCCCGCCGTGCTCGGGATTCGACCCCGGAACGCGACGGTGGCCCCGGGCTGACCCGGAGCCACCTGCGTGCGTTCGGCGGAGGCGGAGGGATTTGAACCCTCGATGGGGCTCTAAACCCCAAACCCGCTTAGCAGGCGGGCGCCATAGACCTGACTAGGCGACGCCTCCCCGTCCAACGGACGCCCACAGGGTACCCGAACGGTCGTGGCCCGCGGTAATCGCCGGTCAGCCCGCGAGGCCCTCCACGAGCTCGGCGTACGCGGCCTTGGCGTCGTCGGCAGCCATCCCCTTGATCTTGTCCCACGCGTCGTACTTCGCCTTGCCGACCGGATCCGTGAAGCCCGGCCGCTTGCCCTCGACGTCGCCGACCGTGGCCTGCTTGTAGAGCGCGTACATCGCCAGCAGCGTCTCGTTGTCCGGGCGCTCCGGCAGGGTCTTCGAAGCGTCGGCAGCGGCGGTGAATCGATCGTCGAGCTCGGACATGCTTTCCTCCTGCGCAGGTGGTGATGACCGGCCAATCGTGGCATGTCCTCCGCGCGATTGCCCGGCTGGGTGGAGCAGCCCGGCGCAGGTGTGCCGCTGCCGTAGCACGGGTGCGACCCACACCCCGAACGGCTCAGCGCATGGTTGCCGGCTGATCGGCGAGGGGTGCCCGAGCGGCGACGATCCCTTCGCGATGCACCCGCAGAGCCAACCAGCCGGTCGCCACGATCAGGCCCAGGACCAGCGTCCCAGCCACGACCCCGGGTACCCCGAGGACCTTGGAGATGACGGCGGTGTTGCTGACCAGCACCATGCCGCCGACGCCCACGCCGAGGATCGCGGTGGGTGCCCGCCTCGCGAGCCGGGCGGCGACCGGTGCGACGAGCGCGCCACCGAGGACCAGCCCGAGAACCGGGAGCCAGGGGACTCCGGAGTCGCCGGCCCCGAACAGGAAGCCCGCCGAGGCCGCCACCGCCACGAAGAACTCGGCGGCGTTGACCGTCCCGACCACACGATGCGGCTCGTGCCGGGTCAGGGTCAGCAGTGAGGGTGTGGCCACCGGACCCCATCCGCCGCCACCCGTGGCATCGACGAGACCCCCCACCAGCCCAACTGGCCAGAGGTGGCGCGTACGGGCGCGTACCTCGGGGAACAGGTTCCGGCCGAAGCCGAAGCGCGCGATGATCACCAGGCCCAGGACGAACAGGATGCAGGCCATCCACAGGCGTGCGGCGTTGGAGGCGACGGTCGTCAGGAGGACCGCGCCGACGAAGGCACCGAGGGCCCCCGGCAGGGCCATGACCACGAGCACCCGCCAGTCCACGTTGCCCTCGCGCCAGTGGCTGACGCCCGAGACGAAGGTGGTGCCCATCTTCGCCGCGTGGGTGCCCGCCGACGCCGCGACGGCCGAGTACCCCAGCAGTGTCAGGAGGGTCGCCGACGTGACGCCGAAGCCCATCCCGAGGGTCCCGTCCACCATCTGTGCGGCGGACCCGACGAGGCCGAAGACCAGGACCGTGAGGAGCATGGAACCACTATACCCGATCGGAATGGTGGGGAATAGGCGAAGCGCCGGACTCCCGGTGTGGCGCTACGTGGGGCGCACCCAACGTCGCGGCAGTTCACGTCGTATGCGACCCGGTGTGCGGCGTCCCAGGCGGACCTCGCGGGCGCTCACGTCGATAGCCGTCCTATGACTGCGGGCTGTTCGACGCAAGGTGCCGCGAGGATTCGAGATGTCCGACGAACCACAGTCGCCGACCGGTCGGTCCGACATGAACGGCCGCAAGGAGCCGACGGCTTCGCGCCGCAAGGCGAGTTCATCCGCCTTGTGATGCCGAACGGGTGGCAGCCAGGACGACTGCCGTCACAGCGTGCTCCAAGGGTCCGTCACCGGCGACCACCAGGTCGGGGGCCAGCGGCTCCTCGTAGTCCTGGCCGACGCCCGTGAGGTTGGGCAGCTCGCCCGACGCCGCCTTCGCGTACAGGCCCTTGGGATCCCTGGCTGCGCACACCTCCACGGGTGTGCGGACGAACACCTCGACGAAGTCCCCGGGACCGAACAGGTCGCGGGCGGCGCGACGGTCCCCACGGAACGGTGACACCAGCGCGACGATCACGACGGTGCCGGACTCGACCATCAGCCGGGCCACCTCGGCCACGCGGCGGACGTTCTCAGCGCGGTCCTCAGCCGTGAAGCCCAGGTCCTTGTTCAGGCCGTGGCGGACGTTGTCCCCGTCGAGGACGAACGTGCGCACGCCCTGGGCGTGAAGGTCGCGCTCGACCGCGTCCGCGATCGTGGACTTGCCTGAGCCGGACAGGCCAGTGAGCCACACGGCGCGGCCGCGGTGCCCGTTGAGCCGTTCCCGCGCCACCCGGTCGACGACGAAGTCGTGGCCGCGCACGTTCGACGAGCGGCGCAGCGCGTAGCGCACCATGCCGGCAGCCACGGTGTCGGACGAGAGGCGGTCCACGAGGACGAAGCCACCGGTGTCGCGGGAGTGCAGGTAGGCCTCGAGCGGGACGGGCCGGTCCGTGGCCACCTCCACCCGACCGACATCGTTGAGGCGCAGCACCCGGGCCGCCTCCTCGGAGCCGGTCGTCACGTCGAGGCGGTGGCGCACGCTGGTGACCACCGCGGGGACCACCAGCGGTCCGCAGACGAGCAGGTAGGACCGGCCGTGGGCCAGGGGCTCCTCGCCCAGCCATACGACATCGGCGGAGAACCTGTCGGCGGGGACCACCGGGTCACCGGTCGCCGACTCCAGCAGGTCGCCCCGGGTGACGTCGAGGTCGGGAACGAGCTCGACGGCCACCGCATCCCCGGCGGTCGCCCGCTCCCGGTCGGTGCCGGCCACGAGCAGTCGGCTGACCTTCCCGGTCACGCCCGCCCCGGCCACGGAGACCTCATCCCCGACGGTGAGCTGCCCGGTGACCAGCGTCCCGGCCACGCCGCGGAACCCGTCCGCGCGGACGACCGTCTGCACCGGGATCCGCACCGGCCGTGCCGCGGTGGCCGGTGGGGCGTCCAGCTCGTGGGTCTCCCCGATCGCAGTGATGACGGTCGGGCCGGAGTACCACTCGGTGCGCCCCGAGGCGGTCGTCACGTTGTCACCCGCCAGGGCACTGACGGGCACGACCGTGACCCGCGAGAAGTCCAGGCGTGCAGCCGCACCGGCCACAGCGTCGGCGAGCTCCGAGAACCGCGCGTGGTCGAAGCCGACGGCGTCGAGCTTGTTCACCGCGATGATCACGTGATGCACGCCCATCAGCGCGCAGATCGTCAGGTGCCGGTAGGTCTGGCGGGTCACCCCGCGGGCGGCGTCCACCAGCAGCAGCGCGACGTCGGCGGTCGAAGCGGCCACGGCCATGTTGCGGGTGTACTGCTCGTGCCCGGGCGCATCGGCGATCACGACCCGGCGGCCGTCGGGCAGCGCCATGTGCCGGTAGGCCACGTCGATCGTGATGCCCTGCTCCCGCTCGGCCTCGAGCCCGTCGGTGAGCAGCGAGTAGTCGATCTCACCCGCCGGGATCGTCGACCCTGCGCGGCGAACCGTGCGGGCCAGTTCAAGGGTGTCCTCGGGGACGGACTCGGTGTCGGCCAGCAGCCGGCCGATCAGCGTGGACTTGCCGTCGTCGACGCTGCCGCAGGCGACCAGGCGGATGAGTCCCATCAGAAGTACCCCTCGACCTTCTTGGCCTCCATCGAGGCACCCCCCTCGCCGTCGATCATCCGGCCGGCCCGCTCGGACTGCCGGGACCCCTCCATCTCGGCGATCACCTCGTCGAGGGTGGCCGCCGGGGAGTCCACGGCCGCACTGAGCGGGTAGCACCCCAGGGAGCGGAACCGCACGAGCCGCTCGACGGGGACCTCTCCCGGCTCGAGCTGCATCCGGTCGTCGTCGACGACGATCAGCTGCCCCCCGCGGATGACCGTCGGACGCATCGCGGCGAAGTACAGCGGCACCACGGGCAGCCCCTCCCGGCGCACGTAGTGCCAGACGTCGATCTCGGTCCAGTTCGACAGCGGGAACGTGCGCATCGTCTGGCCGGGGGAGAGCTGGGCGTTGACCGTGTGCCAGAGCTCCGGGCGCTGGCGCCGTGGCTCCCACCGGTGGCCCGGCATCCGCAGGCTGAAGATCCGCTCCTTGGCCCGGCTGCGCTCCTCGTCGCGGCGCGAGCCGCCGATCGCCGCGTCGTAGCCGCCCTCGTCGAGAGCTGCCCGCAGGGCCACGGTCTTCATCAGCCGGGTGTACTCCTGGGCGCCGTGGCTGAAGGGCGTCACCCCCTCGGCGGCGGCCTGCTCGTTGGTGGCCACGCGCAGGTCCAGGCCGTACTGCTCGACCATCTGGCCGCGGAAGGTGATCATGTCGCGGAACTTCCACGTGGTGTCCACGTGCAGCACGGGGAACGGGATCGGACCCGGCGCGAACGCCTTCGCCGCAAGGTGCAGCATCACCCCGGAGTCCTTGCCGATGCTGTAGAGCATCACGGGGTTGCGGAACGCGGCGGCCGTCTCGCGCAGCGCCCAGATGGCCTCGGCCTCCAGCGCGTCGAGCACGGAGTCGGCGACGGAGCGCTGCCCCGAGAGGGCCCCAGGGTGCGACGGGGTGGGCATGGAGGGGGGGACCATGTGTCAATACTGGCCCAACGCGCCCGCGATGTCCGCGACCGGCCGGCCCCGCCAACCGGCGCGCACGACCCCGGATGCGGCACGCTGTGCGGCGTGGAACTCGAGCGCACACTGGCCATCGACTGCGGCGGGAGCGGGCTCAAGGGCTCGGTCCTGGACCACGAGGGGGCGATGGTCGCCGAACCTCTTCGGATCCCGACGCCCTACCCGATGCCGCCCGAGCGGTTCGTCGAGGTCCTGTGCCAGCTGGCCGAGGATCTGCCCCCGGCCGATCGCGCCACCGTGGGTGTCCCGGGGATGATCCGGCATGGCCGGGTCATCACGACGCCGCACTACATCACCACCAGCGGCCCGCACTCCCCGGTGGATCCCGACCTCGAACGCGCGTGGGACCACTTCGATGCCCAGGCCGCGCTCGCGCAGGGCCTGGGGATCCCGACCCGCGTGGTCAACGACGCCGAGGTCCACGGTGCGGCCGTCGTGTCCGGGGAGGGCCTCGAGGTGGTCTTCACGCTCGGCACCGGGCTCGGGTGCGCGGTGTTCGACGAGGGGAGCCTCGCGCCCAAGATCGAGCTCTCGCGCTCACCGGTCCGCAAGGGCGTGATCTACGACGAGTGGATCGGCGACCTCGCGCGCCGCGAGCTCGGCGCCAAGCGCTGGTCGCGGCGCGTCCGCAAGGCTGTGGACGGCCTGCGCCCCATGTTCGTCTGGGACCGGCTCTACGTCGGCGGGGGCAACGCCCAACGCCTCACCCTCGACCTCGGCGCGGATGTCACGATCGTTCCCAACGAGGCCGGCATCTCCGGGGGCATCCGGCTCTGGGAACTCGGCCACGGCAGCGTCAGCCACCCCGAGGACCACCCGCGAGCCGACGCAGGCGAGGGCTGAGCCCGCCCCGGCCCCGCGTCGAGCCGTCGTGGTGGTCGGTTCAGTCGGTTGCATCGCCCGAATCGACCACCACGATCACGTGGATCAGCCGCCGAGGGCCTGTACCGCCTTGCGGCGCACCCGGGCACTGAGCTCCACGGAACCCGCCTGCTCGGCGTCCAGCAGACGGCTGTACGCCCCTGGCTCGACCGGCGGCAGCAGGTCCGCGATGGTCACGTCGTGCCCCGGCGCGGCGAGTGCGACGACGGCGTCCCCAGCGCCGACCACACCGGGTTCCACGACCCGGGCGTAGGCCCCCGGGGCGCGGCGCTGCGTGAACCGCCTCACCCAGTGCGGCTCGTCCATCCGGCGGCTGAACGTCATGCACGGGATGCGCGGGGCCGTCACCTCCAGGAGCAGGCCCGAGCCGCCGATGCGCAGCTGCTGGCCGATCCGCATCCCACTCAGGTCGATCCCCGAGGTCCGCAGGTTCTCACCGAACAGTCCGGGCGGGATGTCCCGGCCCAGCTCGGCTGACCACCAATGGGCGTCCTCGTCGGCGTAGAGGTACACGGCCTGGTCCTCGCCCCCGTGATGCTCGGTGTCGACCTGGGTGTCCCCTGCGAGCCCGAGCGGGCCGACGACCACCGGTCCGAGAACCGCGCGCTTGTCGATCGCCGTCCGCCCCTCGGGGTCGGGCGGATCGGGGAGCAGGGCGTGCAGCACGCACACGGCGCTGATGTGAGCCATCGCCGCAGCGTAGCCCGCCGGCGCTCAGGCCCGATGTGCCTCCACGAAGGCCAGCACCTCGGCCGCCTCCTGCGGTGTGAGACCCACGGACTCGTCGGGGGCGACCACGAGCATCGGAGCCGGCGGGTCCCCGTAGGTGGACTCGCCCCGGCGATCGGCCCCGAAGTCGTCGACCCACACCAGCGGATGCCCGGCGAATGCGCTCTGCAGGCCCGCCACCTTCCAGTCGGCCGTGCGCAGTGGGCTTCGCCCCGTGTGCACCTTCGAGATCTCCAGGACGGGCAGCTCGGGGAGGTCGCAGAGGTGGGCATTGCGCAGCACCGCCCGCTCCCACGTGGTGGCCCAGACCACGCATGCCCCGGCGGCGATCCACTCCCGGACCATCGACCCGTGCGCCCGGCTGACCACCACCCCGTGAAGGAACGGCCCCGGTCCAGCGGGCAGCGCGCGGATGTACGGGTGGTTCGGCCAGTTCTCCCGATCGAGTTCGACCCGGTGCAGCGCGAAGCCCTCGGGCAGGTCCTCACGGGCGGTGATGTTGAGCACGCCGTCGAAGTCCAGGCCGATGACCGGCTGCCCGGGGGCCACCTCGATCCCGTGCACCACATCTGCCATCGCGACCACCTCCGCCCCCATCCTGCCCCGCGCGCGCCCACCACGGCCAGCCCCCGCCAGGCCTGATCACTGTCACGGGCGCGCGACCAGGACGCCCACCGGCATGTGCGCACCTGCCATCCCCGCGCCGACCCTGCCCACCCCGCCATCCCGGCACGGCCGGGGGAAGGATGCGGGGATGCACCCGACCCCCCTGCGCGTCGCCCTCATCGGACTCGGCGACATTGCGGCGAAGGCCTACCTTCCGGTCCTGGGCGCCGATGGGGGTGTCGAGCCGGTGCTGATCACCCGCGACCCGGCGCGGCGCGACGCGCTGGCGCGCACATGGCGGGTCCCCGCCGGCTACCCCACCATCGAGGCCGCGCTCAGCGCGGGGGTGCACCTCGACGCCGCCTTCGTCCACAGCGCGACGCAGGCCCACCCGGGCCACGCCAGGACACTGATCGAGGCGGGCATCCCGACGTTCGTGGACAAGCCCCTGGCGCTGACCATCGAGGAGTCGCGGGGGATCGTCGAGCAGGCCACCGCCGCCGGGGTCTCCCTGGCCGTGCTGTTCAACCGGCGGCACACCCGGGCCTACGCCGAGGTGGCCGCGTGGCCCGGCCTGGACACGGTCGTGCTGACCAAGAACCGGATCGGGCTCCCGGACGACCCGCGGGTCGTGGTGTTCGACGACTTCGTCCACGTCGTGGACACGCTGCGCTTCCTCGTCGCCGCCGAGCCGGACCATCTCGACGTGGTGGCGCGCCCGGGTCCGGACGGGTCCCTCGCACGTATTGCGATCACGGTGCGCCAGGGCAGGCGGCTCGGCGTGGGGATCATGGACCGTGACAGCGGGCAGACGGTCGAGATCCTCGAGGCGATGGCACCTCGGCGCGCCCGTCGGGTCACCGACCTGGTGGACGTCGTCGACCGCTCCGGTGGTGCGGCGCACCGACGCCAGCCCGACAACTGGGCATCGGTCTCCGAGCAGCGCGGGTTCGTCCCGATGATCGGGACGCTGCTCGAGTCGGTGCGTGCCGGGGTGGTCCTCGACGCCAGCGACGCCCTGGCCACTCATGAGCTGTGCGCGGAGATCCTGGCCCAGGTGCAGGCCCAGCTGACCTGATCCCCGGGCGGGGCCGGTGAGGTGCTGTGCTGTGCTTGCGGAATCCTCAGACCTCGCCCCACACCTCGCGCGGGGGTGCCCGTCGAGGAACGGCCCATCGAGCCGAGCTGGCGCCGCCCTGGACCGGCGCCTGCCGCTGCCGGGGACCGGGGATACTGGAACCATGCCGGTGACCACCTCACGCATCCGCCGCAGCGCCACGCTCGCCGGGTTGCCGGCCCGCGCGGTCGGGCGGGCGCTGTCGATCCAGGCCCAGGGGATACTCGGCCAGGACCGGGCGGTCCTGCGGGAGCAGGCGCGGACCGCGACTGCCGCCGACACCCGCGCCACGCTGGGCCAGTTGAAGGGCGGGGCGCTCAAGCTCGGCCAGCTGCTCTCCACGGTCGATGCCCTCTTCCCCTCCGACCCGGACGACTCGTGGCAGCACGCCCTGGGCGCCCTGCAGGAGGACAACCCGGGCCTGCCGTTCGCCGAGGTCCGACCGGTTCTGGAGTCGGAGCTCGGGCCGGGCTGGCGCGCCCAGTTCCGCGAGTTCGACGAGCACCCGATCGCAGCGGCCTCGATCGGTCAGGTGCATCGGGCGGTGTGGTCCGACGGGACGGACGTGGCGGTCAAGATCCAGTACCCGGGGGTGGCCGAGGCGGTCGCAGGTGACGTCCGCTCACTGGCCGTCACGCTGCGCCTGACCTCGCTGGTGGCTCGCGGGATGGCGATGCCGCCGCTGGTCGCCGAGCTGCGGACCCGCCTCGGCGAGGAGCTGGACTACCGCACCGAGGCCGACCACCAGCGCGCCTTCGCCGTGGCCTACGACGGCGACGCCCACTACTACGTGCCGCCCGTGCTGGCCGCCACCCGCGGGGTGCTCGTCAGCCACTGGATGGACGGGGTCGGCCTGGCCCAGGTCGCCCGGGACGGCACGCCTGGTGAGCGCGACCACCTCGGCGCGGCCTACCAGCACTTCTTCCTGACCTCACCGGCGCGCGTGGGGCTGCTGCACACCGATCCGCACCCGGGGAACTTCCGGCTGCTGCCCGACGGCCGGATGGGCGTCCTGGACTTCGGCTCCGTCCTGGTCATGCCCGGGGGTCTGCCGCCGACGTTCGGTGGTCTGATCCGGGCCATGACCGCGACCGATCCGGCGGCGGTGGAGCGCCGGCTGCGTGAGGGCGGGTTCGTCGCGCCCGGCCAGAGCATCGAGGTGGAGAAGCTCATCGACTATCTCTCGCCGTTCAGCGAGCCGTCCCGCCACGAGCAGTTCACGTTCAGCCGTGAGTGGTTGAAGTCCGAGTTCGGCCGGGTCAACGATCCCCGCAACCCGGACTTCACCGTGGCCCTGCAGCTGACGATCCCCGCCGACCAGCTGTTCACCCATCGACTGTGGCTCGGGCTGGTCGGCGTGCTGTGCGGGCTGGGCGCCACCGTGCCCGTGCGCTCGGAGCTCGAGGCGCACCTGCCCGGGTTCGCCGAACCGGTGGGGTGACGGTGGCGCCCTGGCAGTCGACTCGGTCGATCTGGGGGTCGGTTCCGACTCCGCGTCACGAAGGGCATGCCCTGCCGCAGCGGACCTGCGTCACCCCGCCCGTGCCGGGACCGGCCCACGCAGCGCCAGGACGAGACGCCCGTGCCGCGCCAGTGCCCCGTCGGGGACGGTGACGACCTCAGCGCCTCGGGCCAGGGCGGCCTCGATGAGCTCGTCCACGGCGTCGTCGAGGACGCCGAGCTCCTCGGGATCGCCGACGAGATCAAGGCCATCCTCCGACAGGCGTGCCGCAGCCTCGTGCGTCCGCTCGACCACGAGCAGGTCGGGATCAGACTGGTCGAGTGCCTCCCACGCCGCTGGCAGGCCGGCGACCGCCCTGCCGTGGGCCAGCCTCACCGCGACTGTGTCCAGGGCTGCTGCGGCGCGGTCGCGGACATGCTCAGCGAGCGCGGCCCGAGCGGCAGCCTCCAGGTCGGTGATGGGGGTGTTCCCGTTGCCCGTGCGTACGACGGCGGCGATCCGGCGGCCCGGGGCCAGACCGAGGAACTCCGCCACGGTCCGGGCACTGGCGACCAGGACGACCGGGAGCGCGAACTCCTCGATCCGGGCGGCCAGCCGGGAGTCGACCTCCCGGAGGAAGGCCCGCGTCCGCTCCTGGTGCGCGCGCTCGCTGGTGCCACCCGGGGTGGGTCCTCGACGGGTGCTCTCGGGTCGGATCATCGGGAAGTCGTGCCCCAGGATGGGGCGGGTGTAGCGCTGGTCGTAGTGCAGCAGCCGCGCCGCGCGACCGTCGATCACGAGGGTCAGGAAGGCCGGGTCCTCCGCTGCTGAGCGGACGAGGTCCCGGGTGGCGAACGTCGGGTCCAGGACGACCCGGTCGCGCGGAGTGACCCGCAGGTGGAACAGGTGCGCGCCGTGCGGGTTCACGAGGATCGCCAGCCCGCGATCCGTGGGTCCGGTCTGGGCCCGGGAGATCGTGGCGGCAAGTGCGGCCCGCGTCTGTGCCGCGGCAGGCACATCGGGCTCCTCGTCCAGTCGCCGCAGGGCGTCCAGGGTCAGCCCCTGCAGTGTGGCCCGGTCGCCGGGCACCATGACCTCTGACGGGGTCGTGGTCATCAGGATCGACAGGCACATCGGGTGCTGCTCGGCGGCTGTTCGGGCCACGTCCGCGGCCGTGGGCAGTCGCAAGTGGGGGGTGGGAGTGACGTGCGCGGGCTGGGGCATGGTTCCTCCGGCGTCGTGAGCCAGAGGTCTTCCCCGGCCGCGTGAACGGCTCCCGGGCCGGTCCGATGTCGGATCGGACGTGCTGACGACCGCGGGTGGGTGGGGTACTCCCCTCCTTGGTGAAGACCATAACATGCATGACAGATCATGTGAAGGGGGCCATGTATTTGCATTGCAGCCTCAATGCAGGCACGATAGATGCATCACGATTCGTGAATCCGCATACTGAAGGAGAGTTGAGCAAGCGATGGACGTGCCGTTGACGATCTGGCTGGCGGTCCTGGGGGTGATCGTGGTCATGCTGGCCATCGATCTGTTCGCCCACCGGGATGCCCACGTGATCACGGCGAAGGAGGCCGCGATCTGGTCGGGCGTGTGGGTCGCGATGGGGGTCGGCTTCGGGCTGGTCATCTGGGCGACCGTCGGAGGCGAGTTCGCCGGGCAGTACTACGCCGGCTACCTGATCGAGAAGTCCCTGGCCGTGGACAACGTGTTCGTCTGGGCGATCATCTTCAGCTACTTCGCGGTGCCCGCCCGCTACCAGCACCGGGTGCTGTTCTACGGCGTGGTCGGCGCCCTGGTCATGCGCGGGCTGTTCATCTGGGCCGGCTCGGCGGCGATCAAGGAGTACATCTGGATCCTGTACATCTTCGGCGCGTTCCTGGTGTTCACCGGCGTGATGATGATGCGCCACCGCAACAAGCACTTCGACCCCTCCACCTCCGGGGTGGTGCGCCTGTTCCGGCGCTACGTGCCGATGACCGACGAGTACGACGGACAGAAGTTCTTCACCCGGCGCAACGGCGCCCTGGTGGCCACCCCGCTGCTGCTGGTCCTGGTCCTGGTGGAGTTCACCGACATCGTGTTCGCCGTCGACTCGATCCCCGCCATCTTCGCGGTCACCCAGGAGCCGTTCCTGGTGTTCACCGCCAACGCGTTCGCGATCCTCGGGCTGCGCGCCATGTACTTCCTGCTCGCCGACCTCATGCACCGCTTCGTCTACCTCAAGCTGGGCCTGGGCCTGGTGCTGGTCTGGGTCGGCATCAAGCTGGTCCTGCAGGTCGACATCTACAAGATGCCCACCTGGCTGAGCCTGGGCGTGGTGGCCACGATCATCACGGTCTCCATCGTCGCCAGCCTGCGAGCCACCCGCGGCCAGCCGGCGCCGCCGCACGGCCATCCCGAGCAACTCAGCTCCACCACGGCGGGGACCCCAGTGGGGGCTCCGGTGGGGGCTCCCACCGGAGCCCCTCCCGGAACCGCGGCCGGTGCTCCGGCCGCCCCGGCTGAGGTCTCGTCTGCCGCCCTCGACGCCTCTGCCGGCCCCGACGCCTCCGCAGACGACAAGGAGCAGGTCCGTGGATGACACCCTGCCCGCCGGCGCTCGCACCTGGACGCTGCTGACCAACCACGGCCATGTCCTGGTCTTCGTCCATCGCAACCCGGATGCGCGCGTGCGCGACATCGCGGCCGTGGTGGGGATAACGGAGCGGGCGACCCTGAACATCCTCCGTGACCTGGAGGATGGCGGCTACCTGACCCGGGTGCCCCAGGGCCGGCGCACCCACTACGTGGTCAACGAGCACCGGCCGTTCCGCCACCCCGCCGAGGCCGACCACCGCGTCGGCGACCTGCTGGCGCTCTTCGCCTGACCCGTGGACACGTGGCAGCTGGCGGTCGCCAACCTCACATCCCCGCCGGTCCTGGCCTTCCTGCTCGGGCTGGTGGCGACCTCGATCGGCGGGGACCTGCGCCTGCCCGAGCCGGTCTACCAGCTGCTGAGCGTCTATCTGCTGCTGGGCATCGGCATCAAGGGCGGCGTGGCCCTGTCGCAGGCGCCGGCCGGTGAGGTCGTCGGGCCGATCCTGGTCACGCTCGCCCTGGGCGTCCTGATCCCCGTGCTCGCGTTCGCCGTTCTGCGCTGGACCACCCGGCTCGGCCCCGTGGACCGGGGAGCGATGGCGGCGCACTACGGCTCGACCTCGCTGGTCACGTTCACTGCCGCGGCGGTGTTCCTGACCAGCGCCGGGATCAGCTACGAGGGGTACGTGACCACGTTGCTGGCGGTCCTGGAGGTCCCGGCGATCATTGTGGGCCTGATGCTCGCCGGCAGGCATGTCACCCGGGCAGCGTCGTGGGGGGAGTCGCTGCGCGAGATCCTGACCGGTCGCAGCATCCTGCTGCTGGTCGGTGGACTCCTGCTCGGGCTGGCGACGGGGACGGCCGGATATGAGAAGGTCGAGCCCTTCTTCGGCGGGCTCTTCGTGGGGGTGCTGACCCTCTTCCTCCTGGAGATGGGCGTCATCGCGGCCAAGCGCCTGCGCGACCTGCCGAAGGCCGGCCCCGGCCTGGTGGGGTTCGCCCTCGTCTTCCCGATCGTGTCCGGCACCCTCGGGATCGTCGCCGGACTCGGGGTCGGGCTGTCGACCGGTGGGGCGGCGATACTCGGGGTGCTGACCGCGAGCGCCTCGTACATCGCCGCCCCCGCCGCTGTGCGCCTCGCCCTGCCCGAGGCGAACCCGGGGTTCTACCTCACGGCCAGCCTGGGCATCACGTTCCCGTTCAACCTGATCATCGGAATCCCGCTGTACCTGGCCATCGCGCAGGCGCTGGGCAGCTGAGAGGAGCCACCATGGAGACCGAGGGCCTCGTCCTGGTGACGGTCGTCGCCGAAGCGGTCGTCGAGCATCGGCTCGTCCGCGACGTGGCCGGATCCGGTGCCCACGGCTGGACGGTCTGCGACGCCCGCGGGCAGGGGTCCCGTGGGGTGCGCGCCGACGAGTTCGAGGGCGCCAACATCCGGCTCGAGACGCTGGTCTCCGCCGACGTGGCCGACCGCTTCCTCGAGGTGCTCGCGCGGGACTACTTCCCGCGGTACGCCGTGGTGGCCTGGACCACCCCGGCGCAGGTGGTGCGGCCGGAGAAGTATGTCTGAACAATGCGTGGGACTGGGCGGCCGAAGGGCTGAGCAGGTCCGGCGTGAGTGGTCGTCCGCCGGAGAGTGGTCCGCCGGAGAGTGGTCCGGTTTGAGCGTGGTCCGGCCTGGTGCGGCGCCGCCCGTGGGGAGCCTCGGGGAGCGGCCATCGGAGCGCGGCGCTACTGTCGCAGCCGTGAGAGTGCCCCGCACCGTCGACACCACGACCGACGACGCCCTGGGCACCAGCGACGCCACCGACCTGCTCGAGCGGCTGGCCAGGCGCGAGGTCTCGGCCAGTGAGCTCCGCGACGCAGCGCGGGCTCGCGCGCACGCCGCCAACCCGCACCTGAATGCCGTCGCCCACTGGTTCGACGAGCCCGTCCGGACCGAGGTGGTGGTCGCTGAGGACGCCCCGCTTGCCGGGATCCCGACGTTCATCAAGGACAACGAGGAGGTGGCTGGGTCTCCGACCACCCAGGGGTCCCGGGCGGTGCCGGACGTCCCCGCGCCGGCCTGCTCCCCGGTCGTGACCGCGCTGCTGGGCCTCGGGCTGGACCCGCTGGGCGCGACCACCCTGCCGGAGTTCGGCCTGACGGCCAGCACCGAGTCCAGCCGGTACGGGGCCACGCGCAACCCGTGGGACGCCGGCCGATCGGCGGGCGGATCCAGCGGCGGCTCCGCGGCGATGGTCGCGGCCGGGGTCGTCCCGATCGCCCACGCCAACGACGGTGGTGGGTCGATCCGGATCCCCGCGTCCTGCTGCGGGCTGGTCGGGCTCAAGCCCTCGCGCGGGCGCCTGCCGATGAACCCGCTGAAGGAGCGGATCCCGGTGCGTATCGCGGCACAGGGAGTCCTCACCCGTACGGTGCGCGACACCGCGCTCCTGCTGGCCCTCATGGACCCGGGCCGTCCGGATGCCGGGCTGCCCCCGATCGGCCATGTGACCCGACCCGGCACCCAGCGCCTGCGGATCGGGATGTGCGTCACGACGCTGCGGGGTCTCCCGCTGAGCCCGGACACGGTGGCAGCAGTCCGGTCCGCCGGCGCCCTGCTGGAGGGCCTCGGCCATCACGTCGAGGAGGTGGGGCCGCCGGTCGGCGAGGAGTTCGCGATGGACTTCCTGCGCTACTGGGCGCTGCTGGCGTTCGTGCTGCACCGCAGCGGCTCGGCGGCGTACGGCAAGGGCTTCGACGGGTCGAAGGTCGAGGAGCTGACCAAGGGGTTGAGCAGGATGCTGACCCGCCAGGCCGATCGCGTTCCGGGGTCGCTGCTGCGCCTGCGCCGCATGGCCGGCAACCCCGACGAGGCGTTCGGGCCGTATGACCTGTTCCTGTCTCCGGTCACTGGCTACCCGGCGCCCCCGATCGGGCATCTCGGGCAGGACGTGGAGTTCCGCACCCACCTCGTGCGCCTGCTGCAGTTCGCCTCGATGACCCCGGTGCAGAACGTCGCTGGTTCCCCGGCGATGTCCCTGCCGCTGGGACGCTCCGATCAGGGGATGCCGATCGGGGTGCACCTCGCTGCGCCCTTCGGCCACGAGCGCCGGCTGCTGGAGGTGGCCCTGGAGCTGGAGCAGGCGGCACCCTGGCCCACGCGCACGACGTCCTCGCCGGTGCACGCCCCGAGCTGACCGCGTTCTGCAAGGTCAGGCGCAGCGCCGGGTCGGGCTTCGAGGCGGGTGAGCCTGGTCGGGCGACGAGTCATGCCGGGCGACGAGTCATGCCGGGCATGGGCCAAGTCGAGCCGGGTCGGGCTTCGAGCCGTGCCAGCCGGGTCGGGCTCCGAACGGTGTCAGCCGGGCCAGACGTTGAGTCCCGCCATGCATGGGCCAGGTCACGCGTTGAGCCGGGCGTATCCGAAGGCCAGCGACGTCGCCACGCTCACCCAGATGAGGTAGGGCAGCAGCGCGATGGCCCCACCGCGGGTCGCCGACCAGGTCAGGGCGACGAGGACGAGGGTGAGCACCGCGGCGCCGGCCAGGGCGATCGCAGATGCGGTCAGCTGGTGCGGCACGTAGAACAGGTACGCCCACGTCAGGGCGCACACCACGCTCGCCGCGGCCACGGCGAGCCATGCCCCGACCAGCCCCGGCGATCCACGTTGGGCCACGATGACCCCTACGACGGCCAGCGCGAGGAAGTTGTACGGCCAGATCACGCCGAACACGATGTCCGGCGGCTGCCAGGCGGGCCGGGTCAGCCCGGCATACCAGCCCGGGTTGGCCGAGACCCACACGCCAGACCCGACGGCATAGACCACGACAAGGGCCACAGCGGCCACGGAAGCCAGCACCCGCCAGGTCGTCATGGCCCAAGAATGACCTGTACCTGGACGTCGTGCTGTCGATTCCGACCATCAGATCGTCGGAATCGACAGCACATCGCCTCTGATCGTGGCTTCGAGCAGGCCGAAGAAGGGATCGGGATCATTGCGCACCTCCCACCCCGTCACGTGCAGCATGAGCGCACCTGTCGCGACCACCAACCCGTTGCCGCGCGCGAGATCGGCGTGCCACTGACCCATCTCGAAGTGTCCGACCCCGTCGATCTCCACGATGAGCAACCGCCCATCGGGCAGCCGGAATTCAGCGTCGGTCCGGCGGCGCTGGGAGTACGCATCCACCCGTCTGACCTGCATGTCGGGCATCGGAAGTCCACGGCGCCGGCACTCACGCAGGAAGTCGGCTTCATTCGTGCTCGTGGCACCGCCTTGGATCTCCTGGAGGGCCGCACGGATCGCCCCTCGATTGTGGAGCTTCGACCGACCCTCGTACTCCCGGAGAAGGGCCGGGAGGGTCGTGATCCGCTGCTGCACGGAACTTGTCAGGATGAACAGCACCTCCCGCGGCGTGCGGGCCCACGCCGCCGCGTCGATTGCCGCCCGCGAGGGGGGGCAGCGTGGAGGCGAACGATGGATCGAGTCACGGCAGTCCACGTAGTGCAGCCGGATCCACGGTGGCATGCCGCGCGATCGGCGTCTCGCCCCGCGCGGGACGAGGACGTCGACCCACCCGTCACCATCGGCTCGCCAACCTGCCTCCAGGAGCGCAGCTCGTCCGCCGAGGACTGCGACGGGGCCGATCTCGAGGGGACCACACGCGCGCATCTGCCCGTCGCTGAGCTCGCCTGAGCGGTCGCTGAACACGTGCGGGCTCACCTGCGTCCAGCCATCGGCGCACGCATGCCGGAGCCGTCGTCGATTCAGTCCGACTGCAGCGGTCTGCCAATCGGCGATGAGCCCACGCTGGAGGGCCAACAGTCGTCGAGCCTCTGGGGTCAACCGTGGTGCCACGAGCACATGCTCAGACGGAAACCGCATCCTGGACAGCCGCTGTCCACATCCCAGGTCGTCGTGCTGTCGTTTCCGACCTCTAGATGGTCGGAAACGACAGCACATCGCTCACAGAACCTCGTCGAGCCACGCCGCCAGGCGGTGCGATGCCTCGTGCAGGGACTCGCTCCAGGTGAGGGCCGCGCCGTGTCCGGCATCGTCGCTGATCGTCTTGGCCAGCCGCACGGGGATGCCCAGCTGCGTGGCGGACGCCGCGACCGCGTAGCCCTCCATGTCCACGAGATGGGCGTGCTCGGCCAGGGCGTCGCGATCCTGCGGCGAGGAGATGAAGCGGTCACCGGTGGCCAGGACCACCGCGGAGTCACTCAGCTCGAGCCGCGGCGAGGGGTCCGACCCGACGAGCGTGGCGATCGCCCGACCGTTCACGTCATGCTGGAGGACTGCCCCGACCTCGTGGACCACGCCCGCGGCCAGCTCGCCCGGGCGCAGCGCGCCGGCCGTCCCGACGTTGAGGATCACGCTGGGTCGTTGGGTCACGCCCGCCCAGGTCGTCGCCGTCGCGGCGCGCACCTTGCCAACGCCGGTCACCAGCGTGGGGAGCCGATGGGCGAACGCCTCGGCCTCCTCCCAGACGGCGACCACCACCAGGGGCTGGCCCGCGCGAGGAGGGGGACCGTGGAGCTCGAACACGAACCGGAGGCTACCGGCTCGTGGGTGCACCCATGGAAGCCGGCGGTCAGGGCGCGACGTCCCCCGGTCGCTGGTCGGCGCGCAACGACCGGCAGTTGATCAGGGCGCGACGACCCCACCGACGGTCAGGGCGCGACAACCCCCTCCAGAGGGAAGGGCGCGACACACCCCGGTCGTTGGTCAGGGCGCGACGACCCCACTGACGCTCAGGGAGCGATGACCTCGCCGGCGACCGTCGCCGCCCCCACCAGGTCCACGCCCGCCGCTCGCAGCGAGTCCAGTGCGGCCCGAGTCGTCTCGGCGGCGACGCCAGCGGTCAGGTCGAGCAGGACGGTCGTCGGAAAGCCTGCTCGCGCCGAGTCGATCGCCGTGGCCACGACGCAGTGGTCCGTGGCGATGCCGCAGACGTCGACGTGGTCGACGCCGTGGTCGCGCAGCCACTGCTCGAGCGGCACGCCGCCGGTGCCGTCCGGTTCCACGCTCGTCCCCTCGAACCCGGAGTAGGCCGCCGCGAAGGCGCCCTTGCGGAACACGGCCCGGACCGTGGAGGTGTCCAGCGCGGGGTGGAACGCAGCCCCCGGAGAGCCCTGGACGCAGTGCGCCGGCCACGAGTCGACGAAGTCCGGCTCATGGGCGAAGTGCGCGCCCGGGTCGATGTGGTGGTCAGCGGTTGCGACGACCACGTCGTAGTCGGTGCTGGCCACGTGCGCGGAGACCGCCGCCGCCACGGCGCCCCCGCCGGCGACCGCCAGCGAGCCCCCTTCACAGAAGTCGTTCTGCACATCGACGATGATCAGTGCGGTCGCCATGCGCGGATGGTAGTCAGCCCGTGCGGCGCGCGCCCACTGGCTGCGGGACGGACCACGCGCACACGCGGCAGCACCCTCGGCAGGGACCTGCCCGGTCGTCGCGGCTGATGCCCTCCCGATGGGCCACTCGGGGGTGGTCGACATGCCGGCCACCTTCTCAGAGCGCCCGCGACCCGAGCGGCGTGACAGGGCACGGGTCGCCGTGACCGTCCGGTCGCCGTGGCCCTCGGGTCGCCGTGACCGTCCGGAGGCCGTGGCCCTCTGGTCGCCCCTCAGTAGGTACCGATGAACTTGCGCGGCGTGCCGGGCGGGGGCAGGCGCACCACCTGCACGGAGCCCATCAGGGCCACCCCCTTCACCAGGAGGGTCGGCGAGTCGGGGCCGAGGTCGGCCGGCACCTTGTCCTTGCCCTGCCCGTAGTCGCCCATGATCGGCGTCCCGTCGACCACGGCGTGCATGCCGCCGGGGACGATGATCTTGATCTCCCCCATGATCGCGTTGGCGTTGATGACGGTCTCGCGGGCGGAGAGGACCGCCTCGCGCAGGTCGAGGGTGATGCTGCCCATCAGCGTGAACGCCGAGTGCTGGGCCGGGACCTGCCAGACCCCCCGACGCTTGCAGTCGCCCATGATCGCGGTCGAGGAGGCGTGCCCCACGACGGGTACCCCACCCGTGCGCGGCACGGGAGAGGAGGTCGGTGGGGCGGGGTACACGGCGTGCAGGTCGGCGGTGATCGGGATCAGGTCGGCGTACGTCTTGGCGTTGTAGGTCAGCTCGAGCCGCTCGTCGAGCTCCTCGAGGTCGAGTCGTCCCTCCCCCGCGGCCTGGCGCAGCACCTCGGCCACCCGGTGGCGATCAGCATCGGAGATGCGCATCCGGCTCGGGTCCCCGGGGACGCTCATCCCCTCAAGATCCGCCATGACGGCACCCTACCGAGGTCCGGGGGCGGCGAAGTGCGCGAAGTCCGTGGACGAGGCCCAGCCGCCGCCCCGGTCCAGACGGTTCGGGCAGAGCTCGCGAGCGCCGAGCACGCGCGGCATGGATGAAGCCCGTCGCGACGGGGCGCGAGACCCGCGGTGGGGCAGGATGTGTCTGCCCACGTACTGCGTCCCGAGGAGCATCGTTGCCCCGCCGGCTGATCACCGCCCTGACTGTTCTGGTGCTCCTCGCGCTTCCCGCGTGCAGCTCCGGTGCCGATCGTGAGGCCGTGGAGGGCCTGGCCTCGGACCTGGCAGCGGGCCTGACCGCCGGACAGCTGGGCACCGTGCCTGTCGCGGGGGGCGGGCAGGAGCAGCTGGACGCGATCCTGGCCGGCGTCGACAACATCCCCGCGGCGGTGACCGTGGACGCGGTCGAGCTCGATGGTGACACCGCGTCAGCCACCCTGACCTGGCAGTGGGAGACCCGGGGCGAGCCCTGGCGCTACACCACCACGGCGACGATGCAGAAGGCCGACGACCAGTGGGCGGTCCAGTGGGCGCCGTCGCTGGTCGAACCGTCACTGACCGGCGACGAGGTCCTCGATGCGACGACGCAGCGACCCCGCCGGGGCGACATCCTCGGCTCCGGTGACGAGCCGCTGGTCACATTGCGGCCGGTCATGCGCATCGGCATCGACAAGACCAGGGTGCCGGCCGAGGACGCAGCGGAGTCGGCCAGGGCTCTTGCCGAGCTGCTCGAGATCGACCCGAAGACCTACGCCAAGGCGGTCACCCAGGCCGGGCCGAAGGCCTTCGTGGAGGCGCTGGTCCTGCGCGACGAGGACGCCAGTGAGGTCTCGCAGGCCGCCGTGGAGGCGATCCCCGGTGCGATCGGCCTGGCGGGTGAGCTGCCGCTGGCTCCCACCCGGGACTTCGCGACCGAGATCCTGGGGCGCGTGGGTCAGGCAACGGCAGAGATCGTGGACGCCTCCGACGGCAGGGTTCGATCCGGCGACCAGGCGGGCCTGTCGGGGCTCCAGGCACGCTACGACGAGCAGCTGGCTGGGACCCCGGGAGTCGAGATCGCGGCGGTCCAGGGTGAGCAGGAGCGGATGCTGTTCAGCACCGAGGTGGTCGACGGGCGGCCGCTGCGCACGACGTTCGACGCCCAGCTCCAGGAGGCGGCCGAGGCCTTGCTCGACGGCGTTGACCCCGCGAGCGCCGTCGTCGTGCTGCGCCCGTCCACGGGCGAGATCCTCGCCGCGGCCAACGGGACCGGCTCCGACGGGTACAGCACCGCCACCTTCGGCCAGTACCCCCCCGGATCGACGATGAAGGTCGTCACCGCCCTCGCACTGATGCGGGCAGGGGTGGGCCCCGACGACCTGGTGCCCTGCACGAGGTCGATCGTGGTCGATGGCAAGACGTTCACCAACTACGACGACTACCCGGCCGAGGGGATCGGCGACATCCCGCTGCGCACCGCGGTGGCGAACTCCTGCAACACCGCCCTGATCTCGCAGCATGAGAAGCTCACCAGTGCCGACCTCACCGAGGCAGCGGCGGCACTCGGACTCGGGGCCGACCACGACCTGGGGTTCCCGGCCTACTTCGGGCAGGTGCCCGACCCGGCGTCCGAGACCGAGAAGGCAGCGTCCCTCATCGGCCAGGGCAAGGTTCTTGCCTCGCCGATGGCGATGGCCGCGGTCGCTGCCTCGGTCTCGAAGGGCGGCGCGGTGGTGCCGTGGTTGCTGCCCGACCAACCCGTGCCGAACGCCGACCCAACCCGGCCCGTCACAGCCGAGGAGGCCGACGCCCTGCGCGACATGATGCGCGCAGTCGTCACCGAGGGAACCGCGGGGTTCCTGGCTGACGTCCCGGGTGCCCCAGTCGGGGCGAAGACCGGCACGGCGGAGTTCGGCACGGGCACCCCGCCGGACACGCACGCCTGGATGATCGCGTCGCAGGACGATCTCGCGGTCGCGGTGTTCGTCGAGGAGGGGAAGTCGGGCTCGCAGACGGCCGGACCGATCCTGGAGGAGGTCCTGCGCGCAGCCGGGTGAAGGACTCGGACCGGCCCGGGCGTGTGCCCGTGAGGTGCGCCGATCCGCGGGCGGGATCGTGGGGGCGGTAGAGTGTGCCCAACCCGGGGCGAGGGCGCCGTGACACCCGGGGGAGCAGGGACTGCGGTCGCAGAGCTGGTCACCGACTGATGGGTCGGAGGGTTCCCTCCGAGGTCGGGATGCTGGAGCTCGGCACGTGATCGCGGACCCGGCGGACTCGAGGGATGTCGCACGCGCGTCGGCCCAGCCCGCGGGCCAGACAGGCGTGGTCGCCCGGTCGCACGACTGCGATCGGACAACGCTCGACGCGTTGCGCGTCGAGCATGCGAGGAGGTTCGGTGGCACGACGAGGTCAGCGCCAAACAGCTGCGCGGCCGACTTCCCCACGCGCCCAGCGACACTCACGACCCCGCGACGACGAGGGCCTGATCCCCGTGCTGGCCCGCGCGGTGCGCGAGGTGCATGCCGAGGTCGCTCGCGGTCCGGCGAGGCCCTCGGTGCGCACGAAGTTCCAGGTCGTTGCCCTGCTGGTGCGCGAGGAACGCGCCCGCGTGATGGCCGACACGACGAGCACCGACGCCCAGCGGTCGGCGCAGCTCAAGCGTCTCGACGGCGTGGCGACGAGCCTGGCGAAGGCCGCCGTGCGCGACACCTCGCTGCTCGCGCTGCTCGGTGAGGACACCACGATCTCCGAGTCGGCCAAGCGGCTCAGACGCGAGTTGTTGGAGTCGGCGGGGGTCGAGGTCCCCGACGAACCGACCCCGGAGCCGCTGGAGTCCTCGGCGCCCGCCAAGCGCCGGGTGGTGCCGCAGTCGGTCATCTCCCGGCAGCTGGCCAACCCGTTCCTCGCTCCCGACCCCGAGGCCGCCCGCCAGGTGCAGGTCCGTGCCCGACGTCTGGCGGGCTGGGAGCTCCTCGGCCCGTTGCTGCGGTCCTTCGAGACCGCGGGAAGCGGGGCCTCCTCGTGCATGGTCCTGCCCCCGGCCCCTCCCCGGGTTCTGGGCGGTCTTGAGCTGATGCCGCACCAGGCGCAGGTCGTCGCTGCAGCAGCATCGGGCCACCGCACGTTCCTGCTGGCCGACGAGCCCGGGCTGGGCAAGACCGCCCAGGCCCTGCTCGCGGCCGACGCTGCGGGTGCCTACCCGTTGCTGGCGGTCGTCCCGAACGTCGTGAAGACGAATTGGGCCAGGGAGGTCGGACTCTGGACCCCCCACCGCACCGCAACGGTCATCCACGGTGACGGTGAGACCATCGACGGCTTCGCAGACATCGTCATCGTGAACTACGAGGTCCTCGACCGACACGTCGGCTGGCTGGGAGACCTCGGCTTCCGGGGCATGGTCGTCGACGAGGCGCACTTCATCAAGAACAAGTCCTCGCAACGCTCGCAGCACGTGCTTGAGATCTCCGAGCGGATCCGCAACCGGATCGGTCGACCGCTGCTCATGGCGCTGACCGGCACCCCGCTGATCAACGACCTCGAGGACTTCCTGGCCATCTGGCAGTTCCTTGGCTGGATCGACGGGAAACAGCCGGTCGGGGACTTGATGGCCTCCCTCGAGGAGACCGGCCTGGTCCCGGGCGACCCGGGCTTCTACCCGAATGCTCGCCGCTGCGTCATCGACATGGGCATCGTCCGCCGCCGCAAGGTCGACGTGGCTGCCGACATCCCCGCTCGACGGGTGGCTGACCTTCCCGTGGAGCTCGACGGTGAGGCCGGCCGCTCCATCCGGGCGGCCGAACGGGAGCTCGCCCGCCGGTTGGTGGCGCGGTACACCGACGCCCTTGCCCGGCGGAGTTCCGGCGCGGTCGTCGAGGGCATCGACCACGAGCTGGTCCGGCGGGTGGCCACGTGGGAGCGCCAGGAGGCTGACAAGGCCGAGTCCGGCGAGAACGTGTTCGCGATGATGCGGCGCATCGGGCAGGCCAAGTCAGGACTCGCCGCCGACTACACCGCACAGCTGGTCCGCAACGTCGGCAAGGTCGTCTTCTTCGCCAAGCACATCGATGTCCTGGACAGCGCGCAGGAGCTGTTCACCCAGCGCGGGATCCGCTTCGCCTCGATCCGTGGGGAACAGACCACCAAGGTGCGCCAGCGCAACATCGACGAGTTCACCAACGATCCGGACGTCGCGGTCGCGGTGTGCTCCCTGACCGCCGCCGGGGTGGGCCTGAACCTGCAGGTCGCCTCCAACCTGGTGCTGGCGGAGCTGTCCTGGACGGCCGCGGAGCAGACCCAGGCCATCGACCGCATCCACCGCATCGGCCAGGAGCAGCCGGTGACCGCGTGGCGAATCATCGCCGCCCAGACCATCGACGCCCGGATCGCGGAACTCATCGACAGCAAGGCCGGCCTGGCCGCCCGCGCCCTCGACGGCTCGGACGAGGAGCCGTCGGCCGCAGCCGACATCCAGTTGGAGGCCCTGATCACGCTGCTGACCGACGCGCTGACCGAGCAGGGCTGAGCGCGGTCGGACCGCGGCGGGATCGTTCGGATGCACAGCGGATGAGGTGATACGGCGCCAGGGCCCAGCGGGCCCGTGCCCTGCCCGCACCACGCACGCCACGGACGCACGCCCCGCGCGCACGCGGCGGGGGTGGGATTTGAACCCACGGTGGGTTGCCCCACGGCGGTTTTCAAGACCGCTGCCCTAGGCCACTAGGCGACCCCGCCTCGGCTGCCGGCCCTCAACGGACCACCAGTCGGGCCCCATCATCGCGCACCCGGGGCCGGACCCGAAACCCGACATCCTCATCGGTGCGCGGGCTACGGCGCAGCGTGGGGGTCGCGCGATCGCACCCCGCACGCGCGCGCACTACGGTGGGCACCCATGGCCCGAGACATGCACACCCACGACGAGCGGCTGACCCGCATGGTCCTCACCGCCATGCACGACCGCCTCGCGATGGACCCGGTCCCCCTCGACCGGCCCGGGGATGTGCCTGCGCTGACCGCGGCACTCGACGGGTTGCTCACCGCCGGTGGCACGGACCCGCACCGGGTCATGGAGATGTGGACCGACGTCCTTGCCCCGCACGTGATGAGCTCGGACGCCTCCAACTTCCTGGCGTTCATCCCAGCGGCCCCCAGCAAGGCCGCCCTGCTGTTCGACATGCTCGTCTCCGGCGCGAGCATCCAGGGGATCTCCGCGCTGGAGGCGGCCGGGGCGATCGCCGCCGAGAACCAGGTGCTGCGACTGATCGCGGACCTCGCGGGGCTACCGACGAGCGCCGGTGGGGTGTTCGTCTCCGGTGGATCGGCCGGGAACCTGTCGGCGCTGACCGTCGCCCGCGACGTCGGGCGCCGCCGTCGGGGCCTGGGCCGGGGGGACCTGACGCGGATCGCGGTCAGCGACCAGGCGCACTCCTCGATCAAGAACGCCCTGTCGATCCTGGACATGGAGGCCCTGGTCGTCCCGACCGAGGACCACGTGCTGACCGGTCCGGCACTGGCGGCCGCCCTGGACGCCGATCCGGATGCCGGCAACGTCGTCGGGGTGGTCGCGACGTCGGGCACGACCAACGCCGGGATCATCGATGAGCTGGCCACGATCGCTGAGGTCGCAGGGGCGCGCGACATGTGGTTCCACGTCGACGGCGCGTACGGCGGCGGCGCGCTGTTCGCGCCCTCGGTGCGCCCGCTGTACGCGGGGATCGAGCACGCCGACTCGTTCATCGTCGACCCGCACAAGTGGATGTTCGCGCCCTACGACAGCGCGGCGCTGCTCTACCGCGAGCCGCGGCTCGCCAAGGCAGTGCACACCCAGGACGCCAGCTACCTCGACGTGATCCACACCGACGACGACCAGTGGAATCCCAGCGACCTCGCGTACCACCTGACGCGGCGGGCGCGCGGCCTGCCGCTGTGGTTCTCCCTTGCCGTCAACGGCACGGACGCCTACACCCGGGCCGTCGAGAGCGCCCTGGACCTGGCCCGCTGGACCGCGCGGCAGATCGACGCCAGCGACGACCTGACCCTGCTGCGCGAGCCGACCCTGTCGATCGTCCTCTTCGAGCGAGAGGGCTGGGGGCCGGAGGACTACGACCGATGGGCCGGGGCGCTCCTCGACGACCAGGTCGCGCTCGTCACCTCGACCAAGTGGGAGGGCCGCACGGTCGGCCGGCTGGTGTTCCTGCACCCGCGGACGACCCGCGAGCTGGTGGAGAGAGTTCTCGCCGCGATGGTCTGAGGGCCCTCTCATCGCACTGCCCCTCCTGGTGGGACCAGGCCCTCCGGCCCTCCCTGCCGTCCTGGGGGGGCTGGCCGATCGTGATGGACCGACCGAGGAGGTCGGTCAGGTGGGCGGGAGGAGGTCGGGCACCGCGCACGACCCGTCGGTGCAGGCGCCTGAATCCGTTGATCCGAGCATGGTGAGCGCGGCCGGAACAGGGGCCGCCGCGAGGCTGGTCCGATCATCCACGCGCAGGTTGGCCGACAGGTCCGGCATGGTGCCCGCAGGGTCGGTCGCCACCTGATCGGCGCCCGTTGCGGAGCGACCATCACCGCGACCCGGCTCCCGGACCTCCTCGATCATCGCTGGCCCACCCGGTCGCTGGCGGCCTGCGCCAGGGCTTGTGCGAATGTCTCGGCGGGCTGCGCCCCGGAGATCCCGTAGCGCCCGTCGATCACGTAGAACGGCACGCCGGAGATCCCGTAGGCGCGGGCCTGATCCATGTCTGCCTGCACATCGGCCGCGAAGGTCCCGGCGGTCAGTGCCGAGAGCACCTCATCCCGGTCGAGGCCGATCTCCACGGCCATGTCGGCCAGGCCCTCGACGTCCCCGACGTTGCGACCCTCGACGAAGTAGGCGCGCAGGAGGCGTTCCTTCATGGGCTCCTGCACGCCCTTGGACTTGGCCAGGTGCAGCAGCTCATGGGCCTTCAGCGTGCGTGTCTGCTGCACGGCGTGGAAGTCCGCGTCGATCCCCTCGGCCCTGGCCAGGCCGGTCACCTGCTCGATCATCTGGTGCACCTGGGCCTCGGGGATCCCGCGCAGTCCGTGCAGGTAGTCGATCACCGAGCCGCTGAAGTCATCGGGTAGGTCTGGGGAGAGCTCGAAGGACCGGTACTCGACGTCCACCTCCAACTCGCCGCCGGCCTCGCGGTAGCGGCGCACCCCCTCGGCGAACCGGCGCTTGCCGATGTAGCACCACGGGCAGGCCACGTCGGACCAGACATCAACCTTGAGCACGATCACTCCTTGAATAGGCAACTACCTCTATTGGAGCACGATCGCGGCAGGGGGACAAGCAGGCCCTGCCCATCACGGACCGCCGGGGCGTGTCACAGTGCCTCCGCGTCGGGACAGAGCATCCCAGTCGGTCTGCCGGGTGTGCCAAGGAGCAGGCTCCGCGGGGTGGGGCGGGCTCGCCTCAGCCCTGGGGCACCCAGGGGGCGGGCTGACGGGACAGGAAGGCCATCATCCCGGCAGCGGCCTCCGGGGAGGCGAAGAGCCGCGCGGACAGCGACGCCGTGTGCGCGAAGCCGTCCTCCCGGCTCATCCCGGGCACGACGCGCAGGAGGTCCTTCGTGTGGGTCAGCGCCTCCGGCCCACCGGCGACCAGGGAGGCCACCCACGCGTCCACGGCCGCATCGAGCTCTCCAGCGGCGACCACCCGGTTCACCATTCCGGCAGCGACCATCCGTGCGGCCGGGACGCGGTCACCTGTCAGCAGCAGCTCCTGGGAGTCCGCACGATGCATGCGGGCCAGGCAGACCACGCTGATCACCGCGGGCGCCAGGCCCAAGCGGACCTCGGAGAACGCGAACTTGGCCGACTCCACGGCCACCGAAAGGTCCGCCGCGGCGACCAGCCCGTTCCCGCCGCCCGCGACGTGGCCCTGCACCCGGGCGATCACGGGCTTGGGGTTGTCCAGGATCGCTGTGAGGACCTCGACGAGCGCCGCCGGGCCCGAGCCGGTGAACGACGCGGCGTCGGCCGCGGACGCGCCTCGCAGGTCCGCTCCCGAGCAGAACGTGTTGCCCGAGCCGGTCAATACGATGACCCGCACGGCTGGGTCGGCACCGGCGGTGCGCAGGTGCTCGGCCAGCAGGCCCATGCCCGAGGCCGTGAGCATGTTGCGGGCATCGGGTCGGTTCATCGTGATGGTCGCGACCCTGCCGCCGACCTCCAGCAGCACCTCGGGAGCCGGGGCGGGTGGCGCCGATCCCGGCAGACTGCCCATGCCCGCGACGGGTGCTGTTCCCTCGGAACGGCCCGTTCGCCCAGCCGCCTGGCCTCCCACGCTCGTCCCGACGTCTCCGCCCACCGTGGGCGTCGCGTCGCTCACAGCCGCTCCCACCCCTCCAGCATGGCAATCACGCGCAACATGACCTCGTCCGCGCCGCCCCCGATCGAGATGAGCCGCGAGTCGCGCATGTAGCGAGCAGGCCAGTTCTCCTCGGCGTAGCCCATGCCGCCGTGGAACTGCACCGCCGTGTCGGCGACCTCGCGGGCCAGCCGACCGGTCTTGAACTTTGCGATCGTGGCCATGCGGGTCACGTCCTGCCCGGCCGCGTACCGTTCCGCGGCCGTGTAGTTGTACTCCTGCAGGATGTCGACCTCCGCGGCGAGCTCGGCCAGCCGGAAGCGCAGGTACTGGTTGTTGATCAGGGGCTCGCCGAACGCGTGGCGGACTTTGAGGTACTCGCCGGTCCGCACGATCGCCCGGCGCATCGCGGACGTGGCCATGTAGGCCCCCATCAGGCGCTCGTCCTGGAACTGCGACATCTGCTGCTGGAAGCCCTTGCCAACGCGCCCGACCGTGTTGGCCACCGGAACCCGGACCTCGTCGAGGACCAGCTCAGCGGTGTCGGAGGAGTGGTTGCCCATCTTCTCGATCTTGCGCCCCACCGAGAACCCGGGGCTGTCCGTCGGGACGATGATCTGGCTCATGCCGCGGTAGCCGGTTGACGGCTCCTCGTCGGGCTCGACCGTGCGCGCCAACAGGCACAGCCAGTCGGCCTGGGTGCCGTTGGTGATCCACATCTTGCGGCCGGTGATGACCCACTCGTCGCCGTCTCGGACGGCCTTGGTCCGGATACCCGCGACGTCGCTTCCAGCGTCGGGCTCGCTGACCGCGACCGAGGTCACCATCTCCCCGCGCAGCGCAGGGGCGAGGTACTTGAGCTTCGAGCTCGTCGGTGCCGTACTTGGCCAGTGCGGGCGTCGACATCGTCGCCTGCACGGCGATCGCCAGCGGGACCCCTGCGACGTCGGCCTTGCCGAGCTCCTCACCCAGGATCAGGTTGTAGGTGTGGTCGGCTCCCTGACCGCCGAACTCAGGGTCGACCTCGAGGCCGAAGAGCCCCAGCTGGCCCACCTTGGCGAACACCTCGTGGGCCGGGAACGTCGCGTCGGCCTCCCACTTGTCCGCGTTGGGGTTGATCTCGGTCTCGACGAAGCGCCGGACCATGGCGCGGAACTCGCGGTGCTCGGGGGTGAAGGTGATCATCGGGTCTCCTTGCGGGGGGCGGTGCGCGGGGCGGGGCGAGGGCTGGGCCGGGGGGCAGGGCGGGGCGTGCCCGCGGCGGCCGGCTGCGGACGGATGGTGGGGATCTGGCCGCCGGCCACGGCGATCCGGGCGGGCATGCCCAGGCCGCGCACCCACAGCTGGGTCAGGGTGCGCGTGGCCACCGCCTCGTCGTGGACCTCGCCGCGGCCGAGCCAGTGCGCGGCGAAGCCCTCGACCATTCCGCACAGGGCAGCGGCCGCGGTGTGCGCGTCGAGGTCCGGGGCGGCCAGGCCCTCGTCCTGGAGCTTGCGGATGGCGGCGGCGACGCGGGCCACGTGGGTGCGGCGCAGGTCGAGCAGGACGTCGGCGAACCGGGAGTCCCCGGCCGACGCCTCCTGGGCGACCTGCAGCAGCTGGGCATGGCTGCGGTAGCCGTCGAGGTAGGCGCGGTTCGCGGCGTCGACCCTGGCGATCGGATCGCGCAGTCGGGGCACGGTCATCGCCTCGTGAAGGTCGGTGCGCACGGCGGCGAGCACCGCGAGCAGGACGTCCTCCTTGGTGTCGAAGTACGTGTAGACGGTCCCATGGGCAACCCCGGCGGCGTCAGCCAGGTCGCCCATCCTCGTGCCGGCGAAGCCCCGCTCGGCGAAGACCTCGCGTGCGGCTGCCACGAGCTTGTCCCGGGTCGCCTGCCCCCGGGCCGTCAGCGGCCTCATGAACCTGACGCTAGCGTCAAGTTGACACCAGCGTCAAGTTTGCCGCCGTCGGAGGTGGACCGCTCCAACCTCGCGGGCGTTCCCGTCGAACCCAGGGGGTGATGCACCCCCGCGGCCCATCCTCGCGCCCGTTCGGGTGGAAAGGCCGCGTTCCATCGACCTCCTTTCAACGGGAACGGGCGCGAGGATGGCTGCGCGCTGCCCGCGCTCGCCGACCACCGCCGGAGTTCAACCAGAAGTGGCGCAAGGTTCGCGGGCCGGTCCAGTCAGCGGATGTGGCGCGCGCGCAGATGCTCGGCCAGGCCCTTGGCCTGCGGGTCCAGCGAGGTGGAATCGGCCACTCCGCTGCCGAGCAGGCCGCGGATCACGACGTTGACGGCCCGCAGGTTCGGCAGCCGGTGGACGTCGACGGCCAGCCCCGCAGCCTCGGGCAGCAGCTCGCGGACCTTCTCCGGGGTCAGCCACGCCTCCAGCCAGGCGTAGCGCGCGGCCAGGTCGTCGGCACCGAGCCCGGCGCTCGGCCCGGCACCAGACTCGGGGATCCATACCCCGACGTTGGCGTTGCCCCCCTTGTCGCCGGACCGCGCGCCGACCACGTCGCCGAGCACGGTGCCCTCGACGTACCCGAAGTCCGGCATGGCGCCACCGGCGTGGGCGACGGCACTCGACGACTCGCCCGCGGACAGGCCGGCAGACCTGGCCGCTGACTCGTCCGGGGGTGTGGCCCCCGAGCCGCCGGCCGACCCAGCGGTCGGGGTGGTGGCAGCCGTGGCGGACAGAACCTCGGCCGAGAGGCCTTGGATCCGGGGAGCGGGCGTTGTAGATCTCCCTGCGGAGCCGGGCGGGGTTGCTGCGGGGGTAGCCCCCAGCTCCACCGGCTCTCCGTCGACCGTGACCCCCACCTGCACCTCGGAGCGGTCGATCAGGGTAGGCCAGTAGATGCCATAGGCGGTGCCCTCTGCCGGCGGCGCGGTCGGGAACATCCCGGGATAGGCGCCGAGCGCGGACTCCACGACGGCGGTCGTGAAGGGCTTGCCCACCTTGCGCTGATCGAGGTCCTTGACGGTGATGCGCAGGTGGCCCTGCGCGGCGGCGGTCGTGGCCGGGTCCTTGGCGGCCACATCCTCGAACGCCACATGCAGGGCGCTGACGTCGAGGCTGCTGGCCTCGGCGAGGTCGCGCGGGCTGGGCGCGGGGCGTCCGGCGGCCGGATCGCCCAGGGCCTCGGCGAGCCCGACGCCGGCAACCATCCGCAGCGCCAGGTCAGCCTTGGCCGCGGCGTCCCGGCCTGTCAGCACCAGCGACATCGTGTTCCGGAACCCTGCGAACAGGTTGACGGCGACCTTCAGCTTCTCCGGCGCCGGCGCCCCGTGGACCCCGCTGATCGCCACCCGATCCGGACCGGCCGGCGTCAGCGCGATCGTGTCGAAGAGTGCGGTGACGTCGGGGTTGGCGTACTCCGGCCCGGCGATCTCGTAGACCAGCTGGGAGGTCACCGTCCCCACCGAGACCAGTCCTCCGGACCCCGTCGGCTTGGTGATGGCACTCGAGCCGTCGGCGGCCACCTCGGCGATCGGGAAGCCCGCGGGCCAGGAGGGGACCTCGCCGAAGAAGGAGTAGTTGCCGCCCGTGGCCTGGGCCCCGCACTCGATGACGTGCCCGGCGACAACAGCTCCGGCCAGCCGGTCGAGCGCGACAGGGTCGCCGGCGGCAGCCTCGGCGTAGGACCAACCGTGCCACCACGCGGCCGGACCGATCACCAGCGCGGCGTCGGTGATCCGACCGGTGATCACCACGTCGGCGCCGGCAGCCAGTGCCGCCGTGACCGGCTCACCCCCGAGGTAGGCGTTGGCGGTGATGGGCGCACGACCGCCGAGGGCCTCACCGGTGTCCAGGTGCGGGAAGTCGTCCGGTCGGGCGGTGATCATCGGGAGGACGTTGTCGCCAGTGACAACACCGATCCGCGGGGACAGCCCGAGCTTCGTGGCCACCTCGCCCACCGCGTCCGCGCAGCCCTGCGGATCCAGGCCGCCGGCGTTGCTGACCACGCGGATCCCCCGCTCCAGGCACGTGCCGAGGACCTGCTCCATCTGGGTCACGAAGGTCCGGGCGTACCCCGATCCGGCACCGTGCTTCATCCGCTGCCGGGCCAGGATGAGCATGGTCAGCTCAGCGAGCCAGTCACCGGTCAGGACGTCGATCTCCCCGGACTCGACCAACTCGCGGGCTGCCGACATGCGGTCTCCGAGAAACCCCGAGCAGTTGCCGATCCGGACTGGGCCGCGTGCTGCTGCATCCACCATTCGGGCAGTATGGCCCAGCCGGGGGGCGGTTCCAGAGGCGGGTTCGCGATCTGTTGGCGATCGACCAGGAGGGCATTCACCGAGGGACCAGGAGCCGCGACCAGGCCGTAGGCATCAACCGACAGCATCATCGGGGCCCTGCTGCCCGAAGCCCGGCTTGCACGGTCAGCCCACTGGACGCGGCCCTCAGGACTCGGCGAACTCCTCGGAGTCGTACACCTGGATGTCGATCCCCGCGGGCCATTCGCCGGGGGCCAGTCCGGCCTTGCGCCAGAGCGCGGACAGAAAGGCGTGCGGCTCGGGGAGCTGCTCCCACACGGCGGGCAGGAAGGTCGCCCGACGCGGCCCAGCCTCGACGACCACGCCGCTGCCGACGGGGGCGCGGCTGAGCAGGTCGTCGTAGCTGGCGCATTTGAACGACCGCGTGGGCGAGAGCACGGAGATGTCGATGACCATCCCCTGGGCCCGCTCGCGGGTCATGGGCGGGAACCGTGGATCGCGGAACGCCGCGTCGAAGGAGTGCTCGGCCACGTCGGCGATCAGCGGCTGGCGCGCCGACAGCGATCCGATGCACCCCAGGAGGTCACCGTCGGCAGAGCGCAGGGTGACGAACGCGGCTCCCGGCTCGCCCAGGACGGGGTCGGCGGTGGGCCACTGTGCCGGGTCGAAGCGCGGCCGACGCTGGGTCGAAAGCGCCTCCTGGATGGTCGCCCGGGCGAGTCTCAGCAGGAGCGCGCGCGATTCTGGCGCGATCCGGACAACGTCTGGCGTGTGGTGGACACCAGTGTCCGGATCCTGCCAGGCGGACTCAGACGCGATCCGGCCGGAGGCTGCGGCCGCCGTCCCCGCGTCCGCCGTCCCGCCTCCCGCCGCCCCCCGCGTCGCGGGTCGGCCCTCGTCGGCGAGCCCTCGGGTCACCGCGAACGCGGCGTACCCGACCACGCGATCACGGTCGCCCGCGGTATCTCCGGAGTTGCGCGCGTCGAGCAGCCGCACCGACCAGTCCTGGGCCGCCGCTGCGGTGAGCAACCCGCGCAGTGGGAAGCGCCCGCACGCGTCGGAGGTGCCGATCGAATCGGGCCGGCGGTGCACGATCGACCGAATGGTCCGACTGTCCTGGGCCACCGCCGAGGAGTAGGTGAGGTAGTGCGACAGGTCGGTCGAGACCACGACCAGGGTGCGCGGGAGAGCGGCGCACATCGTGATCACGGCGGCCACATCTCCCGGGAGGTCGGCCCCGACGATCAGCGGGACCAGCCGCCAGCCCCCGGTGAGGACCCGCTGCAGGAACGGAACCTGGACCTCCAGACTGTGCTCAGGGGCATGGGCAGCATCCGCGGGCAGCACTGTTTCGATGCGCGCACTGAGTTCACCGGCCACGTCCGCGTCGAGCTCGACGTCACCCAGTGGCGTGCGCCAGGCACTCGCCGTGCTCAGCCCGATCCCGTCCACCGGCACGTAGTGCGCGGGGCCCAGGAGGACCACCCGCTCGACCGCTGAGGGATCGATCGAGGCGTAGGCGAAGCCCGCAGTCGGACCCGAGTAGATGTGCCCGGCGTGCGGCACGACCACCCCGACGAGCGCCCCCTGGGCCGGTGCCGGTCGCGCGCCGGGCCCGCTGCGCCTGGACGCGCCAGTGGCCCGCGCGGCCAGCTCCTCGCGGGCCTCAGCCACGTACTGGTCCACGTCACCGGCCAGCCGCTCGGGGCGTGCCGGGGTAGAACATCGCCGCCACGGCCGGCTCCCGGATGCCCCCCGGTCGCCCGGACGGCTGACCCCAGAACTTCACGGTGCGGACCCCCGTCCCCTCAGGGCCGACCGCTCCCGCTCCACATCGACAGCCGCCGACCGCCCCCGCGCCGGATCGACGGCTGCGGCGGTGGCTGCCACCGGGGTCCTCCGGGTGCTCATCAGCCCGACCCCACGACCTCGGCGATCCGCACGGGCAGCCGCCGACGACCCCACGTCCCCACAGGGCCGTCGAAGACCCCGGGCATGGACCTGCCGCAGCCTGTGCAGCGCCCGTCGTCGGAGAGCCGGTAGGCGCGGATCTCGTACCAGTCACGCTCGATCACCGGCGTGTGGCAGCCGGGGCAGTACGTCGTGTCACCGTCCGGGTCGTGGACGTTGCCGGTGTAGGCGAAGCGGACCCCGTTGGCCAAGGCGATCTCCCTGGCTCGGGTCAGGGTCTCCGGCGGCGTGGGTGGCACGTCGCGCATCTTCCAGTCGGGGTGGAACGCGCTGAAGTGCATCGGCACGTCGGGCCCGCAGTGCTCGACCACCCATCGGGTCATTGCGTCGATCTCGGACGCCGAGTCGTTGTGCCCGGGGATGACCAGGGTCGTGAGCTCCATCCAGGTGTCGGTTCGGGTGGCGACGTACTCGATCGTCTCCAGCACCTTCGCCAGCTCCGCCCCGCAGATCCGGTGGTAGAACTCCTCCGTGAATCCCTTGAGGTCGATGTTGACCGCGTCCATGTGCTGGTAGAACTCGGCGCGCGGCTCGGGGTTGATGTACCCGGCGCTGACCGCGACCGTGCGGACCCCGCGGTCCCGGCACGCCACCGCGGTGTCGATCGCGTACTCGGCGAAGATCACCGGGTCGTTGTAGGTGAATGCCACGCTCGCGCACCCCAGCCGCTCGGCGGCGAGCGCGATGTCCGCGGGGCTGGCACTGTCGGCGAGTGTGTCGATGTCGCGCGACTTCGAGATGTCCCAGTTCTGGCAGAACTTGCAGGTCAGGTTGCAGCCCGCGGTCCCGAACGACAGGACCGACGACCCGGGCAGGAAGTGGTTCAGCGGCTTCTTCTCGATGGGATCCACGCAGTACCCGGATGACCGGCCGTAGGTCGTCGAGACGATCGCGTCCCCCTCGCGGGCACGGACGAAGCACAGGCCGCGCTGCCCCTCGTGCAGTCGGCACTCACGCGGGCACAGGTCGCACTGGACCCGCCCGTCATCCAGGACGTGCCACCACCGCCCCGGCCAGGTGGCCGGCAGCGCTTCGCTGTGCTCCGGGGCCCGGATGCCCATACGTCCAGCATCCTCCGCCGAGGGGTCACATGCCACTGCCGATGGTCCTGGGGCGGTGCGGTCGCTACTCCTCCTCGAGGACTGCCACGACGTGGTGGGCATCCACCGAGTCGCCCACCGCCACCCGGACCTCGGCCACGACACCGTCCTCGTCGGCCTTGATCCGGTGCTCCATCTTCATCGCCTCGAGGATCACCAGGGTGTCCCCAGCAGCCACGTGAGCACCCGGCTCGACCAGCACAGCCGTGACCGTGCCGGGCACCGGCGTGACCAGCCCGTGGTCGTGGCCGTGGTCGGAGGCGTCCGGGAAGCGGGGGAGCACGCGGAGCGTGGTCGTGCGCCCGAGCCCCGTGACCAGGACCCAGTCGCCGGCGCGACGGACCGTGAACCAGCCACCGACGCCGTCGACCTCGACCATGACGGTGGCGCCCTCGGCGCGGGTCCGGTCGACCCGCAGGTGCGCGGGCAGCGCGGGCAGGCCGACCACGAACGTGGACCCTTCCTCGTCCGAGGACTCATCGAGCAGCGCGGCCTCGGCGGCCGCACGCAGGGCGTCCGGCCCCGACTCCACCCCGACCGGCTCCTGACCGGTCTCGACGCCGTCACCGGCCAGGACGATGTCCACGCCCCCATCACGGTCGCGGATGTAGCGCACCTCGACCGACAGGTCGGCGCCGAACTCGGAGTAGCCGAAGCGGCGCACCTCGGGAACCGCCTGGATGTTGCGCCAGCCGGCCGGGGCCAGGGCCGCCCATGGCTGGCCCACGCGCTCCTGCTCAGCGAGGCCCAGTGCGGCGGCCGCCAGATGCAGGGCCAGCTCGCGACGTTCGAGGACGGGCACTGCCGTCTCCGGGTGCTCGTCCAGGAAGGCCGTCGTTGTGTCCCCGGAGAGGAAGCCGGGCGAGCGCAGGACGGCGGCCAGCGACTCCCGATTCGTCGGTACGCCAGCGACCCGCAAGCCCTCGAGGCTGGTCGCCAGGGTCGCGGCGGCGAGTGCCCGCGTCGGCCCATGCGCGATGATCTTGGCCAGCATCGGGTCGTAGAACGCGCTGACCTCCGACCCGGTCTCGACGCCCGACTCGACCCGGATCCCCGGTGCCGGGTCGGCCTCGAAGCACTCGATGCGGCCCATGCCCGGCAGGTAGCCGCGGGCCGGGTCCTCCGCGTACAGCCGGACCTCGATCGCGTGGCCGGACCGGGTGATGTCCGCCTGTGCCAGCGGCAGCGGCTCGCCGGCGGCCACCCGCACCTGCCACTCGACGAGGTCCAGGCCGGTGACCTCCTCGGTCACCGGGTGCTCCACCTGCAGTCGGGTGTTCATCTCGAGGAAGAAGAACTCCTGCTCGCCGCCCTCGCCGGCGACCATGAACTCGACGGTCCCGGCCCCGACGTAGTCGATCGCCTTCGCAGCGGCCACGGCCGCGGAGTACATCCGCTCCAGCGTCGCGGCGGTCGCGCCCGGCGAGGGTGACTCCTCGACCACCTTCTGATGCCGGCGCTGGATCGAGCACTCCCGCTCGAACGTGTGCACGACGTTGCCGTGGGTGTCGCCGAACACCTGCACCTCGACGTGCCGACCCCGCTCCAGGTACCGCTCGAGGAAGACCGTGGGATCGCCGAAAGCGGAGGCAGCCTCGTTGCGCGCGGCCGACACCGCCTCGAGCAGGTCCTCGGGCTCGCGGACCAGGCGCATGCCCTTGCCGCCGCCCCCGGCCGAGGCCTTGACCAGCAGGGGCAACCCCACCTCGGCGCCCGCTGCGGTGATGTCCGCGTCGCTGGCGTCGGCGGCCAACTCGGCGCCGGGCACCAGCGGCACCCCGGCGGCGGCGACCAGCCGTTTGGCCTCGACCTTGAGCGCCATGGCGTTCATCGACGCCGGTGTCGGCCCGATCCACGCCAGCCCGGCATCGGCGACCGCCTGGGCGAACACCGGGTTCTCCGACAGGAAGCCGTAGCCGGGGTGGATGGCGTCCGCGCCGGACCGGCGTGCGGCGTCCAGGACCTTCTCAGCGACCAGGTAGGACTCCGCCGAGGTCCGCCCACCGATCGCCACTGCGAGGTCGGCGTCCCGGACGAACGGCGCACCCGCGTCCGGGTCGGAGTGGATCGCGACGGCCTGCAGGCCCATCCGGTGGGCGGTGCGGATCACGCGGCGCGCGATCTCCCCCCGGTTGGCCACGAGGATCCTCCGGATCGGGCGGCTGGGGCGGCTCCCCGCAGTGTGGGCTCCCTCTGTGGCGTGGACCTGGTTCGTCGGACGCACCGGATCCCTGACAGAAGCGGGGGTGGGTGGCGGGGCGGCGACAGGAGGGGTGGTGGGGGTGCTCTCGGGTGCCATCTCGCGCCTCACATCCGGAAGACGCCGAAGTTCGACGTCCCCTTCACCTCGTTGGAGTGGATCGCCGACAGGGCGAAGCCCAGGACGGTCCGGGAGTCCCGCGGGTCGATGATCCCGTCGTCCCAGACCCGGCCCGTGGCGAACAGGGCGGTGGACTCCCGCTCGACCTGGTCCTCCAGGCCCTGACGCATCGGCGCGAACTGCTCATCGCTCCAGGGGATGCCGAGCTTCTCGGCCTTCTGCTTGGCCACGATCTCCATGACGCCGCCGAGCTGCTTGGGTCCCATCACCGCGATCCGGTGGTTCGGCCACGTGAACACGAACCGCGGGTTGAACGCACGACCGGCCATCCCGTAGTTGCCGGCACCGTACGAGGCGCCCACCATCAGCGTGATGTGCGGGACCGTCGAGTTCGACACCGCGTTGATGAGCTTGGCGCCGTCCTTGATGATGCCGCGCTGCTCGTAGCGGGTGCCGACCATGAACCCGGTGGTGTTCTGCAGGAACAGGATCGGGGTGTCGTGCCGGTTGCACAGCTGGATGAACTGCGCGGACTTCTGCGACTCCTCGCTGAACAGGATCCCGTTGTTGGCGATGATCCCGACCGGGTAGCCGGCGAGCTCCGCCCAACCCGTGACCAGTTGCGAGCCGTAGAGCGCCTTGAACTCCTCGAACCGGGAGCCGTCGACGATACGGGCGATGATCTCGCGGGTGTCGAACGGCACCCGGACGTCCGAGCTGGCGATGCCCAGCAGCTCCTCGGGATCGAGCACCGGGGCCTCGGGAGCGGCGACCCGGGGCGCGGGGCCGAGCTTGCGCCAGTTGAGGTGGCCGACGATCGTGCGCCCGATCCGCAGGGCGTCGAGCTCGTCCTCGGCGAGGTAGTCCGACAGGCCGGAGACCCGGGCGTGCATCTCCGCGCCGCCGAGGTCCTCCTCGATCGCGTCCTCGTTGATCGCCATCTTCACCAGGGGCGGTCCGGCCAGGAACACCTTCGCCGACTGCTTCTGCATGACGATGTAGTCGCTCATGCCGGGCACGTAGGCCCCACCCGGCGGTCGAGGAGCCGAACACCAGGGTGATCGTCGGGATGTTCGCCGCCGACATCTGGGTCAGCTTGCGGAAGCTCGCCCCGCCCGGGACGAACACCTCGGCCTGGTTGGGCAGGTCCGCGCCACCGGACTCGGTGAGGTTGACCAGCGGCAGGCGGTTGCGCTCGGCGATGTCCATGGCGCGCAGGGCCTTGTGCATGGTCATCGGGCTCTGGGCCCCGCCCTTGACCGTGGGGTCGTTGGCACTGACCAGGCACTCGACGCCGTTGACCCAGCCGATACCCGTCACCAGGCCCACGCCCAGCTCGTCCTTGGAGCCCCAGCCCGCCAGCGGGGAGAGCTCGAGGAACGGGCTGTCCGCGTCGAGGAGGGCGGCGATCCGCTCGCGGGGCAGCAGCTTGCCGCGATCACGGTGCCGGGCGACCGCCTTGGCGGCCTTCTCGGGGTTCGACGAGCCACCGCCGGTGACCACCGTCGCGTTCAGCTTCTCGATCTCGGCCAGGGCCGCCGTCATCGCGTCCCGGTTGGCTCGGAACGACTCGGAGCGGGGGTCCACCGACGTGCGCATCACCGGTTTCACGAAACTTGACGTTAGCGTCAAGTTGACACCAGCGTCAAGTTCGCCGGGCTGCCCCACGGCTCCCCGGGCACGACGATCCACCGACCCCCCGGGCGATCCCGGCGCCACGGGCTCGTGGGCGTCGTCGAGCCCGCCGACACTACCCATCGGTAGAACCCGCCAGTAGCTGGATTGTCGCCGCCATCCATGGCAATGCTTGCCTTACATGAATGTTCCCTCACATGGAAGACAGGTACATGTTCACCGTTGACGAGACCCCCGCCCACGTCGTTGCCACCCCCGCCGCCCAGGCCCACCTGCGCACGCTGGCGCAGGCCCGTGGCGACATCACGGTGCTCCTGACCGAGCACGGCGCGGCGGTCCTCAAGGCCGGCCAGCAGCCCCCGGCCGGGACGGTGTACCTCGGTCAACTCGATGACGCCGCGGACATCACCTGCGTCGCCGACGACTCCGTGACCCGCGCGTGGTGGCGCACGCGGGCCCACCTGGACCTCTCCGAGGGCTTCGAGATGACCTACGACCTCTCGACCCTGAACGAGCGCGAGCTGTTCGAGGTGCTGGCCGCAGGGCCGCTGCCCCGCTACTGAGCGCCGGGCCACGTGGGTGGGCCAGCGGCAGACCAGCCCACCGACCGACCGGCCGACCAGGCCGACACCGACCGGCCTGCCGACCAGCGGGCTCCGGTGCCTACCGCGGGGCAGGTCTGGGCTGTGCCGATCCCGCCGTCGATCCCGAGCCGGCTGGCGGGGCGACCCCGTCGTGCGCCTTGCGGATGACCACCACGCGATCGCCGGGCTGGAACACCCGGACGCCCCCCTGGTCGAAGCGGATCACGTCCTCACCTCGCACGACCGCCAGCACGAGATCCCCCCCGGTCTGGATGTCGGCCGGGCTCAGGCCGAGCTCGGCCCGGCTGATCGGCCGCTCCACGACTTCGAGTCCGCGGCCGGTGTCCATGAGATCCTCGATCATCTCCCCGACGTTGGCCGAGAGCAACGACAGGCCCATCAGGTTCCCTGCGGACTCCGCGTGGGTGATCACCCGGTCGGCACCACTCTGACGCAGCAGGTCGCCGGCCGAGGCCTCCCGGGCGGCAGCCACGATCGTCGCCCCCGGGGCCATCGCCCGCACGCGCAGCGTCACCATGATCGCGGTGTCGTCCTGGTCTGCGGCGACGATCACCCGGCGCGCCTCGGGGATGCCCGCGTCGCGCAGGACCTGCTCGCTGCGCGCATCGCCGACGACGCCGGTCACGCCCTGCCGGGTGGCCTCGGCCACCGCGTAGCGGTCCGCGGCGATGACGACCACGGTGCGGGGGTCCAGTCCGTGGGCGAGCAGTGAGCGCAGGGCCGCCTGCCCCTTGACCCCGAAGCCGACGATCACGGTCTGGTCCTTCATGCGCTTCCTCCAGCGGTTGACCCGCGATCGCTCCCGGGCAGCCTGCGTGAGCACCTCGACGGTCGTGCTGACCAGCACGATCAGGAAGATGAACCTCAGGGGCGTGATGACGAGGATGTTGGTCAGGCGCGCCTCGTCCGAGACCGGCGTGATGTCGCCGTAACCGGTCGTCGACAGGCTGACAGTCGCGTAGTAGAACGCGTCCAGAATGGATATCGAGCCGTCTGCGGCGTCCTTGTACCCGTCTCGCTCGAGGTAGACCAGAAGGGCGGTGAACACCAAGCAGCTGACGGCGATGACGATCCGCACGCCCAGCGAGCGTCGGGCGCTGAGCCTGCGGGTCGGGAAGGCGACGCGCGACTCGCCGGTCGTCTCCTCCTCGAACAGGTTCCCCAGGTCGGCCACGGGGGGAAATGTACGCCGTCGCGGGCGTCGAGCGGTGAACGGACGCCGGAGTGGATCGCGACGGCTCCAACGGCGGCCGGTGCCCAGGTGACGCGGTGCCGGCGACGGGTCACCTTCGCTGACGTGCCGCCAGGGCGACCCGTCGACCTACAGCGGTGCGGCCCCGGTGCGCCCGTGCTGGGCCGCGATCCGGCGGGCGATGTACGGCGAGAACCAGCCGTTGTTGCGCATCTGGAAGTCGCGGTCCCGCCAGTCGTCGCCGGTCACCCGGCCCCGACACCGCGGTGCGCCGCACGCGCAGTCGAACTCGTCGTACGGGCTGGCATCGCACGTCCCGTAGTCGAAGGTCAGCTCCTCCCCCGCGGGGAGGTCGTACTTCGTGACCAGGACCGTATCGCCCTGCAGCCCGCACGTGGGGTCGCACGAATGGTTGATCAGGTCCCCGTCCTCCACCTCGGGCGAGGCGAGCAGGTACAGCTGGTCGGCGATCTGGATGGAGCGCGAGACCCGCGCGTCGTCGAAGTCGGGGAGCTGGTCACTGGTGACCACGTACCCACCGAACGCAGCCACGACCTCACCAGCGGGGATCGCCTCGAGGGCGAACGACCCGTGGCCGTGCTCGCCCACGTCGCGGACGGCTGCCTTCGGCGTGAGCCAGCTGTGCAGCATCCAGCCTCCTGGGGCGCGGGCCGCGAGGTGCGGGGGCGACAATGGTTCCATGACTGAGCAGCCAGACGAAACCATCGGTGACGAGGAGAGCCCCGGCCAGATCGTCATCGTTGGGCCCGACGGCCAGCCGATCGCGACCGCGGAGGAGTCCAACGAGCCGTCGGTGGCCGACCTGATCGAGCAGCCGGCGAAGGTCATGCGGGTGGGCTCCATGATCAAGCAGCTGCTCGAGGAGGTCCGCTCCGCCCCACTGGATGACGCCTCGCGCGCCCGCCTGCGCGACATCCACCAGCGCTCGATCGTCGAGCTGGAGTCCGGTCTGGCGCCGGAGCTCGTTGAGGAGCTCGACCGGCTGTCGCTGCCGTTCAGCTCCGAGAGCGTCCCGACCGACGCCGAGCTGCGGATCGCCCAGGCCCAGCTCGTGGGGTGGCTCGAGGGCCTGTTCCACGGGATCCAGACCGCCCTTTTCGCCCAGCAGATGGCTGCCCGCGCGCAGTTCGAGCAGATGCGCCGGGCAGCTATCACCGCCGAGCCCGAGCCGTTGCCGGCGCCCAACCCCGACGGGCACCGTCGCGGCGGCACGAGCGGCCCCTACCTGTAGCGCGCGCTGACCCCCTGCCCCTGTGTCCGCGCGCTGACCCCCTGCCCCTGTGTCATCGATCGGGCAATCCAACTGCTGGATCGATGACACAGCGCGGTTCTGTACGGGCGCCGTCGCCCGGCCTCGACCGCCGTGCGGGACGCGTAGGCTGTGCGCTCGTGATCGACCTGCGCCTGCTCCGTGACGACCCCGCCCTGTACCGCGCCTCGCAGACCGCCCGCGGCGAGGACCCCGGGCTGGTCGACGAGCTGCTTGCCGCCGACGAGGCCCGGCGCAACGCCGGCACCCGCTTCGACGCACTGCGCAACGAGCAGAAGGGCTTGGGCAAGGAGGTCGCGAAGGCCTCCGCCGAGGACAAGCCCGCGCTGCTGGCGCGCGCCAAGGACCTGGCCGAGGAGGTCAAGGCGGCCGACGCCCAGCGCGCCGAGGCCACCGCGCGCGCCGACGAGCTCGTCCTGGCGATCTCCAACCTCGTGCACCCGGACTCCCCGCGAGGTGGCGAGGAGGACTTCACGGTCCTCGAGGAGCGCGGGACCATCCGGGACTTCGCAGCCGAGGGCATCACGGTCCGCGACCACCTCGAGATCGGTGAGGCGCTGCGCGCGATCGACGTGGAGCGCGGCGCGAAGGTGTCGGGCTCGCGGTTCTACTTCCTGACCGGCATCGGCGCTCTGCTCGAGCTCGCCCTGATCAACCTCGCGATGGCCCAGGCCACGGCCAACGGGCTCACCCCGATCATCCCCCCGGCGCTGGTCAAGCCTGCCGCGATGGAAGGCACTGGGTTCCTGGGCCAGGCTGCCGAGAATGTCTACCACCTCGAGGCCGACGACATGTACCTCGTCGGCACCGCGGAGGTCCCGCTGGCGGCCTACCACGCCGACGAGATCCTGCCCGCAGACTCGCTGCCGCGCCGGTTCGCCGGCTACTCCCCGTGCTACCGGCGCGAGGCCGGCACATACGGCAAGGACACCCGCGGCATCTTCCGGGTGCACTGGTTCGACAAGGTGGAGATGTTCTCCTTCACTGCGCTCGAGGAAGCCGAGGCCGAGCACGCGCGCCTGCTGGAGTTCGAGAAGGCATTCCTCGACAGCCTCGAGCTGCCCTACCGCGTGATCGACGTCGCCACCGGGGACCTCGGTGCCAGCGCGACCCGCAAGTTCGACTGCGAGGCGTGGATCCCCTCGCAGGGCCGCTACCGGGAGCTCACGTCAGCCTCGAACTGCACCACGTTCCAGGCCCGCCGGCTGCGTGTGCGCGAGCGTGCAGCCGACGGCACCGTCCGCCCGCTGGCCACACTGAACGGCACGCTCGTGGCCATCCCGCGGACGATCATCGCGATCCTGGAGAACCACCAGCAGGCTGATGGAACCGTGCGCGTCCCTGCGGCCCTGCAGCCGTTCCTCGGCGGCCGGACGAGCCTCGAACCCCCTGCCTGATCCGCTGCGCCTCCCGCCCGCGGCGGGCGTGAGTGCGGCGGGAACGGTGACCGCCCGTCAGCGCTCGCGCCGACCGGGGGCGTGTCCGCGCCCGGCGTGTAAGGATCGGGGCATGGCCGACAGCCCGCATCGGACCTCCCGACGCAGCCCGGAGGAGGACCTGCCCGTGGCCGATGAGGTCCTGCCCGATGACATCGGCGTGCGCCCGGGCGGTCACGTCGAGGTGGACCTCGATTCCCCGATTCCCGTGCCCACGGACGTCGCCATGGTGGGCTCCGACCTCGATGGGACCCTGCTCTCCCCGACCCTCGCGGTCGGCCCGCGCAGCCTCGCGGCCATTCCGCGCCTGGCCGACGCGGGCGTGGATTTCGTCTACGTGACCGGTCGCCCGCCGCGCTGGCTGCGCCCGATCATCGCCCAGACGGGCCACACCGGGATGGCGGTCTGCGCCAACGGGGCGCTGGTCGTGGACCTTGCCGAGGAGCGACTCGTGCGCCGGACCGCGATGGAGCATGAGCTGGCCACATCCGTGGCGCTGCGCCTGCGCGAGCTCGTCCCCGGCATCACGTTCGCACTCGAGCGCCTCATCGAGGGCGCAGACCGAGCCGACGACCTCGACCAGCTCACCGTCGTCGGATTCGAGCCGGACTACGACCCGCCGTGGGCTCGGATGCCCGGCGTCGAGAGCGGCGACGTGCTGGACCTCATCGTGCGCGGTGAGCCGGTGAAGCTCCTGGCCGCGCCCCCGGCCGGGACCGGCCACGACTCGGATTCCCTGCTCGCCCTGGCGGAGGCGGAGTTCGCCGGCGCGCTGCACATCACCCACTCCGGGACCAAGGAGGTCCTGATCGAGATCATGTCCGGTGAGATCGACAAGGGGATCGGGTTCCTCGAGGTCGCCGCTCTGCGCGGGATCGACGTGAGCCGCACGGTCGCGGTCGGGGACATGCCCAACGACATCGCCCTGATCCGCGCCGCGGGCACCGGGTACGCCGTGGCCAACGCGCATCCCTCGGCGCGCGAGGCGGCCGACCACGTCATCCCCAGCAACGCCGACGACGGCGTCGGGCGGCTATTGGAGACGATCCTGGCGGCGTGCCGATGACCGTCGAGCCGGCGCCGGCACGCCGACGGGCCGTGGACCGTCTCGGCCCTGCAGGTCCGCCCCTGATGCTGCTGGCGGTCATGTGGATCCTCGAGACCGTCGACGTCCTGCTTCGCGGATGGCTCGACAACGGCGGGATCCAGCCGCGGGAGTCCGAGGGCCTGCTCGGGATCCTGTTCGCGCCGCTGCTGCACGGCGGGTTCGACCACCTGCTGTCCAACACCATCCCGCTGCTGGTCCTGGGCACGCTCGTGGCGACCGGTGGACGGGCAGTGTTCTGGAAGGTCACGGGAGTCGTGGTGGTCCTCGGCGGCCTGGGGACGTGGCTCATCGCCCCGCCGAACACGGTGACGATCGGAGCGAGCGGGCTGGTCTTCGGCTACCTCGGGTACCTGCTCGTCGCCGGCATCCGTACGAGGCACTGGCGCGACCTGCTGGTCGGGGTCGTGGTGCTCATCGTCTACGGGACCCTGCTGCTCGGTGCGTTGCCCTGGGCGGTGGCGTCGAACGTCTCCTGGCAGGCGCACCTGACCGGGGCGATGGCCGGCGGCCTGGCTGCGTGGTGGTTCGCGCCTCGTCCGGCGGTGCGGCCTCGGACCTGAGCTGCCGAGCCGCCCTGCCGCCCGGCTGCGTTCAGTCCATCGACGCCCGGAACGGGTGGGCCGGGTAGGTGCCCAGGATGCTCACCTCGTGCGAGAAGAACTCCAGCTCCTCGAGGGCGAACGCAAGCCCGCGATCGGCCGGATGGCCGTCCACATCGGCGTAGAACTGTGTCGCGGAGAAGTGGCCGTCGAGCATGTAGCTCTCGAGCTTGGTCATGTTCACGCCGTTGGTCGCGAAGCCGCCGAGGGCCTTGAAGAGGGCGGCGGGGACGTTGCGCACCCGGAACACGAGCGTGGTGATCAGCGGCCCATCGCCGGGCTCGATGTCCTCGGGCTCGCGGGCGAGGACCAGGAAGCGGGTCGTGTTGTGGTCGGCGTCCTCGATGTTCTCGGCGAGGATGTCCAGGCCGTAGGTGCGGGCCGCCAGCGCCGAGGCGATCGCCGCCCGCGAGGGGTCGGCCACCTCGGCGACCTCGCGTGCGGACCCGGCGGTGTCGGCAGCCACGATCGGGGTCAGCCCGAGTCGTCGGATCGCGTCCCGGCACTGGCCCAGGGCCATCACATGGCTCTCCACTGTGCGCAGGTCCTCGACCCGGGCGCCGGGCACCCCCAGGAGCTGGTGGCGGATCGGCAGGAAGTGCTCGCCGACGATCGCCAGCCCGGCGACGGGCAGCAGGTGGTAGATGTCCGAGACGCGGCCAGCCAAGGAGTTCTCGATCGGGATCATCGCCAGCGGGGCTGTCCCGTCCGCGACGGCAGCGAAGACGTCCTCGAAGGTGGCGCACGGCATCGGCGTCGCGCTCGGGTACACCTCGTTGATGGCGATGTGCGAGTTCGCGCCCATCTCGCCCTGGAAGGCCACGACGGTCACTGTCGACTCCCCACTGCTGCATCGATCGCCTGCTGCTCCTCGGCGGTCAGGTTACCGTCGGGCGTGCCGCCTGAGATCGTCCGCACATAGGTCCGCACGTCGGACTTGCCTGCCAGGGTCGTCAGGACCAGCCCAGAGCTCGTGTCGTCGAGAAGCGCCACGCTGTAGGACAGCCGGCCGCCGACGTCGGCGAAGGCGTCGTAGCGGACCAGTGCGACATGGCGCAGGGCGGTCGGGTCCCGGGCCTCGTCCGCGTGCTCGGTGAGAACGTCGACGTGCTCGCGCAGGGCCTCGATGTCGGATCGGACGGTCACCGACTGGGCGCCGAGCTCCTCGATGTGCGTGCTCAGGCCGTCCACCTGGTCGCGCAGCGACGCAAGGACGGTGGCCAGCACCTCCCGGTCGTCGCGCACGTCTCGTCCGGCACGCTCGGCACGGTCGTCTGGCTCGGAACGATCGGCAGCGCTGGCCCCATCAGCGTCGAGTTCGGCTGCGGAGGACACCAGGGGAGATCGGTGGGCCACGTCCCGCGAGCGGACCCGGCCAGGTCCGCCGCCGGCCACGGGCCGTTGCGCCCACCGGCGGTTCGCGATGGTGGCCAGCACGATCGCCGCGATCGCCAATCCCAGGGCAAGGAGCGCGAGGGCTGTGTTCAGCGCTGGGGACATGGATCGACAGGGTAGCCGCCGCGCTCGCACCGGGCGTGAGTGCGGTCGCCGGCGTCCTCGGGCAACAGAAGCGTTCGGACGCCACCGACGGGGGATGCAGTGACGTCCGAACTGGTTGAACCATACGACACCCAGCCGGGTGCCCACCACCCCGGAGCCGAAGGTGCTGCGTGAATCGCATCACAACGACGCGGGCCTTCCTGTGGATCCGGTCCAGCACCGCAACTTCTCTCAGGCGAATCCCGGTGGGCAGGTCCGAGAGCCGGGTCAGGTGGGGTGTCACCCGGCACCCTCGTGGGCGCGCTGCTGCGGTCCCGTCCCTTCGGCGTCGCCGACACGGCGGAGCCTCGCGACTGTGTCGGGGACCGTTCCCCAGCGGGCCACGGCGACTGCGAGGTGAGTCCGCTCCACCCGGTCCGGACGACGACTGCCCAGTGCGCGGGCCACTCGCTCGACGGCGGAGGGCGCCGGCGGCTCCGGTGGGAATCCGACGCCCTCGAGGCCGACCCAGGCGAGCTGATCGGGGGAGGGGGCGTAGCCCGAGTGCACCCACCGTCCCAGCAGCTGGGCAGCCCCGGGCACGGAGATGCCCCACCCGCGCGCCACCTCCTGGGCAGCGGACGCCCGGTAGCCGGCCATCGACAGGGTCACGACGTCCACCCGCCGCGCGCCGGTGGCCAGCCACCGGCGACGTGCCTCGGGATCCCGTTGATCCAGCACGGTGCGCGTCCAGGCCACCCACTCGGTGGTCGAGGGGTCGCCGTCGCCGGCAGTGGCGGCCACCCACGCCGGGTCCGCTCCGCTGTGGACGAGGGCGAGCAGCAGCCCCAGGTCCGGCTCGGGCGCTCCGACTGCGGCCAGCTGGTCGCGGAGGTCGTGCACGACGGAGGGCTGCAGCCCACAGGCCCAGGCCCTCTCGATGAGGGGGTCTCCGCTGCCTGCGGGTGGTGGCGGATCCTCGGCCGGTCCCAGCCCGCGGACCAGGGCCCGGAGGTCCCGGACGGACGTGGTGCTCGCCACCGCGACGTGCGCCACGCTCCGGCTGTGCGCAGCGGCTGCGGCAGCGTCGGCGAATCCGCGGGCCGGGCAGCAGGCGGGCGCGCCGTCGACACAGAACCAGGTCGCGCCCCGGTCCGGTGAGCGGGTCAGCAGGCCGGGCTGGCGCGTGGCCCGTTCCCACCACATCCGGAACCCGGGCAGCACCGCCCGCAGTGCCGGCATGCAGGACACTCCACCGCCGAATGCGGCGGCGATCCGCTCGAGGTCCTCATCGTGCGCGGTGCGCACCGTCCAGTCCTCGGCGATCAGGACCTCATGCCGCGTTGCCTTCGCCCGCGGCGAGGCCCGGCACGGGAAGCTGGCGGTGATCGGCAGGTCCAGGCCGGTGGTCGTCGTCACAGGGCTCCCTCTCCTTCCCTCGCCTTCCGTTCCCTGGCCTCCCGGGCCGGCTGCCAGGGGCCGAGCGCCCGCGCCGCCCACCCCATCCGCCCACGCCGGCGCCCCGGAGCGGCCACGGTAGCCACGGGGCCTGACATCGCCTCGCCACAGCGCGCGGACCTCGCCTCGCGGGTCCGGCTCCGATAACGTCGCGGGCATGGCCGAACCCACAGCGTCAGCGTGGCCGGATGGCGTCTCCGTGGTCATGCCCGTGCTCAACGAGGAACGGCACCTGACCCACGCCGTCACGGGCATCCTGACCCAGGACTGGTCGGGGCCCCTGGAGATCGTCCTTGCCCTCGGGCCCTCGACCGATCGGACCGACGAGGTGGCGCGCCGGCTCCAGGCGGTCGACGACCGCATCGTCCTCGTGCCCAACCCGAGCGGGCGGACCCCCTCGGGGCTGAACGCGGCGATCCATGCCTCGCGCTACGAGGTGGTCGTCCGGGTCGACGGGCACGCGATCCTGCCCGCGGACTATGTGTCCACTGCTGTCGAGACGCTGGTGCGCACCGGCGCGGACAACGTCGGTGGGGTCATGCAGGCCGAGGGGGAGACACCGTTCGAGCAGGCGGTCGCCCGGGCCATGACCACGCCGATGGGAGTCGGTGCAGCCCCCTTCCATATTGGGGGCGGCGAGGGCGAGGCCGAGACGGTCTACCTCGGGTGCTTCCGAAAGTCCGCCCTGCAGCGGGTCGGCGGGTATGACGAGACCTTCCTGCGGGCCCAGGACTGGGAGATGAACCACCGGATCCGGGAGACCGGTGGCCTGGTCTGGTTCAACCCGGCGTTGGTGGTCACCTACCGTCCGCGACCGGATGCGGGATCCCTGGCGAACCAGTACTTCCACTACGGGCGGTGGCGTCGTGAGGTGATGCGCCGCCATCCCGAGACCGCGTCCCGGGTCTCCGCCCTGCGCTACTTCGCGCCTCCGGTGGCGGTGGTCGGCGTGGTCGCGGGAACGGCCGCCGGGCTCGTCGGGTCCACGGTCGGCCCGCGAGCGCTGCGCGTCGGCTGGCTGGCCCCGGCCGGCTACGTGGCGCTGATCACCGCGGGCGCTGTGGTGAGTGGTCGTGGGCTGCCGATGGCGGCGCATGCCCGGCTGCCCCTGGTCTACGCCACCATGCACGGCGCGTGGGGGTCCGGCTTCCTGACATCCCCGCCCGGACTGCGCGAGCTCGAGGCGTGAGGGCGCTCGTCCGACCGGGGGCTGCGGGCCCCGATGCGGTGGCGGCGATGCACGGGCGGTTGACCCGCCTGGGCGTCCTCGACGTCGTCGTGCTGGGTGAGGGTGGATGCGCCGGACAGCTCACCGCCCTGTCCGACGGGCTGGCCGGTCGGACCCTGATCGTGGACGCGGACCTGATCGTCGCGGATGCCGCACTCGGACAGCTCGTTGACGACCCGGCTGTGCGCTCGGGTGCGCTGGTGGCGGCGGTCGGACTGGAGGGGGTGGGGGATGCCGCCCCGGTCCGGGTCGCGCAGAGGCGGATCGCCAGCGCTGGCTCGGCGGTCCACGACGTCACCTCGCCCACGGGGGTGTCGCTGGGCGCGCTGGTCATCGACGCGAGCGACGTCCCGAGCGCCACCGGGGCGCTGATCGATGCGGCCGCAGCCGCGGACGCCCACGGTTGGGTCGCCGATCCGATCGACCTGGCGCTGGTCGCGCTGGTCCGGGCGCAGGTCCCGATGGGGGCCGTCTGGTCCGTGGGCCCCGTGCTGCGTGGGGGGACGGCCGAGCAGCGCGCGATGGCCCAGGCGGAGTTGGCGGGCATCGACGAGGCCCGGGTCCTGCTCGAGCGGGCGAACCGCCCCGATGACGGCTTCTACTCGACCTTCGTCCTGCGAAAGGCGTCGAAGCCGCTGACCGCACTCGCCCTGCGCCTGGGGCTGTCGCCCAACCAGATCTCGCTGTTCTCCCTCGGGGTGGGGCTGGTCGCCGCGCTGTCCTTCGCGACCGGATCGTGGTGGGGCCTGCTTGCCGGCGCCCTGCTCATGCAGGGCTCGCTCATCATCGACTGCGTCGACGGGGAGGTGGCGCGGTTCACCCGCTCGTTCTCCGACCTGGGTGCCTGGATCGACGCGTCGACCGACCGGGTCAAGGAGTACGCCGCCTATGCCGGGCTGGCTGCCGGCTCGGCGCGCAGGGGCAGCGACATCTGGCTGCTCGCCGCCCTGGTGATGATCCTGCAGACCGTCCGGCATGTCGCGGACTACAACTTCTCCCGCGTGCAGCGGATCCGGGAGTCCTGGGTGGCCCCGCGCCCGATCGTGGATCCCTTCGACGGCGGGGCGGCCGGCTCGGGCGCCACCCTGGCGCGTGCTGCCCAGCTCACCGGCAACGGCCGGGTGCGCTGGGCCAAGAAGGTCCTGAGCATGCCGATCGGTGAGCGCTGGCTGATCCTGTCGGTCGGGGCGATCACTCTCGGCCCCCGGTGGACGCTGGGGCTGATGCTGGTCCTCGGGCTCGTCGCGCTGACCTACACCACCGCGGGGCGGGTCCTGCGAGCGCGGACGTGGCGGCAGCCGCCCGACCGCAGCGGCGCCTGGTTGCTCGAGCCACAACTGGACCTCGGGCCCCTCGGGCAACCTGTCTGGGACCTGCTGCTCGCCGGCCGTCAGCCGCTGGCCCGCGCCTCCGGGTGGGCCTGGCCGGCGGGGATGCGCGTCGTCGAGCTCGGTGCCGTGTGGGCGGTCGCCGCGCTGATCGCGCCCGACGCGGGGGCGTGGCTGTTCGCGTGGGCATTCGTGGTTGCCTTCCACCACTACGACACGCTGTACCGGGCACTGGGCGGTTCCGCGCCTCCGCGGTGGTTGGTCGTGGCGGGACTGGGATGGGACGGACGGACGATCCTGGTGCTCGTGGCGGCCGCGCTGGGGGCGACTGCGCTGGTCGGCCTGCTGTCGTGGGGCAGCGTGGCCCTCGGGATCCTCTTCGTGGTGGTCGCGTCCGTGCAGTGGGTCCGGTTGATGACGCGCAAGGATGGGTCCCATGCCTGACCTGGACGAGCCCGCGGAGGATGCGGAGCGCCCCGAGCGTCCTGAGGGGCCCGACCGCCCGCAAGCCTCCGACCGCGCGGAACGGCCCGACCGCCCCGAGCGCCCGACGATCGCCGAGCTGCGGGCCGTCACCCAGCCGCCGGCCGTCCGCGGGCGGAAGAACTCCGAGCACTGGGTCGCCGACGTGTACCTGCGCGGCATCTCGCCCTACCTCACCCGCGCCCTGCTCCCGACGGGGGTCTCGGCCAACACCGTGACCTGGTTCATGATCGCCACGGGCGCCTCGGCCGGCCTCGCCCTGCTCATACCCGGCATCCCCGGTGCGGTCCTGGCACTCCTGCTCGGCCAGATGCAGATGCTCTGGGACTGCAGCGACGGCGAGGTGGCCCGCTGGCGCGGCACCTTCTCACCAGCCGGCACGTTCCTGGACAAGATCGGGCACTACACGGCCGAGTCGGTCATCCCGGTGTGCCTGGGGATCCGGGCTGCCGGTTCGGACTTCTCATGGAGCGCCCCCAGCGGGTACGCGTATGCCGGGGCGATCCTCGCGCTGCTGATCATGTTCAACAAGGCGCTGAACGACATGGTGCACGTCTCCCGGGCCTTCGCTGGACTTCCGCGGCTGGAGGACGTGGACGGTGTGGGCACTCCGACGACCTCCGGGCTCGCTCGGGTCCGGCGCCTGGTCCGGTACTTCCCGTTCAACCGGATCTTCCACTCCGTGGAGATGACGATCCTGGCCTTCGTCGCCGCACTCGGCGACGCGCTGGCTGGTGGGCTGGGCGTCACGCGGGTGCTGGTCCTGGTGATGCTGGGTCTGGCGGTGGTGACAGTGGTCGGTCACGTGCTGGCGATCCTGTCGTCGACCAAGCTGCGGAGCTCCGCGTGAAGGGCGCACAGGCACCGCACTTCGGGGTGGTCGTGCTCACGATGGGGCAGAGGCCGGACGACCTCAGACGCGGGCTGGAGTCCGTGCTCGCGCAGCAGGGCGTGACGGTTGACGTGGTCGTGGTGGGCAACGGCTGGGTCCCTGTGGACCTGCCGGCCGGAGTGCGCGGGCATGCGCTCCCGGAGAACGTGGGGATTCCCGCAGGGCGCAACGCGGGTGTCCCGGAGGTGTCCGGCGATCTGCTGTTCTTCCTCGACGACGATGCCGCGCTTGCCAGCCCGGACACCCTCGCCCGGTTCGCTGATCTGTTCGCCGCGCGCCCGGACGTGGGATTGATCCAGCCCAGAGTGGAGGACCCGACCGGTCGGGTCGCGCCGGGTCGTTGGGTGCCTCGGCTGCGGACAGGGGACCCCGCCGAGCCCAGCCCGGCCACGTCGCTGTGGGAAGGCGCCGTGGCTATCCGGAGGCCGGTCTTCGACGAGGTCGGCGGCTGGCCGGCGCTGTTCTTCTACGCCCATGAGGGCATAGAGCTCTGCTGGCGGGTCTGGGACACGGGCCACATCCCCTGGTACGCCGGCGACATCGTGATCCACCACCCGGTGATCGACCCGCGACGCCACGCCGAGTTCTGGCATATGAACGCCCGCAACCGAGTGCTGCTCGCTCGGCGGAACCTGCCATTGGCGTTGCGCCCCGTCTACACCGGGACCTGGGCGGTCATCACCGCGCTGCGCGTGCGTGACAAGGAAGCGCGTGGCGCATGGTGGGAGGGCTTCCGGGAGGGTTGGCGCATGGACCCGGGTGACCGGCGGCCGATGCGCTGGTCGACGGTGTGGGCCATGACGAGGGCGGGTCGTCCGCCGGTCGTGTGAGGGGGTCGGCCCTGGTACCACCCGCCCCCCCCAGCTTCTCGGTCCGCCCGCTGACGGTTGCCGATGCCCGGTTGGTGGGCTCGCGGATGGCCCCGGGATCATCCACAGGCCTCCGCATGCGCGCGTCCGGTGTCGCCGGCCACTGGTAGACTTCGAACAAGTGTTCGAGATCAGGGGGAGTTGCGATGGGGGTACGGGGAGCGGGCGGCCCGCCGGTGCTGGCCGACGTTCGTGCGGCCGCGGCGGTGCCGATGGCCTCACCGGCGGTGGGTGACGTGTGGTCCCAGTTGACTCGCCTGGCAGGCGGTGAGTTGCCGAGCATGGGCCTGGGAGCCGGGGAGCGGCCGGCCGCCGATGTGGAGGTGCTGTGCTCGGCGGTCGCATCGGCTGAGTACGAGCTGGCCCGCAGGATGGTCGCAGCCGGTCATTCGGGGAGCCTGCCCCTGGTCGGTGAGGGGGCGATGCTGCTGGCGCGTGGATGGTCGACGAGCTGGGCGCGGCGATTGGCCAAGGCCGGCGTGTTCGTGGGGGACCATCCGGCGCTGGGTGTGGTCTGGGCCTCAGGCGTGATCACCAGCGAGCACGTCCATGCGGTGGCGCGCCGTGCGGATCGCCTGGACGCCGATCAGATGGCTGCAGTCATCGAGGAGTTGGGCCCGTGGTGGGGGCAGCTGTCACCCCTGGCAGTGGCGCACTTCGTGCAGCGGGTGATCCGAGTCCTCACTCCGCCAGCGGATCCTGAGCCGGGGGAGTCTGACGCCCACGGGGGCCGGTCGCTCTCGTTCGCGTTGACCTCCGACTCGGTCGTCCTCTCCGGGATCCTGCCCCGTTTGGAGGGGGAGGCGGTGATCGCGGCGATCGATGCGTTCGCTGAGAGGCTGCGCAGCGAGGCCGACCACGTGCCGGCGTCCGCGCGGCGCGCCGACGGGCTGGTCGCGTTGGTCAACGCTGCTCACGCGTCCGGGTCGATCCCGACCCGCGGCGGGCTGCCGGTGTCAGTGTCGGTGACTCTCGAGTCAACCGTTCTGGGGGACCAGCTGTGGACCACCTCGCGCGGGCACACCCTCACGGGAGCCGAGCAGCGGTTTGCCGCGTGCGACGCGATGATCACCCCGATCGTCGTCGACACCGGGCACTGCCCCGACACCGTCGCTGAGTTCCTCGCGGCCGCCGGTGGACATGTCGACTTGGAGACCGACACACCCACGGACTCGTCGGGGATCGCCCTGGATCCCACGGCAGCGGTGCGGATCGCCGCCCTGGCCGCCACCCTGTTGGGAACCCGGATCCCACTGGCCGTCGGTCGCACCGCCCGCACTGCGACCTCCGCCCAGCGCCGCGCGCTGGCGGCACGCGACCGTGGCTGCATCATCCCCGGCTGCGGGATCCCGGCCGAGGCCTGCCAGACGCACCACGTGATCGACTGGGCGTCGGACGGTGCCACCGATCTGCCGAATCTGGCCCTGCTCTGCTGGGCGCATCACCGTCAGGTCGACCTCGGCATGTGGACCATCGTGCCGGTGTCCCATGACGATCCAGTACCCCGACCCGAGCCCGGTGCGCCGCCCGGGACTCCATGGCCCGCCAACAACGGCGCACCCTGGGCCATCACCCGCACCCCCCGAACCCGCTGGAGGCTGTGACCCACCGGGTTCGGGGAGCAAAGGGGCGTTACCGGACGACCACCTTCACCCGCTTCGACCAACTCGACCAGCCCTTGGAGTTCTTGACCCGGACTGCTGAGTAGTACGTGCCCTTCTTCAGGATCTTCGTGGTGCACGTGCTCGTCGACGGTCCGGCACTGCAGCTTGCCTTCACCTTGCCGCCCTTGGACTTGGAGTACAGCCGTGCCCCGTAGCCCTTCAGGTAGGAGTACCCGTTGAACGTGGGCGGCGCCCAGGCGATCATGACCCGCTTGGCCGACGGCGTGGCGCTGGTCACCTTCGGCTTCGAGGCCTTCTTGGCAGGACCGGTGACGATGCGCGGCTTGACCGTGAAGGTTCCCGCGGCCGACTGCGTTGAGAGGTCGATGTAGTACTTGCTGCGCTTCTTCTTCATCTTCTTCGTCGTGCAGCTGGTCTTCCCCGCAGGAGCGGAGCACTCCCCGACCTTGGTTCCGCCCTTCGACTTCGTGTACAGCTTTGCGGTGTACCCCGTGATGGTGTTGGAGCCAGGCGCCGGGGGATCCCAGCGCACCGTCACCTTGCCCTTGGAGTAGGTGCTCACGGCACCACCGGGCCCGGGAGTGCCCGCCACGCGCGGACTGCTCGGAGCTCCGTTGCCAGCCCGGTTGGTCGCCACGACGTCGATGAAGTACTGGGTGCCGCCCTCCAGCCTCATGATCGTGCAACTGGTCAGCGATCCGCTGTTGGTGGTGCAACTCCCGACAGGGCTGCCACCAGTGCCGGCCTTGTACGCAGATGCCGTGTACTGGGTGATCGTCGCGCCGTTCTCCGCTGCGGGCGTCCAACTGACATTGACGCCGCCAGGAGTCCCGGACGCGGAGACCGACCCGGGTGCGCTGGGCACGGTCCGCGGGGCGGCCAGGACGCGCCACGATGGCCCTGAGGTGCCTTGGGCATTGTGAGCCACGACCTCCACGTAGTACTTGGGGCCGACGCCCGCGCCGAAGGAGCACGATCGCTCGCCTCCACCCGCGGTGCATGAGGCGATGGCGTTCCCGCCGATTGAGGCGTCGAACGCGGTCGCTCTGTAGCCCGTGATGGGGGAGCCGCCCCGTGATATCGGGGCTCCCCAGTACACAGCGACGCTCGACGGCGAGGTGCGAGCAGTGACACCGACTGGCGAGGACGCGATCGACAGCTGCTGCGCCGGGCGGCAGCTCCCACCGGCAGTGACCTTGCAGTCGAGCGACGACCGACTCAAGCTGGCCAGCTCGACGAAGTCCCCGGAGGGCGCGAGGAAACCGGACTGACCGGTCCAGAGGTCGGTGGTGTTGGTGGAGGTCGCAGGCAGCGGGCTCGGGACTGCCCCGAAACGCACCCGGAGCTTCTGTCCGGCCGCCAGCGTCTGATCCATTGGGAACAGGTACGCCGCGCGATCCTCGATGCTTCCACCGTTCACGTAGCTCGAGGATTCCTTGTCCCAGAATCCGTAGCCACCGAGCTTGGTGTCAGCCGAGGCGGTCAGCTCGACCATCTGGCCCCCGATCCACGGATCGGCAGCGGGCGGCACGGCTCCCGCGTCTGGGCCCTGGTCGTCGACATAGGGGCCGTACGGAGTCGCTTCAGCGGAGGCCGCTGACGGGACGCTGCTTCCCTGCGAGTTGGTGGCCACCACCTGGAAGGTGTAGCTCAGTCCTGGGGTGAGTCCTGAGACAACACACGAGGTCTCTCCTGAAGTGGTGGTGCATGCCTTGGAGTTGTCACCGACGGCAGTCGCGGTGTATCCGGTGATCTGCCGGCCTCCATCGTTGGCCGGACGGACCCAGGAGACGACGACTCGTTCGTGGCCGGCCAGGGCTGACACCTCCGTCGGCGCGTCGGGTTTGCTTGCGGGCCCCGACGAGTATGGGCTGGGCACAACAGTGGCCGATGGGTACGACTCCGCACTGTTCGCCGTCAACTTGGGGTTCCTGGCCCTCACAGTGACTGCGTATGTCGCGTTGTTGGTCAACGTCGTTGGGGGCATGGTGCACGACGTGGCCCCGGTGGGAGACATGCAAGTCCTGGTATCGCTGGGATCGGCCGTGTTCGTGGCGGTCGCCGTGTACTCGATCGCCTCAGCGCCACCAGTGACGACCGGTGCGGTCCAGGAGATGACAGCGGCCGTGTCGCGTGGCTCCGCGTTCACCGCGGTCGGCGCGCCGGGCACGCCAATCGGAGTCACCGCACCGGACGCGCCCGATGCCAGCGACGTGCCGGCGCCGTTGGTCGCCTTCACGGTGAAGGTGTAGGCCCGGCCCAGGGTGAGCCCCGTGAAGGTGTGCTCAAGCCCGGTGATCCCGCTCGCCGGGTCCGGGATCGTCCCGCCGTTGGGCGACGTCGCAGTGACGGTGTACGTCACGCTCGGGCCGCCGAGGTTCGCCGGGGGCTTCCACTGAACATTGATCGATCCAGTGCCATCGGTGCTGGCCGTCGCAGCGACGGAACCGGGAGCGCTGGGGATCTGTAGCGGGGGCTCTGTGTACTGCACGTTGGTGATGCTCACCCGACCCTGCTGCGGATCGCCGCAGTTGTCGGGATTGCAGGGGTAGGGGAACCACGCGCGCAGGTTCCCGGTCCCGAACGGTCCCGCCGGTTCCATGAGGTACATGGCGTCACCCTCGAAGGCGGGGTTGGAGGCAGGCAGGTTGTTGAGGTTCAGATCACCCGAGTACACCTCGCGGACGGCGCCACTGGCGATCACGGTGCCGGCCGGGAGCGTCCGATAGCCGCTGATCGCGGAATCGCGGATGATCCACCCGCTCAGGTCGATCGCGTACGGGCTGTTGTTCTCGATGTACACGGTCTTGGTCCCGTAGTACTTGGCCCACACCCGGACGTTCATGTCCGGATACCGCCAGGATCCGCACAGATTCGCCGACCACAGTCCTCGGCGCTCTGCCGCGGCGTCGTCGGCGAGCACGCGGTACTCGAGGTTGTGCGCCCACTCGGGCTTGTTCGTCGAGTCGGCCGCGAGGGGGAACCACATGAGCCACCCGTCGCTGACGGTTCCGCGGGAGGTGTCGTACCAGTTGCCCTCCTCGTCCTGCCCGTACAGCGAGCGGACGATGCGCCCGCCGGAGTAGTCGTCGTTGGACGTGACCAGCACGGAGCGCGCCTGAACGGGCGCACCCGGGGGGAGCTGCGCCCTGAGACGATCTGTCGCCTGCGCAGCACCGCACTCAGCAGGCAGGCCAACCTCGGGGGCCTGCACACCGATTGTGCGGATGCGTCGATCGCCGAGAAGGCCGGGTCCTGCCGTCAACCGGGCCGTCAGCGTATCGCCGTCGGAGAGCGACAGGACGGTCCCCTGCTCCCAGACGAGCTCGTCATCGGGAGACGCCATAGCAGGATTGCCACCAATCGTCCCGAGCAGCAGCCCGAGAACTCCGACCGCAACCCCCGTACTGCGTAGGCCCTTCGTCATGCGCCTCCCCTTCCCCTCACTGGCATCGGCGCCACCCCGCCACCACGGGCGGGACCACACTCAGCGGGCGTTCGCCCGCTCCAGGTCACCTTCGAAGTCCACCTCGACGGCGAACAGGTCCGAGATGTCGACCGGCGTCACCTCGACGCCGTCATGCGCGATGGCCAGCTCGATCCCACGCTCGAAGTAGTCCTGGTCCTCGCAGGCGTCGAGCTGGCGGATGAGCGCGGCCTTGTCCTTGCCGCCGATCAGGTTGATCCCGACAGCCTCGCCCAGACCGCCCACGACGGTCTTGGACAGCTCCTTGACGTACCCGCGGTCGTCGACGGTGTACTTGACCTCCTCCTCGGCGACAGCCGAGGTGTTCACCGCCACCGCGGAGCGACCGGAGACGATGAACGGCGTGAGCCGCTCCAGGATCACCTTGTCGAAGACGACGTCACCGTTCATCCAGATCACCGAGCCCTCGTGCGAGGCCTTGAGGGCCTTGAGCAGGGACTTGGACGTGTTGGTCTGGTCGTAGAACTCGTTGTAGACGAACACTGCGTCGGGCTGGTGCTCCATCACGCTGTCGTTCTTGAATCCGACCACGATCATGATCCGCACGTCGTCACCGAAGACGCTCTTGATGTTGTCGACCTGCTGCTCCATGATGGTCTGGCCATTGGCGAGACGGGTCAGCGGCTTCGGGAAGGGCCGGCCCAGCCGCGTGCCCATGCCTGCGGCAAGAATGGTGACCTGGACCTGGGACATCGACGCTCCTCGTGTGGGCCGCGCGCAGCGGCCGTGTGCCGACTGTGCCAAAGCACCATTGTCGCAGGGAAGCCGCCCCGCCCGAAGGCGCAACGCGTTAGGTGCGACCTATCGCGACCTTGAGGTTCGGCGCTCAATCAGGCATTTCCGGCACTGGATCACTGCGGCCACACCGGCCTCAGGACAGCTCCACCCACGTCAGGACGACTCCACCGGCCAGATGCCGTGTGCGGCCAGGGAGCGCATCCTCGCCAGGCCGGACTGGTGCTCATCGATGGCGGCGAGCAGAGCCTCGTGGAACTTCCGGGTGCTGTCACCCGGGGCGGCGTCGTCGAAGTAGAACGCCCGCAGCCTGACCCGCTGCGCGCCATGCTGGTCATCGTTCAGTTGCCGGGAGATGTCCGCCTGAGCGGTCGTGATCGACGATGCGTCGATGACGTGGCAGGCAGCGGCGATCGGCGCCTCGCGCAGCAGCCCGGCCCGGTCGGAGCGCCTGTCGGTGAGCACGATCGGGGCCTCGGCCCGGGAGTAGAGGAAGTCCAGGCCGACGCTGGAGATGTCCGAGACGAGCAGGTCGACCCGCGGGAACAGGGCCAGGATGTCGCCGTCAGCTCGGTACTCATGCCCCGCAGCCGGGTCCGCGGCGGCAGCAGCCGTGATGCGTGCCACGACCTTGGCGTGGGCGGAGGCGACCGCCGGCATCCAGCTGGTCACCACGCGCGGGTGCGGCTTGTAGATCACGCGCACGTCGGGGATGGCCAGCAGGGCCGCGACGAGGGCGTCGCCGTAGCAGTCCAGGGACGTGAAGTTGTTCATCTCGTCCTCGCCCTCCCAGGTGGGGGCGTAGAGGATGGTCCGGCGGGTGCTCACCGGCAGGGTCGGTGCCGGATTGAGGTCCAGCTGCGGGCGCCCGACCTTCACCAGGGTCGACTCGTCGAAGTCCGTGAGCGCGGCGCGGTGGCGGCGCACGGCCGCCTCGCCGGCGACGAACACCTTGTCGTAGGCCTTCACCTGGTTGGACACCATGGAGACCTTGTCGGACTCGCCGTGGTTGACGTGGATGTGCACGGCCTCCGGCCAGATCAGCGACTGGAAGTTCCGCAGCCCGTTGTTGGGATAGATGATCGCCTTCGGCCGCAGCACCCGGTAGAGGTCCATGAGCCCCGGCAGGGGCATCGCCAGGAAGCTGGGCGCCGGCAGCTCGTGGCGCATCAGCTCGGTCCAGGACGACCTCGCCCGGGTGACGATCCCGAAGTTGAGGTCCCCGCTGTGGGCTGCGATGACCGGCAGCCACTGCTCGATCTGGTAGATCTTCGAGACGGTGTCGGGGAAGTAGAACAGGGCGTCGACCGGCGGCGCGGTCCAGCCGTTGCGGATCAGGGATGAGGCGTCGATGGACTCACCGCGGGGCTCGACCTCCCCCTCGGCCACGGCCCGGGCACTCAGGCGGGTGCCTGCCAGGGTCAGCCGCCAGCCGATGCCCCGGGAGGCACGAAGTCCCAACGACCTGACCCGACCCATCGTGTGTCCTTCCCGACGCTCACGCCGACGCCGACGATGCGACAGCAGCCGGGGAGGATTCTGCCGCACAACCCGTGCCCGGCGCGTCATCCGGGGCGGTCGCCCTCCCCTGTGCCATCGTGATGCGCGTCACTGGGCGCGTCACTGGCGCGTCCGAGTCGGGGCGTCAAGTCGCCCCGACAGCGGTCGGCCCCGCGCTGTGACGCGGGGTTCCGCCGCGGGGCCGAGGTCGTCGCCTCGGGTTGTGATCATGCCGATGCAGGGGACAGGCTGGGAGGCCGCAATGGCAACGAACCGGACGATGGAACGTCGGGCGGATGCGCGGATCGCCGCCGAGGGGAGGGGCAGGATGCAGTGGACCGCACGGCACCGCCGCATCGGCAACGTCCTGGTCGCCTCCCAGTTCGCACTGATCGGACTCTGCCTGCTTCCGGTGGGTCCGACGATCGGTTCGGGCCAGTTGCGCCCGCTGGGACTGGTCTGCCTGGGCCTCGCGGCGCTGATCGGTGGGTTGGCCCTGCTGGCGATGGGGTCCGACACCCGGGTGCACCCCGTTCCGGACCAGCAGACCCCGCTGCGCACGAACGGCATCTACGCCTGGATCAGGCACCCGATGTACGCCGCCGTCCTGCTGTCCTGCCTGGGCGTGACCCTGTCCACGGGGAGGGTCCTGTCGGTGCTGGCCTTCCTGGCGCTGGTGGCCGTGCTGCACGTCAAAGCCGAGTTCGAGGACAAGATGCTTCAGGAGAAGTTCGGCTGGCAGTTCTCCGTGTACGCCTCGCGCGTGCCGGCTCTGATCCCGGCGCCCTGGCGGTCGCACGCCCGCTGAGCCACCGCCGCTGCAGCCAGGTCAGGCGCCGGATCAGCCGGTCGCGTCGGTGATCGCCGGACCCGTGGCCGCGCGAACCTCCTCGACGCTCACACCGGGTGCGCACTCGCGCAGCACCAGCCCGTCGGGCGTCACATCGAGAACGGCAAGGTCGGTGATGATCCGGTGGACCACGGCGATCCCGGTCAGCGGAAGCGTGCACTCGTCGACGATCTTGTGCGAGCCGTCCCTGGCCACGTGCTCCATCATCACGATGACCCGCTTCGCGCCGTGGACGAGGTCCATAGCGCCACCCATCCCCTTGACCATCTTCCCGGGGATCATCCAGTTGGCCAGGTCCCCACGGGCCGACACCTGCATCGCGCCGAGGATCGCGGCATCGACATGCCCTCCCCGGATCATCCCGAACGACAGGGCGGAGTCGAAGAAGCTGGCGCCGGGCAGTGTCGTGACGGTCTCCTTGCCCGCGTTGATCAGATCGGGGTCGACCTGCTCCTCGGTCGGGTAGGGGCCGACGCCGAGGATGCCGTTCTCGCTCTGCAGGACCACCGACACGCCCGCCGGCAGGTAGTTCGGCACGAGCGTCGGCAGCCCGATACCGAGGTTCACGTACTGGCCGTCCACGAGCTCCTGCGCGACGCGGGCGGCGAGCTCCTCACGGGTGAGCGCCATCAGGACGTCGCCTCCTTGCGCACGGTGCGTCGTTCGATCCGTTTGCCAGCGATGTCCTCGGGCCCGAGGGGGAGCACCCGCTGCACGAAGATCCCGGGCAGGTGCACCGACGCCGGGTCGATCTCCCCGGGGGCGACCACGCGCTCGGCCTCGACGATGGTGATCCGCCCGGCCATGGCCGCCAACGGGTTGAAGTTGCGGGTGCTCGTGTCGAACACGCAGTTGCCCAACGTGTCGGCCAGGCTCGCACGGACCAGGGCGAAGTCGGCGGTGATGCCGCGCTCCATCACGTAGGTCCGGCCCTCGAACTCGCGCGTCTCCTTCGGGGGCGAGGCCACGGCGATCCCGCCGGCACCGTCGTAGCGCCACGGCAGGCCGCCGTCGGCCACCTGGGTGCCGACCCCGGCCGGGGTGAAGAATGCCGGGATCCCCGCCCCGCCGGCACGCAGCCGCTCAGCGAGGGTGCCCTGCGGGGTCAGCTCGACCTCCAGCTCGCCGGAGAGGAACTGCCTCTCGAACTCCTTGTTCTCCCCCACGTAGGACGAGGTCATCCGCCTGATCCGGCGCTGGGCCAGCAGGAGCCCCAGCCCCCAGTCATCGACTCCGCAGTTGTTGCTCACGACGTCCAGATCGGTCACGCCGGATTCGAGCAGGGCGGCGATCAGCGCACTGGGGATTCCGCAGAGGCCGAACCCACCGACGGCCAGCCGTGCGCCATCCGGGATGTCGGCGACGGCCTCGGCGGCGCTGGAGACGGTCTTGTCCACGCGGTCCTCCTGCGGGGGAGTGGGTTCGCACGACACGATATCGGCCGGAGGGGGACCATCGGCTGCCGGCCGTGGCGACGCCAACGCCTGGGCCCTGACCCCCGGCTGGGCCGAGGCCGTCCCTTCGCTGGTCCGCCGGCTCAGCCGGTGCAGATGTCCTGGGCGGCGGTCGTGCTCGGCTCGTTCCCGCCGACCCCCGACCCCGTCCTCGTCGCCTTGACGCGGATCGCGTCGACTCCGTCGTAGGTGCCACCGAGCGTGAGATCCAGACGCTCGCCCAGGTCGGGATCCTCGCGCAGGACGGATCCGGGGACGGCAGCCTGCAGCGTGCGTGCCGCCTCCAGCCGGTCGGGGGAATGCCGGATGGTGGTCGCTGCCGACACCTTCTCGCGGGCGTCGATGGTCCCGACCACGAAGCCCTGGGCAGCGAGGTCCTCGGCGGCCCGGGATCCCTGGCCCTCGACACCCGTCGCGTTGTGCACGTTCACCGTGATCTGGTCGGGGGCTTCGGTGAGCTTCTCGCCGTCCGCGCCCTTGGTCGGCGGCGGCGGCCAGGGCTGCTCGGCGGCCAGAGCGGCCCAGATGGCGTCGGCCTTGGCCTGGTCGGTCACGATCGTGGCGCCGTCCCCGCTGGGCAACCAGGGGAGGGTGACGAAGGAGATGTCCTTCGGCCGCAGTCCGGACACGCTGGCCGCGAGGGCGATCAGGCCGTCGGAGTCGGCCAGGGCCTGGTCGGTGGCGATCGCCTTGGACGACTCGTTGAGGACCCGCCAGACCCGCAGCGGGTCGGTCAGCAGCCCCGAGTCGGTGACCTCCTGGATCAGCGACGACAGGAAGATCTGCTGCCGGTTGATCCGGCTGATGTCCGACCCGTCGCCGATGTTGTGCCGGACGCGGACGAAGGCCAGGGCGTCCTCCCCGGTGACGCGCGTCCGACCAGCGGGCAGGTCCACCCCGGACTTGGAGTCCTGCAGCGGGCGGGTCAGGCACACCTCGACACCGCCGAGGGCGTCGATCGTCCTCTTGAAGCCGTTGAAGTCCAGGACGACGAAGTGGTCGACCGTCAGCCCGGTCATGGCCTCCACCGTCTTCACGGTGCACCCCGGTCCGCCGCGGTCGAACGCCACGTTGAACCGGTCGCGAACGGGCGGCAGATCGTTGCCGTCGGAGTCCTTGCAGGCCGGGAGATCGACAACTGTGTCGCGCGGGATGCTCACGACGACGGCCGAGTCCCGGTCGGGGTACACGTGCAGCAGCATGGTGGTGTCGGACCGGGCTCCCTCGAAGTTCCCGTAGCCCTTGTTGCCCTTGCCGGTGCGCTGGTCGGAGCCCATGAGCAGGAAGGTGACAGGCCCGGCGGAGAGGTCGCCGTGGTCGACCGCGCGCTCGCCGACCTGGTGGCTGATGTCGATCTTCGTGACATTGCCCTCGAGCCGGCCCACCGCCACCGTCGCCGAGCCGGCCGCCACCGTCAGTGCCAGGGCGCCGGCCGAGGCCATGCCCGCCATGACGCGCAGCGCGCGATGGCGTCCCGATTTCGAGTGACCCGACACGCACTAAGGGTACGTGACTGGTCCGATAAGCATGGGTAAACTCCCGGTGCGATAGCAGAAAGTCACGACGGAATGGCCTGATTCGTTGACGAACGGGTCCAGACTGCGGTTGTCCGACACGCAGAGCGACGACCCGAGGTGGGACCGCCCGGGTGGGAGGCCCCAGATGCCCGGAACCCGTCACACACCCCTAGGCCGACTGTGGCTGGCCCTCGGCCTGGCTGTCCTCGTGCCGGCGGTGACCGCCCTGCCCGCGGGCGCAGCCCGGCTCTCCGCCCTCGGTCCGGTGCCGGCCGCCGCCCCCGTCCAGGCCGCCTCGCCGGTGCCGGCCGCCGCCGCCGTCCAGGCCGCCGCCCCCGTCCAGGCCGCCCCCGCCTCCGACGTGCGTGCGCCGTCGGTGACCTCCGTCCCGCTGAAGGGCGTCACCAGGTCCGTGCTCGCGGCCGCGCCGGACCCCGAGGAGCATGAGCACGGCACCGTCGGCGCCCTGGCTGTCGACGTCCCGGTGAAGCCCGCCGCCGCCGCGTCGGTCACCATCGACAAGGCCGCGTCGTTGGTGGCGGTCACTGCGGATGCCGCCTTCCCGGCCGGGACCTCGGTGCAGGTCCGGGTCAAGGAGAAGTCCGGATGGAGCCGTTGGACGACACTGCATGTGGACCCGGAGCACGGGCCCGATCCGGGTTCCCGGGAGGCGAAGGGGGCCCGACCGGGCACCGACCCGCTGATGACCACCAACGCCAGGAAGGCCCAGGTCCGGATCGACACCCCCTCCGGGCGGCTGCCCAAGGGCACGGAACTGACCCTCGTCAACGCGCCGAGTGCCGCCTCGGACCTGCGCAGCAGCCGGGTCTCGGCCCAGGCCACCGTCGGCCAGCCGCCGATCGTGACGCGCGCCCAGTGGGGTGCCAACGAGTCCTGGCGCAACCGGGCACCGATCTACACCCCCACCGTGCGGGCTGGATTCATCCACCACACGGCGTCCACGTCCAACTACAGCGCGGCTCAGGCTGCGTCGCAGGTCCGGGCCATCTACGCCTACCACACGAAGTCGTTGAAGCACTCCGACATCGACTACAACTTCGTGGTCGACCGGTTCGGCCGGCTCTACGAGGGGCGCGCCGGTGGCATGGATCGAGCCGTGCTGGGCGGGCACACCGCCGGGTTCAACGAGAACTCGTTCGCGGTCGTTGCACTCGGCAACTTCGACTCGTTCTCCCCGGCAGCGGGGGACATGGCAGCGATCAAGGACTCCATCGCCCGGCTGTTCGCCTGGAAGCTGGGGCTGCACGGGGTCAACCCGGGAGCGACGGTCCGGTTGGTCTCGGCCGGGTACATCAAGAAGACCCGGTACCCGAAGGGCTCCACGGCCAGCATCTCCGCGGTGTCCAGCCACCAGACCGTCAACTACACCGCATGCCCGGGCAAGTACATGCAGGCCCAGCTGCCCTCGATCCGGGCGATGGGAGCGGCGTACTCCGATGTCGTGGTCTCCGCGCCCTCACCGGCCGCGCAGACGATCACCTCCGGGGCGGCTCCGTTCACGTTCACCTCGGCCGCGAACCGCGCCGTGACCTGGACGGCGGACGTCCTGAGCCCGTGCTCCGACACCCCGGTGCGCACGTACACCGGCACCACGGCCGGTCCCGGGCCGATCTCCTTCACCTGGGATCTCCTCGACACAGCGGGTGCACCAGCGCTCCCGGCGACCTACACCGTCCGGATGACCGGGGTCGCGGCTGACGGGACGCCGGTGGCCACCGTCACCTCGGATCTCACGATCGCTCCTGCCCCCGGTGGCGCCTGGGGCCCGTGCGCCAACGCCAGTCGCGTCGCAGGCGCATCCGCGGCGGCCACGTCGGTGCTCTGGGGCCGGATCTCCGCACCGGGCAGCGCGGCAGCCGTCCTGACCGGCCCGGCGGACGCCGGGACCGAGTCACTGGCTGCGGGCGTGGTCGCTGCCCCGCTGGCCCGATCCCTGGGGGCTCCGCTGCTCCTCACGCCGGCAGGGTCGCTGGCCCCGGAGGTCGCGGCCGACATCCAGGCTCGCGGGGGTGAGGTGTTCATCGTCGGCGGTCCCGGGGTGGTGTCGGATGCGACTGCTGCCGCCGTCAGCGCCCTGGGAGTGACCGTCACGCGGTTGGCTGGCGCGACCGGTGCCGCGACCGCCGTGGTCGTCGCGTCGCGGATGAGCGCCGCTGGCTCAGCCGTCCTCGTGTCCCCGGAGGGTTCCCCCGCACATGCCCTGGCTGGGTCCGCGCTGGCTGCTGCCCGCGGGGTTCCGGTCCTGATCGCCGGGACCAGCTCCGTGCCGGCCGAGACTGCGACGGCCCTCGTCGGCCGCCAGTACTCGGTCGTCGCCTCCACGGGGTTGCCTGACGCGGCCCTTCCCGCCGGGGCGACGGACCGGCTCACCGCGGCAGACGCTGTCGGGGCGTCCCTGGTGATCGGCGCGGCGTTCCCGGCTGACCGAGTCGGCGATGGTGCTCCCGGAGACCCCGCAAGGCTGGGCCAGCGCCCCCGTGGCGGCTGCGGCCGGGGTCCCGCTGCTCTTCACGCCCAGCCCCGTGCTCTCCGCCGAGCTGGCGGCCTTCATCACGGCCCGCCCCACTCTGCGGGCGACGACCACCACCGTGGCCTCGGCCCTGCTCAGTGATCAGGTCCTGGGTGCCACCAGCCGGGTGCTGCGCGGCGAGGCCTGGGCTCCCCCCGGGATCACCACCTCCCAGCCGGCCGTGGGGCCCACAGCCACGGGCACCAGGAAGGTGAGCCGGACCAACGCCAGTCCTGAGCCGGTCAAGAAGGGCCGGACGGTCAAGGTGACCTCGAAGGTGACGGCCAGGTTCACCGACAAGAAGTACCGCTCCGTGCCCGCCGGGGTCCCCTTCACCGTGCAGTTCAAGGCCAGCGGGGCGAAGAAGTACAAGGCCGTCGCCTCCGGGCTGACCACCACCGGTCGGGCGACCGCGAGCGTGAAGGCCACCAAGTCCGGTCGGTATCGGGTCGTCGTCGGGTCGAAGAAGGCGGGCAGCGACTACGTGCGCGTGAAGAAGTGACCACGCCCGGCGACGCGGGCACCGGGTCCGAGCGGGCCCGTGAGTGCTGACACGTGAGCCCTGACACCCCGTTCGCGCTGCTCGCTGCGTACCCCGACCGGACCCGACCGCTGGTCACCCACTACGACGGTGCCGACTCCCGGATCGAGCTGTCGGTGGCCAGCATGGCCAATGCCGTGGCCAAGGCGTCGTCGATGCTGCGCGACGGGTTGGGCCTAGCGCCGGGCGCGGAGGTCAGCATCGACCTGCCCCGGCACTGGCAGCTCCCGGTCTGGGTGATGGCGGCCCTGTCCGTCGGCGCGATGACGGGTCGGGACCTGCCAGGACCGGTGGAGGTGCGCATCGTTGGTCCGCGGGGGCTCACGGCGATCGCCGCCGGCGCGGACGCGGGCGCCGACGAGGTCCTGGTGAGCGCGTGCGACGCGTTCGGCATGCCCGTTCCTGGCGGCGTGCCGGTGGGCGTCCTCGACATCGGCGTCGAGGTACGCGGCCATCCGGACCACTTCAGCCCGGACCCGGGAGCAGGCGCCGCAGCATCCCTGCTGGTCGGCGGGGTTCCCCAGCACTGGATGCGGGCCCAGCCCGGCCGGGATCCGCGACCGGGCGCGCGGCTCTGGGTCGACGAGGACACCCCGGAGCCCGTGCTGCTGCACGCCGTGGCCATCGAACCCCTGCTGGATCGGGGGTCAGTGGTCATCGGCACCGGACTGGACCCGGCCCAGGGCGAGCGCATCCGCATCGATGAGGCCGTCACCGGTCGCGCAGGGCTGTGAACCCGCGGGGATCCCGGGACGCCGTCCCCGCTGGCCACGAACCCCGCCCGTGGAGGATTCTGGGCCCATGACCGAAGCCGTCCTGCTCGTCGGGGGCCAGGGCACGCGCCTGCGCCCCCTGACCATCAACACGCCCAAGCCGATGCTCCCGGTGGCCGGGGTTCCGTGCACCGAGCACCAGATCGCCCGCGCCCGCGAGGCCGGCGTGACCCGGATCGTGCTGGGCACCTCGTACAAGGCCGAGGTGTTCCGCGACTACTTCGGCGACGGCGCGAAGTTCGGGGTGGAGCTCGATCTACGCCGTAGAGGACCACCCGATGGGCACCGGAGGGGCGATCCGGCACGTGGCGCAGCACCTGCAGTCCGGGCCCGACGACCCGGTCATGGTCTTCAACGGCGACGTCCTGACCGGGGTGGACCTGCGGCACCTGTTCGCGGTGCACGCCGAGACGGACGCCGCCGTCACCCTCTACCTGACCCGCGTCGCCGATCCGCGGGCCTTCGGCCTGGTCCCGACCGACACCGACGGTCGGGTCACGGCCTTCCTGGAGAAGCCCAAGACCGAGGCCGAGATCATCACCGACCAGATCAACGCCGGCTGCTACGTGTTCCGGCGCTCGGTCATCGACGGCATCCCCACCGGTCGGCCCGTCTCGGTGGAGCGCGAGATCTTCCCGGGTCTGCTGGCCGGGGGAGCCCGGCTGCAGGGCGTCGTCGATGAGGGGTACTGGTTGGACCTGGGCAACCCGCTGGCGTTCGTCAAGGGCTCCGCGGACCTCGTGCGCGGCATCGCCCCGTCCCCGGCCGTGCCGGGGCACACGGGGGACTTCCTCGTGATGCCCGGTGCGGAGGTGTCGCGCAAGGCGGAGCTGGGCGGTGGGACCGTCGTCGGGTCGGGGGCCACCGTCGGACCGCACGCCCAGGTGATCGGCTCGGTGCTCTTCGACGGGGCCGTCGTCGCGGCCGGGGCCGTCGTGCGCGACAGCGTCGTCGGTGCCGGGGCGGTGGTCGGCGCCGGTGCCAGCCTGGACGGGGTCGTCGTCGGTGACCGCGCCATGATCGGGCCCGGCAACGAGCTGATCCCCGGGGCGCGTGTATGGCCCGGGGTCGCGCTCGGCGAGACCGCCGTGCGCTTCTCCTCGGACCGCTAGCCCGGGCGGGTCCCGCTACCAGCCGCGGTGGTCGGTGATCGTCGACCGGGGGCCGCGCCGGGGAGGCGTGTGCCCATTGTGCAGCTGCAGGAGGCGCACCGCTCGAGCGCGCTGGCCGGCCCATGGCGTCAGGAGCTCGGCCATCTGGTCGTCGTTGCCATCGGTGCGCCCGGTGAGGGCGTACACCACTGCCCGTGCCACGTGGAAGTCGCCGAAGGACACTGCATCGCGGTCCCCCCAGGCCCGGACCGCGACCTCGGCCACCGTCCAGCCACCGATCCCGGGCAGCGAGCGCAGCGCCCCGCCGGCCTCCTCGATCGGGCGCTCGGACAGTCGCTCCAGGGCCTCCGCCCGCCCTGTGGCCGCAGTGATCGTGCGTGCCCGTGCCGGGTCCACCCCCGCCTGATGCCAGGCCCAGCTCGGGATCCGCGCCCAGCCCGGAGCATCCGGTGCCACCGCGAGACCCGGTGGCACCGGCCCCGGCGCCGGTTGACCGAACCTCGTGACGAGCCCGACCCACGCCCGTGTGGCCTCCCGGCCGGTCACCCGCTGCTCGAGCACGGCAGGCACGAGGGCCTCGACAACCCGGTGCGTGCGCAGGACCCGCCAACCTGGGCCGAACCGCCGCCACGCCGCGGCCATCACCGGATGGGCCTCGGCGGCGAAGCCCTCCGGGTCGTCGCCGGCGCCGAGCACGTCCGGAAGGCCCTCGAGCTCGGTCTCCGCGCCCGGACCCCACGCGCGGGCGCGCACCTCGGAGCCGACCCGCGAGTAGTGGATGGACACCGGACCCTGCGGAGTCCGGGTCGCGCGCCACACATCCCCCCCGGTGATCCGCAGGGTCGGGTCACCGGGGCCGTGGCGAAGGACTCCCAGGGTCGTCGCCAGGTCGATCGGCCACGCCGGGGTCCACCGGCGCTGCAGGCCCTGCGCAGTCATCTGCGGATCCCCGCCGCAGCCTCCGACCCACCCGGGAGCCGTCGGTCGCGACATGGCCAGCGGATCAGCGACGCTGCAGTCGGAGATCCCACCGGCCCATCGTGCCATCCCCGCAGCGATCGCAGAACGGGTCAAATCCACCACATCGGGCGTGGGTTGCTCGCGCTGAGTGACCGTCCTGGTAACAGGTTGACGCATATCAGAAATAGTTGGCCGCTCGTCTTGACTCGCCGGGTATCCATGCGTGTAATTTCACCCATGTGATTCACAGCGCGCGGCGGTCGGGCCTCGCAGGTAACGGGATCGCACAGGGTCGAGGAGGAACAATGTTCGAGGCTGAGGTCATCCCCCTGCTGGAGATCGAAGAGGCATCCTGGCAGGAGCAGGCGCTCTGTGCGCAGACGGACCCGGAGGCCTTCTTCCCGGAGAAGGGTGGCAGCACCCGCGAGGCCAAGCGGGTCTGCGGGTCGTGCGAGGTTCGCGTCGAGTGCCTGGAGTACGCCCTGGCCAACGACGAGCGCTTCGGCATCTGGGGCGGGCTGTCCGAGCGTGAGCGTCGGCGCCTCAAGAAGCTCGCCGTCTGATCCCCGCCTGACCAGCGCCGGGCCGCGGGGGCGCTAGCGTGGCGCCTCGTGGTGGTCGGTGAAGGCGAGCGTGGGGTGGTCGAGGACGTCGACGCCCGCGCTGACGACGCCCTCGACCGGTTCCTTCCCCCGCGCGACGACGGGGTGGTGGCCCGGACCCACCATGTGACGGCGCTGGTCCTGAGCAGGGACGGTGCCACGTGGCTGCCCCGGACACTGGCGGGGCTCGCGGAGCAGGAGCGCTCTGTCGACGCCCTGATCGGCATCGACGTCGGCTCCACGGACGCCAGCGCCGAACTCCTCGGGGACCACGCTCAGGCCCTGGTCCCTGTGGCCGGGCCCGGACTGGCCGGGGCCCTGGCAGCGGGGGTCTCGTCGGCGCTGGCCATGGATCGCGACGACGGGCGGGACCGCGCGGATGCAGCCGTGTCCTGGTACTGGATCGTCCACGACGACTCCGCGCCTGAGCCCGGGTGCCTTGCGGCGCTGCTGCGGGGGGCAGACCGCAATCCGTCCGCGGCCCTCCTCGTCCCCAAGACCGTGGCATGGACCGATCCCGGTTGGCTGGTCGGCGTGGGCAGCCGGTGGGCACCGGGAACGCCCATCGTGGACCCGCTGGAACGACGCGAGCGGGATCAGGGCCAGTACGACGTGGATCGGCCCGTCTACGCCGGTGACTCCGCGGGCATGCTCGTCCGCACCGATGCCTGGCACCGTCTCGACGGGATCGACCCGGCCGTGGGTGACTGGGCCGGCCCAGCCGACCTGTGCCGGCGGGTGTGGGCCAGTGGCGACGAGGTCATGTTCGTCCCCGCGGCGGTGCTGGCACATCGCCAGGCAGGTCACCGTGGAGTGCGCCCGACCCCCGGCCTGCGGCACCCCCGGCGCTCGGCGCGCGCCGGACAGCTCATCCTCGAGCTGAGCCAGGCCCCGACCGCGGCCCTGCCCTGGCGCTACGTCCGTGCGTGGCTGTCCACCGCGGTCCGAGCCATCGCGCTGCTGCTCACACGCGAGCCGGAGGAGGCGACTGCGGAGATCGCCGGGGCGTGGTGGGTCCTGGGCCATCCTGGTCGCGTCCATCGCGCGCGCAGGAGCCTGCGGCGGCCTCCCGTGAGGGACCTGACCAGGCCGGCGCACGTCCGAGCCAGTCGGGGTGCCGCCCTGTCGCACTCCCTGGACAGCTGGACCGCGCGGCAACGACGGACCTCGACCCGGACCTGGTGGCCACCCCCGGCCCGCATCTGGCACCCGCTGGCGTTCGCCGGGGTGCTGGCGATGGCCGCCTTCGTGCGTGAACCCGGCCAGTTCCTCGGATCGGGCACCCTGCGCGGAGGCGGCCTGCTGCCTGCTCCCGGGGCCATGGACCTGCTCGGGGACTACCTGGCAAGCTGGCACCCCGCACGATTCGGGACGGCCCTGCCGATGCCCGCCTACCTTCCCCTGCTCTCGGCGGCCAGCATCCCCTTCCTGGGCTCGGTCGACGTCGTGCTCCGGCTGGCCTTCGGGCTGGCGGTCCCGCTGGCGTTCCTGAGCTGCTATGCGAGCCTGGGACCGACGACCGTGGGCCGCCACAGGATCCCCCTGTCCCTGGCCTACGCGATGCTGCCGGCCGGGGCGGCGGCGATGGGTGCCGGACGGATCTCGACCCTGGCCGTGCTGCTGCTCGCACCGCCGACCACCCGGCTCTGCGTGCGGGCGCTCACCCGCGCCCGCACCGGGACACCGGGCGTTCGGCCAGCCCTCGCGGCCGGCACGATGCTCGGTGTCCTGGTGGCGTTCGCGCCGTCCGTGTACGTGGTCCTCGTCGTGGCCGCCGCCGGCGGCTGGATCGGGGTGCGGCTCGCGCGCTGGCCGCTGCGGACCGGGCTGATCGTCCTGGGGGTCTCGGGGTTGTTCCTGGCACTGTGGATCCCGCGCGTGCTCCAGGCGCCGTGGCTGGCCCTGAGCGAGGTCGGCGTCAACGATCCCGATCTGGGCACTCCCGAGCCGTGGATCTGGGGGCTGGCCCCCGGCGGGCCGACGTCCGTTGCCTGGGCCGGGCTGCCCCTGCTGCTCGTCGCGCTGGTCGCGGTCGGGGTTGCCGGCTTCTCCGGTCGTTCGCTGGCCCTGGCGGCGACGGGTATCGGGCTGCTTGCGGCCTCCGCGTGGGTCGACCCGATCACTCGGATGCAGTGGCCGACGCTGCCGGCAGGGATGCTCTGGCCCGGGGTGTTCCTGCTGCTTGCGGGTGCCGTGCTGGCCTTCCTCGTCGCCGAGGTCGCAGCCCGACCGGGGCTCTCCGCCGACCTCCTGGCCCTGGCCTGGTTGGTGTCCGTCGGCGTCCTGGTGCTCGGGTGGTGGGTGGCGCCCCGTGATCTGTCCGTGAGCAGCGGGACAGGCATCCCGCCAGTCGTGAGCCTCGATTCCGAATCCGCCGCGCGGCCGCGGACCCTGGTGCTGGAGCGCACCGACGGCCAGCTTCGCTACGCGGTCTCCGGTGGTCCGCAGGCGCGACTGGGGGATGCCGACGCCCTGGCGGGTTCGGTCGTGGACGCCGGGTTCGACGACGCAGTGGCCGGCCTGGTCTCCGGGGCCAGCGGCGAGGTCGAGCAGCAGCTGGGTGGCCGTGCGATCCGATTCGTGGTCTTCGACGGGCCGAGCGAGGACCCCGTGGTCAGCGAGTTGGACGCCACGATCGGCTTGCGCCAGCTCGCGCGTGCCCCGGAGCAGTCGCTCTGGCTCGTGGCGGGTGACCCTACCCGCGCAGAGCTGACCGCGGCCGACCCGGCGCCCGGCGACCCGTCGTTCGTGAGCCCCGTGGAGGTCCCGGTGCTCACGGCCCCCACGACCATCGACGTCGTGCTGCACCCCCAGACCCCGCTGCCCCGACGGCTTCTGGTCGCTGAGCAGGCCGACGCCGGCTGGCAGGGCTCACTGGCCGGCCAGCGCCTCGACCTCGTGCCCGACGACCTGGGCATGCTCGCCGCGACGATCGGCACCACCGGCGATCTGACCGTGACGCACCGCAGCTGGTGGCCGATGGCAGCGGCCGCCCAGCTGGTGCTGTTCCTGGGCCTGCTGGTCCTGTCCCTGCCCAAGCGCCGGCCGCTGGATCCTGACGCGGACGGGCCGACGACTGCCGACGCGCATGCCGAGGGGTCCCCTGGCGCCGAGGTTCGGACATGAAGCGCGTCCTGCTCGGGGTCCTGGCTGCGGCCGGCCTGGTCGCCGCCGCCGTGGCACCGAGCGCAGAGCCCGCAGCGCCGCAGACGACCTATCGCCCCGTGAGCGCCGCGGTGCTTACCTGCCCTGAGCTCACCGGTGCGGGCGAGGCGACCAACGTGCTCGGCGCCATGGTCGCCGGGCCGGCCGACGGACCCGGATCAGCGGCCCTGCGCCCGATGACGGCCGATGCCGATCTGGTCCGCCTCGCGGCCCCCGGGGAGCCGGTGGCGGTGCTGGCCGGGCAACGCTCGCAGGCCCCCATCCTGATGCAGGCGGACGGGTCGTGGGCGCCGTCCGGGTTCGCCGGGGTCGTGGCCCGCCAGGTGTCCGGGCCCAGCGAGGGCCTGGCCTCGGCAGCCTGCTCACCTCCGGGCCCGCACTGGTGGTTCGTCGGCGCGGGGTCCCAACTGGGGCGGGGTGCGGCCCTCCTCGTGAGCAACCCGGCCGAGGAGCCGGCCCGGTTCGACATCAGCCTGTACTCGGGCGCCGGCCCGGTCCAGGCCCTGGCGGGCAAGGGGATCGACCTGGGCCCCAGGTCGAACGTCCGGCTGCGGCTGGATGCGTTGGCGCCGGATGAGGACCTGCTCGCGATCGAGGTCCGCGCCACCAGTGGGCGCGTCGCTGCCGCTGTGCGCGACGTCGCCGTCCCCAGCGAGGACCGGCCCCGAGGCGTCGACTTCATCCCCGCAGCGCAGGCTCCGGGGACCCGGCTGGTGGTGGCCGGGATCCCCGAGGGTGACGGCGCCCGCGACGTGGTCCTGGTGAACCCTGGCACCCAGTTCGCCACCGTCACCCCCCGGTTGCTCACCGCGAACGGGGCGGAGGCGATCGAAGGGTTGGCAGCGATCGCGGTGCCGGCCGGGGCGGTCATCCGGGTCGACCTGACCCGCGTGCTCTCTGGCCGTTCGGGGACGCTGGACCTGACCTCCGACGTCCCGGTCACCGGGGGCGCGCGTGCGGCGTGGGGGGGTGCACAGCGAGAGGCGGTCTGGTTGTCGGCGGTGCCCCTGATCGGTGGACCGGATCCCCTCGGCGGTGCCGCGGCCGTGCCTGCCGGACCCGGACTGACCACCACCGTGACGGTCGCCGCCCCCGACGGGGAGGTCCGCGGCACCCTCACGGTGGTCGCGACCCAGTCCGACGACCTGGCCGCGCTGTCCGGGACCGCCGCTGACGCGTCCGCTGACGACGGGGACGCCGCCCGAGAGGAGGGCGACGACCCAGCCGATGAGGGCGTCGATGCCGCCCCCGGGGCGAGCCTGCCGGAGGTCGTCATCCCGACCGACGCGGTCCGAACCGAGACGATCGCCGTGGTCGTGCCGGCGGGCGGCCAGCGCTTGATCGTCGTGCCGGGCTCGGGAGCGGATGCACCGGCGGGCCTGACCACCGTGGGCTGGCGCTCCGACCCCGGATCGGGTCCGGCGGCGGTGTCCCATGTCACCCTTGACGAGGAGCTGCCCCTGGCCACCGGCTACCCGTGGTGGCCCATCGCGTCGTCGGTCACGGCCGTCGCCGTCCGTGAGGACCTGGGGATCCTGGCCCCGGCCGAGTGAGCGGGCCGAGAGTGAGCGGGCCGGGAGTGAACGGCCCCCGGGGGTGCGACACGGACCGACTTCCCGCACGGGTGATCTGCGATGTCAGCCCCTCGGAGTAAGTTGCCCTCGTGAGCCCAGTTCGTCGTTGCTCGAAGCCGTCGTGCGCGAGGCCGGCTGTCTCGACGCTGACATACGTCTACGCGGACTCCACCGCCGTCCTCGGTCCCCTGGCCACCTACGCCGAGCCGCACTGCTACGACCTCTGCCAGATCCACAGCGAGCGGATGACCGTCCCGAGAGGGTGGGAAGTCGTCCGGCTGGAGCCCGACCCCGATGCGCTGCGCCCGAGCAGCGATGACCTCGAGGCCCTGGCCAACGCCGTGCGTGAGGCGGCGCGGCCGCGGGCCGCGGTCCCGGACATGGTCGAGGTCGGCCGGCGTGGTCATCTGCGCGTGCTGCGCTCCGTCGACATCATCGACGACGCCGCCGCGATGCCGTAGCGCGACGAGTCCGGTCGGGAATCGCCGACACCAGGAGTCCCGTGACGGGTCCCGACCGACTGGCCGGAGCGCTAGTGTGACCGCCGTGCGCGACCTGACCCAGATCATCAAGGCCTACGACGTCCGCGGTGTCTACCCCGACCAGCTCGACGCCGAGCTCGCCGAACGGGTGGGCGCTGCCTTCGCCCAGGTGGTGGGGGCCAGTCGTTCAGCCGGCGGGCCGGGCGCCGTCGTCGTGGGCCGGGACATGCGCCCATCCGGGCCGGAGCTCGTGGCGGCCTTCTGCGCCGGGGTCACCGGCCAGGGCGTCGACGTCATCGACATCGGGCTGGCCAGCACGGACCAGCTGTACTTCGCAGCCGGTCGCCTCAGCCTGCCCGGAGCAATGTTCACGGCCAGCCACAATCCGGCCCAGTACAACGGGATCAAGATGTGTCGAGCCGGCGCCACCCCTGTCGGGCAGGACTCGGGCCTGGCCGAGATCCGCGAGATGGTCGCCGAGCCGGTCGTCACGTCCGCGGATCCGGCGGGGTCGATCACCCACCGCGACATGCTGGCCGACTACGCCGCGTTCCTGCACGAGCTGGTCGACCTCTCCGAGATCCGCGCGCTGAAGGTGGTGGTCGACGCGGGCAACGGCATGGCCGGTCACACGGCCCCGGCGGTGCTCGACCTCCCGGCCCTGGACATCGTCGCGCTCTACTTCGAGCTCGACGGCACCTTCCCCAACCACGAGGCCAACCCCATCGAGCCCGAGAACCTGCGCGACCTGCAGGCAGCGGTCGTGGCCGAGGGGGCGGACATCGGGCTCGCCTTCGACGGTGACGCCGACCGGTGCTTCCTCGTCGACGAGCGCGGAGAGCTGGTGTCGCCCTCGGCTCTGACTGGCCTGGTGGCTGCCCGGGAGCTCGCCAAGCACCCGGGGTCGCCGATCATCCACAACCTGATCACGTCGCGGGCCGTGCCCGAGGTGATCCTCGAGAACGGTGGGGTCCCGGTGCGCACCCGCGTGGGGCACTCGTTCATCAAGGCCCGGATGGCCGAGACCGGAGCGGTGTTCGGTGGCGAGCACTCCGGGCACTTCTACTTCCGCGAGTTCTGGAACGCCGACTCCGGGATGCTGGCCGCGCTGCACACCATCGCCGCCCTGGGGGGATCGCCGGAGGGCACCACGCTGTCGTCGATGCTGGCGCCCTACGAGCGCTACGTGGCCAGCGGGGAGATCAACTCGGTGGTCGCCGATGCCGCGGCCGCGACGCAGCGGGTCCGTGCGGCGTTCGAGGCCGTGCCCGGTGTGATGTTCGACGACCTCGACGGGATGACCGTCACCGGTCCCGACTGGTGGTTCAACGTGCGGCCCAGCAATACCGAGCCGTTGCTGCGCCTGAACGCCGAGGCGCCCGACCAACCAGCGCTCGACGCCCTGCGCGATAGGGTCCTCGGGTTGATCCGTGATGAGGGAGGCCAGGGGTGAACATCGACCCGATGCTGCTGGAGATCCTGGCCTGCCCCTGCGAGCACCACGCGCCCGTGAAGCCCGACACCGCTGACCTCGCGGCGGCCACCGCCCTGGTCTGCACCCGGTGCGCGACCGCCTTCCCGGTGCGCGACGACATCCCGGTGATGCTCCTCGACGAGGCGTCCCCCGGACCACGGGGCATCGGGGCCGACCTGACCACCCCGGGGCGCGGGCAGTGAGCACCGAGGGCGGGACCAAGGCGGTCATCGCCGCGATGATCGCCAACGGCGGCATCGCCGTCACCAAGTTCGGCGCCTACGCGATCACCGGGTCGAGCTCGATGCTGTCCGAGGCCATCCACTCGGTGGCCGACACCGGCAACCAGGCGCTGCTGCTGATCGGCGGCAAGCGGTCCCTGGAGGCGCCCGACTCGGAGCACCAGTTCGGGTACGGCCGCCGCCGGTACGTCTACGCGTTCGTGGTGGCCATCATCCTGTTCATGCTCGGCGGGATGTTCTCCCTGTACGAGGGCTGGCACAAGATCAGCCACCCCGAGGAACTGACCATGGTCTGGGTCGCCTACTTGGTCCTGTTCATCGCGATCGCCCTGGAGTCGTGGTCGTTCCGGACAGCCTTCCGTGAGGCCAACAAGTCCCGTGGCACCCGAAGTCTCAAGGCCTACATCCAAGACACCCGACAGCCCGAGCTGCCCGTCGTTCTGCTCGAGGACCTCGGTGCCCTGCTCGGCCTGGTGCTGGCTCTGTTCGGCATCACGATGGCCGTGTTCACCGGCGATCCGCGCTGGGACGGCATCGGCTCCCTGGCGATCGGCACGCTGCTGCTGTGCATCGCCGTCTTCCTCGCGTTCGAGGTCTCCGGGCTGCTGGTCGGTGAGTCCGCACTTCCCGAGCAGGAGTCGGATATCAGGACCGCGCTGGGCGGCGCCGCAGGCGTCGACTCGATCATCCACATGCGCACGCTGCACACCGGCCCGGACGAGCTGCTGGTCGCCGTGAAGATCGGCGTCAGCCGTGACCTGCCCTCCCACGACCTCGCGCTCGTGATCGATGACGCGGAGCAGCGCGTCCGCGCGGCGGTCCCGACGGCGAAGTGGATCTACATCGAGCCCGACATCGCGCGCGCACCGGCCGGGGCAGGCCCCGCCGGCAGCCCAGTGCCCCCAGCGGTGCCGGCCCAACTCCCGGATTCGGCCCAGGTTCCCCCCACGTCCGTGTAGCCACCGGCACCTGCTGGCGGCATCACGCCGGAGGTGCGACAATGAGGGCTCCGACGGTGACGCCGTCGGTGTGCGAACCATCGAAGCCTCGTGGACGTTCGCCGGCAGGCCGCCCCCCGGGCGGCGCCCCACAACGCGGCGCACCGCGCCGCACCGCAACGAGGAGCTCCATGAACGACTTCAAGGTCGCTGACCTGTCCCTGGCCGAGTTCGGCCGCAACGAGATCCGGATGGCCGAGCACGAGATGCCCGGCCTCATGGCGATGCGTGCCGAGTTCGGCACCAGCAAGCCGCTGGCCGGTGCCCGGATCACCGGCTCCCTGCACATGACCATCCAGACCGCCGTGCTGATCGAGACCCTCGTGGCGCTCGGCGCCGAGGTCCGCTGGGCCTCGTGCAACATCTACTCCACCCAGGACCACGCCGCAGCCGCCGTGGCGGTCGGCCCGAACGGCACTCCCGAGGACCCCCAGGGCGTCCCGGTCTACGCCTGGAAGGGCGAGACGCTCGAGGAGTACTGGTGGTGCACCGAGCAGGTCCTGCGCTGGCCGGGCGCTGACGGTGCCTCGACCGAGGGTCCGAACATGATCCTCGACGACGGCGGCGACGCCACGATGCTGGTCGTCAAGGGCATGGAGTTCGAGAAGGCTGGCCTCGTGCCCAACGCTGACGAGTCCACCTCCGAGGAGTACGCGGTCGTGCTGTCGGTCCTTCGGCGCTCGCTCGGCGAGGACGCCACCCGCTGGACCCGGATCGCTGCCGGGATCAAGGGCGTCACCGAGGAGACCACCACCGGCGTGCACCGCCTCTACGAGATGGCGCGCGAGGGGTCGCTGCCCTTCCCGGCGATCAACGTCAACGACTCGGTGACCAAGAGCAAGTTCGACAACAAGTACGGCTGCCGGCACTCCCTGATCGACGGCATCAACCGCGCCACCGACACCCTGATCGGCGGCAAGGTCGCCGTGGTCTGCGGGTACGGCGACGTCGGCAAGGGCTCCGCGGAGTCCCTGCGCGGCCAGGGCGCCCGGGTGATCGTCACCGAGATCGACCCGATCTGCGCGCTGCAGGCCGCCATGGACGGCTACCAGGTGGCCCGCCTCGAGGACGTCCTCGGCATCGCCGACATCGTCATCACCGCCACCGGCTGCCTCAACGTGGTCACGGCCGAGCACATGGCCGCCATGAAGCACCAGGCGATCCTGGGCAACATCGGGCACTTCGACAACGAGATCGACATGGCGGGCCTGCACCAGTACCCCGGGGTCTCGGTGAACCCGATCAAGCCCCAGGTCGATGAGTGGCGCTTCCCCGACGGCCACACCGTGATCATCCTGTCGGCCGGTCGCCTGCTGAACCTGGGCAACGCCACCGGGCACCCCAGCTTCGTGATGAGCAACTCGTTCACCAACCAGACGTTGGCCCAGATCGAGCTGTTCACGAAGACCGACCAGTACCCGATCGGCGTGCACGTGCTGCCCAAGCACCTCGACGAGAAGGTCGCGCGCCTGCACCTCGACGCCCTGGGCGTCGGGCTCACCGAGCTCTCCAAGGAGCAGGCCGAGTACCTGGGCGTGGACGTGGCCGGCCCCTACAAGGCGGACATGTACCGCTACTGACCGACCCGCTCCACCCCCGGCTCCACCCTGAGCCGACACCAAGGTGGTGCGTTGGTGTTCCTCCATGGGCAACAACGCACCACCTTCGTGCTGTCGGACTGCCGCTGTCGGCTACCGGGGCAGGGTGAAGCCGGTCGTCGGCGCCGAGGGGGGAGATGGCGGCGGCGAGGGCGCCGGGGAGACAGGTGCCGGGGGCGCGACTGGGCCGGGGAGGGGCCACGCGGGTGCTGCCCCGGCGGCGGGTGCCCCTGCGGGCGGTGCGGGAGGTGCGGACGGTGTTGGGTTGGGTGCCCACTGGGTCACTGGGGCGGACAGCGCTGCTCCCGGTGACGCCCGCCGGGTGCGCTCGGCCAGCACTGCGGCCAGGTAGGCCTCCGCGGGCGTTCCCGCCGGGGCCGGCATCCGCACGTACCCGGCCAGCTGCGTGGCCAGGCGCCCAGCGGTCGCCACGCGGACTGCCGGGTCCAGGGACGGGGCCCGGTGCAGGAACGTGCGCACGTACAGCGCGAGCCCGTCGGGAACCGCGACCAGGTCGAGCCCGGCGGCCCAGCCCACCAGCGGTGCTGGCATCACGATCTCCTGATGGGCGGTGGCGTGGCGCGGGATGCGCTCGCCCACCACGATGGTCCCCGCCAGGTGGTCGCCCATCCGCTTGGACTTCGAGGAGGCCAACGCACTGAGTCCGCCCACCACCCCGGACGTGACCCAGAAGTCCAGGAACACCATCGCCAGGGCGCGCACGAGGCTGTGCCGCATCCGGATCGGGCCCCCGTCGTCTCGCACGACCCGCAGCCCCATCATGACCTTGCCCAGGGAGCGGCCGCGGGTCAGCGTCTCCACCATGGTCGGCCAGGCGACCAGCGCGAGCACCGCCACCGTCAGCGTGACGGCTGCTTGGGCACCGGGACTGCCACCGGCGGTGAACACCCAGCCCACCAGCACGGTGCCCGCCATGAGGAGGCCCACCTGGATGGAGAGGTCGACGGCCAGCGCCAGGGAGCGCGACGGGAGCCCGGCGATCCGCAGGTCGAGGGTGATCGCATCGCCGGTGATCAAGTTGGCCACGCGCCCATCCTCGCACCAGCGCCTACTCTTGCCCGTGTGGACGTCGATGCCTTCGTCAGGGTGCACGGCCCGGAGTGGGAGCGACTGGGCGAGCTGACCGGCAGGCGCCGGCTCAGCGGCGCGGAGGCCACCGAGCTCGTCGACCTCTACCAGCGCACCGCCACGCACCTGTCGATGGTGCGCAGTGCTGCTCCGGACCCCGCACTGGTCGGTCGGCTGACCCAGCTGGTGGCTCAGGCCCGGGCCCGCGTGACCGGCTCCCACGCTCCGATGTGGCGCGAGTTCCTCACCTTCTTCCAGGTCGGGTTCCCCGTGGCGGTGTGGCGGGCGAGGTACTGGTGGCTCGCGGCAGGTCTCGGGTTCACCCTCGTGGCTGTGGCTGTGGGCGCGTGGGTGGCCAGCTCCCCGGCCGTGCAGGCGGCGCTGGGGACGCCCGAGGAGATCCGCCAGCTCGTCGAGGAGGACTTCGCGGCCTACTACTCCTCCGATGCGGCCGCCGGGTTCGCCGCCCGGGTGTGGACCAACAACGCCTGGGTGTCAGCGCTGGTGCTCATCGCCGGGGCGTTCTTCGTGCTGCCGGCGGTGTACGTGCTGGCCCAGAACGCGATCAACGTCGGGATCGTCGGCGGCCTCATGGTCGCCAACGGGCGCGGGGACGTCTTCTTCGGCCTGATCGCCCCGCACGGGATGCTCGAGCTGACAGCGGTGTTCGTCGCCGCCGGCGCCGGCATGCGGCTGGGCTGGCAGTGGTTCGACCCCGGCCCACGGCCCCGCAGCGTCGCCCTGGCGCAGGAGGGCCGGGCTGCGGTGGCCATCGCGATGGGGCTTGTGGTGGTGCTGCTCCTGTCCGGGGTGATCGAGGGATTCGTGACCCCGTCGCCGCTTCCGACGTGGGCACGCATCGGGATCGGGGCCATGGCACTCGGCGCGTTCCTGGCCTACGTCGGCATCTACGGCAGCCGGGGCGAGCGGGCGGGCTTCACCGGTGACATCACCAGCGACGGGGGGGTCACCGAGCTGGCACCGATGTCCGGCTGAGGGTGCACCCCCGCGTCCTCCCCGGAGTTCGTCCAACTCTCGGGCGCCTGGCGCGGTTTCATCCAAGTCCCGGGCCGCCGATCGGCTGCAGTCTTGGATGAAACCGTGATCTTGCCGGTCGCGGGACAGGGACACCCTCGCTACGGGCCGAGGCCTCATAGCCGGCCGGCGGCCTTCAGGTCGAGGTAGGCGTCGGCGACCTTGGGGGCGATGTCGGCGGGCGTGGCCTCGATCACCCGCACGCCCATCCGGGCCAGGACAGTGGCCACGTGCGCCCGATCCAGGTCCGCCCGTGCCCGTGCCGCGCTCAGGTACACCCGGGCGGCCTCCTCGGCGGTGCGGGCCCCCGGCGCGGATGCGGTGACCAGGGCCGGTGCCGGCTCACGGACGGAGGCGACGATCACGGTGTGCCGCGCGGTCAGGGCCGGCAGCGCCGGGATGAGGCCCTCCTCCATCGCGGCGCGGTCCAGGGCGACGAACAGCACGACCAGCGCCCGCTTGCGCACCCTCGACAGCACGGTGGACACCAACCCGCGGTAGTCGGTCTCCGTCAGCTCGGGTTCCAGTGTGGCGATCCCCTCGACGAGGCGGGGCAGGAGGCTGGGGCCGCTTCCCCCGCTGACCTGCAGCCGGGTGCGCCGGTCGTGGGCGACCAGGTCGACGCGGTCCCCCGCACGCCCGGCGAGGGCCGCGAGCAGCAGGCCGGCGTCGATCAGGATGTCCAGCCGGGTCTCGTCGCCGATCCGCACCGCACTGGTGCGACCGGTGTCCAGGACCATGACCACCCGACGGTCGCGCTCCGGGCGCCACGTGCGCACCATGACATCGGCGGCCCGGGCTGTGGCCCGCCAGTCGATCGAGCGGACGTCGTCACCGGGGACGTACTCGCGAAGCGAGTCGAACTCCGTGCCCTGGGCGCGCACGGCGATGGCCTGCCGGCCGTCCATGTCGCGCAGCCGGGCCAGGCGGGAGGGCAGGTGCCGTCGGGAGCTGAATGCGGGAAGGGTCCGCACCGACCAGTCGACCTCGATGCTGCGCTGGCGCCCCGCGAGGCCCATCGGCCCCAGGGACCGCAGGGCGACCCGGTCGGTGGGCCGGTCCCCGCGCCGGCTCGGGCGCAGCTCGACGTCCAGGCGCACGGTGTCCCCGGGTCGCAGGTCGAGCGCCGCCCGTTCGGACCCGCCGTCGATCGTGGCGTTGGCCGTGGGTGCCCAGGCATCGCGCAGGTGCCCGCGCCACCGCCGCCCTCCGGTGTTCGTGACGGCCAGCTCGACGTGGGCGACCTGCCCGAGGCGGACCTTGCGGTCCCCGCTTCGGGCCAGCGTCAGGTCGCGGGGTCGCGGGGCGCGCAGGGCATCGACGATGAGCAGCAGGCCGATGATCACGTTGACCGCGACCAGCGCCTGCCACGGACTCACTCCGGCGGCGACGAGCAGCCCGACCATGCCGGCACCGACCAGCGCCAGCACGGCCGCCCGGCCGGTCAGGACCATCAGCGCGGGACCGGGACGCTGTTCAGGACGGTGTCGATGACGGCGTCGGCGGTGACGCCCTCCAACTCTGCCTCGGGCCGGATCTTGATCCGGTGGCGCAGGGCCGGGCGGGCCAGGGCCTTGACGTCATCCGGGGTCACGTAGTCCCGCCCCGCCAGCCACGCCCACGCTCGGGCCGTGCGCAGCAGCGCGATCGCGCCGCGGGGGGAGACGCCCAGCTGCGCCGACGGGGAGGTGCGGGTCGCGCGCACCAGGTCCACGACGTATGCCGTGACCTCAGGGGAGACCCCGACCGTGGACGCGGCCTCCCGGGCCCGGACCAGGTCGTCGGCCGTCGCGACGGGGCGCACGCCGGCACTCGCGAGGTCCCGCGGGTCGAAGCCGGACATGTGCCGAGCCAGTACCCCGAACTCCGCATCCCGCTCGGGCAGGGGCACCGAGAGCATGAGCAGGAAGCGGTCGAGCTGGGCCTCGGGCAGCGGGTAGGTGCCCTCATACTCGATCGGGTTCTGGGTGGCGGCCACCAGGAACGGGTCGGGCAGCGGCCGGGCCGTTCCATCGACGGTGACCTGACCCTCCTCCATGACTTCCAGGAGGGAGGCCTGCGTCTTCGGCGGTGTCCGGTTGATCTCATCGGCAAGGAGCAGGTTGGTGAACACCGGGCCGGGCCGGAACGAGAAGGCCGAGGTCCGGTTGTCGTAGACCAGCGAGCCCGTGACGTCGCCGGGCATGAGGTCCGGGGTGAACTGCACGCGCTTGCTGTCCAGGGACAGGCTGGCGGCCAGCGCCCGGACCATCAGGGTCTTGGCCGTGCCCGGAACGCCCTCCAGCAGCACGTGGCCGCGGCACAGCAGGGCGATGACCAGCCCGGTCACCGCTGCGTCCTGCCCCACGACGGCCTTGCCCACCTCCGCGCGCAGCGCGATCAGCGGTTCCCTCGGATCGGTGTCAGTCATGCCCCGCCCACCTCCACCATCAGTGCCTCCAGGTTGTGCCCCAACGTCACCAGATGGGCGTCGGTCGTCGGTTCAGGACCGTACAGCAGCGCGCCCACCTGCTCGGGCGGGCGGCCGGAGCGGGCTGCGGCCGCCCCCACCAGTCGCGCCTCGGAGACCCCGAGTGGCAGACCCAGGCGGACGCGGATCCGCTCCCGCGCTCGGGCCCGCAGGTGCACCGCGGCCTCAGCCCGGGCATGATGCGCGTGCAGCAGCCGGGCATGTCCCGCCGTGGTCTCGCCGGAGCGGACCACCACCGGCAGCGGCTCGACGACCAGGCGCCCGAGCCGACGTGAGCGCCACCAGGCCACGAGCGCGCAGGCGACCAGGACCTCCAGGAGCACAGGGACGACCCACGGTGGGAGGAGCTCGCCCACGGAGGCCCCAGCCTGCCCGGCGAGGGCCGGGTCGCTCGGGACCGGGCGCCACCACACCAGATCGTCCCGGCTGCCCAGGAGGCCCAGCGCCAGGGCGGCGTTGCCCTGCTCGTCGAAGCCCTCGTTGGTCAGCGGGTGGGCACTGCCGAGCACGACCACCTCCGGACGGCCCGCACGAGCGGGGATCACGACCAGGGCGGCGGATTCGGGCCTGTCGTAGCAGGCCTCGCCCGCGCGGACCCAGGCCCGGGCGTCGTACCGGGTGCCCGGCAGCTCGGAGCTGCCGGCGCGCAGGGCATCGGCCCAGCGGCAGCCCGGCTCGACGGGGTCATCCCCGGCGAGGTCCGCCACCTCGGTGCCGGCGGCCAGCCGCTCGAGGGCCGGTGAGCCCGGGAGCGGATCGATCAGGACCACGCGTGCCGGGCCGGCCTCGAGCACGTCGGCCATCATCTCGGTCGTGAGCAGGGTCGAGTCCGTGACCAGGACCGTCGCCGCACGGGCGTTCGCGGCGACGTCGGCCGTCGTGCGCACGTCGGTGACCCGGACTCCCTGGTCGCCCAGCACGGTGGCCACGGCACGCGAGCCGGAGGGATCGACGGCCCCCGGGTCGAGGTAGCCGGTGCGTCGCGAGGTCGTGAGCATGAGGGCAGCCAGCGCGAGCAGGAGCAGGGCGCCGATCGCCAGGCCGCGAGCCGTGGGACGCCAGCGACGGGCGCGGTCCCAGGTGGTGTCGTCGAAGGCCGTCGGTGCCGGGGCTCGGGGTGCGCCGCTGGCCCTCGGATCGGCCGCCGGCGGGGGCGAGGCGGCCCGGTCGGCGGCGCTCACCGGGCCTCCCCCACGTTGTCCAGGACCGGCCCCTGCGACCCTGACCCGACGGTTGCGGGCAGGGCGGATCCCGCCACGGTCCCCCCGGTCACCCGGTCGTCGGCCTCGGCAACGGCGCGGTACGCGGCCGCCGATCCCTGACGGCCCCCGTAGCGGACCTCGTCGAATGCCCTGGCCGCCACGGACAGTGCGGCCCGGGCCTCGGGCACACGCAGTCCGACCTCACCGGCCACCTCGTCAGCGGTCCAGCCGGGATGCGCATCGATCAGGCCCCGCTCCTGGCTGCCGCGCACGAGAGCCCGCATCCGTTCGGAGACGGCCTCGTCCCACTGGCCGGCGGCCGCCAGCTCGTCGGCGTGCGTCCGGTACTGCGCCGCGCTCATCCCGGGGTCAACGGTGAAGGTGATGCCCGCTGAGCGGCTCACCGGTCCGATCCGCCACCGGATGAACAGCGCCGCGACCACGATCAGCAGCACCAGCCCGAGGATCCCCAGCCACCCCCCGGGTGCGGCCTCGGCCGCGCGATCGGCCACCCGTTGCACCCAGTCGACCAGCCAGCGGATCGCCCTCTCGATGAGGCCGGGCTGGGCGGCTCGGTAGGCAGGGTCTGCCAGCTCCCGCTCGGCCAGTCGCTGGGCCTGGTCCCGGGTCAGCTCGACCGGCACGTCCACCGGGCGCCCGAGAGCAGCCCGACCAGGCACGTCGAGGCTCACGGGCAGGGCGCGATGCATCGTCAGGGTCGATGGGTCCGGTAGGGGGCCAGGGGATCGGCCGAGGGCTGGACGCCTGCCGAGACGAGCTCGATGTCCAGTGCCTCCCGGCGCATGCGCAGGTCGATGTAGAGCAGGCCCGTGACGGCTGCGCTGAACGGCAGGGTGATGATCCCGGCCACGAGGGTGGCCACGCCGGTGGCAAGCACGGTGGGCACCAGCGACTCGCTGAACCCGCTGGCGAGTGTGGCGATCAGCGTGATCGGCACCGTCACGACCGTGGTCAACAGGCTGGTGATGATGGCCGACAGGATCAGGATGCCCAGGACGCGCCACCACGAGCGTCGGACGAGGACCCACGACCGCTTCATCGAGGTGACGACGCCGACTCCCTCCATCACCAGGGCGGGGGAGGCCACCGCGAGCTTGACGTAGGCGTAGACCAGCGCGATCGTGCCACCGATGCCGATGAGCACGCCCGGAAGGATCGCCCACTCGCCGATGGCGAACGCGAGGGCGACGATCGCGCCGACCATGACGGCCACGGCCACGAGGCCACCGAGCCCGATGAGGAGCGTGACCCCGACCAGCGGCAGCAGCCGTGGCCGCAGGCTGGCCCACGTCTGGTTGGCGTCGAGCCGCCGCCCGAGGACCGCGGCACCGACGAGGATGATGAACAGCCCGCTGGCCAGCACCTGGAGGAAGCCGGCGACCAGTGCCGGCACGAGCTGCGCGATGCCGCCGCTGGCCACGGCCGTGAGCTCCGCGGCGACGTCGACCTCAGCCTCGAGGTCACCGGCCACCGGCTCGGTCACCTCGAGGAACTGCAGGGAGAACCAGAGGCCGATCGTCTGCAGCAGGGCGGACACCGCCGAGATGACGGCTGCCAGTCCCAGGACGGTGCGGGGGTTGCTCCGGATCAGGCTCAGGGCGCCGTCGAGCAGCTCCCCGACACCCAGGGGTCGCAAGGGGACGATGCCGGGCTTCGGCGCCGGTGGGGGAGGCCCCCACGCCTGCTGCCCCGGCGGACCGTAGCCCGGTTGCCCGTACCCGGGTGGGGGAACCTGCCCGTACCCCGGCTGCCCGTACCCGGGCTGCCCGTACCCGGGTGGGGGAACCTGCCCGTACCCCGGCTGCCCGTAGCCCGGCGGGGGGACCTGGCCATATGCCGGGGGGACCTGCTGCCCCGGCACCACGGGCTGCCCGGGTGCGCCACCGGGCGCGACGGGCTGGGCTGGCCATGCAGGCGGCTGCTCGGGCGACCAGCCCGACGGCGGTGCCCAGCTCCCGGGGTCAGGCGCGTCGGGCGGAGGGGTCAGTGACGACATGTCCTGATCGTCCCATGTGGACAGCCGTTGGCAAGCCTGTGCCCACAGGTGCCACCATGTGCCTGTGAAGGCGCGCGTGCTGGTCGTGGACGACGACATGGATCTTGCCGAGATGTTGGGCATCGTCCTGCGCAGTGAGGGCATGGAGCCGACGTTCTGCCACAACGGCACCGACGCCGTGCCCGCGTTCCACCGCGAGTCCCCCGATCTCGTCCTGCTCGACCTCATGCTCCCCGGCCTCGACGGACTGGAGGTCTGCCGACGGCTGCGCGCCGAGTCGACTGTGCCGATCGTGATGCTGACGGCGCGCGGGGACACCCTGGACATCGTCGAGGGCCTGCAGGCCGGGGCCGATGACTACATCGTCAAGCCGTTCAAGCCCAAGGAGCTGGTGGCCCGGATCGATGCGCGACTGCGCCGGCTGGAGGAGACCGCCAACGAGGTTCTCGGGATCGGGGATCTGGTCATCGATCGCGGCGCGCACTCGGTCACCCGCGCCGGGGAGGGGATCTCAGTCACCCCGCTCGAGTTCGACCTCCTCCTCGCGCTGGCCAGCAGGCCCGGGTTCGCGTTCACGCGCGAGCAGCTGCTCGCCGACGTCTGGGGCTACCAGCACGCCGGCGACACCCGGCTGGTCAACGTCCACGTCCAGCGCCTGCGCGGGAAGGTCGAGCTCGATCCGGAGAACCCCGAGGTGATCGTGACCGTGCGCGGCGTCGGGTACCGCGCCGGACCGCCCTGATGCTGCGCCGGGTGCGTGCCCTGCCCGGACACCTGCGGCAGCGGTGGCGGGCCTCCCTGCGCTTCCGGGTCGTCCTTGGCACGATCCTCGGGTCCACCCTTGTGCTCGTCCTGCTCATGCCCGCGCTGCTGGGCAACATCTCGGCCGGCGTCCTGGGGTCCAAGGAGGCCAGCGCACTGGCAGAGGCGACGGCAGCCCGCAGCGAGGCGCAGCGCATCCTGGATGCCACCCCCGCGCAGGGCAGCGATGTGCCCACGTCCCGGACCATCGATGCGGTGGTGGCCGCGATGGCCGCGCGTGGTGCCCAGGCCGGGCTGTTCGAGGTCCTCGTGCTCGCCTCCGAGCCGGCCGGCCTGAGCGCGACCCCGGAGCGGGGCACCGGACTGATCTCGGAGACCAGCGTCCCGGGACAGATGCGCGACATCGTCGCGGGCAGCCAGCGGCAGGCCTGGACCTACACCACGATGCGCTACACCGATGGTCGCGAGGTTCCGGGGTTCGTGGTCGGGGCGCCGCTGGCGGTCAGGGGGGTGGGCCCCTATGAGCTGTACCAGCTGTTCCCGCTGGACACGGAGCAGGAGACGCTGTCCCTGGTGCGCAACGCAACAGCCGTCGCAGGACTGTTCATCATCCTCGGGCTGGCGGGTCTGGCGACCCTGGTCACGTTCATGATCGTCTCCCCGGTCCACGAGGCCGCACGCGCCGCCCGGCGGTTCTCCTCAGGTCACCTCGAGGCCCGGATGCGGGTCCGTGGGCAGGACGACCTGGCCCAGCTGGCCGTGAGCTTCAACGAGATGGCCGGGACGCTGCAGTCGCAGATCGACGAGCTGGAGAAGCTGTCGTCGGTCCAGCAGCAGTTCGTCGCCGACGTGTCCCACGAGCTGCGCACTCCCCTGACCACGGTCCGCATGGCCGCGGACCTGCTCCACGACAAGCGCCAGGAGCTCCCGCCGGACGATGCCCGGGCGGTGGAGCTGCTGCAGAACCAGCTCAACCGGTTCGAGGCCCTGCTGGCCGACCTCCTGGAGACCTCCCGACAGGACGCCGGCTCAGTCCAGCTGGACTACCAGGAGGTCGACCTGCGGGTCATGTCCGAGCGCGTGGCCGCCGCGCTCGAACCGCTCGCGACTGAGCTGGGCAGCCCGGTCGAGGTGATCGGTCTCGACAGCCTGGTGGTGCCCTGCGACGCGATGCGGGTCGAGCGGATCCTGGCCAACCTCATCTCCAACGCCCTGGAGCACGGGATGGGCCGGCCGGTGATGGTCGAGGTCATGCTCGAGGGGACCGAGGCCCAACTGGCGGTCACCGACCAGGGACTGGGCCTGACCAGGGAGGAGATCACCCAGGTCTTCACCCGGTTCTGGCGGGCCGATCCGTCCCGGGTCCGTCGGGTGGGCGGCACCGGTCTGGGACTGTCGATCGCCCTCGGGGATGCCCGGGCCCATGGCGGGACCCTCTCGGCGTCCGGGGAGCCCGGCCAGGGGGCGACCTTCACGCTCCGGCTGCCGATGGCACCCGAGGGGGTGGTGCTCCCATGACGCCCCCCACCCGGGGGATTCCCGCGCATGCCCGCCGGGCCCGCCCTGCGCGGGCCACCATCGCCGCCCTCGTCTCCGCGGCCTGCGTGGGCCTGGCCGCCTGCGCGGCAGTCCCGACGTCCGGGCCCATCGAGCAGGGGCCGGTCGTGGACGCCGGGGAGTCCTCGCAGTTCATCCGCGTGATCGCCGCACCCCCGAGTGTTGGTGCGAGTCCCACCGAGATCGTGCGCGGGTTCCTCGAGGCGAATGCAAGCCTCGAGTCCGATCATGCGATCGCCCGGCGCTACCTGACTCCCGCGGCAGCGGGGTCCTGGGAGCCCGATGCCAGCACCACCGTCTACCAGCAGTCGTCGCTGGAGCTCGCCGAGGGCGGGGACGACTCGATCACCGCTCGCCTGGCCATCACCAACCGATTGGACGACGCGGGAACCCTCGATCCGGTCGACCCCGCCGCCACCGAGGAGATCGACTTCACCCTCGAGCAGGTCGTGGACGGGGCCGCGGGCGTTCCCCAGTGGCGCATCGCCGACCCACCGGACGGGATCCTGATCAGCGACACGGATCTGCGTCGTGCATACCGCCAGTACCAGGTCCACTACCCCTCAGCACGCAGCGGGGCCCTCGTGCCCGATGGCCGGCTGCTGCCGGTCGTGGGCCCGAGCCTGCCCACCGCGCTGGCGGAGAGGGTGATCTCCGGCCCCGCAGAGTGGCTTGCGCCGGGTGTTCGCCCGGGCGCACCGCCCGGCACTGCGCTGGCGCTGGGAGCCGTCCCCGTCAGCAACGGGGTCGCGCTCGTGGAGCTGACCGACCAGGCCCTGGCCGCCACCGACGTCCAGCGCCAGGACCTCGCGGCCCAGCTGACCTGGACGCTCACCCAGCTGGCCGAGGTGACCTCGGTCCGCCTGCAGGTCGGCGGTGAGCCCTACGACGTCCCTGGCGCCCCGGAGGTGATGGATCGATCGGCATGGCAGGAGCGCAGCCCGGACAGCCTGACGACGGGGCCGACGGGAGATGCCCGCCTGCCGTACTTCGTCCTCGAGGGCGAAGCGATCATCAGGGTCTCGGAGGGGGGCCGCACCTCCGTGCAGCTGGATGTCCCCGACGCCGACTCCCTGATCGACCTCGGCGTCGCGCTGGACCAGCGCGCGGCGGCAGCCGTCGAGCCGGATCGGCGCTCCCTGTGGGTCCTGCCGCTGGATCCGGGCATCACGCAGCAGCGGATCAAGGGAGGCAGGATCGGGGGTGCCAGCTTCGACGTCGATGGCCGGGCGTGGTTCACCGACTCCGGCCGGGTCCTGCGCCTGGTCCCCAACGGGTTGCCCCAGGAGGTGATGGTCGAGCCTGCCCTGGAGTCGGGGTCCGTCAGGTCGGTCCACCTCGCCCGCGACGGGACGCGTGCTGTCCTGGTCGCCGGGGGTGTGCTCTACCTCGGCGTGATCCAGCAGGGCCCGTCGGGGCTCATCATCGGATCGACGCGCAGGATCGCCACCGGAGTGTCCGGCGTCCGCGATGTGACGTGGCGGAACTCGGTCACGCTCGACGTGCTCGGCAGGACGGACACGAGCAGCCTGCAGGTCCTGCGCGTCGGGGTGGGGACGGGTGAGGCCCAGCTGCTGGGGTCCCCATCGGACCCCCTGGAAGTGACCGGCGCCCCGGGCTCGGCCACCCTCGTGGCCGGCGGGGGTGACCAGCTGTTCGCCAACGTGGGCCTCCAATGGCGTGCCCAGGGCGCTGCCCGCTCGGTGACCTACCCGGGATGAGCACGCCCGCCCGGTCGTGGTGGTCGCAGGCCACGCAGGCGGCGCTGGACCTGGTGGTCCCCCAGCAGTGCGCCGGCTGCGGGGCCCCCGGCCTGGTCTGGTGCTCGGCGTGCGCGCGGGTGTGCTCGGGCAGGACCCTGCGCGTTCCGGGTCCGGTGCCCTGCCGCGCGGCCTGCGAGCATGCCGGGCCGGCGGGGCGTGCGGTCGTCGCCTTCAAGGACGAGCAGGTCCGCAGGCTCAACCGTCCCCTGGCCTCGTTGCTGGCCGTCGCGGTCCACGATGCGCTGGCCGAGGCGCCGCACCCGGTCGGCGTCCCCGTGTGGGTGGTCCCCGTGCCCACCCGGCGCAGCGCGGTCCGGGCACGCGGGGCGGATCACATGGCCGTCCTGGCCGGCGGGGCCGCCCGGGTGCTGCGGGGAGCTGGGATCCCGGCCCACCGCTGCCCGGGTCTGGAGCACGTGCGCGCCACGCGCGACCAGGTCGGGTTGACGCGCGGACAGAGGACGGCGAACGTCGCGGGCTCGCTGCGCGCGCTCGACCTGCCACCGGGGGTGATCGTGGTCGTCGACGACGTGACGACGACCGGGGCCACCGTCGCCGAGGCAGTGCGGGCCGTGGAGGTGACCGGTCGCACCGTGTCGTGCGCGGCGACCGTCACGTGGTCGCCCGGACCCCGGCACCTCGCGTCGGGGACCCGTCCCGACTAGCGTTGTGGGTGTCGGAGCGCAACCACCACGCTGGCGTGCCGAGCGCGTCAGCCAACTCCTCGGAGGGCACGTGGACATCGTCGTCAGGGGTCGTCACCTCGATGTGTCGGATCGGTTCCGTGAGCATGTCGCGGGCAAGGTGGGCAAGGTCGACCGGTTCGGTCTGCCCATCGCCCATGTCGACGTCGAGGTGTCCTACGAGCCCAACCCCCGGCAGGCCGATCGTGCCTACGAGGTGGAGCTGACGTGTCGTGGGACGGGTCCGGTCGTTCGCGCGGAGGCCCACGCCCCGGACAAGTACGCGGCCACCGACATCGCCCTCGCGCGGCTGGAGGAACGGCTGCGCCGGGCCGCGGACCGCAAGCGCAACCGGCGGGCGGAGAAGGTGGTGGTCGTGCCCGCCGCGCAGATCGCCCCCGACGCCATCGAGCCGACCGTGGAGGCCGAGCCTGACGACGGGACCGTGTGGGAGGAGGGCCCGATCGTGGTCCGCCTCAAGGAGCACGTCGCACAGCCGATGACCGTCGCCCAGGCCGTGGAGTCCCTCGAGCTCGTCGGCCACGACTTCTACCTGTTCCGCGACAGCGACTCCGGGGCACCGTCCGTGGTCTACCACCGCCGTGGGTACAACTACGGACTGCTTCGGCTGGAGGGCGGGACCGACGGCTAGGCCGTTCGGCAGGGACGGACGCCCAGGCCGGGGATCGGCGCGGTCCCCCGGGGCTGGGGCTCCCCCGCGGGTGCTGGTGGTGGACTCCGAGCCGATCTTCGCCGCCGGGGTCGTGGGCATCCTGGGTGCGGCCGGGTACGACGCCGTCACCATGGACCTTGCGATGCGTGTCCCGGAGGTCGGGGCGTGGGTCACCAGGGTTCCTGCCGCACGCGCCGGGGCGGTCGTCATCGATTCCGGCCTCGGGGTGCGCCCGTACGGAACGGACGTGGCTGTTGCCCTGGCCGAGATCGCCCCCGACGTCGCCGTGGTCATGATGGTCCGGCGGGCACAGTCGGTGGGGATGGTCGAGGCGATGGAGTCCGGGGCCCTGGCCCTGGTGCACCGCAGGTGCGCCCCCGAGGAGCTGGTGGCAGCCGTGTCTGCGGCGCTGGGCGGGCAGAACTGGGTGGCCGCTCCCCTGGCAGGTGTGCTGCGCGGTGAGCTGCTCTCGGAGGTGTCCGGCGAGCGTCCCCCCGAGCTGAGCCGCAGGGAGCTGGAGGTCCTCCGTGGCCTCACCACAGGGGCCACGAACGCCCAGATCGCCCAGCGGCTGGCCATCAGCGAGCACACGGTGCGCAACCACGTGCACTCCGTGATGCGCAAGCTCGGGGTGGCCAACCGGACGGACGCGGTCTCCACGGGACTGCGCAGGGGCCTGGTGGACCTGCCCGAGTGAGCACGGGACCTCGCCCTGCCGGGCGGAGCCCGGCTCCGGGACCGAGAGGGGTCGCCGCCGGCGCGGGTCCGACTACGATGGGGGACCTATGAGCCCTGCGCATCACTGCGTGGGGGACCGTGCACCCGAGTTGCGAGAGGGGCCCGCGTGGCCATCATCGACAAGATCCTGCGTGCAGGGGAGGGCAAGCTCCTGCGCAAGCTGGAGGCCATCTCCAAGCAGGTCAACGCCCTTGAGTCCGCCTTCGAGGCGATGTCCGACGACGAGCTCAAGGCGCTGACCCCGGCGTACCGCGAGCGGATCGCCCATGGTGAGTCCCTCGACGCCCTGCTGCCCGAGGCGTTCGCCACCGTGCGTGAGGCCGCCAAGCGCACCCTGGGCCAGCGCCACTACGACGTGCAGATCATGGGTGGGGCGGCCCTGCACCTGGGCAACATCGCCGAGATGCGCACCGGTGAGGGCAAGACCCTCGTCTCGACTCTTCCGGCCTACCTCAACGCCCTGTCCGGCGAGGGCGTGCACGTCGTCACGGTCAACGACTACCTGGCCCACCGCGACGCGGAGAACATGGGCCGCGTCCACCGGTTCCTGGGCCTGAAGGTCGGCGTGATCCTGTCGAAGATGTCCCCGCCGGAGCGTCGGGTCCAGTACGGCTACGACATCACCTACGGCACCAACAACGAGTTCGGCTTCGACTACCTGCGCGACAACATGGCGTGGTCGAAGGAGGAGATGGTCCAGCGCGGGCACCACTACGCGATCGTCGACGAGGTCGACTCCATCCTGATCGACGAGGCGCGCACGCCGCTGATCATCTCCGGCCCGTCCGACGAGGCCGACAAGTGGTACCAGGAGATGGCCAAGCTCGCCGCGCGCCTGCGCATCGACGTCGACTACGAGGTCGACGAGAAGAAGCGCACGGTCGGTGTCCTGGAGGCGGGCATCGAGCGGACCGAGGACTGGCTGGGGATCGAGAACCTCTACGAGCCGGTGAACACCCGACTCGTGGGCTACCTGAACAACGCCATCCGGGCCAAGGAGCTGTTCAAGCGCGACCGGGACTACGTCGTCATGAACGGCGAGGTCATGATCGTCGACGAGCACACCGGGCGCATGCTGTCCGGGCGTCGCTACAACGAGGGCCTGCACCAGTCGATCGAGGCCAAGGAGGGCGTGGAGGTCAAGGCCGAGAACCAGACCCTGGCCACCGTCACCCTGCAGAACTTCTTCCGGCTCTACACGAAGCTCTCCGGGATGACCGGCACGGCCATGACCGAGGCCAACGAGTTCAACAAGATCTACAAGCTGGGCGTGGTGACCATCCCCACGAACATGCCGATGATCCGCGAGGACCTCTCCGACCTCGTGTACCGGACCGAGGACGCCAAGTGGAACGCAGTGGTGGCCGACATCGCCGACCGGCACGGGGCCGGCCAGCCGATCCTGATCGGCACGGTGAGCGTGGAGAAGAGCGAGAAGCTGTCCACCTACCTGCGCCGCGAGGGGATCGCCCACCAGGTGCTCAACGCCAAGTACCACGACAAGGAGGCCGCGATCATCGCCCAGGCTGGGCGCAAGGGCGCGGTCACCGTGGCCACGAACATGGCGGGCCGCGGCACGGACATCATCCTCGGCGGGAACGCCGACTTCCTGGCCGATCTGTCGCTGCAGAACCAGGGCCTGACGCCCAGCGAGACGCCGGAGGAGTACGAGGCCGCCTGGCCCGCGGCCCTGCACGCCGCGCAGGAGGCCTTCGCCGCCGAGCACGTGGAGGTCACCGACCTCGGTGGGCTCTACGTGCTGGCCACCGAGCGTCACGAGTCGCGGCGCATCGACAACCAGCTGCGCGGTCGGTCGGGACGCCAGGGCGACCCCGGAGCCTCCCGCTTCTACCTGTCCCTGCAGGACGACCTGATGCGCCTGTTCAAGGCCGACATGGTGGACGCGTTCCTGCGCCGGGCCAACGTGCCCGACGAGCAGCCGATCGAGTCGAAGATGGTGACCAACGCCATACGCTCGGCCCAGACGCAGGTCGAGGCCCAGCACTTCGAGATCCGCAAGGACGTCCTGAAGTACGACGACGTCATGAACCGCCAGCGCCTGGTCATCTACGAGGAGCGCCGCCGCGTCCTCGAGGGTGCCGACATCCACGAGCAGGTGCAGCACTTCCTGACCGACACCCTCACCGGCTACGTGGACGCGGCCACGGCCGAGGGCTACCCGGAGCAGTGGGACCTCGATGAGCTGTGGCGCGCGCTGCGCTCGCTCTACCCGATCGCGGTCACGATCGAGGAGGTCGAGGCCCAGGCCGGCGGCTCGCGCTCGGCGGTGTCGCGTGAGTTCCTCCGTGAGGAGATCCTGGCTGACGCTCGGGCTGCCTACGAGGCACGTGAGGAGGAGCTCGGCACGGAGACCCTGCGCGAGCTCGAGCGTCGCGTGATCCTCTCGGTGCTCGACCGCAAGTGGCGCGAGCACCTCTACGAGATGGACTACCTGCGCGACGGAATCGGACTGCGGGCCATGGCCCAGCGCGACCCGCTGGTCGAGTACCAGCGCGAGGGATATGACCTGTTCCGCGCGATGATGGACTCCATCCAGGAGGAGACGGTCGGTCTGCTGTTCAACCTCGAGGTGACCGTGGGCACTGCCGGGGACGCCGAGGAGTCCGACGAGGAGTTCGAGGAGGAGTTCGAGGAGGAGTTCGAGGAGGAGTTCGAGGTAGGCGAACTGGGCGAGGGTGAGGTGGGTGAGGGCGAGGTGGACCTCGAGGCCTCCGCGCCGGTAGCGCCTCGGCAGGCTGCCCCACGACCCCCGCGACCCCCACGGGCACCGGCAGGCGCCGTCGCCGGCGTGGGCGCTCAGACCGGGCACCCACTGGCCGACCTCAATGCCGCCGGGCTCGGACCGCGTCGACCTGACCGTGTCCAGTACACCGCCCCGTCGGAGACCGGTGAGGCGATCGTCGTCGGGACGGATTCCGGTGCTGATGAGTTCGCGGGTGTCGGTCGCAACGCGCTCTGCCCGTGCGGCTCGGGCAAGAAGTACAAGCGCTGCCACGGAGATCCTCGCCTGCGCAACTGACGCGGGGAGCCGAGCGGGTTGGGCCATCCGGGGTGGTCCGGTCAAGCCCCGCCCGGTCGGCGACGACACTCTCGGGGAGCCGGCCGAGTGGGGCCCCGGAACGTAGTGACATCGACGCGCGAGCGAACGCCGATGAGGCCCCCGGCCCGGTCTCGACCGCGATCGCGACGTGATCCAGGTTTCGGGCGCCAGGTGGGGTTTCCTCCGGGTATCGGGCCCACGATCGGCCCGATACTTGGATCCACCAGGATGACGGGCGGCCGGTCCCGCGTGGGTGGCGACCGTAGGATTCGGTGGTGGACCTTCACCTTCTGCCCGGGCTAGACGACGCGGGGGTCGTCGTTGACGGGGTGGCGGATCGGGCCGCTCGCGCGTGGCTCGCCGGCGGGCTGGTCGGGCTGCCGACCGAGACTGTCTATGGGCTGTCTGCCGACGCCCAGGACGCCGGGGCGGTGGCCCGGATCTACGAGGTGAAGGGTCGCCCGGCCGACCATCCGCTGATCGTGCACGTGCAGGGGCCGCAGGCGCTGGCCGGCTGGTCGGCGGGCCCCAACGCGACAGCCGAACGGCTGGCCGCGCGCTTCTGGCCGGGCGCCCTGACGGTGGTCGTGGCGCGCAGTGATCGTGCGCGGGACTTCATCACCGGGGGTCAGGACACTGTGGCCCTGCGCTGCCCGGACCACCCGGTGGCCCGGGCCTGCCTCGAGGCGCTGGCGCGACTCTCGGGAGATCCGTCGCGTGGGGTGGCTGCTCCCAGCGGCAACCGGTTCGGACGGGTCAGCCCCACGCGTGCCGGCGATGTGCTGTCCGAGCTCGGGTCGTCGATGGACCCCTCGAGGGACCTGGTGCTGGACGGCGGTCCGTGCACCATCGGCGTGGAGTCCACGATCGTCGACTGCACCGTGAGCCCGCCGCGGATCCTGCGACTCGGTGCGATCGGCCAGGAGCAGATCGACGCCGCCCTGGCAGGCATGGGGATCGGCGCGGAGGGCGCGGACGGTGCGGTGGGGGACTGCTCCGGGGCCGGCGAGGTGTCTGCTGCGGCCGGTGCCGTCCGCGCGCTGCCTGGCAGCGACGACGACGGCAGCGTCGTCCGCGCGCCTGGGACCCTCGAGTCGCACTACGCCCCGGCCGCCCCGGTCCTCCTCGTGGAGCCCAGCCGCGCGGCACCGGACAACCTCGCGGCGCTCGTCGGACAGGGTTCCGTGCCCCCGGACAGTGATCCATTCACGACGGCCCCTCGACAAGGTCCCGACCCTGAACGGATCGTGGGACCTGGCCCTGGATCGGACGCTTCGATCGGCCTTGTGGCCGCCGCTGACGTGGATACTCCCGACGGCTGGACCAGGCTTGCGGCGCCCACCGATGTCGAGGAGTTCGCACGCGGTCTGTACGCCGCCCTGCGCCAGGCTGACACGCTGCAGGTGGACGTGGTCGTCGCCGTGCTTCCGGAAGCCACGGCTGGACCTTTGGCGCTCGCCGTCCGAGACCGCCTGGCGCGGGCCGCGCACCCGGACAGGACATAGCCCGCGATCGCCGCCCCGCCCGGAGTGGTGGGCAGCGCCGCGCGGGGGCAACGACAACCCGGCCCGCTCTCGTGCCGGCGCTTCCCGCTAGGGTCATCGGGACATCGATCCGCCGACGCGAGGACGTCCTACCGTGGCCACCATCATCTACACCCTGACCGACGAGGCCCCGATGCTGGCCACGTACTCCCTCCTGCCCGTCGTGCAGGCGTTCGCGTCCTCGGCCGGGGTCGAGGTCGAGACCCGCGACATCTCGCTGGCCGGTCGCATCCTGGCCGTATTCGGTGAGTACCTCACCGAGGAGCAGCGGATCAGCGACGACCTGGCCGAGCTCGGCCAGCTGGCGACCACGCCGGAGGCCAACATCATCAAGCTGCCCAACGTCTCGGCGTCCATGCCGCAGCTCAAGGCGGCGATCACCGAGCTCCAGGCCAAGGGCTACGCCCTGCCGGACTACCCCGATGATCCGGCGACCGACGAGCAGCGCGAGATCCGCGCCCGCTACGACAGGATCAAGGGCAGCGCGGTCAACCCGGTGCTGCGCGAGGGCAACTCCGACCGCCGGGCCCCTTCGGCCGTGAAGAACTACGCCCGCAGCCACCCGCACTCCATGGGCGTCTGGGGCCCGGAGAGCCGGACTGAAGTGGCAACGATGGACAGCGACGACTTCCGCGCCAACGAGCAGTCGGTGGTGCTGCCCACCGATGACGTCCTCACCATCCGCCACGTGGCCGAGGACGGCACCTCGACCGTCCTCAAGGAGGGCCTGACCGTGCTGGCCGACGAGGTTGTCGACGCCACCATCATGAGGGTCGCCGCCCTCGATACCTTCCTGGCCGAGCAGATCGCACGCGCCAAGGCCGAGGACGTGCTCTTCTCGGTTCACCTGAAGGCGACGATGATGAAGGTCAGCGACCCGATCATCTTCGGCCACGTCGTGCGGGCGTTCTTCCCGCAGGTGTTCGCCACGTACGGCGCGGACCTCGAGGCAGCCGGCCTGTCGCCGAACAACGGGCTGGGCGCCATCCTCGACGGCCTGGACGCCCTGCCCAACGGCGCCGACATCCGCACCGCCTTCGAGGCAGGGCTGGCGGACGGCCCGAGGCTGGCCATGGTCAACTCCGACCGGGGGATCACGAACCTGCACGTCCCCAGCGACGTCATCGTCGATGCGTCCATGCCCGCGATGATCCGCATCGGCGGGCACATGTGGGGTCCGGACGGCCAGGAGCACGACACCCTCGCGGTCATCCCCGACAGCTCCTACGCCGGGGTCTACCAGGCCGTGATCGACGACTGCCGGGCAAACGGCGCCTTCGACCCGACCACCATGGGCTCGGTGCCCAACGTCGGGCTCATGGCGCAGAAGGCCGAGGAGTACGGCAGCCACGACAAGACCTTCGAGATCGCCGCGCCGGGTCGGGTCGAGGTCGTCAATGGCGCCGGCGAGGTCCTGATGGCCCACGATGTCGCTGCCGGCGACATCTGGCGGGCGTGCCAGACCAAGGACGCCCCGATCCGGGACTGGGTCAAGCTGGCGGTCAGCCGGGCCCGCGCATCCGCGACCCCGGCGGTCTTCTGGCTCGACGACAGCCGCGCGCACGACCGCACCCTCATCGCCAAGGTGCAGGCCCACCTCACTGAGCACGACACCGCAGGCCTGGACATCCGGATCCTGTCGCCGATCGAGGCCGCCAGAATCTCGGTGGAGCGCATCCGCCGGGGTGAGGACACCATTTCGGTCACGGGCAACGTCCTGCGCGACTACAACACCGACCTGTTCCCCATCCTGGAGCTGGGAACCTCGGCCAAGATGCTCTCGGTGGTGCCGTTGATGAACGGTGGGGGCCTGTTCGAGACCGGTGCGGGGGGTTCTGCCCCCAAGCATGTCCAGCAGCTGGTGGCCGAGAACTACCTGCGCTGGGACAGCCTCGGTGAGTTCCTCGCGCTCGCCGAGTCGTTCCGGCATGAGGGGGCCCGCGGCAACGCCCGGGCACAGCTCCTCGGCGACACCCTGGACCGTGCGACCGGGACCCTGCTCGACGAGAACAAGTCCCCGGCGCGAAGGGTGGGCCAGATCGACAACCGCGGCAGCCACTTCTGGCTGGCCCGCTACTGGGCCCAGGAGCTCGCCTCCCAGGACGAGGATGCCGAACTGGCCGCCCTGTTCGCCCCGGCGGCCGAGCAGTTGGTCGCCCAGTCCGAGGCGATCGACGCCGAGCTGATCAGCGTCCAGGGCCATCCGGTGGACATCGGCGGCTACTACCGCCCGGACGATGCGCTGACCTCAGCGGTCATGCGCCCGAGTGCGACGTTCAACGCGATCCTCGCCTCGCTGGCGCCGTGAGTGGCGTCGTGCTGTCGATTCCGACGATCTGATGGTCGGAATCGACAGCACAACGCTCAGCAGCGGCGGCCGCACCCCAGCTCAGGTGAACGTGGCGGAGACCGCGGCGTGGTCGCTCCAGCGCTCCGCGTAGGTGGGGGCCTTGTGTACCTGGACGCCGGTTGCGCGGTCGGCCATCGCTGGCGACGCGAGCACGGCGTCGATCCGCCATCCGCCGTCGGTGTCGAACCCGCGACCCCGCCACGACCACCAGGTGTAGGGCCCCGGACCGTCGCCGCCGAACCGTCGACCGAGATCCACCCAGCCGAGGCCGTCGGGGGGTGCGCCGTACCAGCGGTCCAGATGGGCGCGCTCGGACTCCAGGAACCCCGCCTTCCCCCGGTTCCCGCGCCAGTTCTTGATGTCGTGCTGGGTGTGGGCGACGTTCAGGTCGCCGCACACCAGCGCCGCCTCGCCGGCCCGGTCCGCCATCCACGCCCCCATCGCAGCGAGCAAACGATCCTTCTCCTGCGCCCGCGGGCCCTCGGCCTCACCGGTGTGCACGTAGACGCTGGCGACCCGTACCGGCGCGCCACCGGCGGGATCCTGGACAACCGCCTCGATCCACCGGCCCTGGTCAACGAACTCGGGACCGCCCACGCCGCGGATGACGTCGGTCAGGGGGGTCCGCGACAGCAGTGCCACGCCAGCGTGCCCGTTCCGGGCTCCTGGAGCCAGCACAAGGTGCCAGCTGCCGAGCCCGGCCGCCCCGAGGGCCTCGTCCACCTGCTCGGGGGTGGCGCGGACCTCCTGGAGGCACAGGATGTCGGCCCCGCAGCTGGCCAGCCAGTCCAGTCCGCCACGACGCAGGGCAGCCCGGATGCCGTTGACGTTCACCGTCACCACGTTCAGGGACACAGGTCGTGATTATCCCGTGGGCGTCGGCACACTGGGCGAGCGGCCCCGGGCTGGCGTCAGCCCTTCGGCAGGACTCCGCTGAGGAAGGCGTTCAGTCCAGCGGCGGGCTTGGTGGCCGTGCGCATCATCACCCCGGGCAGGGTCTTCTCCAGGGCACTCGGCAGCTGGCGCAGCAGCAGGCCGGCCATCAGCTCGTCGAGCTTCTCCTGCGTCTCGAGCTCGGTGACCGCCTCCAGCATGGCGGGCAGCACCACCGCGAGCACGTCGTCTGTGGCCTCCTCGATCGCCGCCACCGACATCTGGCGCATCGCATCACTGGTCGCCGCGGTCGTGATCGCGTTGGTCACGACCGCCCCCATCGCCTCGGAGCGCTCCTCGCGCACGGCCCGGCCCCGCTCGGCCAGCGCAGCCAGGCGCGCGTCCGCGAGCTCGGTGGCGAAGGTCGGGGAGACGGCGCGGATGACGTCAGCCGCCCGCATCGTGATCCCGGTGGCCATCGCGATGCCCCAGGATCCGGCGCGCCAGGCCCGATCGGCCAGCACCGAGAGGACGCCGAGGGCAACGTCCTCGGCCGGCGGGTACACCGGGCGGGTGGTCAACGTGGTGGCGGTTCGCGGGGCGTGCGCGGCCGGTACGGGTGTTCCGTCGATCGGCAGCTGAGCAGTGGGCACCGCCGGTGCGGGTGCGGCGGGGTAGTCGGCGAGCAGGGCCGCGACGGCTGAGTGGCCGGCCGGCCGCGGAGTCGGGGCGGGTCGCTCCTGCGTCGCGCGGCGAGCCGCACGGCTCGTGGCGGTCCGGCTCGTTCCGGTCCGCCGGACCGAGGCCCGGGTCGTGGCAGGTTCATGCTCCGCGGGGCTCGACAGGGTGCTGGCGGCGGGTGCCGGTGGCCGTGAGCCGTCGGTGCGGGTTCCCCGTGCCGAGCGCCTGGTCGTGGTGGGGGACATTGCGTCGGTCGTCGCCGTTGGCTCGGAGCTGGCAGGGCTGGGTGCCGAGGGCTCCGAGGGCTCCGAGGGCTCCGTGGTGGCCGCGGAACGGGTGGATCCACCTGCCGTCCGTCCCGGCGTCGAGCGTGTCGCGCTGCCCCTGGCTGAGCTGCTGCGGGCTGATTCGCCCTTGGTGGTGCCGCCCGTGGCTGTGCTGGTCTTGGCCGAGCTGGTCTTGGCCGAGCTGGTCTTGGCCGTGCTGCGCTTGGCCGTGCCGCGCTTCGCTGTGCTGCTCTTGGCCGTGCCGACCGGGGTCGAGCCTCCTGAGTCCCCGGCCGCTGGACTCGGGGAGGTCCGTCGCGTCCGGCCCGGCTCAGCGGGGATCTCGCTCGGCTTCTGCGCACTCATGGAACAACGGTACGCGGTGTCCCCAGCTCGGCGTGAATCCGATCCGAGCCGCCCGCCCCCTGAACCAGGCCCCTGTACGGGGGTGCGCCGTTCCGCGGCCCCAGGTGGGGAGCGTGCGCTACATTTCCCACCACTGTGGACGAGTTGGGCTGGACCTTCGCGATCATCCTGGTCTTCACGTTGATCGGGGGATTCTTCGCGGCGTCGGAGGTGGCGCTCGTCTCGCTTCGTGAGTCGCAGATCAACCGGCTGGTCGAGGCCGACGCTCGGCGTGGGCCCCGACTCCGGGCGCTCATGGACAACCCCAACCGCTTCCTGGCCTCGGTCCAGATCGGCGTCACCCTGGCAGGGTTCATCTCAGCCGGGTTCGGCGCCTCGCGCATCGTTCCGATCGTGACCCCGTGGCTGGTCTCCGCGGGCCTGCCCGAGGGCCTGGCGGAGACGACTGCCTTCATCGGCAGCACCCTGGTGATCGCCTACCTCTCGCTCGTGCTGGGTGAGCTCGTCCCCAAGCGGCTGGCCCTGGCCAAGGCCGAGTCCCTTGCCCTGGTCGTGGCCATCCCACTGGACGTGATCGCTCGGATCTCGAGGCCGTTCGTGTGGCTGCTGTCGGTCTCCACCAATGCGATCGTGCGGATCGTCGGGCTTGACCCGTCCAGCGCCCGGGAGGCCATCACCGGCGAGGAGCTGCGGGGGATGGTGGCCGCGCACACCGACCTGACCGCCGAGGAGCGCGAGCTCATCGACGACGTCTTCGACGCCGGGGACACCGAGCTCCGCGAGGTGATGATCCCGCGCACCGAGGTCGCGTTCCTGGACGCCTCGCTGCCGGCCTTCCGGGCCGCGTCCCTGGTCTCCCAGATGCCGCACTCGCGCTACCCGGTGATCGGCGACTCCCCCGACGACGTCCTCGGGTTCGTCCATGTCCGCGACATCCTCACCCCGTCGATGGTCGACCGGTCCGTGCGCCTGGAGGACCTGGCCCGCGAGGTCGCGTTCTTCCCGGGCAGCAAGCAGGTCATCCCGGCCCTGACCGAGATGCGCCGCGGGGGCCACCACCTCGCGGTCGTCGCCGACGAGTACGGCGGCACCGCGGGGATCGTGACCCTCGAGGACCTCGTCGAGGAGCTCGTCGGCGACATCCACGACGAGTACGACCAGACGGGCGACTCCCAGACCCATGCCCTGCGCACCGGTGCACCCTTCGAGGTCGACGGGCTGCTCAACCTCGAGGACTTCGAGGAGGAGTCCGGGGTCGTGCTGCCCGATGGCCCCTACGAGACCGTGGCCGGATGGTTCGTCGCCCAGCTCGGGCGGTTGCCGGCGATCGGTGACGAGTTGCGGGGCGCCGGTGCCGGCTTCGAGGTGATCGAACTCGATGGGCGCCGGATCTCGCGGCTGCGGGTCACGCCCGGGATCGTCCCCGTCGAGCCGATCCCCCCGGCGGGGGCCGAGGCCGACGGGGCGTGATCCCCCCGGCCGGGGGCGGCCCAGGGCCAGCGGTTCGGGATGCCGGGAGATCTTTGCGACAATGTCGGCCATGTCCGAGCGACCGCGCATCCTGTCCGGCATCCAGCCGACCGCCGATTCCTTCCACATCGGCAACCACCTGGGGGCGGTGCGCACCTGGGTCCCGCTGCAGCAGACCCACGACTGCTTCTACTGCGTCGTGGACCTGCACGCCATCACGGTGGAGCATGATCCGGCCGCCCTGCACCACCGGACCCGGGTCGCGTTCGCGCAGCTGGTGGCCGCGGGGATCGACCCCGAGGTCTCCACGCTCTTCGTCCAGAGCCACGTGCCCGAGCACACCCAGCTCCAGTGGGTCCTGGCCTGCCTGACGGGCATGGGGGAGGCAGGGCGCATGACGCAGTTCAAGGACAAGTCGTCCAAGGCCGGCTCGGAGCGCACCTCGGTCGGGCTGTTCGTCTACCCGATCCTGCAGGCGGCCGACATCCTGCTGTACCGAGCGAACGGGGTCCCCGTCGGCGAGGACCAGCGCCAGCACCTTGAGCTGACGCGCGACCTGGCGATCCGCTTCAACGGTCGGTTCGGCCAGACGCTGACCGTGCCGGAGCCGCTGATCGTCAAGGACACGGCCAAGATCGTGGATCTCTCGGACCCGACCTCGAAGATGAGCAAGTCCGTGCCGGCAGGCTGCGTCTTCCTCCTGGACCCGTTGCGCACGATCGAGAAGAAGATCAAGTCCGCGGTCACCGACTCCGACACCGAGGTGCGCTTCGATCCGCAGACCAAGCCGGGGGTCTCGAACCTGCTGACCATCCTCGCTGCCTACACCGGCCGCACGGTGGCGCAGGTCGAGCCGGAGTTCGCCGGGCGGATGTACGGCGACCTGAAGAAGGAGGCCGCTGCAGCCGTGCTGGCCTTCGCCGAGCCGTTCCAGGCCCGCGTCTCCGAGCTGATGGGCGACCCTGCTGAGCTCGACCGCCAGATGGCCGTGGGTGCGACCCGGGCGCGGGAGGTGGCGGCCACCACGCTGGCCGACGTGTACCAGAACCTGGGGTTCGTGACCGGCCGATGAGCGTCGCACCGGTGGTCCCCGCGGACGTCCTCGGCCCCGAGCCGCAGGACTGGCCGCTGACGATCGGTGTCGCCCTGCCCATCCCGGAGCCGTTCCTCAGTGAGTTGGGTGCCTACCGTGAGCGGTTCGGGGACCCGCTCGCGCACGCGATCGTGGCGCACATCACCCTCGTGCCACCGACGCAGGTGGCCGACGAGGAGCACCTCGGCGAGATCCTGGCGCACCTGCAGGTCCAGGCGGCCTCGATGGTGCCGTTCCCGCTGGTCCTCGAGGGGGCGGGCACCTTCCGGCCGGTCTCCCAGGTGGTGTTCGTCCCCATCGTGGAGGGTGAGCCCGAGGTCCGCGCGGCGGAGGCCGCGGTCCGTCGTGGCCCCCTGGACCGGCCACTGAGCTTCCCGTACCACCCGCACGTGACGGTCGCCCATGACCTCGAGGAGGAGTGGCTCGACCAGGCCCACGAGGCCCTGCTGACCTACCGCGCGGCCTTCGACGTCGATCGGCTCAGCCTGTTCATCCAGGGTGCGGACGCCGTCTGGCGCCCGGTCGTCGACTTCCCCTTCGGGCAGTCGATCATCGACCCGCAGCGCTATGCCGGGGACTCGGTCACGATCGGCGTGCTGGACCCCGCTGACTTCCCGGACCTGTGCGATCGGCTCGGGGACATCGTGGCGGACGCGGTGGCCTCCGGCGCAGGGGTGAACTTCATGCTCCCCTTCACGGCTGCCGACGGGGCCGCGTGGTGGCGTGCCCAGGCTCACGATGTGGACTCGGGTCGGCGCGTCCTGCTCGTGGCCCGCGACGAGGGCGAGGTCGTCGGCACCGTCTCGTTGAACCCTGCGGTGGCGCCGAACCAGCCGCACCGGGCCGAGCTCAGCAAGCTGATGGTGCACTCCGCCGACCGGCGCCGTGGTGTGGCCACCCGACTCATGGACGCCGCCGCGGCCGAGGCCCGGGATCGCGGGTTCACCCTGCTGACGCTGGACTGCGTCGCCGGCGGCCCGGAGGAGGAGTTCTACTGCGGCCTGGGCTACGTGCCCCTCGGGACCATCCCGGGCTACGCGCTGTCGCCGACCGGTGAGTCGCAGGGGACCACGATCATGTACCTCGAGCTGCGCTGAGCCCCGGTGCTGGTGGTCGATCCGGTCGGTTGGACCGACCAGATGGACCACCACAGGAGCGGACGCCGGCGCCTCAGCCGAAGACCCCGGAGGGGGGCTCCGGCGAGCCCGTCGCGGTGGCATCGGTGAACGGCAGGTGGTCGCCGACGAAGGCCTCGAGCTCCGCGCCGTGCAGGACACGCGCCGGCCACGGGTCGCCGGCACTGCGCCGGGTCAGCGCCGTGATGTCCAGGGGCTCGGCCCAGGGTGACTGGGCGACGACGACCAGGTTCCCGAACCGGCGCCCGCGCAGGACGGCCGGCTCGGCAGCCACGGCGACACGGTCGAAGGTGGCCCGCACGCCGGCCACGTATCGGCGGGCGTAGGTCAGGGGGTTCTCGTCGGCGATGTTGGCCACGAGGGTGCCGCTCGGGGTGAGCGTGCGACGGACATGGCCGAAGGCCTCGACGGACGTGAGGTTGCCCGGGGTCCGGGCGCTGGCGAACACGTCGAGGATGATCAGGTCGGCCGACTCGTCGGGAAGCATCTCCAGAGTGGCGCGGGCCTCCGTGGTGCGCACCCGGATCTGGTACTCCCGTGGCCACGGCAGGTGCGCGCGCACCAGCTCGACCAGCGCGGCGTCGTGCTCGACGACGAGGTTGCGGGTCCGGGGCCGGGTTGCGCTGGCGTAGCGGGCCAGGGCCATCGCCCCACCCCCGAGGTGGACCACCCGCAGGGGGCCCGGGGGGAGCAGGTCGATGACGTGCCCGATGCGGCGCATGTACTCGAACACCAGACGGGTCGGGTCGGCGAGGTCCACGTGGGACTGCTGGGTGCCCTCGATGAGCAGCATCCAGCCATCGGGGAGGTCCGGATCGGGCACGAGCGTCGCCTCGCCGCTGGCGACGGGGCACGTCACGGTGCCGCGAAGTGCCCGACGTCCCATGGCTGGCCATTGTCCATGAGCTAGGCGGCGGGCCGGTGTGTCGTGGCGGAATATCCCGGCCACCAGGTGTGGTTGCATACCTACCGGGGTATACACCCGACGATGAACCCACCGCCGAGTGCAAGGAAACTGACATGGCAAGCGTGACCCTGACCGCCACGGACTTCGAGTCGACCGTCCTGGGCAATGACATCGTCCTGGTCGACTTCTGGGCCTCATGGTGCGGCCCGTGCCGCAACTTCGCCCCCGTGTACGAGTCCGCCTCGCAGACGCACACCGACGTGGTGTTCGGCAAGGTCGACACGGAGGCCGAGCAGGCCCTGGCCGCCGCCGCCCAGATCACCTCGATCCCGACGCTGATGGCGTTCCGCGAGGGAGTGCTCGTCTTCGCCCAGCCCGGAGCCCTGCCGGCGCCGGCGCTCGAGCAGGTCATCGACGCCGTTCGAGGCCTCGACATGGACGAGGTCCGCGCCGAAATCGCCGCCCAGAAGGGCAACGCGCAGTAACGTCGCAGATGCCCGGACCGCACAGGTTTCGGGCGGATCGTCCGCTGGCCCCCGACACGGGCCGGGACGCCGCACGGCGAAGGCCCGTCACCCCTCGACCCGGCGACGGGCCTTCGTCATGCCCGGCACCGGGTCGAGGGGGCGCTCAGCCGGTCGGATCCACCGGAGCCGTGGGCCCTGAGCCCGACGCACTCGGCGCGGGCGACATCCGCGAGGTCGTCGACGCTGCCCGGTGCTCGCGCCGCCGACGGACCCACGCGATGATCCCGAAGGCGATCAGCAGCGGCGAGATGATCAGCAGCGCCTGGCCGAACCAGCTCCAGAACTGCGACAGTCCCTCGAGGAACGACTCCCACCATGTCCGCTGCGGCTGGGGGTCCACCGAGTTCTGTGCGTCCTGCGGGCTCATCAGGGTCAGGCTGATCGCCGACATGGCCGTCTGGTTGGCCAGGTCGCGCTGCTGGGCCCGCAGGGCGTCGAGCTCGGACTGCCGCTGGGAGATGGCCTGCTCGAGGGTGATCACGTCGGTGATGTCCGTGGCCTCGTCCATCAGCGAGGTCAGCCGGACGAGCGACGCCTCCAGCGCCTTGATGCGCGCGTCCACATCGGCGACCTGCGCACCGACGTCGTAGGTGGACTGCTGCATCTGCACGACCTCGCCGGCGTCGCGCGCGGCCTCCATGGCCTCGTCGTAGTCATCCACCGGGACCTGGACGGTGAGCCAGATGCCGGGACCGGTCGGGTACCACGGGTACGGGTAGCTCATGCCCATGTCGCGGGACACGGCAACCTCGGGGCCGTAGGGCTGCACCCCACCACCGCCATCGGTCACCACGGACTCCGAGGTGACCCGGCCGCCCATGGCCAGGATGGTCGCCACGAAGGCGTCGCGAGCGGCCTCGGGATCCTCGGTGCCGACCAGCACGGAACCGGAGCGGACCAGGGCCTCCTCGGTCGCGTCGGCACCCGGGACGGCGGTGTTGGGGCTCACGGCCTCCGAGGACACGGCCGTGTCGCGCTGTGCCTCGGGGCCGGCGACGCTGCCGTCGACAGAGGTGGCCTTGTCCACTCCTGCCAGCGACTCTCCGCCGCCTGAGGAGTCCGAGACGCCGATGCTGGCAGTCGAGTCCGAGCCGCTGCTCGCGGTCAGGCCGGGCAGGACGGTGCCCGCAGCCAGCGCGAGCGTCGCGACGCCGGCGGCTGCCATCAGCATCCCCTGCCAGTGGCGGGCCAGGAAGGTGGGGTGCGAGCTCAGAGAGGTGGGCGGGGTGGCGGGCTGCTCTGCTGCGCCGACTGCCGCAGGTGACTCCTCGACGGCTGCAGCTGCCCGGACACGGTCCAGCAGGTGTGCCGTCTCGGGCTGGGGCGCGCCGACCTCGGGATCGACCTGGCTGAGCAGGGCGCGCAGGGCCTCGTCCGCGCGGTCCTCGGTGCTCTGGGTGTTCATCGGGTGGCCTCCGAGCCGTGGGTGGTGGTCAGGGGAGTGTCGGGGGAGGTGGCAGCCTCCGCAGGTGGTTGCGTGCCCGGGCCGTCGACCCCGGGGCCGTTGACCCCGCGTTGGACCAGGGCCTCGCGCAGCCGAGCCCGTGCCCGGTGCATCCGCGTGCGGGCTGTGCCCGGGGAGCACCCGAGGACCTCGGCGATCTCCGCTGGCTCGAGCTGCTCCCAGGCCCAGAGGCGCAGGAGCTCGGCGTCGGACTCCGAGAGGTCATCCAGGGCGGCAGCTACCACATCGTGGGCGGCGCTGGCGTCGACCACCTGTTGGGTGGGGTCGTCCTCCGTGGTGTGCAGTGGACGTACCGTGGCCAGCCTGGCCCCGAGCCGGGTGCGTCGGGAGTCGGTGCGGATCACGTGGGCGATCACGTTGCCCGCGGTTGCGTACAGCCAGGGCAGCGCCTCCTCGGGCACTGCCTCCCGGCGTCGCCAGGCGGTTGCGAAGACCTCCACCACCACGTCCTCGGCGTCCTCCGCGGAGTCCAGCCGACGACGCGCGTAGGCCAGAACCGCCCGGGAGTGCCGTCCGAAGAGGTCGGTCAACCACTCGTCCTGGAGCTGAAGGGTGCCCATACCCCTATGTTCCCGCCGCGGACCTCCGCGTTACAGGACCGTTGGGGGTGCTTTGCCCTCCCATACTCGTGTGCGTCGGTGCCCTCGGCCGGCTCCCCTACCCGCCCAGGGCGGCGGAGACGACGTCGCGGGCCTCGCTCTGGATCCGGGCCAGGTGCTCGGGCCCGAGGAAGGACTCGGCGTAGATCTTGTAGACGTCCTCGGTGCCCGACGGGCGGGCGGCGAACCAGCCGTTCTCGGTGGTCACCTTCAGGCCGCCGATCTTGGCCCCGTTGCCGGGCGCCTCGGTGAGCCGTGCCGTGATGGCCTCGCCGGCGAGCTCGGTGGCCGTGACCTGGTCGGGGGAGAGGCTCGCCAGCTTGGCCTTCTCCTCGCGAGTGGCCGGGGCGTCCACGCGCGCATAGGCAGGTGCGCCGTGGCGGGCCGTGAGCTCGGCATAGTGCTCCGAGGGGTCCTTGCCGGTCACGGCCGTGATCTCCGCGCTCAGCAGCGTGAGCAGGACCCCGTCCTTGTCCGTGGTCCAGACCGTGCCGTCCTTGCGCAGGAACGACGCCCCGGCGGACTCCTCACCGCCGAACCCGAACGACCCGTCGACCAGGCCGGGGACGAACCACTTGAAGCCGACCGGGACCTCCACGAGCCGACGGCCCAGGTCGGCGGCGACACGGTCGATCATCGACGAGCTCACCAGGGTCTTGCCGACGGCGGCGTCCGCGCGCCAGCCCGGCCGGTTCGCGTACAGGTACTGGATCGCGACCGCCAGGTAGTGGTTGGGGTTCATCAGGCCCGCACCCGGGGTCACGATGCCGTGCCGGTCGGCGTCCGCGTCATTGCCGAACGCCACCCGGTACTGGTCCTTGAGGGCCACCAGCGAGGCCATCGCGAACGGCGACGAGCAATCCATGCGGATCTTGCCGTCCCAGTCCAGGGTCATGAAGCGCCAGGTCGGGTCGACCTTCGGGTTGACCGTGGTGAGGTCCAGGCCGTGCATCTCGGCGATGTAGCTGTAGTAGGCCACGGCTGCCCCGCCCATCGGGTCGGCACCGAGCTTCAGCCCGGCGTCACGCACCGCGTCGAGGTTGAGCACGTTGGGCAGGTCGCGGGCGTACGCGTCGAGGAAGTCGTAGGTGCCGGTGCTGTCCTGGGCCAGGGCGGTCGTCAGCGGGATGCGGCGGACGCTGGCCATGCCGTTGGCGATGATCTCGTTGGCGCGGTCCTGGATCCATCCGGTGGCCTCGCTGCTGGCCGGGCCGCCGTCCGGTGGGTTGTACTTGAAGCCCCCGTCGGTCGGTGGGTTGTGCGAGGGCGTCACCACGATGCCGTCGGCCAGGCCGTCGGTGCGCCCCCGGTTGTACGCCAGGATCGCGTGGCTCAGCGCGGGCGTGGGCGTGTAGCCGTCGCGGCTGTCGATGCGGACCTCCACGTCGTTGGCCGCGAGCACCTCGAGCGCCGAGACCCACGCGGGCTCGGACAGGCCGTGGGTGTCCTTGGCCAGGAACAGTGGGCCGTCGGTGCCCTGCATGGTCCGGTACTCCACGATCGCCTGGGTGGTGGCCAGGATGTGGAACTCGTTGAATGAGGTCTTCAGGCTGGTCCCCCGGTGCCCAGAGGTACCGAAGGCTACCCGCTGGTCGATGTCGTCGGGGTCGGGCTGCTCCGCGTAGTACAGCGTGATCAGCTTCGCGATGTCGACGAGGTCACTGTCCTGGGCTGGGAGTCCGGCGCGCTCGTGGGTCATGGCACCTCCTGGTGGCGTGGTGGCAGCGGGCCACGCACGGACCCCCAGAGTATTGACGCCGACCCCTGCGCGGCGCGGTGAGCGATGCCCGGCTTCCTGGTGGATGGTGGATCTGCTCGGAGAGGGCGCTCTCCCATGTCATCATTGGCCGGTGACCGGCTCCACCCTCTACCGACGGCTGCCCAACGGCTCGTGGGCCGCGCAGCGCGAGGACCAGGCGGTCGACGGCGGTGGGGCTGCCGCTCAGGCGGCGGAGATGCCGGCGGAGATGTCCCCGGAGGTGGCTGCGGTCGTGGCTGTGGGCGCCGCTGTGGCGAGCGGAGCGCCGCGCGCAGCAGGGGCGGCCCCCAGCTCCCCGCCCCAGCCCACCATCGCCCGGCCGAGTCCTCCCCGACGCCGCAGGCGCTGGTCGATCTGGCGGATCCTGAAGTGGGCTGCGGTGGCCTATGTCCTGTGGCTGGGTGCACTGGTGGTCTACGCCGCGGTCTCACTGGACAAGGTCGAGGCCGTGTCGCCGACCCCGATCGCTGACACGGATGGCACCGTCTGGCTGCTCGTGGGCTCGGACAGCCGCGACGGCCTGAGCAAGAAGGAGCAGCGCGAGCTGCGCACCGGAAACACCGAGGGCCAGCGCACCGACACGATCATGCTGGTCCACCAGAAGCTCGGCCAGACCCCGACCCTGGTCTCCATCCCGCGGGACTCCTGGGTGACGATCCCCGCGCACACCGCGACCGACGGCACCGCGGTCGAGGACCGTGGCGGCAAGATCAATGCCGCGTACTCCTACGGCGGGGCGCCCCTGCTGAGCCAGACCATCGAGTACAACACGGGCCTGCATGTCGACCGCTACATGGAGGTCGGCATGGGCGGGATCGTGGAGCTGACCGATGCGGTCGGCGGTATCGATGTCTGCTTCGAGGAGGCCATCTCCGACGAGAACAGCGGGCTGGACGTCGAGGCCGGGTGCCAGACCCTGGACGGTGGGGACGCCCTGGCCTGGGTCCGGATGCGCTACGCCGACCCCAAGGGTGACCTCGGTCGCATCGAGCGTCAGCGCCAGTACATGGCCCTGATGGTCGATGAGATGCTCAGCTGGCAGACCCTGGTCAACCCCTTCCGGCAGTGGGCGGTCGTGAACGCGATGCTCAGCTCGGTGCTCGTGGACAACGGCACGGGCCTGTTCGACCTGGGGGCGTTCGGGCTCGGAATGGGTCGGATCGCGTCCGGGAGCGGTGAGGTCACGACCGTGCCGATCGACGACACCGACCACTGGGAGAACGGTCAGTGGGTCATCAAGTGGGACGCCGCCGAGGCCGGCCAGCTGTTCTCCTCGATGGGCGGGCGCGCCCCTCAGGTGCCGGCTGACCAGTAGCGGAGTCCGCGGTGCGATCGGGTTCGGCATCCTGATGATGGCGATGTCGCGGCGGATCGCCGCGCTGATGGGCCGCGTGCACTGAGGGGCGCCCAGCGCTTACCGTTGGCCCATGGACGGAGCCACGATCCTCATCACCGGCCTCGGCCTGGCCGTGGCGGCAGGCCTGAACGCCTTCATCCCGTTGATGGTCGCGGGGCTCCTGGTGCGCTTCGACGTCATCAGCTTCGGCGATCCCTATGACATCCTCGGCACCACGCCGGCACTGATCATCATCGGGATCCTGCTGGCAGTGGAGCTCCTGGCCGACAAGATCCCTGCGGTCGACTCGGTCAATGACGCCATCCAGACGTTCATCCGTCCGGCGTCGGGCGCCGTGCTGTTCGCCGCGGCGGCGGCGGGCGCCGAGTGGCAGTGGGCCCAGGCGCTCGCGGTCATCCTGGGCCTCCTGACGGCACTGGGCGTGCACTCCACGAAGGCTGCCGCGAGGCCGGTCATCAACGTCTCCACAGCGGGAGTGGGCGGACCGGTGGCCAGCGTCGTCGAGGACGGCTTCTCCCTCGGCCTCGCCCTCGCGGCGCTGCTCGCACCCCTGATCGCCGTGGTGATCCTTGTGGGGCTTGCCTGGTGGGCGGTTGCCGCGATCCGCAGGATCGGCCGCTGGCGAGCGGAGCGGTCGGCGTCCGCGGCCTGATGCGCGCGGCGCGTGGCCCGGTCCTGGTCGGGCCCGTGGGGCAGCCGAAGTAGGCTGTGCCCAGCAGTTTCGCCGCACCCCCAGGAGTTGCCGTGGCCCGCGTCGTCGTCGACGTCATGCTCAAGCCCGAGATCCTCGACCCGCAGGGGCGGGCGGTGATGGGAGCCCTGGGCCGCCTTGGCCTGACCGGTGTCGCCTCCGTCCGTCAGGGCAAGCGCTTCGAGATCGAGGTCGAGGGCGAGATCGACGAGGAGCTCTCCGAACGCCTCCACGAGCTGGCCGGCTCGCTGCTGAGCAACCCCGTGATCGAGGACTACGAGATCTACGAGGAGGGTGAGGAGATCGCCTGCGACTGCGACGACTGCACCTGTGAGGCCGGCGCCGACGACGCCGGGGCCCCGGTCGCGGGGGAGCGGGCCTGATGCGCATCGGCGTCGTGACCTTCCCCGGGTCGCTGGATGACCGGGATGCGGCGCGCGCGGTCCGGATCGCCGGCGGCGAGTCCGTCGCACTGTGGCACGCAGACGCTGACCTGCACTCCGTGGACGCCGTGGTCCTGCCCGGGGGCTTCTCCTACGGGGACTACCTGCGCTGCGGGGCGATCAGCCGGTTCGCCCCGGCCATGGGCGCCATCATCGACGCCGCGCAGGGCGGGCTTCCGGTGCTCGGCATCTGCAACGGCTTCCAGATCCTCTGCGAGTCCCACCTGCTCCCCGGTGCGCTGACGCGCAACGCCGGGCTGCACTTCCTCTGCCGCGACCAGGAGCTCGAGATCGCGAACGCGGCCACGCCGTGGACCCGCGACTACGAGGCCGGCGAGCGCATCGTCATCCCGCTCAAGAACGGCGAGGGCCGCTTCCAGGCCGACGAATCCACCCTCGACGCGCTGGAGGGCGAGGGCCGCGTCATCGCCTACTACGCGGGCGTGAACCCGAACGGCTCGCAGCGCAACATCGCGGGCATCTGCAACGAGGCGGGCAACGTCGTCGGACTGATGCCGCACCCGGAGCATGCGGTCGAGGCACTCACCGGCCCCGGCACCGACGGCCTGGGGTTCTTCACCTCGATCCTGGCCCACCTGGCTGGGGGCGGATCGATGGCCGGCGCCGCACAGGGGGCGCACGCATGACCGACACCGTCGCCGCCGCGCAGGCCCAGCCGGTGGCCGCCCAGCCCTTCGCCGAGCTGGGTCTCAAGCCCGATGAGTACGCCCAGATCTGCGAGATCCTCGGTCGGCGACCGACCTCATCCGAGCTGGCCATGTACTCGGTGATGTGGAGCGAGCACTGCTCGTACAAGTCCTCGAAGGTGCACCTGCGTCAGTTCGGCGAGAAGAAGCCCGAGACCGACGCGCTGCTGGTCGGCATCGGTGAGAACGCCGGCGTGGTCGACATCGGCCACGGCTGGGCGGTCACATTCAAGGTCGAGTCCCACAACCACCCCTCCTACGTCGAGCCCTACCAGGGCGCAGCCACCGGCGTCGGTGGGATCGTCCGCGACATCATGAGCATGGGCGCCCGGCCGGTCGCGGTGATGGACCCGCTGCGCTTCGGTGCCGCCGACCATCCCGACACCCGGCGCGTGCTGCCCGGGGTCGTCGCCGGCGTCGGCGGCTACGGCAACTGCCTGGGCCTGCCCAACATCGGCGGCGAGGTCGTGTTCGACCCCTGCTACCAGGGCAACCCGCTCGTGAATGCCCTGTGCGTGGGCGTGATGAGGCACGAGGACATCCACCTGGCCTCAGCCCGGGGCGTGGGCAACCTCGTCATCCTCTACGGCGCCCGGACCGGTGGCGACGGCATCGGCGGGGCCTCGATCCTCGCCTCAGAGACCTTCACCGACGGCGGGCCCACGAAGCGCCCCGCGGTGCAGGTCGGCGACCCGTTCATGGAGAAGCTGCTCATCGAGTGCACCCTCGAGGTGCTGCACTCCGGCCTGGTCGAGGGCATCCAGGACCTCGGGGCGGCCGGCATCTCGTGCGCCACCTCCGAGTTGGCCTCGAACGGTGAGGGCGGCATGCACGTGGTCCTGGACCGCGTGCCGCTGCGCGACCACACGCTCACCCCTGAGGAGATCCTCATGAGCGAGTCGCAGGAGCGCATGGCCGCGGTCGTCCACCCGGACAATCTCGAGGGCTTCCTGGCGATCTGTGCCAAGTGGGAGGTCGAGGCCGCGATCATCGGCGAGGTCAACGACACCGGTCGGCTGACCATCGAGTGGCAGGGCGAGCAGATCGTGGACGTGCCTCCGCGGACCGTGGCCCACGAGGGCCCGGTGTACGACCGCCCCATGGCCCGGCCCCAGTGGTTGACCCCGCGCCAGGACGATGCCCCGACTCCGGAGCGGCTGGCGCGGCCGACAACTGCTGCGGAGATCCGGGAGACGCTGCTCACGCTGTTGGCCTCGCCGAACCTGGCGGCCAAGGACTGGGTCACCGACCAGTACGACCGGTACGTCATGGGCAGCACCGTCCTGGCGCAGCCGGAGGACTCCGGGATGATCCGCATCGACGACGAGACCGGCCTGGGGGTGGCGCTGGCCACTGACTGCAACGGCCGGTTCGCCGCCCTGGACCCGTACGCCGGCGCCCAGCTGGCCTACGCCGAGGCCTATCGCAACGTTGCGGTCTCCGGTGCGGTCCCGCTGGCGATCACCAACTGCCTGAACTTCGGCTCGCCCGAGGACCCGAGCGTGATGTGGCAGTTCTCCCAGGCCGTCACCGGGCTGGCGGACGCGTGCCTGGCGATGGGCACGCCGGTCACCGGCGGCAACGTGTCGTTCTACAACCAGACAGGCGATGTGGCGATCCACCCGACGCCCGTGGTCGGGGTGCTCGGCGTCATCGACGACGTCGCCCGCCGCACGCCCATGGCCTGGGGCGCCGACGGCGACCTGATCTACGTTCTCGGCGAGACCCGCGACGAGTTCGGCGGGTCCGAGTGGGCCCACGTCGTCCACGGTCACCTCGGCGGGATGCCGCCGCACCTGGACCTCGAGGCGGAGCGCCAGCTCGGCCAGATCCTTGTCGCTGGTTCGCGGGACGGGATGTTCACCGCGGCCCATGACGTGTCTGACGGTGGCCTCGCGGTCGCGCTGGTGGAGATGGCCCTGCGTGCCGACGTGGGCGCACGGTGCTGGGTGCCGGATGGACTGGATCCCTTCGTGTTCCTGCTCTCGGAGTCCGCGACCCGGGCCGTGGTGGTGGTGGCCCGGTCCGAGGAGCTGCGCTTCACTGAGATGTGCGCGGCCCGCGGGTTCGCGGCCACCCGGATCGGGGTCGTGGACTCGGGGATCGGTGCCGAGTCCGGGGTGGCTGACGGCGGTCAGGCGCTGGTCGTCGACGGGCTGCATGGTGCCACGGTGGTCCTCCCGCTCGACGAGGTGCGTGCCCTGCGCGAGGCCACGCTTCCCGCCCTGTTCGGCTGAGGGGCGCCAACCTCGCGCCCGTTCCCGTCGAACCAGGCGTGCGGCTGGGCGCGGGCACCCCCGCAAGTGGCACTTCGCGGCTGTTTCGGTCGAAACGAGCGATCTCCTGCGGAGTCTTGCGACCATTGCGACCGCGAGGTTTGCGCGGGTCCCCCACGGGGGTTGCCCTGTCGACTGGAGCGACCGCGAGGATTGGGCGGGGCCGCGATGCGGCCGTGCTGTGGGTGGTGCCCGGTCCGCGCGCCGGCGGACCCTGAGCCATGGGAACATTCCGCGATGGGACTCGACCACTACGAGCAGGTGCTCGTCACCTCGCGCGCGCAGTGGCGGGAGTGGCTCGAGGCCAACGCCGACACGTCCCCCGGGATCTGGCTGGTGATGCCCCGGCGGGGCAACGACCATCCGGCGCCCAGCTACGACGAGGTCGTCGAGGAGGCGCTCTGCTTCGGCTGGATCGACTCCACGGTGCGTACCCGCGACGAGCGGTTCGGGCTGCAGCTGGTCACCCCGCGCAAGCCGACCTCGACCTGGTCGGCGAGCAACAAGGAGCGGCTGTCCCGGTTGATCCCGGCGGGCCTCATGACCGAGCGGGGGCTGCGCGCGATCGAGGTCGCGAAGGGCAACGGCTCGTGGGAGATCCTCGACACGGTCGAGCGCCTCGAGGTGCCCGACGATCTGGCGACGGCTCTCGACGCCGATCCCGCGGCCCGCGAGTTCTTCGACGGGATGCCGCCGGGGATCCGCAAGCAGAACCTGTACTTCGTGGTCAGCGCGAAACGACCCGAGACCCGCGCAGCCCGGATCGCGAAGATCGTGACGGCCGCAAGGGAAGGCCGCCGCGCGGTCGGCTGAGCCGCGCCTCGCGACCTCGGGCGGATCTGTCATCGGGGAGAATCAGGACATGGCCCGCACTCGGATCCCCGACGACGACGGTGTGGCCGCCGTCCGTGCCCTCGCCGGCGGCCCACCTGGCGAGCCGGTCGACCGGGCCACCGAGCGACTGGCCGTCCAGTACACCCTGCAGGCCCTGACCGACCGAGCCCCCGGGCACTCGGTGGAGGTTCGCATCCCGCCGTTCGCCGCAGTGCAGGCCGTCCCCGGCCCGGTGCACCGACGGGGGACTCCCTCAGCCGTCGTCGAGATGGACCCCGCGACATGGCTGGCCCTGGCCACCGGCACGACGACATGGGCGCAGGCGAAGGCGGCCGGACGCATCCGGGCCAGTGGCGAACGCGCGGATCTCGACCCGTGGCTCCCCGTGGTCACGATCTGAGCGCTGTCGGTGGCGTCTGCTCACCCGGCGGAATGGCCCATGCGCTGCTACAGGTTCCCGAGGATGAGCGCGACTCCGCCGAAGGCAGCAACGCCCAGGACCGCGAGTCGGGCGGCGTCCTCGGGGATCCGCGGTGCCACCCACATGCCGGTCAGGGTTCCGATGACCAGGGCTGCGACCATCCAGGCGTCCGGCCAGGTCAGCCCGACGACAGCGACCGTGGCGATCCCCTGGACGAGGAAGAACGCCTGCAGGCTGGCCCGGGACTCAGGCGGATCCCAGCCGGCGTTCGCCGCGTACAGCCCGACGGGCGGACCGCCCACGCCTCCGATCACGTTGAGTGCGGCGCTGGTGATGCCGGTCCCGACGGCCCCGGGAATGGACACCAGGCGATCCCAGGTGAAGCCACGCCACAGCGCGACGACCCCGATCAGGACCGCGATACCTGCCGCGATGGCAACCGTGGCGGTGTCCACTCCGGCGAGCAGGGCGGCGACCACCGGGGTGGCCAGCAGCGTGGGGACCAGCAGCGTGGCCGTGTCGCGCACCCGGACCCGCCGCCGGTGGCCGATCAGCGGCAGCACCGAGGCCACGGTGCCCAGCAGGACCACGACGCCCACCCCCTGCCGAGGCCCAAGGACGGCGATCAGCGCCGGCGCCGCTACGAGTGCGAACCCGAGCCCCGTGACCGACTGGGCCAGGCCGCCGAGGGCCACCCCCAGCACGGCCAACCCCATCAACGGCTCCACGTGGGCAGTCCTATCAGGTGACTCCGATCGGCGCCCGCCCCAGATCCCCCGGGGCGCGTGCGTGCCGGCTCACAGCACCGGCGCCGGCTCCACCTCCGTGGGCGAGGTGCGGCTGGCCAGCACGCCCTGGAGGAACAGCCCGCTGAGGATGACGACCACACCGATGACCTCGACAGGTTGCAGCGTCTCGCCGAGCACGACCACGCCGAGCACGGTCGCGACCACGGGGTCGGTCAGCATCAGGGTGGTCGCCGGCCCGGGGGTCAGGGTGCGCATGCCCCGAGTGAGCAGGACGTTGGCCACGCCCATGGTGGCCACGCCGAGGTAGAGGGCCATCACCGCGCCGGAGGGGGTCGAGATCCACTCGAGCGGCTGCACGGCGAGCACGGGAAGCAGAAGGACTCCGCCGAGGACGAAGCTGCCGGTGGGCACCTCGAGGGCCCCCACACCCCGATCGAGCTGGATCCGGGCGGCGACGTTGTAGCCGGCGATGCACAGGCCCGCCCCGAGCGCGAGCAGGAACCCGAGGGCGCTGCCCCCGGCGAGGCCCGGGGCGGTGAGCAGGCCCAGGCCCACGAGGCAGACCAGCGTCGCCACCAACCAGCCGAGCGCGGGGCGGTGGCGCAGGACGGCCCAGCCGACGAGTCCGGCGAACAGCGGTGCGCTGCCCACGGCCACGAGCGTCCCGAGGGCCACTCCGGCCCGGCTGACCCCGGCGAAGAAGAACAGCTGGTACGCGCCGGCGGTGATTGCCGTGACCAGCATCGCGGGGGTGCGCCAGAGCGGCAGGAGCCGTCTGGGCGACGAGCCGAGCAGGGGCATCGCGACCAGCAGGGCGATCGCCCCGACGACGATCCTGATGATCCCCACGCCCAAGGGGGTGCTGCCCGTGGGCCCGAGGGCCTGAGCCGTGCCCGCGGTCCCGAACAGCACGCCGGCCGCCACCACGAGCAGGACGGGCATCCGGGCGGCGGGCACGGGACCCGAGGCTACGCCCACGGACCGCGGCGTTCACCGGACCCTGCCCGGGCACCTAGACTGCACCCGTGCCGCGCGGCGATGGGATGCTCACCCACGAACTCGACCCCCAGGACCAGGGGCCGCAGGATGCGTGCGGCGTGTTCGGGGTCTGGGCGCGCGACGAGGAGGTCGCCAAGCTCACGTACTTCGGCCTCTATGCGCTGCAGCACCGGGGCCAGGAGTCGGCCGGCATGGCGGTCAGTGACGGCCACCAGATCATGGTCTACAAGGAGATGGGCCTGGTCTCCCAGGTCTTCACCGAGGGTGTGCTCGCCTCGCTGCAGGGCCACGTCGCCATCGGTCACTGCCGCTACTCCACGACGGGGTCCAGCGTCTGGGAGAACGCCCAGCCGACGTTCCGCTCCACCGCCACGGGCCACCTCGCTCTGGGCCACAACGGCAACCTGACCAACACCCACGAGCTGGCCGAGCGGGTCGCGGACGCCGAGACCCGCTCCGGCGCCCTGCCCCTGGGCACGCTCATGCACTCGACCTCCGACACGGAGCTGCTCAGCGCGCTGCTCGCCGCGCACCAGGGCGAGTCGATGCTCAGCGCCGCGGTCGACGAGCTGCCGCACGTCCGTGGCGCCTTCAGCCTCGTCTTCATGGACGACTCCACCCTCTACGCCGCGCGCGACCCACAGGGCATCCGTCCGCTGGTGATCGGGCAATTGGAGCGCGGCGGGTGGGTCGTGGCCTCCGAGACCGCCGCCCTGGACATCGTCGGCGCATCGTTCGTGCGCGAGGTCGAGCCCGGCGAGGTCATCGCGATGGACGAACGAGGGCTGCGCAGCGACCGGTTCGCCCCCGCCGAGCCGAAGGGCTGCCTGTTCGAGTTCGTCTACCTCGCCCGGCCGGACACCCGGATCTCGGACCGGAGCGTGCACGCCACCCGCGTGGAGATCGGCCGGACGCTCTTCCGCGAGCACCCCGTCGAGGCCGACCTGGTCATCCCCACGCCGGAGTCCGGGACACCGGCCGCGGTCGGCTACGCGCAGGCCAGCGGCATCCCCTTCGCGCAGGGCCTGGTGAAGAACGCCTACGTCGGGCGCACGTTCATCCAGCCCTCCCAGACCATCCGCCAGCGCGGCATCAGGCTGAAGCTGAACCCGTTGCGCGACGTCATCGAGGGCAAGCGCCTGGTTGTCGTGGACGACTCGATCGTCCGCGGCAACACCCAGAGGGCGATCGTCCGGATGCTGCGCGAGTCCGGTGCCGCCGAGGTGCACGTGCGGATCTCCAGCCCGCCGGTGCTCTGGCCGTGCTTCTACGGGATCGACTTCGCGACGCGCACCGAGCTGATCGCCAACGACCGCAGCGTGGAACAGATCCGCGCCTCCCTGGGTGCGGACTCCCTCGGGTACGTCTCGCTGGACGGGCTCACCGAGGCCACGAGCCTCGGTGCGAAGAATCTGTGCCGGGCGTGCTTCGACGGCGTGTACCCGATCGCGCTTCCCGAGCCCGAGCTCTTGGGGAAGTACCTGCTGGAGGCCGAGGAGGTGGTCGCCCCGTGAGTGCGCCGAACGGCCGAGACGGGCTCGACGGCACTGCCTCGGGAGCCACCTACGCCGCAGCCGGGGTCGATGTCGAGGCCGGCGAGCGCGCGGTCGAGCTGATGCGCGCGGCGATCGCGCGCGCACAGCGTCCCGAGGTCGTGGGTGGCGTGGGCGGATTCGCCGGCCTCTTCGACGCCTCGGCGCTGACGCGCTTCCGCCGCCCGCTCCTGGCCACGTCCACCGACGGCGTCGGCACGAAGATCGACGTCGCACGGCGCATGGACGTCCACGACACCATCGGCATCGACCTGGTCGCGATGGTCGTCGACGACCTCGTGGTCTGTGGCGCCGAGCCCCTGTTCATGACCGACTACATCGCGGTCGGCAGCGTCGTCCCCGAGCGCGTGGCCGCGATCGTCACCGGCATCGCCGAGGGCTGCCGCCGTGCGGGCGTGGCGCTGGTCGGCGGGGAGACCGCCGAGCACCCCGGCCTGCTGGCGCCCGACGAGTACGACGTCGCGGGCGCCGGGACCGGCGTGGTCGAGGCCGATGAGCTGCTCGGGCCGGAGCGGGTCCGCGAGGGCGACGTCCTGGTCGCGATGGCCTCCAGCGGCCTGCACTCCAATGGCTACTCCCTGGCGCGTCATGTGCTCTTCGACCGGGCCGGCTGGGCGCTGGATCGACACGTGCCCGAGCTGGGGCGGTCCCTCGGTGAGGAGCTGCTCGAGCCGACCCGGATCTACACGCTGGACGTGCTGGACCTGATCGCCGGCGGTGGGGTGCACGCGGTGTCGCACATCACCGGTGGGGGGATCGCGGCCAATGTCGCCCGGATCCTGCCGGAGGGGATGCACGGCGAGATCGCCCGCGCGACCTGGACGCCTCCGCCCATCTTCGCACTGATCGGCGAGCTCGGCGGGGTGTCCCTGGCTGAGCGGGAGCGGACGTTCAACGAGGGGCTGGGGATGGTCGCCGTGATGGCACCGGACGCCGTCGCCGACGGTGTCCGCCGGCTGGCCTCGCGAGGAGTGCCGGCGTGGGTGTGCGGCCATGTGCGGCCGTCCACGACAGGGGACTCCTCGGACTCGCCGGCCAAGGGTGGCGTGGGCGGGACGGTCACCCTGGTCGGTGAGCACGCCTGAGTCGCATGAGCTGCGACTAGTCCTCCTCGTCCTCCTCCACGTACTTCGCGTAGGGGTCGTCGTAGTCGGAGTCGTCGGCGAGATCGTCGCTCACGTCGGCCTCGGAAGGTGCGGACCCAGCGAGCTCGGCCTGGAGTCGCTCCAGGTCCGTGGTCGGCACGCCGTACTTCAGCTGACGGGCGACCTTCGTCTGCTTGGCCTTGGCTCGGCCGCGCCCCATGGCTCGACCCCCTCCTCCGGTGCGTTCCCGGGCGGTGCGTGTGCTCCGGCGTGACACGTCATCCACGCCTGCCGGCGGGAGGCGTGATCGGGGACATACTACCCGGCCACGGGTGCACGCGCCCGCCTCATCGCGATCGTCGGCCAATGTGACGTGTCGCCCGGTGCCCCGGTCTCCCGGCGCGCCCGGATGCTTGGCGTGGCGTTACCCGGGGATTGCGGAATGCCCTGAGAAAATGCCCTCCCCGTGTTGATGTGGCATGGGTCTCGGTGTCATGCTCTGGGCAGATGCCCGTTTGAGCACGTTCTGTGAACAATCACCGAGGAGTCCGCAATGGCTGCACAACGGCAGGAAGTGGAACCGCTGCTCACGCCCGCTGAGGTTGCAGCGCTGTTCCGCGTCGATCCGAAGACCGTGACGCGCTGGGCGAACTCCGGGAAGCTCACCTCGATCCGTACCCTCGGCGGGCACCGGCGCTACCTCGAGAGCGAGGTCCGTGGGCTGCTGGAGAGCATCCCCGCCCCGCGCAACGGCATGTCGCAGGACGCACCGACCGGGTAGCAGGGCGCCGCCAGAACGCTCCACGGCGCATCGGCCCCTCAGCGGGTCGCGCCCGGCACCAGCCACGCCGTTCCGCGGACCCGCCACAGGAACGCGGCCCCTCGCGCCAGCATGAACAACGTCAGCGCCCACCACAACGCAGTGACGCTGCCCTGGGTGTGCAGGACCCACCACGCCGCCGGGGCGAAGGCCGTCAGCGCCAGAACCTGGGCCCACACCAGGAACCGCGCGTCCCCGGCACCCAGCAGAACGCCGTCGAGCACGAAGACCACGCCGGCCAGCGGCTGCTGGAGGGCCACCACGACCAGCGCCGAGGCCACCATCGCCTGGACCACAGGGTCCTCCCCGAACAGGCCCGGGACCCAGGGTCTGGCTGCCAGGACCAGCCCCATGAGGATCACCCCGAGCCAGACCCCCCAGCGAGTCATCTGCCAGGTCACGGCCCGGGCGGTACCCAGGGAGCCGGCACCCAGGTGGCGGCCGAGCAGCGCCTGCCCGGCGATGGCCAGCGCGTCCATGCCGAGGGCCAGCAGGTACCAGATCGTGAAGGTCACGTAGTAGGCGGCCAGCTCGGCGTCCCCGAGGCGGGCGGCCACGACGACGGCCAGGACGAAGACCGCGCGCAGGGCGACAGTGCGCCAGAACAGCGGGATCGACCCGCGGGCGGCCACGAGCACGCCAGATCGGCTGGGACGCAGCGACGCTCCGTTCCGCCGGGCCCTGCGGGCCAGCTCGGCGAGGAACAGCACAGCCGCCACTGCCTCGGCGACCACTGTCGCCCATGCCGATCCGGTGATCCCCCATCGGGCGACCAGCACGAGGTAGGCGGCCAGGGCGAGGTTCGTGCCCACGGCGGCGAGCGTGACCCACAGGGTCGTGGCCGTGTCCTGCAGGCCGCGCAGCACCCCGATGGCCGCCATGGCGGCCAGGGCGAACGGGAACGCGAGGCTGATCGTGCGCAGGTAGGCCAGCGCCTCGGGGGTGGTCGCCGGGGAGGTGCCGATCCAGGCCAGCAGCTGTGGGCCCAGCAGCCACGTGCCGGCAGTCGCGGCGAGCCCGAGGGCCAGGCCGAGGGCAACACCCTCGATCCCGTCGCTGATCCCGGCTGCGACCTGTCCGGCACCCACCCGCCGCGCGACGACGGCGGTCGTCCCATAGGCCAGGAAGATCGCCAGGCCGGTGACCGTGGTGAACACCTGGGCACCGGCTCCCAGCGCTGCCAGGGAGGTGGTTCCCAGCGTGGCGACGATGGCGGCGTCGATCAGCGTGAACAGCGGCTGGGCCACCAGCGCACCGAATGCCGGGACGGCCAGGCGAAGGATCTCGCGGGCTGAGGTGGCCGCTGCAGAAGGCTCGGGCATCGGGCTCGGCGACGGTCCCGGTTCAGCCACTGTCTGACCCTAGCGGGCCGGTTCCGGGAGACGACTTGCCGCGCTCCTGCTCGCCACCTGGGCCATGTGCGACCTGCGCACAGGGCGAAGCCCCTCACGACGGGGGAGACATGAGGGGCTTCGCTGTGGCCAGGGGCGGGGTCGAACCGCCGACCTTCCGATTTTCAGTCGGACGCTCGTACCAACTGAGCTACCTGGCCGGTCGGTTCCGAGGAACCGGATTCCGGATCTGGAGCGACCCCGACGGGACTCGAACCCGCGACCTCCGCCGTGACAGGGCGGCGCGCTAACCAACTGCGCTACGGGGCCCTGCGTTGCCGCGAGGCCGTTGTGCTCCGCAGTCCGGGGACTGCGGTCGTGCCGTGCACCCCGATGGGCTGGTCGTAGCCCCAACGGGATTCGAACCCGTGCTACCGCCTTGAAAGGGCGGCGTCCTGGGCCACTAGACGATGGGGCCGGGACTGCTTGCCGTACCGACCCTGACCGGCGGTCGGGGACGGCAATAAGCATACGGGAGGCCCCAGCGATTTCCCAATTCGGCCCCGGCCGGTGCACGCTCAGTGGGGGCATGCATGGCTGGTGGGCGTCGGGATTGCCCATGGGGCAAGATGATCGACGCTCCCACGGCCCGCCCGGACCCCGGAGCGACTGTGATTCGAGGAGTACCTGATGAGTGACCGCCTGAGCCCGCTGGATGTGTCCTTCCTCTACATGGAGGAGCTGACGACGCCCATGCACGTGGGGGGCGTGGCGATCTTCGAGGTGCCCGAGGGCGGCTTCGACTACGAGCGGCTCGTCCGGCTGATCCGCGACCGGATCTCCCTGGTACCCCGCTACCGCCAGCGCGTGCGGTGGGTTCCCGGTCACCTGGCGAACCCCGTCTGGGTGGATGACGAGCAGTTCGACGTGACCTATCACGTCCGCCGCTCGGCACTGCCGCGGCCGGGCACAGACGACCAGCTCAACGACCTCGTCGCGCGGATCATGAGCAGGCCCCTGGACCGCGCCCGCCCCCTGTGGGAGATGTACCTCGTCGAGGGGCTGGAGGACGACCGCTTCGCCATCCTCACCAAGACCCATCACGCGATGGTCGACGGCGCAGCGGCGGTCGACATCGGCCAGGTCATCCTCGATGCCAGCCCCGAGCCGCGCGAGGTCCCACCGGACTCCTGGCGCCCGCTGCGTGAGCCCTCGTCGGTGGAGCTCGTGGCCGGTGCAGTCAACGAGATCGCCCGCTCGCCGAAGGCCGTGGTCGACACGGTCCGCACCGGGCTGATCGACGTCCAGGAGACCGTGGGCCAACTCGGGCGCAGCGTCGTCGGGCTCGCGGCGGCGGCGCGCACGATGGCCCGCCCGGCGAGCTCGAGCCCGCTGAACGTGTCCATCGGCGGCGCCCGGCGCTACGCCACCACGGAGACCGACCTGGAGAAGCTCAAGCGGATCAAGCGCGCCCATGGTGGGACGATCAACGACATCGTGCTCACGATCCTCGCCGGCGCCCTGCGGGCCTGGATGCTCACGCGGGCGGAGCCGGTCACCACCAGCAGCTCGATCCGGGCGATGGTCCCGGTCAGCGTGCGCACGCCCGGGGACAACTCGGGCAACCAGATCGCGGCCTTCCTGTGCGACCTGCCCATCGGGGAGCCCGACCCCGTCATCCGGCTGCAGCGCGTGCGCTTCGAGATGGACATGCTCAAGGAGACCGGCCAGATGCTGGGCGCCACGGCACTGGTCGGCGTCGCCTCGTTCACCCCGCCCACGGTGCACTCGCTGGGCGCCCGCGTCGTGTCGGGCCTGTCACGCCGGGTCTACAACGTGGTGATCACCAACGTCCCCGGGCCCCAGTTCCCGCTCTATGCCGGTGGGGCGCTCATGCTCGCCGCCTACCCCGTGGTGCCGCTGGCCCGCGGTCAGGCCGTGTCCATCGGCCTGACCTCGTACGACGGCGGCGTCTTCTTCGGGCTGAACGCCGACCGTGAGGCGCTGCCGGACGTCGAGGTGCTGGCGCAGTGCATCGACGACGCGATCGAGGAGATGCTGGCCACCGTGACCCTGGCCGGGAAGGCGCGCCGGCCGAGAAAGCCCACGGCGTAGGCAATCCCGGCCCCGCGCGACGGTTGGATACCCGGGGGCGTAATCTGGGCGCACCTGTGTGCGCTGGGTCTGACCGGCGCGTCGATCACCCGGCGAGGAGGTGCCGCTCATGGCGTCGGTTCAGCGGCCCATCCGGCGCGGGCTCGTGCTCGGCGGCGGCGGAGTGCTCGGCGGGGCCTGGGCAGTCGGCGCACTAGCGGCGCTCAAGGCCGTCCACGGGTTCGAGCCGCGCGACGCCGAGGTCATCGTGGGCACGTCGGCCGGGTCGGTGCTCGCCGCCCTGCTCGGTGCCGGCGCCACGGTCGAGGAGCTCGCCGCCCAGGAGCGTGGGGAGCGGGTCGCCACCGGTCCCATCGCGGGGTTCAGCTGGGACATCGCCGCGGTCACCGGTGGCTCGCGCCCCGGCCGGCCGAAGCTCGAGCCCGGCTCCCGCGCCCTCATGCGCACCGGCCTGAACCGGTTCCGGATGCGTCGCATGCCCCCGACTGCGTTCCTCTCGGCCTTCCTGCCCACCGGCTCCAAGACGCTGGACCGGGTGGCCCACCTCGTCGAGGGGTTCACTCCCATCGGCGAGTGGTCACCGCACCCGAACGTGTGGATCGTGACCATGGACTACGCCACGGGCACCCGGGTGGTCTTCGGCCAGCCCACGGCCCCCAAGGCTCCGCTCTCGCTGGCCGTGCAGGCCTCCTGCTCGATCCCCGCCTGGTACTCCCCCGTGGAGATCGACGGCCGCCGGTACGTGGACGGCGGGGCCTGGTCGGCGACGTCGGTCGACCTGCTGGCCAACATGGGCCTCGACGAGGTCTACGTCATCGCCCCGATGGTCAGCTTCCACATGGATCGCCCCGACCACCTGCTGGCCCGGCTCGAGCGGACCTGGCGGGTCCAGGTCACCAAGCGCTGCCTGAACGAGGTCGAGAAGGTGCGCGCCGGCGGCACCGACGTGACGGTCCTGGGTCCCGGAGCCGAGGACCTCGCGGCCATCGGAGGCAACCTGATGGACTTCGAGAAGCGGATCCACGTCCTGGAGACCTCGGTCCGCACGTCCATCCAGGCCCTGCGCGACCCCGACCACATGGGCCCTGACCACCTCGCCTCCGTCGGCTGATGCGCACCTACATCCCGGTGGGCTGGGCGCAGCTGGCCGCGCTGCACGCTGCCGGGAGCCTTGACGGCCCACTGCGGGCGTGCGTCGTGGACCCGGCGTGGCGCGCTGGCTCACCGGAGGTCGAGGAGGAGGAGTGGGAGTTCGAGGCGCAGCTGGCTGCAGCGGCCGAGCTGGCCGACCTCGACGGCGGTGTGGTCCTCGCCGTGGACGTGGACACGACGGACACGACGGACACCGCCCCTGACGACGGGTGGGTGACCCTCGACGGTCCGGTCAGCCGGCGCGACACCGCTGCCGTGCTGACCTCGGATCTCGCATGGTTCGGGGTCCAGGAGATCCCGGACCTGCTGGACCGCTGAGCGGCCTGCGGCCCACAGGCTCATGTCAGCCAGGTACGCCGACGTGGGCAGGTGATCCGGGGGGTCGATGCCTCACTCGGTGAACCATTTGGGTGAGATCTGCTGCTCCTTGCGCAGGGCGCGCATGAACTGCTCACCCACCACGTTCTCGATCTTCCCGCCGACGATGGGCACGTGGGCCTTGGCATGGATGACGACCTTCATCACCGATCCAGTCCCGTTCGCGTGCAGCTCGATCGTCCCGTAGACCTCCATGGGGGCGCCACCGAACGTGGCCGTCACCGTGCCGTGCCGGGACCCGTCGGTCCCGGGGTGCGCCCACGTGTGCACCTCGTCGATCTGGATCGACTCGCCCACGAACCGCCGCGCGGCCGACGGGATCTCGGCAGGAAGCTTCCGGGATGAGCTGATCACCACGTGCGACCCGTCCTCCTCCACGTCCGCCGAGACGTCGAAGGCCGCCATGTGCTCGTGCTTCCAGACGACGTAGTGCGGGTCGGACTGGGCGGCGAACACAACGTCCGGTGCGACATCGAAGTGGATGTCGCCAGCGAACCTCTTGGCCATGGGTGCTCCTCGTTCGGCGACCGGCCCTGCCGGGCAGACGACTGGGCTAGCAGGACTATAGGCCCAGATCCGGCCGGGACCCCGGCGGGCGCGGTGGCCGTCGCTGGCCCGGTCGACGGGGTGGGGGCGGCAGTGCGAGGGTGGGATGTTGGGTCGTATCGAGGCAGGAGTGGGACGTGGGCGTCGGGTTCGCCGAGTGGTACAGCTGGTCATCGGCGCGGGATGAGCGGCTCGCGTCGCTGTTCTACCGGCACGTGGACCCCGGCGACATCAGGGATCGGGACCCGGAGGCAGTCGTCGGGGCGGTGACCCACCTCATCGACGTGGCCCGGCATCGCGAGCCCCAGCGCGCCCTCGTGCGTGCGGTCAACCCCCGCGTCGCGGACATCGGGTGGACCTGCGGGCGCACCGTGGTCAGCGTGGTGACCGACGACATGCCGTTCCTCGTGGACTCCGTGAGCGCCGAGCTCAACCGGTTGGGGGCGGGCATCCACCTGGTCGTCCACCCGATCGTCGCCGTGACCCGGGACGACGCTGGCGGCCTGTTGCGCGCGGATCCGCCGGGCTCCGGCGACGACTCGGAGCCGACCCTCCCCGACGAGGACGCGATCGGCAGCCTCGAGTCCTGGATGCACATCGAGGTGGACTGGCAGCCTGATGCGCAGGCACTGGCAGTCATCGAGGAGAACCTGCAACGGGTCCTGGGCGACGTGCGACGCGCCGTCCACGACTGGCCGAGGATGGTGGCCGAGGCGCGGGGCCTCGCCGCCGCGTTGATCGCCGCGCACCCCCGTGGGGTCACCGGCGCCGAGGTGGGCGAGGCGATCGCCCTGCTCAACTGGCTCGCCGATGACCACTTCACGTTCCTGGGCTACCGGCGCTACCGGCTGACCGGACAGGAGGGCGGTGCTGCCGAGCTGATGCTGGTGGAGGAGCCCGGGAGCGGCCTGGGGCTGCTGAGATCGGACCGTCCCGAGTCGGTCTCCTTCTCCGAGCTGCCTCCGGCAGTCCGGCAGAAGGCGCTCGAACCCCGCCTGCTGATCGTCACGAAGGCGAACCGCCGGTCGACCGTGCACCGCCCGGTCTACCTCGACTACGTCGGGGTGAAGATGTTCGACCGCTCCGGACGGGTGGTGGGTGAGCACCGGTTCATCGGGCTGTTCTCCGCCTCGGCCTACACGCAGCCCGTGGAGGGCATCCCCCTGCTGGACCGCAAGGTCCGCCGGGTGCGCGAGGTCCTCGGCTTCAGCCGGGGCTCGCATGGGGGCAGGGACCTCATGGCCTTCCTCGAGACGTTCCCGCGCGACGAGCTCTTCGCGATCGACCCCGACGAGCTGACGACCATCGCCGAGGCGGCGATGAACCTCAAGGAGCGCCGCGCCACCCGGCTGTTCGTCCGGCGCGACACCTATGAGCGCTTCCTGTCCTGCCTGGTGTACCTGCCGCGCGACCGGTACACGACCGATGTGCGCCTGCAGATCCAACAGGTCCTGATGGAGGCGGTGGGTGGAGTCAGCGTCGACTACACCGCCCGCGTGACCGAGTCGGTGCTCGCCCGGCTGCACATCGTGGTCCGGGTGGCTCGCGGCCAGTCGGTCCCCGCCGTGGACGCCGAGGCCCTCGAGGCGCGCATCGCCGAGGTGGTCCTCTCCTGGGACGACGAGCTCTCGATGGCCCTCGTGGCTGCCACCTCGGAGGCCGATGCCCATGCGCTGCTGACCCGCTACCCGCAGGGATTCCCGCAGGCCTATCGCGCGGTCACCTCCGCCCGGGAAGCTGTGGCCGACCTGTCCGAGATCGAGCAGCTGACCCACGACGAACCGCTGCGCGTCTCGCTCCAGCCGGCTGCCGAGGGCAGTGGGGAACAGGCCAACGCCCGGCTGAAGCTGTACTCGCTGATGGACATCTCGTTGGCCGAGGTGCTTCCTGTGCTGTCCAGCCTGGGGGTCCAGGTGGTCACCGAGCAGCCGTTCCGACTGGTGCGCTCCGATGGCCAGGGCGCTGTCGGCGGGGCCTTCATCTTCGACTTCGGCCTGTTCTCGCCCGGGTCCGCGCGGCTGGGTGGCGTCCGGAGGATGTGGGAGCAGGCCTTCCTCGCCTGCTGGCAGGGTCGCGCCGAGGCCGACGGCTTCAACGGCCTGGTCGCGGAGGCCGGCCTCGACTGGCAGCGGATCTCGGTGCTGCGCGCGTACGCTCGCTACCTGCGCCAGACCGGGTCGGCGTTCAGCCAGGAGTACATCGAGCGCGCTGCGCTGGCCAACCCCAAGATCGCCAGCCTGCTTGTCCAGCTGTTCCATGCGCGCTTCGACCCCGACCTTGTGGCCGACCGCGCCACGCGTGCCGATGAGTTGCGCACGCAGATCACCCGGGCCCTCGACGACGTGGCCAGCCTCGACCAGGACCGGATCCTGCGCTCGTTCCTCGACCTGATCCGGGCCACGCTGCGCACCAACCACTTCCAGCCGGACCGACCGGCCCTGGCGGTCAAGCTCGAGCCCGCGCACATCCGCGAGCTCCCCGAGCCACGGCCGAAGTTCGAGATCTGGGTCTGCTCCCCACGGGTGGAGGGCGTGCACCTGCGGTTCGGCAAGGTGGCCCGCGGCGGGCTGCGCTGGTCGGACCGCCGGGAGGACTTCCGCACCGAGGTGCTCGGCCTGGTCAAGGCCCAGGCGGTGAAGAACGCGGTCATCGTCCCGGTCGGGGCCAAGGGCGGGTTCTTCGCCAAGCAGCTGCCGGATCCCGCCCTGGGCCGCGACGCCTGGATGGCGGAGGGGATCGGCGCGTACAAGGTCTTCATCGGGTCGCTGCTCGACCTCACCGACAACCTCGTCGGCCACGAGGTCGTGCCCCCGGAGCGCGTCGTCCGCCACGACGGTGACGACCCCTACCTCGTCGTCGCCGCTGACAAGGGGACCGCGACGTTCTCCGACATCGCCAACGGCGTCGCCGCCCAGTACGGCTTCTGGCTCGGGGATGCCTTCGCCTCTGGCGGTTCGGCGGGCTACGACCACAAGGCGATGGGCATCACCGCCCGCGGCGCCTGGGAGTCGGTGCGGGCGCACTTCCGGGTGGTCGGGCCCGACATCGACGTCTTCACGTTCACGGCCGTGGGCGTCGGCGACATGAGCGGGGACGTGTTCGGCAACGGGATGCTGCTGTCAGCGAACCTGCGCCTCGTGGCGGCCTTCGACCATCGGCACATCTTCGTGGACCCGGACCCTGACGCCGCTCAGTCCTTCGCCGAGCGCAAGCGGCTGTTCGCCCTGCCGCGGTCATCCTGGGCCGACTACTCGGCCACGCTCATCTCGACCGGCGGCGGCGTGTACCCCCGCTCGGCGAAGTCGATCCCGGTCAGTGCCGAGGCCGCCCAAGCCCTGGGCATCGACGGGGGAGCGACCTCCATGGCGCCCAACGACCTGTTGCGCGCCATCCTGATGGCCCCGGTGGACCTGCTCTGGAACGGCGGGATCGGGACCTACGTCAAGGCGTCGACCGAGTCGCATGCGGATGTGGGCGACCGCGCGAATGACGCGATCCGGGTCAACGGCCGGGACCTGCGGGCCCGCGTGGTCGGCGAGGGCGGCAACCTCGGCCTCACCCAGCGGGGCCGCATCGAGGCGGCGCTGGGCGGCGTGGCGCTCAACACCGACGCGATCGACAACTCGGCGGGCGTGGACACGTCCGACCATGAGGTGAACATCAAGATCCTGCTCGACCGGGTGGCTGCCGCCGGCGACCTGGATTCCGCCGAGCGCGATCCCCTCCTGCTGTCCCTGACCGACGAGGTCGCCGAGATGGTCCTGCAGGACAACATCGACCAGAACATCCTGCTCACCTTCGAGGCCCACCACGGGGCCGCGATGCTCCCGGCCCTGGGCCGGCTCATCCGCAGCCTCGAGCATTCCGCCGGGTTGGATCGCCAGCTGGAGGCCCTGCCCGGGGACGCCGAGCTGGAGATGCTGGTCGTCGAGGGTCGTGGGCTGACCAAGCCCGAGCTGGCGGTGCTCGTCGCCTACACGAAGCTCGACCTGAAGGACGCGCTGCTGGAGTCGGCGGTCCCGGATGAGGCCTTCACCGCGGGCTGGATGTCCGGGTACTTCCCCGAGGTGCTTGCCCAGCGCTTCCGGGCGCACCTGGACTCCCATCCGCTGCGACGGCAGATCATCGCCACCGGGCTGGTCAACCAGCTGGTCAACCGGGGCGGGATCTCCTACGCGATGCGCGCCGCCGAGGAGTCCGGTGCCGGCCCCGCCGAGATCGCGCGTGCCTTCAGCGTGACCTGCGGGGTGTTCGACCTGCCGGACCTGTGGGACCGGATCGACTCCCATGGCGGGCTGGTCCGCACGGCTGCCCTGAACGCCCTGCGCAGTGAGGTGCAGCGGCTCCTGGATCGATCGACGCGCTGGCTTCTCCAGACCCGCGGCGGCACGCTGGACGTGCCCGCGGAGATCGAGCGCTTCCGGGCCACGGTCGCCGACCTGGCCGCGCGGATCCCACAGTTCCTGGTCGGCGTCGAGCGTGAGCGGCTCGACCAGCGCGTCTCGGACTTCGTGGCGGCCGGCGCCCCGGCTGACCTGGCGGCCGAGGTGGCAGCCCTGCTCGACGTGTTCTCCCTGCTGGACATCGTGGAGGTGTCCCGGCGCACCGGGGAAGAGCCTGCGAGTGTCGCGAGGTTGTACTTCACGATCTCCGAGCGCTACGAGGTGGACCGCTTCCTCGGCCGGATCACCGCCCTGCCGCGTGCCGACAGGTGGTCGTCGCTGGCCCGATCGGCGCTGCGCAGCGACCTGTACGGGGCGCTGGCCTCGCTGACCTCGAGGGTGGTCCGGGCCACGCCCGAGGGCGGCGAGCCGGTCGACCGGGTCACGACGTGGGAGGAGCGCTACGCGGAGGGCCTCGGCCGTGCGCGGGCGACCCTGGCCGAGATCGGCGCCCAGGAGAGCTTCGACCTGGCCACCCTCTCCGTGGCGCTGAGAGTGATCCGCACCCTGGCCAGCCAGGGCGGCTGATCGATCAGAGGTGACGCCGGGGCGCGGGTAGGCTTGCCGGTCATGGCCCTTGACTTCTCCGTGGCGGTCGCTGAACTGGAGACCACCCTGTCCAGCATCGAGACGGTGCTGGACCTCCCGGCGATGCGCTCGGAGGTCGTCGAGCTGGAGGCGCAGGCCTCGGCGCCGGACCTCTGGGACGATCCGGCGGCCGCGCAGAAGGTGACCTCGCGACTGTCCTTCGTCCAGGGTGAGCTGCGCAAGGTCTCGGCCCTGCGCCAGCGCCTGGACGACCTACCCATCCTCGTCGAGCTGGCCGAGGGTGAGTCGGACGCGGACTCCCTTGCCGAGGCGGAGAAGGAGCTCGGGGACCTCCGGAAGGCCGTCGCCGAGCTCGAGGTCCGCACGCTGCTGGCCGGCGAGTTCGACATGCGAGAGGCGCTGGTCACGATCCGCTCGGAGGCGGGCGGGGTGGATGCCGCGGACTGGGCCGAGATGCTGCTGCGCATGTACACGCGCTACTGCGAGCGCCACGACTGGGCCTACGAGGTCTACGACATCTCCTACGCCGAGGAGGCCGGCATCAAGTCCGCCACGTTCGCGGTCAAGGCGCCCTATGCCTACGGAACCCTCTCGGTCGAGCAGGGCACCCACCGGCTCGTGCGGATCTCCCCGTTCGACAACCAGGGCCGGCGCCAGACCTCCTTCGCTGCCGTCGAGGTGCTGCCGGTCACAGACCAGGCCGACCACATCGACATCCCCGAGAACGAGATCCGGGTCGACGTGTTCCGCTCCTCAGGCCCGGGCGGTCAGAGCGTGAACACGACGGACTCGGCCGTGAGGATGACGCACATCCCCACCGGGATCGTCGTGTCCTGCCAGAACGAGAAGTCCCAGATCCAGAACCGCGCGGCTGCACTGCGGGTGCTCGAGGCCCGACTGCTGGAGCGTCGCCGCATCGAGGAGCGCGCCGCGATGGACGCGCTGAAGACCGACACCTCCGGCTCGTGGGGCAACCAGATGCGCTCCTACGTGCTGCACCCCTACCAGATGGTCAAGGACCTGCGCACCGAGTACGAGACGGGCAACACCTCCGCGGTCCTCGACGGCGAGATCGACGAGTTCATCGAGTCCGGGATCCGGTGGCGCCGGCAGGGTGGGGCCTGAGATGACCGCCCCGCAGCCGCTTCCCGCCGACGCGATCCTGCTGCATCTGGGCTTCCACAAGACGGGCACCACAGCGCTGCAGTCTGCCTTCGCGGCCAGCCGCCCGGCGCTGCTCGAGCACGGGGTGCTCTATCCGGGGCGCCGGCGCTCGCACCATCCGGCGGCCATGGCGATGACCGAGCGGACCTGGGGGGTGGGCCGCGAGGGGGGCTGGGATCCCGATCCGCGGGACTGGGATCGGCTGGCCCGAGCGGCGACCCGGCACGCCGGCCGGGTGCTGATCTCCAGCGAGAGCTTCGCGCTGACCCCCGACGCGGCGGCCGCTCGGATGATGGCCGAGCTCGGGGCCGACCGCGTGCACGTCGTGTTCACGATGCGTCCGATGGCCGCGCTGCTGAGCTCGTCATGGCAGCAGTACCTGAAGTCCGGCTGGACGACGACCTACACGCAGTGGCTGGACCAGATCCTCGCGGAGCTGGAGCCGGGGGCGCGGCGCTCGGGATTCTGGCTGCGCAACGACTATCGGGTGATCGTGGGCCGATGGTCCGAGCTGGTCGGAGCCGAGCGGGTGCACCTGGTCTGCCTGGACGCCTCCGATCGCGGGTTCCTGCTACGCACCTTCCGCCAACTCCTCGACCTTCCCGAGGGAGTCCCCGACGAGCAGGCAGCGGACTCCAACCGGTCGATGACGGCCGCCGAGGCCGAGCTGCTGCGGTCCCTCAACGAGGTCAGCACCGACTGGGACTGGCCCACGTACCAGCGGACCATCCGGACCGGCGCAGCCGCTGGGATGGTGGAGAGCCGCCGGCCGGGACCGGATGAGGCCCCGATCGTCACCCCGCCGGCCGTCCTCGCGCGGGTGGCGTCGCACGGCCGCGAGGTGGCCGCTGCCCTCGCCGGGCTCGGGGTCGTCGTCCATGGGGACCTCGACGTCCTGGGCGAGGTCCCCAGCAGTCGCGCAGGCACGGATGGTCGGAACGAGGGGGACGACGTGGACGGTGCTGCGGGTGCTCCGGTGGAGCTGCCCATCAGCGCAGCGGTCGCCTCCGTGCTCGGGGCCATCCGCGGCGCGCAGCGGCAGGCCGCGGAGGCGCCCCAGAAGGCGGCTGCATCCAGCGGGGCGGCCATGGGGGGGACGGCGCCGAGGGCGCCCACGACCCGCGAGCTGGCCGCCGAGCTGTCGGTGCGGATCCGTCGCGGGACGCGCCGGCGCCTGACCCCACGACGGGGCCGTGGCCTGCACCACGACGGGCGAACCCCCCCGTAGACTTCCCGCAGTGTCCGGCATATTCGCCGCCGGCCGCAGCCATCCGTCTTCGGGAGTATGCCGCGTGATCCGCTTTGCGAACGTCACCAAGCACTACCCCACGCAGATGCGCCCAGCCCTCGACGACGTGAGCCTGGAGGTCACCAAGGGGGAGTTCGCCTTCCTCGTGGGCGCATCCGGCTCGGGCAAGTCCACCTTCCTGAGGTTGGTGCTGCGTGAGGACCGGCCGACGTCGGGCGGCGTGTTCGTCGCCGGCAAGGACCTCAGCCGCATGCCCAACTGGAAGGTGCCGCACCTGCGCCGCCAGATCGGTGCCGTGTTCCAGGACTTCCGCCTGCTGCCCAACAAGACGGTGTACCAGAACGTCGCCTTCGCGCTGCAGGTCATCGGCAGGCCGAGCGCCCACATCCGCAAGGTGGTCCCCGAGGTCATCGACCTCGTGGGCCTCGCGGGCAAGGAGGGGCGCTACCCCGACGAGCTCTCCGGTGGCGAGCAGCAGCGCGTGGCCGTGGCCCGGGCGTTCGTCAACCGCCCCATGATCCTGATCGCCGACGAGCCGACGGGCAACCTCGACCCCGCGACGAGCGTGGGCATCATGCGCCTGCTCGACCGGATCAACCGGACCGGGACCACGGTGGTGATGGCGACCCACGACGCGGCCGTCGTCGACCAGATGCGCAAGCGGGTCATCGAGCTCGAGAACGGACAGGTCGTGCGCGACCAGTCCCGCGGCGTCTACGGGGTCACGCGATGAGCCGCCCCCTCACCCAGGTCGGGGGGCTCCCGTGCGCGTGAGGTTCGTGATGGGCGAGGTGGTCACCGGGATCCGCCGGAACCTGACGATGACGATCGCCGTGGTCATCACGGTGGCCGTATCGCTGGCGCTGTTCGGAGCGGGCCTCATGGTCCGGTCGCAGGTCGACCTCATGAAGGACTACTGGTACGACAAGGTCCAGGTCTCGATCTACCTCTGCGGGTCGACGTCCGAGGTCATCTCGTGCGCGGAGGGCCCGGTCACCCAGGCTCAGCGCGAGGAGATCCGCGCTGACCTCGAGTCGTTGCAGCCGCTGGTCGAGGAGGTCTACTACGAGTCCTCCGCCGAGGCCTTCGAGCGGTTCTCCGAGCAGTTCAAGGACGCTCCGATCCTGTCCAACATCACCCCGGACCAACTGCCCGAGTCGTTCCGCGTGAAGCTGTCGGACCCCACCAAGTACGACGTCGTGGCCAGCGCGTTCATCGGACGCCCCGGTGTGGACTCCGTCAACGACCAGCGCCGGGTCCTGGACACGCTGTTCGCCATCCTCAACGGGTTCCAGACCGGGGCCCTGGTGATCGCCGGGATGATGCTCCTCGCGACGGTCCTGCTGGTGGCCAACACCATCCGGGTGGCGGCCTTCTCACGGCGCCGGGAGACCGGCATCATGCGGTTGGTCGGCGCCTCGAACTTCTACATCCAGCTGCCGTTCCTGCTCGAGGCGGCTCTTGCGGCGATGGTGGGGGCCCTGGTGGCGATCGGGCTGCTGGCGCTGCTCAAGGCGGTGCTGGTCGACGGGGTACTGACACCCAGCTTCCAGTTCACCAACTTCGTCGGCTGGGACGTCTGGGCCCAGGTGTCTGCGGTCGTGTTCCTGACCGGTGTCACGCTAGCGTCGGTGGCAGCCCTGATCACGTTGCGGCGGTACCTGCGCGTCTGACCGGCTCAGGATGGGCCCGGTGCTGGTCGATGACGTGGACAGGGCGTCGACGCGCGGTACTCTGGAGAGTACGCCCCACGGGTGGGGCGCTTGAGGCATGAGGGGTGGGCAGATGCGGGCAAAGCGGGCTGTGGCCCTCATCGCCTCCGTCGTGCTCGCCCTCGGCGTCGCTGCTCTGGGTCCGGCCTCGGCCGACACGGACGAGGACAAGGCGAAGGTCGATGCCGCCGTCGCGGCGGCCGGGGACGACCTGAGGGCCGCCAACTCCGAGGTGGAGAAGGCGATCAAGGACCTCGAGGAGGTCCGCACGCTGCTTCCCGCGGCGCGCGAGGAGCTCACGAAGGCGCGGGCCGAGGCGACGGTCGCCGAGGATGCCGACCGGGCCGCCCAGGCCGAGCTCGAGCAGGCCACTGCGGCCGCCATCCGCGCCGAGCAGGAGCGCGCGGAGGTCGAGTTCCAGATCCAGGACCTGCAGAGCAGGGTGGGCAACCTCGCCCGCGCCGTCTACCAGAACGGTGCGTTCGCGGACTTCGACCTGCTGATCACTGCGCGGACCCCGGATGAGCTCTCCGATCGTGCCCAAGCCCTCGAGGCAGTCTCCCGGGCCAACAACCAGACCCTGGCGCAGATGGCGGGAACCCGTGCCGAGCTCGCGCTCAAGGAGGCGCGCCTCGAGGTCCTGCGCCAGCAGGTCGACGACAAGCGCCAGCGGGCCGCGATCGCGCTGTCCGAGGCCAACATCGCCCGGGACCGTGCTGCAGCAGCGAAGTTGAAGGTCGACCTCCTCGTGGCCCAGAAGGCCACTGCCCTGGACGTCGCTGCGTCCGAGCGGGCCAAGGTCCTCAAGCAGTACAAGTCGGTCCAGGCCGAGCAGCAGCGCATCGCAGCCCTCCTGGCCAAGCAGGCGGCGGCGGAGGCGGCCCGGCTCGCCAGCGGGGGCAGCTTGAGCTTCGTCCCCACGGATGTCGAGGGCTTCCAGTGGCCGATCGAAGGCGTGAAAGTCGGCCAGGGGGTCGGCCCCCGTGTCCATCCCGTCTACGGGTACCGGTCCTGTCACACCGGCGTCGACATGGGCGCCCCCAGTGGGACGGAGATCCGCGCCACGGCGGCCGGCATCGTCGTCATCAACGCCACGGGCGGCCCCTACGGCAACCACACGCTGATCTCGCACGGCAACGGACTGTTCTCGATGTACGCCCACCAGTCGCGCTTCGGTGCCGAGGAGGGGCAGAAGGTCAAGAAGGGCGACATCATCGGCTACGTGGGCAGCACGGGCTACTCCACCGGGCCGCACCTGCACTTCGAGATCCACGTCGGGGGCACGCCCTACAACCCCTTGGGCTGGTTCGGGGCCGGCGACAAGGAACCGGTTCGCTGCTGATGCCGCGGGAACAGGGGCGCCGGCTGGTCGCCCAGAACAAGAAGGCCCGCCACGACTACCACATCGATGCCACGTGGGAGGCCGGGATCGTGCTGGTCGGCACCGAGGTGAAGTCCCTGCGCGCGGGCCGCGCCAGCATCGTGGACGCGTTCGCGCAGTTCAGCGATGGCGAGCTGTTCCTCCATGGGCTGCACATCCCGGAGTACACCCACGGCACCTGGACCAACCACGCACCGCGTCGGGTGCGCAAGCTGCTCATGAAGCGGGCCGAGCTCGAGCGCCTCGAGCGCAAGCTCAAGGAGAGCGGCTACACGGTGGTGCCCCTGTCGCTGTACTTCAAGGACGGCTACGCCAAGGTGGAGATCGCCCTTGCTCGGGGCAAGAAGGCCTACGACAAGCGTCAGACGCTGGCTGAGCGCGACGCCAACCGCGACATCGCCAAGGAGATGGGCCGGCACCTGAAGGGGCGGCACTAGTCGGGCCACGGGGCTGCGGCCCTCGCGGGGGTTCCACGTCGACGTTGGCTTATGTCAGGCGGTGGCGCTACTCTGGAGGAGCCGGTTCGCCGGTGACAACTCAACAGGGGGGTGACAGGTTTCGACGTCGGCTGTGATCGACGGGAGAAGCGGGCCGAGGATGGCAGTTATCTCGAGAACGACCTGCCAAAAAACAATTGCGAACAACAACGCAACTGTCGCACGCTCCACTGTGGCCCTCGCGGCCTGAGCGATAAGCGACCGGTGGACCGGGGGCGTCTCCGCCCCGAATCCGCCGTCATTGAGGAGACTCACCAACCCGCCCGGTAACGGGGTGGGACGGAACACCTAACAGTTGCTGGACCGTGTTACCGCGCAGTGCCACACGAAGCGCGGAGGTCAAGACCACACCAGCGTGGCTGCGCCCGGAGAAGACCCTGAGAGACACCGATGGACCCGGGTTCGATTCCCGGCACCTCCACCAAACCAAACCAAGCCAAACTCACTACTCACCTGGCTGCCGACGAGGGCCGCCCGCTGCTGATGCTGGTGGTCCTCGTCGTTGTGCGCGAGGCGATCGGCTGCCTGGCCGTTCGCCACTGACCCCTCGACTGCGCCCCAGCAACCTGCTGGCTGAGGGTGGATAGGCTCTCGCTCTCATGGGCACCCTCGCTGACCGCATCGCCCCCAGGCGGATGGGGCCGAGCTTCCGCTGGTTGCTCGGCTCCACCTGGGTCAGCAACATCGGCGACGGCATCGGGCTTGCCGCGGGACCCCTGCTGGTGGCCTCCCAGACGAGCAGCCCCGTCCTGGTGGCGATGGCCGGCCTCCTGCAGCGGCTCCCCTGGTTGGTGTTCGGCCTCTACGCCGGGGCCATCGCCGACCGGGTCGATCGCAAGCGGCTCGTGATCGTGGCCGACCTTGCCCGGGCGCTGGTGATCGCCATCCTCTGTGCCGCGATCGTGACCAGCCAGGTCAGCATCGTGCTGATCCTGGTCTCGCTGCTGCTCCTGGGAGTTGCCGAGGTGTTCGCCGATACGACGTCGCAGACGCTGCTCCCGATGGTGGTCGAGCCCCGCGACCTGGGGGTGGGCAACGCGCGCCTGCAGAGCAGCTTCCTGCTCGCCAACCAGATCGTCGGACCTCCGCTGGGCGCCTTCCTCTTCGCTCTCGGTCTCGTCTGGCCCTTCGCTGCGCAGGCAGTCCTGGTGGCAGCGTCCGTCCGGCTGGTCGCCCGGATCGCCACCCCGCAGGGAGCGGTCCGCGACACCGCTGGAACTCACGTCCTGCGAGACATCTCCGAGGGCGTCCGCTGGCTCCTGGGCAACGACGCCGTGCGCACGCTCGCGATCGTGATCGTCGCGTTCAACATCACGTGGGGTGCCGCCTGGTCGGTGCTCGTGCTGTACGCCCTCGATCACCTCCACATGGGTGCCATCGGGTACGGGCTGCTCACCACCGCTGCCGCCGTCGGAGGGCTGGTGAGCACCGGAGCGTACGACTGGATCGAGCGGCACTTCGACCTTGCCACGGTCATGCGCGTGTGCCTTCTGCTCGAGGTCCTCACGCACCTGGCCCTCGCCCTGACGACCATCGGCTGGGTCGCCATGGTGGTCATGGTGGTGTTCGGTGCCTATGCGTTCGTCTGGGGCGCGGTGTCGACGGCCGTCCGTCAGCGCGCCACGCCCACGGCGCTTCAGGGCCGCGTCGGCAGCGTGTACATGGTGTGCGTGTTCGGGGGCATCGTGATCGGACAGGCACTGGGCGGCGTGATCGCGGCACGCTGGGGCCTGACTGCACCCTTCTGGTTCGCCTTCGCCGGTGCGGGCGTCACGCTCGCGCTCGTGTGGCCCCATCTGTCCCTCATAGCCCATGCAGACGCGGCTACCTGATGCAGTGCCGAGACTCCCGTTCGAGTGGCGGCCGGATGCAATCACTGTCGACATGGATCCATGCCCACGGTCACCCACCATCATGGGAACCTCCGGGCAGGGTTCGGCGCGCTGAGGATGAGTGCGCCCCGCTGGGGTGGGAGTTCGAGGCGATCCGGACCCGACACGACAGGATGGGGACTCCATGAGCAGCACGAGCGCCGCCGGGCGCATCGCAGCGATGATCCGCAAGGTGGACGCCGACCCGAGGTCCGGCGAGGTGCTGTGGCGCATGCGGTCCGACGATGGGCGCATCGACCTGACCCACGGTGATCCCACTCGCCCGTTCTTCATCGCCAGCGCCACCAAGCTCTACGTGACCGCGATCCTGGCCCAGCTGCGCGACGAGGGTCGAGTGCAGTGGGATGCCCCCCTTGCGGCCTACCTGCCGGACCTCGATCTCAGCGGCCTGGTGATGGCCCGCGGCGGCGAGGATCGTGGGCAGGCAATGACCGTGCGGAACGTGATGGCGCACACCGCGGGGTTGGCCGACTACTTCGAGGGCAAGCGCTCGGAGGGTCCGACGACCTTCGCCCGCGTCGTTGAGGCGGACTTCGGATGGGACCTGCACGACGTGCTCGAATGGACTCGCGAGATGAAGCCGGCCGCGCCCGGCAAGGGTCTGTACTCCGACACCGGGTACCAGCTGCTCGGCGCAGCCATCGAGGTTGTCGACGGCCGCACGTTCGCGGAGTCGGTCCGCGACCGCATCACAGGACCGCTCGGGCTCGTCGGGACCTACTGCTTCTCGCCCGCCGACGTCGGCCGGTACGACGAGGTGGCCGACCTGCGCCATGGGGCTACCCGGCTGCGCATTCCGCTGGCCATGGCCTCTGTCCAGGCCGACGGGGGCATCGTGAGCACGCTCCAGGACGGGGTGACCTTCCTCGACGCGTTCCTCGGCGCTCGACTCTTCGCCCGCACGACGCTGGATGAGATGCAGCGCGACTGGCACAGGATCTTCTACCCGCTCGAGTACGGGACCGGGATCATGCGGTTCCGGATGTCCCCGCTGATGACGGGGTTCCGCCGGGTCCCATCGTTCGTCGGGCACTCCGGCGCCTCGGGGACGGTCATGTTCCGCGCCCCGCAGCTCGGCCTCATGGTGGTCGGGACGGTCAACCAGGCACAGCATCGCTCCATGCCCTACAAGCTGATGGTGCGCACCGCGATCGCCGCCGGAGGCCACTAGGCGCGGCGGACCTGCCCGGATCTCGTGCGACCTGCGTCCAGCCGGGGGCAGCGGGGGCGCTGGCTCGTGGCCTGTCGCCGTGGGCCCAGGCCCCGTAGCATCGCGATCATGGTGCCTGACAAGCCGCATGACCCCGCCGTCGTTCCGACCCTCTGCCTTGCGCAGGAGACCTTGGCTGACGAGCTGCTCTCGCGTGATCCGTTCGCGCTCCTGACCGGGATGCTGCTGGACCAGCAGTTCCCGATGGAGCGGGCGTTCGCCGGCCCGCGGCTGATCGCGGACCGCCTCGGCGTCGACCGGCTCGATCCGCGCGCGATCGCCGATCTCGACCCGGAGGCGTTCGCAGCCCTCGCTGCCGGGCCTCCTGCCGTGCATCGCTACCCGGGATCGATGGCCGGGCGGATCCAGGCGCTGGCACGGCACGTGGTCGACGAGTACGGCGGCGACACTGCCTCCGTGTGGACCACGGCTCCCACCGGCGCCGACCTGCTGCGTCGGCTTCGGGACATGCCCGGATTCGGGGAGCAGAAGGCCCGGATCTTCGTCGCCCTGCTGGGCAAGCAGTGCGGCGTCCGACCCGAGGGCTGGCGTGAGGCCGCCGGAGCCTACGGGGAGCAGGGAGCGCGACGCTCTGTGGCCGACGTCGTCGACGCCTCGACGCTGGCCGAGGTCCGCGCCTTCAAGCAGCAGCAGAAGGCGGCCGCGAGGGCGACGGCGAGGACGTCGGCGCAGTAGGGGTACCGCGCAGGGGCTCGTGGGTCCGTTCGGCGCCGGTCGCCGGTCGCCGGTCCTCGCCTCGGTCACCGGGCCGGGACGTTCGTGCTCTTCCGCACCACAAGTCGTGCCCCCAGCCGTGGTGAGCGCACGGTCCCCCCGGCCACGAGGTCCAGCGCAGCACGAGCCGCGAGCCGGCCCTTCCCCTCGAGGTCCTGGGCAACGGTGGTGAGCGGAGGACGAGCCCGGGCCGCCTCCTCGATGTCGTCGAAGCCGACCACCGACAACTGCTGGGGAACGACCAGGCCCAGTCGAGTGGCCGCCTCCAGCACTGCAAGGGCCAGGACGTCGGTGACGGCGAAGACGGCAGTGGGGCGACGGTCGGCCGGCTGGTCCAGCAGCGCGAACGCGGCCCGGATTCCGTCGTCCACGGTGTTCTCCGCGGTATCGACCACCTGGACCTCGGCGGCGGGGACCTCGCGGGCGGCCCGGGAGAACCCCGTGACCCGCTCCCCGATCCCGATGCGCACCGGGACCCGGTTGGCGAGGTCCCCGGGGTCGCGCCCCGGCAGCCCGACCACCCCCAGGCGCCGGTGGCCGAGTCCGAGGAGGTGCTCGGCGACCAGACCCCCCGCAGCGGCGTTGTCGATGCCCAGGAACGGCACACCCCGAAGGCGCGGGTGCCCCACGGTCACCAGGGGCAGTCGGCGTTGGCGGACCGCCTCGACGACCACGTCGTCGGCCTCCATCGAGCAGACGATGAACGCGTCCACCACCGCACCGCGGACGACAGCCACCACGTCGTCGGACTCCGAGGGCACGAGCAGCATCGCCTGGCCCGCGGCCCCGAGTTCGCTGGCCATCCCGCGCATGAGCGCCACCATGCCTGGGTCCGTGAACGCGTAGGGCAGGCGCTCGGTCATGAGGACCCCGACCGTTCCGGACCGGCGACGCCGCAGTGAGCGGGCTGCGGGGTCAGGGCCGGGGTATCCGAGGCTGGTGGCGACCGCGAGGACCCGTGCGCGAGTTGCGGCAGAGAGCTGGTCGGGGCGGTTGTAGGCGTTGGAGACCGTCATCCGGGACACCCCAGCAGCCGTCGCCACGGTGTCGAGCGTCGGTCGGTCGGTGCCCACAGCCGGTTCCTCCTCCGAATGGGTTGTCCGCGTCCCGTATCAACTGTATCGTTACAGACTATATCGATACAGAACTCGGATCGGACCCATGGACACGTACACGTTCGCCCACCTGCTGGCCTACCTCGGCTCCGCCATCGGAGTCGTCATGGTCATGCCGCAGATCCTGCGCATCGTCCGCCACCCGCACATGGGCGGGGTGTCGCCGTGGACGTGGTCGCTGGTGGCAGTGTCGTGCTCGCTCTGGCTCACCTACGGCGTGCGATCCCGCTCAATGCCCCAGATCCCCGGGAACGTGCTGCTCATCGCGGGTGCGGTGTCGATCGTGCTGCTCGTGCCCGCGGCGTGGAGCCGCCGTCGGCGTGCCGGCGGGCTCGCAGCGAGCGCGCTGCTCCTCATCCTCGCCTCGACCCAGCTCGCCCCCGAGCAGGTCGGGTTCCTCGCGTTCGGCATCGGCCTGTTCGGGATGTGGCCACAGGTCTACGAGACCGCATGGGCACGACGCGGCATGGGCCCCTCGGCGATCTCGCTGACCTCCAACGCGCTGAAGGTCGCCGCCCAGGTGTGCTGGCTCACCTTCGCGGTCCTGACCACGGACGTGCCGGTGATGGCCGGCGCTGCCATGGCGCTGTCAACCAATGCCGTCATCACATCGATCGAGCTGGGGCGCCGGCGGTCCGCCCCGATGAGCCTCGCTGGGCTCGAGCCGACACCGGTCGGCGCCCTCGGATGACCTGTCCCGGGTGACGGACCAGGTCCCGGCTCGGCCCTGTGTGGCCTCCGGCCCGGTCACATGGGCGCGACGCGCACCTCCTGCTCGCCCGTCGAGGCGGCGATGTCTGAGGTGGCCTTCTCGAGGAGCTGGTCGGCGAGGTGGCGCAGTGCCCGGGCCACCGCAACCTCGTCACCGATCCGCGGCTGTGGGGGGTCCTGGGCGCGGCGGTGGCTGACCCCAGTCGCGCGGATGCCCTCCAGGGGATCGGCGACGAGGACGGCGCGGGCGGTGGTGTCCTCGCCCTCGAACAGTGAGATCCGCACAGTCCACTGGTGGGCCGTGGGTGCGGCCGCTGCCTCCGGAGGGGGAGCGTCGGGCGCCCCCTGCGCAGCGGGCTCCTCGGCGTTCTGCACCCGGAGCACGGATCCGGGACCGGGATACAGCAGGCCGGTGTGCCCGTCGCTCCAGCGGACCAGGTACGGCGGCGCGCCACCGACCCCCCGCACTTCGAGGACCACGCCGTCCCGCGTCGGCCGGTCCACCTGCTCTCCGGCCATCACGATCCGATCGCCCACCGATGCCTTCATCGCGCCACCTCCAGGTGCTTGTCTGTGCACCTCCACTCTGCTCCTCACCGGGTCCGGACGGAAGCCCGCTGGGGTGTCCACGACCCTCGTCAGCGGGGCTGGGGCGGCCGCGCGCGCGGCCCGCCGGCCTGTGACACCCCTCACAACCTGTTTCCCAGGGCCCTCCGAGGGAACAACTCAGGTGATGACGCCCTCGATAGGAGCCCCCATGAGTACCTCCCTTGCCGCCATGACCGGCGCCCTGGCCATGGCCGTGACGGTGGGAGCCGTCGCCGTGGTCGCCCCCGTCGTGCCTGCTGCGGCGGCACCGACCACGACGGCCGCCAAGTCCGCCGCCACCGCCGTCCCCACCGGGGAGCGCAACACGAAGGTGTCGCGAAGCCTGAGCGGCGTCCGCTCCTCGGCCTACGTCGGCAAGTACTACAGCAAGGGTCACGAGAGCACCCGCAAGTGCATCGTGCGCAAGGAGTCCGGGGGCAACTACCGGATCCAGTCGCGCAGCGGCACGTACAAGGGTGCCTACCAGTTCAACTCGGGCCTCGCCCGGGCGACCGCCAGGAAGATGGGTCGCTCCGACCTGGCCAACAAGCCGATCAACCAGTGGAGCCGGTTCGACCAGGACAAGGCCTTCTGGACCGTCTGGAACCACGGCAAGGGCCGGGGCCACTGGCCCACCGCCCGCGGCTGCTGATCTCGCGGGGCAACTCAGGGCCGACCGGCCGTGCGGCTGGTCGGCCCTTCCTCGCGTTGGTCTGCAGGCCCGGGGCACAACCGGGCTGAATGCCCCCAGATCACTGCATACGGCCTGTGATCTTGCTCACAGAGCCGCCGGTGGATTTCCCTGGGGGAGCGCGATCTGGTGAGACTGGGGCCAGCCCCGAAGCGACGGACACGCGGTCGTGGGGCGCACAGCAGCCCGTGGAACGCCGCGGGAGCCGCCCCTCGGGCGGCGTCAGCCACGCGGGAGACCCGAACCTGCGTCCGGCGTCGAGCCTGCCGTGCACGTGCGTCGACCCGAGGTGGTCGGCCCGGACCAGGAGCCCTATGCCTGCACTGCTGACCCGCCTCACCGGAGTCGTTGCCGCCGCAACCACCGCGGGCGCCCTTGTCATGATCGCCCCTCCGGCGCTGGCATCGGCGGGCACCGTCGTCGCGAGCAGCCCCAGCTCGGTCACCGCCACTGCGCGGGCCGGCGAGCGCAACCCCAAGGTGTCGCGCAGCCTCAGCGGCGTGCGCGCCTCGGCCTACGTGGGCAAGTACTACAGCTCCCGCTACGAGGCCACCCGCCGGTGCATCGTCCGCCGGGAGTCGGGGGGCAACTACCGCATCTCCTCGCCCGGGGGTCGCTACCGGGGTGCCTACCAGTTCAACGCCGGGCTCGCCCGGTCCACGGCGCTGAAGATGGGCAGGCGTGATCTGGCCGGCAAGCCGATCAGCTCGTGGAGCCGGTTCGACCAGGACAAGGCCTTCTGGGTCGTGTGGAACCACGGACGTGGCGCGGGGCACTGGGGCGGAACCCGGCACGGCTGCTGACGGCGGCACCACCTGCGAGGATCGTCGCATGCTCGATGTCCCGCTGGACCGGTTCGAGGTGCTTGTCTCCGAGGCACTGGACACCATCCCCCCCGAGCTCGGCGCCATGCTCACCAACTGCGTGGTGCTCGTCGAGGATGACGTGCCCCCCGGCTCCCCGAGCCTGCTCGGCCTCTACGAGGGCACGCCCCTGACCGAGCGCGGGCAGTGGTACAGCGGCGTGCTCCCGGACCGGATCACGATCTACCGGCTGCCGATCCTGCGGATGTGCGTCGACGACCGGGACGTGGTCGACGAGGTGCGGATCACCGTCATCCACGAGGTCGCCCACCACTTCGGCATCGACGACGACCGCCTCCACGACCTCGGCTGGGGATGAACATCTGGGTGCGCGTGCGCTCGGACCGTCCTTCCGGCGGGCACAGGCCCCGGGGGCGTCAATAGGCTGGAGACACGCCGCACCGGGAGGTTCGCATGGCCCCGATCGAAGAACGCCGCAAGGCCCTGGCAGTCCTGACCTCCGGGGGTGACTCGCAGGGCATGAACGCCACGGTCCGGGCCGTGGTGCGCACCGCCATCGTCAACGGTGCCGACGCCTACGCCGTGTACGAGGGCCTCCAGGGGCTGGTCGACGGCGGAGAGCGGATCCAGCGCTTCGACTGGAACTCCGTCGGATCGATCATGCACCTGGGCGGGACCGTCATCGGCACGGCCCGGTCGGCCGACTTCCGCGAGCGCCGGGGCCGGCTGCGGGCCGCGCGCAACCTGGTCGAGCGGGGGATCGACCGGCTGGTGGTCATCGGTGGGGACGGCTCGCTGACCGGCACCGACATCTTCCGCTCCGAGTGGTCGGGCCTGCTCGAGGAGCTGGTTGCCGCAGGCGAGATCAGCGCAGAGCAGGCACAGGCACATCAGCAGCTGATCATCGCCGGGGCGGTCGGCTCGATCGACAACGACATGGTCGGAACCGACAAGACGATCGGCGCCGACACCGCCATGCACCGCATCATCGAGGCCATCGATGCCCTGGCCTCGACCGCCTCGAGCCACCAGCGCTCGTTCGTCGTCGAGGTGATGGGCCGGCACTGCGGGTACCTCGCGGTGATGTGCGCGATCGCGGGCGGGGCGGACTATGTGCTCATCCCCGAGGTCCGGCCCGGCCCCGGCTGGCAGGACGCCCTGGTCGCGCGCCTGGCGGCAGGTCGCGCCGCGGGACGTCGGGACAACCTCGTGATCGTGGCCGAGGGGGTCTCGGATGAGGATGGCCAACCGGTGACGTCGCAGATGGTCGCCGACCTGATCACCGACCGGCTCGGGGAGGACACCCGGGTCACGATCCTGGGCCACGTCCAGCGAGGTGGGGCGCCCACCGCCTACGACCGCTGGATGCCCACCCTGATGGGTCATGCGGCCGCGCTGGAGGTGCTCGAGGCCGGTGCCGACCACGTCTCGCAGCTCATCGGGATCCACAACAACCGGGTCTCCCGGATGCCACTGATGGAGGCCGTGGCCGCCACGCAGGCGATCCCGCGCATGATCGAGTCCGGGGACTACGCCGGCGCGATGGCTGCCCGCGGGGACTCGTTCACCGCCATGATGCGCGTCTTCGACGGCATCGCCCAGCCGGAGCCGATGTTCCCGGGACAGGGCACCCGCATCGCGATCATCCACGCCGGTGGCCTGGCCCCCGGGATGAACGCCGCCGTGCGCGCAGCCGTCCGGTTCGGGGTCTCACGTGGGCATGCGATGGTGGGGATCCGCGGCGGGTTCCCCGGCCTGCTCACCGACCAGGTCGAGGATCTCGACTGGGCCGCGGTGGAGGGCCTCGCCGGCCTGGGCGGCGCCGAGCTGGGCACCAGCCGCACCACGCCGCGCACCGAGGACTACGCCGCCGTGGGTGAGGCGATCCAGCGCAACAAGATCGACGGCCTGCTGGTCATCGGCGGGCACCGGGCGTACGAGGCGATGTGGCGCCTCCGGGAGCACCGTGGTGATCACCCAGGGCTGCGGATCCCGGCGATCTGCCTGCCCGCCTCGATCGACAACAACCTGCCCGGCTGGGAGATGACGATCGGGGCCGACACCGCCCTGAACGCCATCGTCTCCGCGGTCGACGTCCTCAAGCAGTCCGCCAGTGCCTCGCATCGTGCGTTCGTGGTGGAGACCATGGGGCGCAGGTGCGGCTTCCTGGCGACGATGGCCGCCCTGTCGGTCGGTGCCGAGGAGGTCTACCTCAACGAGGACCCGCCCACGCTGGCCCGGCTCAACCACGACGTCGCGGAGATGGTGGAGGGCTTCCGCACCGGTCGGCGCTTCCACCTGTCGATCCGCAACGAGGAGGCCAGCGCCGGCTACACCACGGAGTTCCTCTGCCAGCTGTTCGCCGAGGAGTCCGGTGGGCTGTTCGACGTCCGGCCGATGGTCCTCGGGCACCTGCAGCAGGGCGGCAACCCCACGCCCTTCGACCGCGTCCACGCAGCCCGTCTGGCCGCCCACTGCATCGACTGGCTGACCGGGCGGATGCTCGCGGGCCGGATCGACTGGCACTACGCGACCCTCGTCGACGGGAAGATGGGCTCCGCCCGCCTGGTGCGGATCTCCGAGGTGTACGACATCGAGAACCGTCGGCCCACGGAGCAGTGGTGGACCGCCATGCTCCCGGTGATGGACGCGATCGCCCGGCGCCCGGTGCCCGGGGGTGCCGAGGGCCAGCCGGCCACCAGCTCCTGACCTGATCCCAGCACGTGCCACCCGTGCTGCGCCCATGGTTGGATCGGGGCACGCAGGCACGTGGTGCCTACCCACCTTGGAGGCCGCAGTGATCGTGGAGACCGCCACCATCTCGGTGCAGCCCGGTCGTGAGGACGACTTCGTCCGCGCGCTGGAGGACGCCAAGGTGGTCCTGGCCAAGGCGCACGGCTGGCGCGACATCCGCGTGCACCGGGGCATCGAACGTCCGTCGGTCTTCCTGCTCGCGATCACGTGGGAGACCCTCGAGGACCACACCGAGGGATTCCGCGGCGGCGAGCTCTTCGGCCAGTGGCGGGCCCTGATCGGCCCGTACTTCGATGAGCCACCGCAGGTGGAGCATTGGACGATTCTGTGAGCCCTGCACCCCCGCACGAGCTGGGTGCGCTCGAGGCGGCTGCCCGCATGGCCGAGGGGACGCTGACCAGCGTCGACCTCGTCGAGCACCTGCTGGAGCGGATCGAGGTCCGCGAGCCCACCCTGCACGCGATCATCGCCCTCCACCCGGATGCCCGTGAGCAGGCGCGGGCCGCGGATGCCCGCTGGGCCGCGGGCGGGGCACGCAGCCCCCTGGACGGCATCCCGGTCATCATCAAGGACAACATCGAGTGCGTCGGCCTGCCGGCGACCGTCGGGTCGTTGGCGATGGCGGGCTCGCCGGCCCAGCGCGACGCGGCGTTGGTCACACGGATGCGGGCTGCCGGAATGGTCGTGCTGGCCGCGGCGAACCTGTCGGAGTGGGCCAACTTCCGGGGCCGGCACTCCACCAGTGGCTGGTCGGCGGTCGGCGGGCTGACGGACAACCCGTGGATGACCGGGCGCTCGGCGGGTGGCTCCTCCTCCGGCTCCGGGGCAGCCCTTGCGGCGCGCTACGCACCCCTGGCAGTCGGGACCGAGACTGACGGATCGATCACCTGCCCTGCCTCGTTGTGCGGGATCGTGGGGCTCAAGCCGACTGTGGGGACCGTCCCGGTGGAGGGTGTGGCACCCATCGCCGCGTCCCATGACACCCCGGGGCCGATGGGCCGCAGCGTCGCGGATGTGGGCGCCCTCTACTCGGTGCTCGCCGGGCGTCCACTCGCACTCGGCGAGCCCGAGCAGGAGAGCAGTCGGCGGTTCGTCCTGGGCGTCCCGAGGCCCTGGCTGGCCGGGGACCCGGGAACCGATGACCTGTTCGCCCGCGCCGTGGAGGCCATCAGGGCCGCGGGGATGACGGTGCTCGAGGTCGAGGCCGCCTCGGCCGACGATCAGAGCGCCCGCGACGAGGTGACCGTTCTGGTCCACGAGATGGCCGACGATCTCGGGGCGTACCTCGCCTCGCGCCCCGGAAGTGCGCCCACCTCGATCACGGAGGTGGTGGCGTTCAACACCGCCCACCCCCACCAGGAGCTGGCCCACTACGGCCAGGAGTATCTCGAGGCCGCGGTGGTCAGTGGCGGGCGTGCCGCCCCCGAGTACGCGGCCGCCCGCGCCCGCAACCTCGAGTGGGCAGTCGGCTCGGTGCTCACGCCGGCCTTCGCGCACGGCGTCGACGCCCTGATCTCCCCGGCCTACGGGCCGGCCTGGCCCAGCGTTCTCGACGGTGGGGACTCCTTCGTCGGTGGGTTGGTCACCTCCGCCCCCGCGATCGCCGGATGGCCCATCCTGACCCTGCCCATCGGGCTGGTCGACGGGCTCCCGGTCGGGCTGAGCATCGTCGGTCCCGAGCACGGGGAGGACGCCCTGCTGGCGATCGGCGCGGCGATCGAGGCGGCCGTGGGATGGTCGCTGCAGCCTCCCGAGGGCTGAGCGCGAACCATCCCCGGGTGGCGCCACAGCCCTTGGACCCGGACCCTCGGGACCATCGGCAGGTCGTTTGGGTACCTCCTGCTGTTGGCGGCAAATGCCGATGCGGCAGGCTATGTCCTGTGCGCCCGCTCGGGGCGCGCCAGGATCAGATGGAGCGCGCAACCCATGACCATCCCCGGACTCGAGAAACCGCCCACCGAGAACAAGAAGCTGCTGGAGTGGGTCGAGCAGGTGGCCACCCTTGCCCAGCCCGACCGCATCGAGTGGTGCGACGGTTCCCAGGAGGAGTGGGAGCGCCTCACCCAGCAGATGGTCGCTGATGGCATGGCCATCCGCCTGAACCCAGAGCTGCGCCCCAACTCGTTCCTCTTCCGCTCGGACCCCTCGGACGTGGCCCGCGTCGAGGACCGCACCTACATCTGCTCCCTCGACGAGCGCGACGCCGGCCCGACCAACAACTGGCACGACCCGGTGTCGATGCGCACCACGCTCAAGGGCCTGTTCGAGGGCTCGATGCGCGGGCGCACGTTGTACGTCATCCCGTTCTCGATGGGGCCGCTGGGCTCGCCCATCTCCGAGCTGGGCGTCGAGATCACCGACTCGCCCTACGTCGTGGTCAACATGCGGATCATGACCCGCATGGGCCAGGCAGCGCTGGATCTCATCGGCCCCGACGGCGACTTCGTCCCGGCCGTGCACTCCGTCGGCTACCCACTGGCCGACCGGGACGGCAACGTCCGCCCCGACACCGCCTGGCCGTGCAACGAGATCAAGTACATCGTGCACTTCCCCGAGACCCGCGAGATCTGGTCGTTCGGCTCTGGCTACGGCGGCAACGCCCTGCTGGGCAAGAAGTGCTTCGCGCTGCGGATCGCCTCGGCGATGGCCCGCGACGAGGGCTGGCTGGCCGAGCACATGCTGATCCTGAAGCTCACTGGCCCGACCGGTGACGTCAACCACCTGGCGGCGGCCTTCCCGAGCGCGTGCGGCAAGACGAACCTCGCGATGCTCGAGCCGAGCGTCCCGGGGTGGAAGGTCGAGACGGTCGGCGACGACATCGCCTGGATGCGCTACGGCGAGGACGGTCGCCTGCACGCCATCAACCCGGAGTCCGGCTTCTTCGGCGTCGCACCAGGGACGTCGATGACGACCAACGCCAACGCGATGCGCACCATGTGGGGCAACTCGATCTTCACCAACGTCGCCCTCACCGATGAGGGCGACGTGTGGTGGGAGGGGATGACCGACGAGCCGCCCGCGCACCTGATCGACTGGAAGGGTCGCGACTGGACCCCGGACTCGCATGAGCCCTCCAGCCACCCGAACAGCAGGTTCACCACGCCGGCCGCACAGTGCCCGATCATCGCCGACAACTGGGAGGACCCCGCCGGTGTGGCCATCGACGCGATCCTCTTCGGCGGAAGGCGCGCGACCAACGTGCCGCTGGTCAACGAGGCCCGCGACTGGGAGCACGGCGTCTTCATCGGCGCGACCGTGTCCTCGGAGATGACTGCTGCCGCCGTGGGCACCATCGGGGCGTTGCGTCGCGACCCGTTCGCGATGCTGCCGTTCTGCGGCTACAACATGGCCGACTACTGGGGCCACTGGCTCAAGGTGGGTGCGGCCACGACGCCGGAGAAGCTGCCCAAGGTGTACCAGGTCAACTGGTTCCGCAAGGACGCCGACGGCAAGTTCATGTGGCCCGGATTCGGGGAGAACAGCCGCGTGCTGGCCTGGATCATCGACCGGGTCAACGGTGTCGGCGCCGGAGTGGAGACCCCGATCGGCATCGCGCCGGCCCCGGGCGCGCTCTTCCTCGACGGGCTGGACCTCAGTGACGGGCAGGTCGCTGACCTGTTCGCCGTGGACCCGGACAGGTGGCTCTCCGAGTGCATCCTGACCGAGGAGTACTTCGGGCAGTTCGGCGATGCCGTTCCTGCTGCGATGTACGCCCAGCTCGAGGTGCTGCGCGAGAACCTCGAGGATGCGAAGGGCTGATCGCCCGCTCGACCACGCTCGACCACGACCGCCCGGTGCCGCACACGGTGCCGGGCGGTCGTGCATCCGGTGCGGATGGGAGGATCGGGGGATGGATCAACTCGTTGTGGACCTCCGTGGGCGCGACTTCCTTCGGGAGGCTGACTTCACCGCGCTCGAGCTCGACGCCCTGATCGAACCTGGCCGGCGTCCTCAAGGCCGACCGTGCCGCCGGTCGCGAGCGCCAGCGCCTGAACGGCAAGGTCATCGCCCTGGTCTTCGAGAAGACCTCCACCCGAACCCGCTGCGCGTTCGAGGTCGCCGCCTACCACCAGGGCGCGCAGGTGACGTTCCTGGACCCGGGCGCGTCCCAGATGGGGCACAAGGAGTCGGCCGCGGACACCGCTGCGGTGCTGGCCGGCATGTACGACGCGATCCAGTTCCGCGGATCGGACCACGCGATCGTCGAGGAGCTTGCTGCTGCCGCCGACGTGCCGGTGTACAACGGGCTGACCGACACCTGGCACCCGACTCAGATGCTGGCGGACTTCATGACGATGCGCGAGCACGTGGGCGCTGCGCCGTGGGCGGATGTCAGTCTGGCCTACGTCGGTGACGCCCGCTACAACATGGGCAACTCGATGCTCGTGATGGCGGCGATCATGGGTGCTGACGTGCGGATCGTCGCCCCGAAGGAGCTGTGGCCCTCCGCGGACATCCAGGCGCTGGCACGGGAGCGCGCGGCCGGCAGCGGGGCGCGGATCCTGCTGACCGAGGACCCGGCCGAGGGCGTCGCCGGGGCGCAGTTCGTGCACACCGATGTCTGGGTCTCGATGGGTGAGCCGAAGGACGTGTGGGACTCGCGGGTCGAGTCGCTGCGGCCCTACCGCGTGGACGCCGCACTCATGGCCGCTACCGGGCGCCCGGATGCGCGGTTCATGCACTGCCTGCCGGCGTTCCACGATGCCCGGACCGTGGTCGGTCGGGAGGCGGCCGAGCGCTACGGCCTCGCCGACGGGATCGAGGTCTCCGACGAGGTGTTCCGGTCACCGGCGAGCATCGTGTTCCCGCAGGCGCACAACCGGATGCACACCATCAAGGCCCTGATGGTGGCGACGCTCACCAGCTGAGACATGCATCGACGCCCACCCCGTTGTGGGTGGGCGTCGACGACGTGTGCTGGTGCTCAGGCGATCCCGAGGGTGACCGGGGCGACGGCAAGGGCGATCTCATCGGCGGCGGCGGTTGCGCCCTCGCCGCGCTGGCGCGGGAAGTCCGAGAGGTCGATGCGCACGTAGACGCGCTCGCGCTCCTCCTCGGTCATGCCGCCCCAGACGCCGTACGGCTCGCGGGCACGGATGGCGTAGTCCGCGCACTCGACGCGCACCTCGCACCGGGTGCATACCGCCTTCGCTGCTCGGTCGCGGCGCAGTCGTGCGAGTCCCCGCTCGTTCTGTGGGTGGAAGAAGAGGTCCTGATCAGCGCCGCGGCAGGCGCCCACCTCCTGCCATTCCCAAGTGGCATCCATCGGCACCTGGGACAGTGGCTGCTGCGGCATTACTACTCCGTTCCGGGCCCGTGGCCCACGGCGTGGATCAGTTCTCCGGCAGTTGTCACGTACATCCCGCGCGGCGCCTCCGGGGCGGTATGAGCCCATGATCGGATTCGTCTGCGGTGCTCGTCACGCTACTCACCGTGAAGGCGGATGTTATCCAACGAACAGATGAAAGTCTACTAGTACAGATCTACCAGTCCTCACGGTGAGTGCAGCTGTGCCGTGCGTGCCGTCCCTGCGGATGACACCCGCAGTGTCCATTGGGGCCGCACAGAGTGACACTACGTCACCGGTAGGTCAGGGGTTCGAGGGGCGCCGTTCACCTCCCATCCCCGTGACGCAAGGTGATCGGCGTACCATCTCCGGCATGGCCAACGACCTCGATCCCCTGGACTCACCGGACCTGTCCGGCGGCACCGATCTGCTGGAACGGACCGAGAACACCGATGGGACGGGCGATCACGACCGCTTCGCCCATTACGTCGAGAAGGCCAGGATCGTCGAGAGCGCGGTGATGGGCACCCCTGTCGTCGCACTGTGTGGCAAGGTCTGGGTGCCCGGTCGCGACCCGTCGAAGTTCCCTGTGTGCCCGCAGTGCCTGAAGGTCTACAACGGACTGCCTGCCGGCGGTGGGGACGACCAGTAGGTCGCGGACGGTCCGGTGCGCCTAAGAACGGCTCATCCATCGGATAAGGCGGCTGCGCATTCGGCCGAGGCGCTCCCCGGCCCGGGTCCCGCGTGGCATCATCGCCGTGGGGTGAGGGGCCAACGGGGCCGGGGTGGACGCAGGAGGTGCGGGGTGGTTCCTGACGGTGCTCCTGTGCCCGTGCGTTCGGGGGCCGTCGCACCCGGGCGGGTTGCCCGGCCGGGAGCAGTCGTGGCCATGGTCCTGGCGCTGCTGGTGGGGCTCGTCGTCCCACCGAGCCCGGCAGCAGCCGTCGATCCCACTCCGACGCCGCTGGTCACCGGGTGGCTGCCGAGCTGGGCGACGGACACGGCGCTCGCCGGAGTCGAGGGCAACGCCGACCTCATCGGTGAGGTGTCGCCGTTCTGGTACACGGCGAAGGCCTCCGGGAGCACGGTCAGCGTCTCGACGACCATGAACCCCGGCACCATGGCCGCCGTCCTGGCCAGCCTGAGGGCCCGGGGGATCGCGGTCCTGCCCTCAGTCGCTGACGGCTCCGCGGCGAAGGCCATGGCCGCGGTGCTCAAGGATCCGGCGGCGCGGGCAGCCCACGTCAACCAGCTCGTGGAGCTTGTCATGGCCAACGGCTACGACGGGATCGAGCTGGACTACGAGAAGTTCGCCTTCTCGGACGGCGCCTCGACCTGGGCCACGACCCGGCCCGCCTGGGTCGCGTTCGTCACCGAGCTGGGCGTGGCGCTGCACGGAGCCGGCAAGCGGCTGGCCATCGCGGTGCCGCCGATGTACGACGGGACCTCGACCTCGAGCAGCGGCTACTGGGTCTACGACTACGCCGGGATCGCGCCGGTGGTGGACTCCCTGCGCATCATGACCTACGACTACTCGGTCTCCCGGCCCGGCCCGATCTCGCCGCTGGCGTTCATCCGGCGGACCCTGTCGTATGCGGTCACTGCGTTCCCCGCCGCCCGGATCCGCATGGGACTGCCGGCCTACGGACGGCTGTGGACCGCACGTCGGGCCGATGGATCGCCGTCGATCACGGGCACGTGCCCGGCCACGGGGGTCCCGGGCACGACCAGCTTCACCACGGCCACGGCGATGACCTACCTGACCTCCGTCGCCGGTGCTCCTCCGACAGTGCGCTATGACGACGCGTCCGGGGAGATGGTCGCCACATTCGCCAAGGAGTACGCCGGTCTCGACGCGGACGGCAAGGCCACCTCGTGCGTGGTCGATCACGAGGCCTGGTGGGTCGAGTCCCGGGGAGTGGTGACCCGGATGCCGCTGATCACCGAGTTCGGCCTCGCTGGCGTGGCCGCCTGGCACCTCGGTGGCGTGGACCCGGACTCCTGGGCGGCCATGCGGGCGTTCGCGGCTGGGATGCCCTTCGTCGCCACACCGACGATCGTGACCCCCGCGCCCCCCGCAGCCGCGACCCTGGTCGAGGCGCGGCCGTCCACCCTGGCGCCCAAGAGGGGCAAGAAGGTCACCGTACGGGTCCAGGTCACGCCGACGAAGAAGTCCGTGACGGTGCGCCGGCAGATGCTGGTCAAGGGCAAGTGGAAGACCATGTCCACCAAGCGGACCACCGCGAAGGGTCGGGTGACCTTCACGTTCACGTGGCCGAAGAAGAAGACCTCGCGGACGTACCGGATCACGACCAAGAAGAAGGGCGCCCTGCCCGCGGGGCGGTCCGAGACGTTCGTCCTGCGAACGCGCTGAACCGCCGCGCACCGCGGCGCGAGCGCCTCCGTCGGGCTCGGTGGGGGCGTCGATCAGCGGAGGCTGGCCGCCGGCAGGTCGAACCACTGCAGGTGACCCAGCTCGTCGGGCAGCTGCGCGTCTGGGCCGTGCGCCCGGGCCGCCGCCCGGGCCAGCAGGGCACGGGCCTGGGCCAGGTGCTCGACCAGCGCGCCCTCGTCCGCGCGATCGTCGTGGCGCGGGCTGACGAGGTCCCCGGCGGCGTCGTAGTGCACGTCGGCCAGGCGCAGCGGTGGTTCCACCGGGCCTGCGCGGTGCTTCCACAGGCCGGTCGCGATGTCGAAGCGGTAGTCCTCCAGCAGGGCCCAGCCGTCGGTGGCGAGCAGGTCGACAGCCTCCACGAGGTAGGTGAAGACCTCCTCGGAGATGAAGTAGTTGAAGTTGACCCGGACCCACCCCGGCTTGATCCCCTCGCACCCGATGGTGATCTGGGACTCGAACTCCGCGGAGCGATCAAGCGAGATCCCGAGCAGGCGGTGCCCGTAGGGACCGGCGCAGGAGCAGCCGCCCCGGGCCTGGATGCCGAACACGTCGTTGAGCATCGCGACGATCGCGTTGTGGTGCAGGTAGCGACCAGTCGGCCCCCGCACGGTGAACGAGACGATGGACAGCCGGTCGGCCTCGACGTTGCCCAGGACCCCGATCGCCGGGTTGGCCGACCACGCGGTGACGGCGCGGTGGACGAGGTCCTCCTCGTGGGCCCGGATCACGTCGGTCCCGACGGCGCGCTTGAGGTCGAACACCAGGCCGGCGCGGATCGACTCGATGATCGCCGGCGTCCCGCCCTCCTCCCGGTGCTCGGCGTCGGTGAGGTACTTGTGCTCGGTCGGGCTCACATAGGCGACCGTGCCTCCACCGACGACGTCGGGCACCCGGTTGGTCAGCAGGTCCCGACGTACGATCAGCAGCCCGGGCGTGCCCGGACCGCCGATGAACTTGTGGGGCGAGAGGAAGACCGCGTCCTTGGCCGCTGCCGGGTCACTGCCGGGGTTCATGTCGATGTCGATGTAGGGCCCACCGGCCGCGTAGTCCCAGAACGCCAGCGCACCGTGGGCGTGCAGCAGCCGGGTGATCCCCTCGGCGTCGGACAGGATGCCGGTGACGTTCGAGGCGGCGCTGAAGCTGCCGATCTTCAGGGGTCGGTCGGCGTACCGGATGAGCTCCCCGGCGAGCTGGTCGGCGTCGATGTGGCCGTCCGGGCTCTCCGGGATCATCACGACCTCGGCGATGGACTCGCGCCACGGCAGCTCGTTGCTGTGATGCTCGAACGGCCCGATGAACACCACGGGGCGCTGTTCCTCGGGGATCTGTGCGCTGAACCCGTAGCGGGCATCGAGGTCGGCCGGGATGCGCAGGTTGAGGATCCCGATCAGCTTGTTGATCGCACCCGTCGTGCCCGATCCGGCGAAGATCACCGCCGTGGACTCGTCACCGTGGACGCACTCGCGGATGATCCGCCGGGCGTCCTCGCGCAGCCGCGTGGTCTGCAGGCCCGTGCCGCTGGACTCCGTGTGGGTGTTGGCGTAGCGGGGCAGCACCTCGGCGCGGATGAAGTCCTCGATGAAGTCCAGGGCCCGACCGCTGGCCGTGTAGTCGGCGTAGGTGACCCGGCGGCGGCCGTACGGGCCGTCCATCACCTGGTCGTCGCCGATGACCCCCGAGCGGATGCGCGCCAGCAGCGCCGGCTCCGGGAGGCCGGGGGTGGCCGGCGGGATCTGGGTCACGTGCGGATGCCCTTCTGGAGTGCGTGGACCAGGCGGTCCTGGTGGTAGGTCAGCCAGTCGTAGACGAGGTGCATCGCCCGCCGCGGATCGTCCTCATCCAGCGCCAGGTACTCCTCGGCGCTGTCCTCGGTGATCTCCAGGCGGGTGCCGAGGGTCAGGCGCAGGTCGTTGAGGGCACCGAGCCACGCCAGGCACTCCACCTCGGAGAGCCGCGTGGGGTCGGGGCGCGCCAGCGACTGCGTGGCGGTGGTGAGGTTCGCCAGCTTGCCCGAGCGCAGGTCGCGCTGGGTGAAGCGGCGGAACTCGTCAGCGTCGTCGGGATCCTCGTAGGCGTCAGGGAACAGCCGTGCCAGCGCCGGATCGTCGGGACGTTGCGCCGTCGGGTCGATCCCGACCAGCTCAGCCAGCGGATCGACAGGTTCGTCCGCGTGGGGCTCGGCAAGCATCGCGGTCATCTGCCCGAGCAACTGGCCCATGAGGCCCCGGTCGGCGTCGGCGAGGTGCAGCCAGACATGGCCGTGGCGGTTGCGCCGGAACCCCGGCGGGTCGAGCAGGCCCATGGTGCTCCTCAGTGGTCCCGCGACATGGTGGCCCAGAGACCGTAGCTGTGCATCGCCGTGACGTCGCGCTCCATCGCGTCCCGGCTCCCCGAGCTGACCAGGGCCCTGCCCTCCTGGTGCACATCCAGCATGAGGGCCTCGGCCTTCTCCCGCGGGTAGCCGAAGTAGGTCATGAAGACGAACGTCACGTAGGACATCAGGTTCACCGGGTCGTTCCAGACGATCGTCACCCAGGGCGTGTCGACGTCGGCCTCCTCGGAGACCTCCACGTCCTGCATGGGTGCGATGCTCACGTGCCCCATGGTCGCATCCCGGGGGTGGGAATCGCCAAGCCGTTCAGCCGGCTGTGACCCACTCCGGGGTCTGCTCGACGACGGTGACCTCCGGGCCGAGGAACCGGCGCCCGAGGCGGGCGAACGGCAGCGGGTCGCCGGTGGCCAGGAACCGGTGGACCGGTGCGGGCGAGTCCGCCGGCCGCCCGAGCTGGTGCGCGGCCAGCGTCCGGTAGACGTCCTTGGCGGTCTCCTCGGCCGAGGAGACGAGGGTGACGTCGTCGCCGCACACGTAGGAGATCACGCCGGTCAGGAGGGGGTAGTGCGTGCAGCCCAGGACGAGGGTGTCGATGCCCTCGTCGAGCAGGGGGTCGAGGTACTCGTGGGCCACGGCGATCACCTCGTCGCCGGTGACGACGCCGGACTCGACGAAGTCCACGAAACGGGGGCACGCCTGCGAGCGGATCGTCAGGTCCGGGGCGGCGGCGAAGGCGTCCTCGTAGGCGCCACTGGTGACCGTGGCCACGGTCCCGATCACCCCGATCCTCCCGTCCCGGGTGGCGCGCACCGAGCGGCGCACAGCGGGCTTGATGACCTCCACGACCGGAACCGGGTAGCGCTCACGGGCGTCGCGCAGGACGGCCGCCGACGCCGAGTTGCAGGCGATGACCAGGGCCTTGACCCCGGAGTCGACGAGGTGATCCATCACGTCGAGGGCGAATGCCCGGACCTCGGCGATCGGGCGCGGGCCGTACGGTCCGCGGGCGGTGTCCCCGACGTAGAGGATGGCCTCGTCGGGCAGCTGGTCGATGACCGAGCGCGCGACCGTGAGCCCGCCCACGCCGCTGTCGAAGATCCCGATGGGGGCGTCGGGATCGCCCACCCCCGGGCCGGCGATGGGGGATGTGAGCGACATGACGCCCATTCTCCCCACCGGGCGCCGGAGCGCGGTGCTGGGCATCGCTAGGGTTGCCTGCGTGTCGGGGCAGTTCATGTCCCCACGTCGAGGGAGGGCACGTGCGGGTCACGGTGATCGGCTGTGCGGGATCCTTCCCGAACCCCGCCTCCGCTGCCTCGTGCTACCTCGTGGAGCACGAGGGGACGCGGATCGTGCTCGACATCGGGCCCGGGTCGCTGGGACCCTTGGCCGCCGCGACGGACCTGCGCGCGCTGGACGCGGTCCTGCTGTCGCACCTGCACGCCGACCACTGCCTGGATCTGGCGGGCATGTACGTGGCCCGCAAGTACCACCCCGAGGGCCCGCCCCCGCCCTTGGCCGTGCACGGCCCGCGCGGGACTGGGCGGCGGATCGCGGATGCCTACCGGACCTCGCCCGGGGAGCCCGTTGACGGCCTGGAGCGCATCTACCGGTTCGTGGACCACACGCCCGAACCCGTCAGGATCGGGCCGTTCACCATCACCGTGGCGCGCGTCGCGCACCCGGTCCCGGCCTATGCGATCCGGGTCGAGGCGGGTGGGGCGTCGTTGGTGTACAGCGGGGACACCGGACCCACTCCTGCCCTGGTCGATCTTGCCCGGGGCGCGGACCTCGCCCTGTTCGAGGCGTCCTGCCTGTCCGACGTCGACAACCCGAAGGACCTGCACATGACCGGGGTCCAAGCCGCCGAGCACGCGGCCGCCGCAGGAGCGCGGCGATTGCTCCTGACCCACCTGGTGGCATGGAACGATCCGATGGCGACGCTGGCCGAGGGGCGCAGTGCGTTCGATGGGGAGGTGGCCCTGGCCGCCCCCGGGATGGTGGTGGAGCTGTGACCCGATCTGATGGCCGTGCGCCCGATGCCCTGCGCGAGGTGACCTTCCAGCGGGGCTGGCTGGACCATGCCGAGGGTTCCTGCCTGGTGTCCTTCGGCGCGACGCGCGTGCTGTGCGCCGCGTCCTTCACCGCGGGCGTTCCCCGCTGGAAGAAGGGCTCCGGATCGGGGTGGGTCACCGCCGAGTACGCCATGCTCCCGCGCTCGACGAACACCCGCTCCGACCGGGAGTCGGTCAAGGGCCGGATCGGTGGGCGCACCCACGAGATCTCCCGGCTGGTCGGGCGCTCGATGCGCGCGGTCATCGACGTGACGGCCCTCGGGGAGAACACCATCGTCATCGACTGCGACGTCCTGCAGGCCGACGGTGGCACCCGGACCGCGGCCATCACCGGCGCCTACGTGGCGCTGGCCGATGCCGTCGAGTGGGCCCGCGGGAAGGGGCTGGTCGCCGCCGGGGCCTCGCCGCTGGTGGACTCGGTGGCGGCGGTCAGCGTCGGCATCGTCGATGGGCAGCCCTGCCTCGACCTGCACTACGACGACGACGTGCGCGCCGAGACCGACATGAACGTCGTGATGACCGGGTCCGGGCAGTTCGTCGAGGTGCAGGGGACCGCCGAGCGTGAGCCCTTCGACCGCGCGATGCTCGACCGCCTGCTCGACCTCGCGGCCGCTGGCTGCGTCCAGCTCACCGCCATGCAGGTGGCGGCCTTCAGCGGTGCTCCGGGGGGCCGTTCGTGACCCCTCGGGTCGTTCTGGCGACGCGCAACGCCGGCAAGGTCGCCGAGCTCCGCCGGATCCTGGACTCAGCGGGGCTCGACGTGGAGCTCGTGGGAGCGGAGGCGTTCGCCTCCCTGCCCGACGTGGCCGAGACCGGGACCACGTTCGCGGCGAACGCCCTGCTCAAGGCCCGCGCGGTCGCTGCCTACACCGGGCTGCCGTCAATCGCCGACGACTCCGGGCTGTGCGTCGATGCGCTCAATGGGCTCCCTGGGATCCTGTCGGCCCGCTGGGCCGGCGGCCATGGGGATGACGAGGCCAACCTGGACCTGGTCCTGGCCCAGCTGTCCGACACTCCCGATGAGCGGCGCGGGGCGCACTTCTTCTGCTCGGCTGCCGTGGCGATGCCCCCGGGTCATCACGGTGAGCCGGGGGAGTGCCGTGTCGTCGAGGGCCAGATCGACGGGTCGCTGCTGCGCGAGCGCCGGGGAACGGGCGGGTTCGGGTACGACCCGATCTTCCTGCCCTACGGCTCAGCGCGGACGACAGCCGAGATGGACGCCGCTGAGAAGGACGCCATCAGCCACCGTGGCCAGGCGTTCCGCGCGCTGGTCCCGGTGCTGGCCGAGCTGTTGGCCCCACCGACGGACTGAGCGGTCCGGGCGCCACGCGCACGGCCCGGTCGGTACCGACCGGTGTCACCCACCGTGTGCGGGTGGCGGGACTCGAACCCGCACGTCCGTGGACACAGGAACCTAAATCCTGCGCGTCTGCCAATTCCGCCACACCCGCGTGCGCCCATTGTCTCAGCCCAGGCCCCGATCCCTGGGGAGCCCAAGGATCGGCGGGTGGTTGGATGGGGCCATGCAGGTCTCGGCGCGCGTGGACTATGGCACGCGCGCGCTGGCTGAGCTGACCAGCCGCCCCGATCACCTGGTGACCTCCGAGGAGCTCGCGGAGCTCCAGGGGATCCCGGTGAAGTTCCTCGAGGGGATCCTCACGCAGCTGCGGCGGGCGGGGCTGGTCGTGAGCAAGCGGGGGGCGGAGGGCGGCTACCGTCTCGCCCGACCGGCCTCCGAGATCACTGTCGCCGATGTGTTCCGAGCGCTCGACGGACCGATCGCCGCAGTCCGCGGGATGGCTCCGGAGGACATGGCCTACCCGGGCGCCGCCGAGCACCTGCGTGAGGTCTGGGTCGCCACGCGCGCGGCGTTGCGCTCGGTCCTGGAGCAGGTGACCCTCGCCGATGTGGTCAGCGGGCAGCTGCCCGAATCCGCGACCGAGCTGCTGGCCGGACCGGGCGCGTGGGAGCGCAGGTAGCCCGGATCAGAGGCCGAGCTCCCTGCGCAGCTTGGCGACGTGACCGGTGGCCTTCACGTTGTACATGGCGCGCTCGATCCGGCCCTCGGCGTCGATGACGAAGGTCGAGCGGATCACTCCGACCACCGTCTTGCCGTAGAGCGACTTCTCGCCGAACGCCCCGTAGGCCGTCAGGACGGACTTGTCGGGGTCGCTGGCCAGGGGGAAGGTCAGGCCTTGCTCGGCACGGAACTTCGCGAGCTTCTCCGGTGCGTCCGGGGAGAGCCCGACGACAGTGATGCCCGCGGCGGCCAGGGCATCCAGGGAGTCGCGGAAGTCGCAGGCCTGCTTGGTGCAGCCCGGCGTCATCGCCGCTGGGTAGGCGTAGAGCACGACCCGTCGTCCGCGCAGGTCGGCCAGCCGGATCCTGCCGCCGGCGTCGTCGGCGAGGTCGAAGTCGGGGGCGATGTCACCGGGTTCGAGCCGGTCGTTCATGGGTCCTCCTGGAGGTTGGCGCGTCGCGACCCTATCCCGCGATGGCTTGGGCCGCCCCAGCCCGCGTATGGTGGCCCCATTCCGTCCTGTCAGGAGGATTGACGTGTCCCAGGCCAGTGCCAGCAAGCCCGCGAGTGCTCCCGTGCGCAAGCCCGCCGAGATCGAGGCGGACCTCGACGCGACCCGTCAGCGCCTCGTGGGCACCATCACTGAGCTCGAGGACCGGGTGAACCCCAGCAAGGTCGCGAAGCGGGGCACGAACAGGGTCAAGGACTTCTACGTCGGTTCCGACGGCGTTCGCTGGAAGAACGTCGCCCTCACCGCCGGCGCGGTGGTCGGTGGGCTGGTGGCCATCCGCCTTGCCAGTTCCACGGTGCGGTGGGCCGTGGCCGCCCCTCCCGCCCAGCAGGTCCCGACCGATGTCGTGTTCCTGCCGGTTCCGCGAGCTCAGGCAGGCGCCCTGGCCAGCCTCGCCGCGGCCGTCTGACCTGCCCTACTCGCCCTCGTACGGCCCTGCGGACACCAGCCGCGCGAGGTGACGCCCGACCAGCAGCGTCGGACCGATCGTGCCCACCGCCAGGGCGATCACGGTCAGTGTCGCGATCGAGCCGTTCATCACGACTGCATCGACGATCTCCGACGAGTTCGGCAGGGTGGAGGACGTGAGTTCCAGCACCCCTGTCAGGGCATTGAACATGTAGGTGCCGGGGATCAGCGGGATCACCGGGGCGAACGCGTAGATGGGCGTGGCCTCGTTGGTGCGTGGTGCGACGATCGCTGCTGTGAGCCCGACGAGCACGGCAGCCACGAAGCTGGCCACGGGAAGGGTCGCGCCGAGATCGAGGAACAGGCTGCGCACGAGGTGGGCCGCGATCGCGAGGGCGACGATGCCGGGCAGCGTCCTTCGCGGCACCGAGAACACCATCGCGAACCCGAGCACGGCCAGCCCGGCCCACAAGGACACCGCCCAGGTCATCGCAGCGCTCCGACGAGGGCGACGGCCGCGGTGAGCCCCACAGCCGCGGAGGCGATGATGACCGCGCTCATCGCCAGGCGCACCACGCCGTTGAGGTAGTGCGCGGTCAGCAGGTCGGCAGTGCCGTTGAGCATGGGCACCCCGGGTACCAGGAAGAGCGTGGACGCCGCAAGGGCGGGGTTCACCTCCGCCTCGGTGAGCCCCAGCAGGTGCCCGCCGCCGGCCACGAACAGGGCGGAGACGAACGCGGCGCTGGACACCGACACGAACGGCTGGAGGCGGCGCCCTACCAGCAGGTGCCGGGCCCAGGCGCCGGCCCATCCGCCCAGCAGCGCCACGGCCATGGCGATCGCACCCGCGTGGAACAGGGCGGCGAACGCGGCAGTCGAGCCTCCGAGCGCCAGCATGACCAGCCACGTGGGGTACACCGGGCCGGTGTTGCGGATCAGGGTGAGCCGGGCCCGCACCTGGTTGGGCGTCAGCCCGTGGGCCTCGGTGTCGGCAACGAGGCGCTTGACCTGGGTCAGGGTGGTGAAGTTGATGCCCAGGTGCCGGGCATGCCGCCCGGCCGTGAGCTGCTGGCCGTCCGCAGTGACCGTCATGGACACGTTGATCGAGGAGATGGCTGCGTGGCTCTCCTGGGCGCCCAGCGCGGCGGACATCCGCTCCATGTGGTCCACCGTGCGGGTCGTGTGACCGCCGGACAGCTGGACGAGCTCGCCCACCTCGAGGGACAGGTCGAGGGCGTCGGCGAGACCGGTCATGCCCCGAGACGGTACTCCGTTAGGCTCATCGGGTGCCCCAGCCACCCCCGTCAGCGCCGGACCTGACCCCCGGGGTGGATGGATCGGTGCCGATCAAGCTGCTCCACGACCGGGTGCTGGTCCACATCGACCTGCCCGACGGGGAGCGACGCTCCGGCGGCGGGATCCTGATCCCCGCCACCGCCGCCGTGGGCAAGCGATTGGCCTGGGCGACGGCGGTCGCGATCGGACCGCTCGTCCGCGCCGTGGAGGTCGGTGACCAGGTTCTCTTCGAGCCCGAGGAGCGGGCAGAGGTGGAGTTGCGCGGCGAGGCCTACGTCCTGTTGCGCGAGCGCGACATCCACGCAGTGGCGTCCGCACGTGTGGCCGAGGACGAGACCGGCCTGTACCTCTGAGGTGCTGGCGCGCTCGACGCAGCTGGCCCTCCACGCGAAAGCCCCCCCGGGATCGCCGGGGGGGCCAGTACGCCGTGTAGGGCTCGAACCTACGACCCGCTGATTAAGAGTCAGCTGCTCTACCAACTGAGCTAACGGCGCGAGTGCCCCCACACCATACCAACGCCGTGGCCGGGGGGCCAAACCCGCGGGCGGGGGGAGGACCGCCCTGCGCAGTCCTGACGAGCGCCCCAGGATGCCCGGATCACTGCGAGCGGCGGAGAGCCGGCTGGTGCGCGGACGATCAGGCTGTGTGGCCCAGCGCCGCATTCAGTTGGCTGCGCGCCGTCTGCAGGGCTGTTGCTGAGGTTGCCACGGCCTGGGGATCAGCCAGCGCCGAACCGACGAGCGCGACGTACGCGGCAGCGGAGGAGCGGACCTGCGTGACGGCGGTGCTGATCGCCCGGGCCTGTGCGGCGCGCGCTTCATCCGGGGCACCGGCGAGGAGCTCGGCCACATTGCCCTCGAGCTGGTCCAGGGTGGGCTGCGCGGACGTCCAGTACGGGGCCATCTGCTCCGGCGGTGTCGCGGGGTTCGTCAGGGCGGGAACCAGCTCCGCGACGACCCAGTGCCCCTGGGCCCGCTCGACGTCCATGCGCTCGTCCCACGACCTGCCCCGGGACCGGGTGGTCAGGAACCAGGCCAGCGCTCCGCCCGCGGCCACCAGGGCAGCCAGGCTGAGCCACAGCGGCAGCGAACTTGACCCGGACTCATCCGGGGTTGCGGACGCGGAGGCGGACCCGGTCGCGCTCGACGACTCCGTCACAGAGGCGCTGGTGGGCGACGGGCTGTCGCTGGGCGCCTCGGAGGCTGTCCCTGTCGGCTCGGGCGTCGCGGTGGGGCTCGGCTCCTGGGATTGGGTCGGTTCCTCTGACTGGGTCGGTTCCTCGGGCTGTGTTGGCTCCTCGGATTGCGTGGGCTCCTCGGACTGCGCCACCTCCTCCGCAGGAGGCAGTGCGGTGGCGGCCTGGGACAGGGTCCGGGTCGGCGTCGGCGTCGGCGTGGGGGCCGCACTGGTCGGGGCCTGCGAGGTGGGCTCCTGAGTCGGTTCCGGCTCGGCGGACTCGGTCGGCGTCGCCGGCTCGGAGCGGGAGGCCGACGGCAGCTCGGTCGGAAGGGACGGACTCGGCCTCTCACTCGGCAGAGTCCCGGTCGGCAGCGCGATGGATCCCGACGGCAGGGCGGTGGGCAGGGTCACCTCCCCTTCGGTCCCGCAGCCTGCCAGGGCAGCTGAGGTGAGGAGCATCGCAACGAGGATCGCGGCGGGTCGTGCTGGCACCATGACAAGCTCCCGACGTTGGCAACAACAAGCAGCCACCGAGTGGTTGCGTCGTCAGCCTAACTTCCCGGATCGCTGTGGTGCGGGACCACGAGCAACGCGTCAGCCCCGCGAGGTGCTGTGGCTGACGAGGCCCGGTCCCTCAGCCGAGGGTGACCGGGCAGGTGTGGGACGAAGCCACAATGGGGTGAGTGACGGGACTTGAACCCGCGACCACCTGGACCACAACCAGGTGCTCTACCAGCTGAGCTACACCCACCATGTGCCGCGCAGGATCACCGCACAGCAGGACACAAGTGTACCCGACTCAGGTGTGCGGTTCGGCCGCCGAAGTGCCCACTGCGTGGTCCACGACATGGTTCGTGGCCGCGGCGCGGGCCTCGTCCGTGGACGGCCCGGGCACCGCGACGAAGAGCGTGTCGCGGTAGTAGCGCAGCTCCGCGATGGACTCCCGGATGTCGGCCAGAGCCCGGTGACCGCCGGTCTTGGCCGGCGCGTTGTAGTACGAGCGCGGGTACCAGCGGCGCGCGAGCTCCTTGATGGTCGAGACGTCGATGAGCCGGTAGTGCAGGTAGGCATCGAGCTCGGGCAGGTACTGGGCCAGGAACCCGCGGTCGACGTACACGCTGGAGCCGGCCAGGGGCGCGCGCTTGGCCTCGGTGACGTGACCCTGCACGTAGGCCAGGACGGCGGCACCGGCCTCGGACAGGGGGATGCCGACGGGGATGTCCTCGAGCAGGCCGGACTCGGTGTGCATCCGCACCACGATGTCGTCCATCCCCTCGAGGATCGACAGGTCCGGGGGGCACACGACCAGGGAGATCCCGGCATCGAGCTCATTGAGCTCGGCGTCGGTGACGATCGCAGCGATCTCCACGATCGCGTCGTGGGCCGGGTCCAGCCCCGTCATCTCGAGGTCGATCCAGACGAGCCGGTCGGTGCGTGCGTCAGTCACGCAGCGCAGCCTATGGCCTCTCGGAGCCGTCCGCGGCCCACCAGCGCACGAGGTCCGAGCCCGTCACGATGCCGACCAGTCGGCCGAGCTCGTCCACGACGGGAACGGCCTCGGCGGAGTGGCGCGCCATGATCCGGGCGACGTCGGCCAACGGTGCCGCGTCGCTGACCGATCGGGCGGGGGCCCGGGACAGCAGGTCGCCGACGCCGCGGCTGCGCATGCGGTCCTCGGAGACCGGGATGTCGGTGAGGATCATCCGGTCGGAGATGACGCCCAGGCAGCGACCGTCATCGACCACCACGAGGTGACGCAGACCCGAGACGCTGAGCAGCTGCCAGGCATCCCACAGGCTCTCGGTCACGTCGATGGTGAGCACGGGGCGGGTCATGGCCTGGCCGACCACGGCACGCGCCCATTGCGCCCCCCTGCGCCGGGAGGCCATCTCGCCATGGGTGGCCGGGGACGGCAGGGTCGCGCCCCCTGACGGGATCTTGTCCATGCACCCCTCCCCTGACTCGTCTCGGGCTCAAGCATCACCCATGCCGGGCAGGTCGTCGCAGGGGCAGGAGGCCTCGGAGTGGGGGACCTAAGTCACGACGCGCACCGGGGGAGCTATGCCGGCGGCTCGGCGTCGCCCGCGGTGGCGGCGAGGTGCTCGGAGATCACGTCGATCGGGTAGATGCCCACGGGGGCACGGTTTCCGGTCCCTGCGCGCTGCCAGGGTCGGGGGCCGGTCAGCGGGCGGTGGTTGACGTGCAGGGCGTCGAGCCGGGCGATCTGGGCGGTGATGGCGGCGTGCTCGATCGCGAGGTCGAGGGCGGTACCGCTCCACAGGTTCGCGCTGAGGATCGTCAGGCGGGGGAACGCGCGGTACTCGCGCGCAGCGGCGTCGGGGCAGTACTCGGTCCAGAGCTGTGCCTGACCGCCGAGCACGCGGCCCGGGCTGGCCGGGTCGGTGGGCTCGGGCACCCAGGCGGCCACCCGGTCCACCCCCAGCGGAGCCCCGATCGACAGCGGCTCATCGGTTCCCGCATTCTCGGCGTAGTCGAAGTACGTGGGCAGCAGGGGGGTCATCACCACGTCATGTCCGGCCGCTGCGGCCGCATGACCGATGGCCGCTGAGCGCCAGGGCATCACGACGGTCTGCACGGGAAGCCCTCGGGCGACGAACGCGTCGTCCCAGGCCATCGGGGTGCGGCCCAGCTCGAGGACGATCCGGGCCAGCTGGGCGTTGACTGCCGAGCGCAGGCCCTCGACGCCGCCGTGCTCGACGGCCATCGTGAGGACTTCGGGGGATCCCCGCCACATGCCCAGTTCCGCCTCGTCGCCGCCGATGTGCAGGTAGGGGGAGTCGATCGCGTCGGCGACCTCGCCGAGCAGTGTGCCGATGATCCGCATGGCCTCGGGAAGCGGCGAGATCGTCCGGCCGAGCAGGCCCCAGCGCGTGGCGACCTCCTGTGGTGGACATCCGGGGACCCCGAGCTCGGGGATGGCCGCGAGCAGGGCGCTGGCGTGTCCGGGGAGGTCCACCTCGGGCACGATGGTCACGCCGTGCTGGGCTGCGTGCTCGGCTATCTCACGCAGGTCGATCACGGAGTAGAAGCCGCCGTGGGGGGTGCCGTCCAGGCGGCGCGGGTCATGCTCCTCGCGGCCCTGGCTGTGGCCGATCCAGGTGGCCGATCGCCACGAGGCGACTTCGGCCAGGGCGGGGTACGCGTGTGACTCGATCCGCCAGCCCTGGTCGTCGGTGAGGTGCAGGTGCAGGTGGTTCAGCCGGTGCATCGCGGCCAGCTCGATCCAGCGCAGGACCTCGGGGACGGGCGCGAAGTGCCGGCTGACGTCGAGCATGAACCCGCGGTACGGGTGGGCCGGGGCGTCCGTCAGGGTGAGGATCGGCAGGCGCCAGTCGTCACGCCGTACGGCCGTTGCTCGCCACGACTCGGTGGGCAGCAGCTGCCGGATCGTGGTCGTGGCCTGCAGGGCGCCACTGGAGCTGCTCGCGGCGATGGTGAAGCCGGTCGGGTCGATGGCCAGGTGGTAGCCCTCGTCAGCGAGCGCGGGGTCGGCGACCGTCCGGATGTGGGGTGCGCCCGTGCCGGCTGGCCCCGGAAGCGGGTCGAGCAGGCGCAGGGCGCGGCGCACCTGCGCGGTCCAGGGGCCGTCGACGGTCGGGGTCGCGTGGAGGGTGAGCCATTCCGTGGCGGTGACGGCACGGGGCGGCCAGGGGGTCGGGGCAGTTGAGCGCATGGCGTCGATCATGGCCCGCGTCCGGCCGCGGGGCGCGCTCGTACGCCCCCGACGTGCCGTCCCGGCAGTACGTCCCGGCGGGCCGTCCCGGCAGGAATTCGGGTTGGTTCTGTCGAAAGAGCAGCAAGTCCCACCCAAGTTCGTGGAGCCGACCGTCGGGGAGGCCTGCTGGTGGGCGGGCGGACGTGGGGCGGGGGTGCGGGACTGGCGGGTCGCAGGTGCGGGCCTCCTGGCCGGGCGGAGGGCGCGGGACTCGCGGGGCGTGGGCCGCTGGAGGGCTTCGGGGTGGATGGGCATGTGAGGATCGGCCACGTGCGCATCTACCCCGAGCTGGCCGTGCCCCGCAACCGGCAGATCGTCCGCGACGTCCTCGTGCTGGCCACCCTCGCGCTCTTCGCATTCTTCGCGTGGGCGGTGCGCAAGGCCGTGATGACCCTGACCGCGATCAGTGCGGGGTTCACGGACGGCGCTGAGGGGGTCCAGGACTCCTGGGAATCGATCGGGAGCACGCTGTCGGGGATCCCGTTCGTCGGCGACGACATCCAAGGTGCGGTCACCGGCCTGTCCGACGCGACGGTGGGCAACGCCGTTCAGGCGGGGGAGGCGATCAGCGAGGCCGTCACCACCACCGCCAACGTCCTGGCCTTCGTGACGTTCGCTGCCCCTGCCGCAGTCCTGCTCGTGCTCTACCTCCCCCGACGGCTGGACCGCGCACGTGCGTGGACGGCCGCCGACACGGTGCTCTCGGCGATCGAGGTGAACCCGGCCTTCGGCCTGCCCGGTTCAACCGCCGCGTCCGTGTCCGGCGGCCCCGGGCCTGCCCCGATCCCCGAGATCGAGGGGCAGCCGCACGACACCATCGCCCTGCCGTGGGGACCTGAGGCGCCGTCCGCAGCCAGGGCCATTCCCCGGCGGACAGGTCCGGCGGTTGTCGCGTTCCCTCCCGACGAGTTGCTGGCATTGCGTGCGCTGTGCGACCTGCCGTTCGTCGACCTCGTGCGCTACACCCCACGCCCGTTCGAGGCGTTCTACGCCGGGGACTACGCCCCGTTGATCCGGGCGCTCTACGCCCACGAGGGGCTGGAGCCGCCGGTGTGAGGAGTGCGGGACGTTGCCGGGCGCGAGCGAGTGGGCGCTGGGCGGGCGACGGCCAGGACCCGTGTCGCTCGGGACAGGGCCGGCACCCGTGACGGAATCGTCGCGATCGACCCCTACGGTGTGCCCATGCTGATCTCGCGGGTCGCGGTACGGCTCGTCCTCGGTAGCGCGCTGATGCTCTTCCTGGAGCTCGCGCTGATCCGCTGGCTCGGGGCGAACATCCTGCACCTGTCCTACTTCTCCAACATCGTGCTGCTGGGCTCGTTCCTCGGGATCGGGCTGGGGTTCCTGCGCTCCCGGCGAGGCGCCCAGCCGCCGATCTGGTTCCCACCGCTGCTGGCGGTGATGGTCGGTGTGGTCCTCGCCCGCCCGGTGGGCGTGGACCGGTCCAGCTCCGACCTCATCTTCTTCACCTCCCTGTCGACGACCGGGCCACCCGCATGGGTGGTCCTGCCGGTCGTCTTCGTGGTGGTCGCCGCGGTGCTGTTCGGCCCCGGCTTCATCGTCGGGCAGTGCTTCTTCGAGCTGCCCCGCCTGACGGCCTACCGCTTCGACCTGATCGGCTCGCTCGTCGGGATCCTGGGCTTCACCGCCTTGAGCTTCCTCGGGACGCCCTCGGTCGTGTGGGGCCTCGTGGTCGGGGTGCTGACGATGGCCCTGTACTGGCCGGCGCCGATGGCCCGCGGGTACGGCGAGTACTCGGCGGCGACGTTCGCCCCCGTGAGCCGCATCGGCCTGGTGCTGACCTCGCTGAGCGTGGCCGTCCTCGTCGGGTTCCTGGCGTGGGAGACCTCCCAGCCGGGAGTGCGCTGGTCGCCGTACTACAAGATCGAGACGCAGACCGCGCAGACCACGATCGGTGAGTTCACCACGATCATCGCCAACGGAGTGCCGCACCAGGCGGTCACGGACGTCGACGCCAGGGTCGAGTTCGAGCCGTTCTACGCCGTGCCGTACCAGCGTTCGCAGCGAACGGACCCCGGACGGATGCTGATCGTGGGGGCGGGGACGGGCACCGACGTCGCGCTCGCGCTGCGCCAGGGGGCAACCAGCGTGGACGCGGTCGAGATCGATCCCCGGATCCGCGAGATCGGCCAGGACATCAACCCGAACCGCCCGTTCGACGACCCACGGGTGACTGTGCACATCAACGACGGCAGGGCGTTCATCGAGCAGGCCGAGGGGCCCTACGACACCATCCTGTTCGCGCTGCCCGACTCACTGACACTGGTCGCGGGGGCCAGCCAGTTGCGGCTGGAGTCCTACCTGTTCACCGAGCCCGCGATGGCCCGGGTCAGCGACCTGCTCGCCGACGACGGCGTCTTCGCGATGTACAACTACTACCGAGAGCCGTGGCTGGTCGGCCGGCTCGGGGCGACGATGGCCTCGGCGTTCGGGCACGCCCCCTGCATCGACCTGAACCGCGACTACAACTCTGCGACGCTCGTGGTGAGCGCAGAGGAGTCGATGCAGCGCTGTTCGCCGCAGGATGAGGCGGCCGCGCTGATCGCCGGGGCGCCGGCGCCGGTCGACGACAACCGGCCGTTCCTGTACCTGCGCACGCCGCACATCCCCGGGTTCTACCTCGCGGTGCTCGCGATGATCCTCGGGATCAGCCTGCTCGCGGTGCGCGGTGCTGTGGGGAGCCTGGGGCGCACGCGCAGGTACGCGGACCTGTTCCTCCTCGGTGCCGCGTTCCTGCTGCTGGAGACGCGGGCGATCACGATGTTCGCCCTGTTGTTCGGGACCACGTGGCTGGTCAACGCGATCGTCTTCGGCGGGATCCTCGTGGCGGTGCTCGCCGCCGTGGAGTTCACCGCCTGGATGAAGCGCACCGGCCGCGCGGAGCGCATCTCGCTGCCTATCGCCTATGCGGTCCTGCTGGCCTCGATCGCCGTCGTGTGGCTGATCCCGCTGGAATCGCTGCTCCAGCTGCCGGTGCCGGTGCGGATCCTGGCGGCCACCGCCATCACGTTCATGCCGGTGTTCACCGCGAACGTGGTGTTCGCCGCGAGGTTCGACGAGGCCCCGGAGCCGTCCATCGCGTTCGGCATCAACCTCCTGGGCGCGATGCTCGGCGGGGCGCTGGAGTACCTCGCCCTGCTGACGGGGTACCGGGAGCTGCTGCTCGTAGCGGCGGCGCTGTACCTCGGGGCGCTCGCGCTGGGCACCCGCGCCCGGCGCCGGGACGCGGTGGCGGTCGCATGAGCCGGCGCCCGGGCATCGATGTGCACGGAATCGACGATCAGATGGTCGATTCCGTTCACACGGATCCGTGACCGGCCTGGGCGATGATCCGCTCGGCGCGAGCCACCAAGTAGGTGACTGCTGCGCCGAACTGGGCGAACGCCGGGTTGGTCGTCTGGCCGGCGCGGTAGCGGTACCAGATCTGCTGGGCGATGACCGCCAGGCGGAACAGCCCGTACACCTCGTAGAACCGCCACCCTGCGGTCGGCAGGGCCAGTCCGGTCCGGTCGAGGTAGTGGGCGACGATCTCGTCGCGGGTCGGCATGCCGGGGATGTTCGACGGCTGCCGCCGGAACATCTGGAAGATCGGGTCGTCGTCGGCCTGCACCCAGTACGCGAGTGCTGCGCCGAGGTCCATCAGGGGGTCACCGACCGTGGCCATCTCCCAGTCGAGGACCGCACGCACCGTGGACGGCTGCTCCGGGTCGACCACCAGGTTGTCGAAGCGCCAGTCCCCGTGGATCATCCGGGCGGCGACGTCCTCGGGCTGTTGGGCGTCCAGCCAGGTCATCACGTCCTCCGCTTCCGGGACGTCATCGGTGAGCGCCGTGCGGTAGCGACTCGACCACCCCTCGACCTGGCGGCGCACGTAGCCGGACCCACGCCAGAACCGGTCCAGCCCGCTCTCGGCCAGGTCCACCGAGTGCAGGGCGGCCAGGGTGTCGAACATGCCCAGCGCCAGGTTGCGGGCCGCCGTCGGGCCGAGCTCCAGGCCGCTCGGCAGGTCCCCGCGCAGGATCAGCCCGGGCACGTGCGCCATGACGTAGAACTCCGAGCCGAGGACCGCCGGATCGTCGGTGTATCCCAGGACCTCGGGGACCGCCGGGAACCACGGCGCGAGCATTCTCTGGATCTCGTACTCGCGGTTCATGTCGTGGGCGCTGGCCGCCTTGTGACCCGCGGGTGGACGGCGCATCACGAGATCGCGGTCCGCGGTAGCGCAGCAGGAACGTCAGGTTGGAGGCGCCGCCGCCGAACTGGCGGACGTCCGGGAGGCCGGGCGCCAGAGCCACCCGTTCGCGCACCCAGGCATCGAGGGCGACGACGTCGAAGGCGTCCTCATCGCGGACCGGGCCGGCGCCGGGGACGTCCGTGCCTGGCGGTGGGGGTGCCGCGCCGCTGGGTCCCCGCCCTGAGCCGCCAGGACTGGCCGCCGCGGCCGCGCCGTCCCGGCTGCCCCGGCCCGGGCCGCGCCCGTGGCCCCGTCGCTCATCGCGGGACCACGAGCGGTCGCAGCTCGAGGCGGGCGATGTCGCGAAGGTGCACCTCGTCGGGGCCGTCGGCGATCCGCAGCGAGCGCAGCCCTGCCCACATCATCGCCAGCGGGGTGTCGTCGCTGACCCCGGCGCCGCCGTAGGTCTGGATCGCGCGATCCACCACCTCGAGGGCCATCCGCGGGGCCACGACCTTGATGGCGGCGATCTCCTTGCGCGCGCCCTTCGCGCCGACCGTGTCGATCATCCACGCGGCCTTGAGCGTCAGCAGCCGCGCCTGCTCGATCGAGACCCGGGACTCGGCGATCCACTGCTGCACCACGCCCTGGCGGGCAAGCGGCTTGCCGAACGCGACCCGTTCGACCGAGCGTCGGCACATCAGGTCCAGCGCCCGCTCGGCCATGCCGATCGCGCGCATGCAGTGGTGGATGCGCCCCGGGCCGAGCCGCGCCTGGGCGATCGAGAAGCCCGAGCCCTCCGCGCCCAGCAGGTTGGTCACCGGGACGCGCACATCGGTGAACGTGATCTCCGCGTGGCCGTGCTGGTCGTGGTAGCCGAACACCGGGACGCTGCGCACGATCTCGACCCCCGGGGTGTCGATCGGCACGAGCACCATCGACTGCTGGTGGTACACGTCGGCGTCCGGATCGGTCTTGCCCATCACGATCAGCACCCGGCAACGCGGGTCGTTCGCCCCGGTGCTCCACCACTTCCGGCCGTTGATGACGTACTCGTCGCCGACGCGTTCGATCCGGGTGGCGATGTTGCGTGCGTCGCTGCTTGCGACCTCCGGCTCGGTCATCGAGAACGCGGAGCGGATCCGACCGGCCAACAGGGGCTCCAGCCACTGCTCCTTCTGCTCCGGCGTGCCGAACATGTGCAGGATCTCCATGTTCCCCGTGTCCGGCGCGGCGCAGTTGAGGACCTCGGGCGCGATCTCGGGGGACCATCCGGACAGCTCGGCCAGCGGGGCGTAGTCCAGGACGGTCAGGCCGTGCGCGGGGTTGGTGCTGTCCGGCAGGAACAGGTTCCACAATCCCGCGGCCCGGGCCTCGGTCTTGAGGTCCTCGACCACCGCAGGCAGGTCGTGGGGCCTCCCCGCGGCGGCCAGGTCGCGTCGCTGGGCGGCGTACACCGGCTCCGCGGGCAGCACGGCGGAGTCCATGAAGGCCTGCAGCCTCGTGAGGTACTCCTGGGCGCGTGGGCTGTGCTGGAAGTCCATGGCTCTCCGTCCCGTCCGGCGGGGGTTCGCGATCGCGGCTGCCCTGCGCCCTACGTGTGGTTGGTACGTTGGCATCGTCCCACCCCCGGTGTCCGCCCCGAGAGGAGCCCCATGGCCCCCGCGATCGCGATGGACCTCAGCGGGCACGTCGCCCTCGTGACCGGTGGGGCCTCGGGGATCGGCGCTGGGGTGTGCCGCCTGCTGGCCGATGCGGGTGCGCGGGTCGTCGTGTGTGACATCGACCTCGGTGGGGCGTCGGCGCTGGCCGAGGAGATCGGTGGGGTCGCGGTGGGCTGCGACGTCAGCGCCCTGGCCGCCAACGAGGCGGCTGTCGCGGCGGCCGTCGACGAGTTGGGGGGTCTCGACGTCGTCGTGCTCAACGCCGGGGTCGACAGCGTGGCCGTGACCCTGGATCACTTCGACGAGGCCGCCTACCGCCGCGCGATGGGGGTCAATCTCGACGGCGTCGTGTACGGCCTGGCCGCTGCGCTCCCCGCCCTGCGCGCCCGTGGCGGAGGACGGGTCGTCGTGCTGGCCAGTCTCGCGGGGCTCGCTCCCGTGCCGCTGGACCCGGTCTACGCGGCGAACAAGGCGGCTGTGGTCAACCTCGTGCGCTCCGTCGCCCCTGGTCTGGCCGCGCAGGGGATCGTGGTCAACGCCGTGTGCCCGGGATTCACCGATACCGCCATCGTGGACCCGGTCCGTGGGATGCTCGACGCGAAGCGGGTGCCGCTGATGGGGGTCGACGAGGTCGTGGCGGCGGTGGCGACCGTGCTGGGTTCCGAGGCGTCCGGGGAGGCCTGGCTCGTGCAGTTCGGCCACGCGCCGGCGCCGTACCGATTCCGCGGAGTCCCCGGCCCGGTGGCCGACAACCCCGCCTGACCCCGCCGAGTCGGCCCCGCCCTCGGCTCCCAGGGGCCGGCCCTCCTCGGTTGGTCCGCTATCGCGCGGCTCACTCGCGGGCTCGTCCGGAAATGCACACTCCGTGCTCCGAGATCCGGACCCCTCGTGATGGCGGGGCTACCGCGCGCCAGCGTCGTCGCTCCCCACGACTGTCGCGTCCGATTCCTGCTAGTCGGACCTGACGGGATGGGGGAGGATGGCCGCATGGACGTCGGACTGGACCACGAGCGCTGCTATCGCGCGGTCGCCAGCAGGGACGCCCGCTTCGACGGCTCGTTCTACACCGCCGTGCGTACGACCGGGATCTACTGCCGCCCGAGCTGCCCAGCGATCACGCCGAAGCGCGGGAACGTCACCTTCTTCCGGAGTGCCGCCGCCGCACAGCGCGACGGCTTCCGGGCCTGTCGGCGCTGCCGTCCCGATGCCGTTCCCGGATCGGCGGAGTGGAACGTGCGCGGCGACGTCGTGGCGCGCTCGATGCGGCTGGTCACGGACGGTGCCATCGAGCGGATCGGGGTGGCGGGGGTCGCCGCTGCGGTCGGGTACAGCGAGCGGCATCTGAACCGACTTGTCACCGAGGAGCTCGGCGCCGGGCTGCTGGCGATCGCGCGGACGCAGCGGGCCCACACGGCCCGCATCCTGCTGGAGACCACGGACCTGCCCGCGAGCGACGTGGCCTGGGCGGCGGGGTTCGGCAGCATCCGGTCGTTCAACGACACGATTGCTGCTGTCTACGGCGAGTCGCCGACCTCGCTGCGAGCGCGACTGCATCGGCCGACCAGGCCTGGGGCCCACACTCGAGACACCGACAGCCGTGGGGCGAGCGCGGAGGCTCCGCCCACAGACGCGCGGGGCCAGCTCCGTGGTTCCGCGATCCCCTCGGAGGAGCCGGCCACTCGTCCAGGGCTGTCCGCGGACGCCCCGATCCGGGTGCGACTTGCGACTCGCCAGCCGTTCCACGCCGGCGCGCTGCTGGCCTTCCTCGGCGATCGCGCAGTCGTCGGACTGGAGACGTGGGACGGAACCACCTACCGGCGCACGCTGGCCCTGCCCCATGGGCACGCGACGGTGTCCTGCCAGGAGACGGCCGGTGGGCTCCTCGCCGAGTTCCGGCTGGCCGACCTGCGTGATCTGGCGCCGGGCGTGGCACGTGTGCGCCGGCTCTTCGATCTCGATGCGGACCCGGTCGCCGTCGCCGACGTGCTGGGCGCCGATCCGATGCTGGGGCCCCTTGTGGCCGCGCGGCCCGGGCTGCGGATCGCCGGCACTGTCGACCCGCACGAGATCGTGGTGCGTGCGATCGTCGGCCAGCAGGTCAGTGTCGCAGGCGCGTCAACCGTGGTGGGGCGCTTCGTGTCCGCGCATGGCGAGCCCCTGGGGTTCGCCGATCCGAGCCTGACCCACGTGTTCCCCAGCGTCGGGCGCCTCTCCGAGGCCGACCCCGCCGGGCTGTCGATGCCGCGTGCGCGAGGGGCCGCACTGGTCGGGGTCTGCCGGGCCCTGGCCGACGGTGCGCTGGTGCTCGACCCCGGAGTGGATCGGTCCGGCGTCGCCGCGCACCTCCAGTCGCTCCCGGGGATCGGGCCGTGGACGGCGGCCTACATCGCCATGCGCGGGCTCGGCGATCCGGACGTGATGCTCGCCGGTGACCTCGGGGTGCGCCACGCGATGGCCAGTCTGGGTGGGACCGACCGTGCCCGCGAGATCGAGCGCACCGCGCACGCGTGGCGGCCCTGGCGCTCCTACGCGGTCGCGCACCTGTGGGCCAGCCTCGAGCCGACCTCCGCGCGTACGCCCCGCGTTGGCCCAACCACCCGACGATCCTCGACGACCTCCCCGCTGCGGCGGGCCCCACGGAAGGTGACCTGATGGCCAGTACCACGCCGCCCACCCAGCCGGGAGGGTTCGCCCTCGCCCGCCGGACGATGAGCACACCCATCGGGCCGCTCGAGCTGGTTGCGGGGCCGCAGGGCTGCGTGCCGTCCTCTGGCCCGGTGAGGACGGATCACGGGTGGCTCGGGCAGTCGGCCCACAACAGGGCGGGACCGGGGACGATGCTGGGTCGCCGCCGGACGACCTGCTTCGGGCCGAGGATCATCTGGACGCCGCTCAGGCCCAGCTCGAGGAGTACTTCGCCGGCACCCGCCAGGAGTTCGACCTCGCCCTCGACCCGGCTGGGACGGACTTCCAGCTCCGGGTGTGGAGAACGCTGCGCGCCATTCCCTATGGACAGACCACCAGCTACGGCGCGCAGGCGTCCGTGATCGGGGAGCCGGGGGCTGCCCGCGCCGTCGGTGCCGCCAATGGGCGCAACCCCTTGTCCATCGTCGTCCCATGCCATCGAGTGGTGGCTGCGTCCGGTGCGCTCACGGGGTTCGCCGGGGGTCTCGGCACGAAGGCGTGGTTGCTCGACCACGAGCGGGCCGTCCTCGCCCGCGGATGACCAGAACCTCGCAGCCGTTCCGGCGGAAACGCTGCCCAATGACGGCCCCGATCGTCAACCTCGCGCCCGTTCCGGTGCCTCCCACGCTCATCTGATGCGCGGGATCCACCGGAACGGGCGCGCGGTTGGGTGGACAACGAACCCGCCGGGGTCGTAACCACCGGAACGGGCGCGAGGTTGACCGAGCGAGACGCCACGCTGCCCCATCCCCTCGCCAGCCGCTTCCACGCTTCGGCCCACAGCCCACGCTCCGGCACACCGTCCTGCTCCCGCCGTTGCCTCCGTTCCAGCCATGTGGCCAGCAGGCCGCTGCGCCAGGTCGCGTCAGCCGGCCTCAGCGGGGGACAACCCTCCACGCGGTCAGGCCCGAGCCCACCAGTGAGCCCACCCCCGCCGACGCGCACCCACCCGAGGACGCGCACCCCGAGCAACCCTGGGTGGAGCATGCGTCGGCGAAGACCAGGACCCGGCGGACGCGCCCTGCCGACGACAGGGCTGCGAGCGCGGTCTCAGCGACCTGCGCCGTCGTTCCGGTCCGGCGCGCGATCTCACCCGTGGAGCCGGCCCCGTCGGCGACCGCGGCGAGGACCTCGCTGAGCACGCTCACGTCAGCACCGAGCCGATCTGGAACACGAGCACGGCGAGCAGCCACGCCATCGCGAGCTGCATCACCACTCCGACTGCCGTCCACCGCGACCCGATCTGGCGCTTCTGGGCCGCCAGCGTCGCCACGCACGGGGTGTAGGCCAGCAGGAAGACGAGGAACGCTGCGGCCGCCGCCTGCGGATGCCCCCCGGAGCTGGCCACGAAGTCCGCGTACACGCTGGCCGAGAGGTCGACGTCGGACGGGTAGGTCTGTGCCCACGAGGAGATCACGGCCTCCTTCGCGACGAACCCGACGATCAGCGCTCCGATGGCATGCCATTCGGCGAAGCCGGTCGGGATGAACAGGACGCTGGCCTGGTCGGCGATCCACGCGTACATGCTGTCAGCGATCGGCACCGCGCCGAGGCTCCCACTGGACCCGGGTGCGGGGATCACCCCCAGCGCCCACACCACGGCGACCGTGGCCACGATGATCCCGGAGGCGGTCTCCAGGAACCCGCGCAGCCGCATCCATGTGGCCGATGCGAGCAGGCGCACCGAGGGCCGCTGGTAGGGCGGCAGGTCGAGCACGAGCGGGTCGGAGCCCATGGTCCGGATCAACGTCGAACGCAGCAGCAGCCCGCCCAGGATGACCAGCAGGATGCTCGTCACGTACATCAGGAACACCACGGAGCCGGCGTTGGCCGGGAAGAACGTGGCAGCCACCATCACGTAGACGGTCAGGCGCGCGGAGCAGGACGTGAAGGGGACGAGCAGGGCGGTGAGCAGCCGGTGGCGGGAGTCGGGCAGCACCCGCACCGCGGAGATCGCCGGGACGTTGCATCCGAACCCGACCACCAGCGGCAGGAACGCGCGACCGGGAAGGCCGAGCCGGGCCATGAGCCGGTCGGTGACCACCGCGGCGCGCGCCATGTAGCCGGAGTCCTCGAGCAGGGCCAGGAGAGCGAACATGATGGCCATCAAGGGGACGAATGTCAGCAGCATCCCGACGCCGGCGATGAGGCCGTCGACGACGAACGCCTCGACCAGGCTGCCGCCGAGTCCGACTCTCTCGAAGGCAGCGGTCGTCACCGACGTCACCGGTCCGGAGAAGAACGAGTCGAGGGCATCCTGCAGCGGGGCTGCCACTGTGGTCGTCAGCGCGAAGACCGCCCACATGACGCCCAGGAAGATCACGGGACCGAGCAGGGGCGCGGTCACCCAGCGGTCGATCCGATCGGACCACGTCTGTCGCGCCTCGTGCGTGCGGGTGGTCGCCAGTTCAGTCGTCTCGGTGACCCAGGTGAAGACCGCCTCCGCGCTGGCGAGGTCGTCGTCGGGCTCGAGGCGAGCGGTCAGGTCGTCGATGGCGGTGGGCGGGCACGAGGTGCAGCCGGCGGGGCAGTCCGCGCGGCAGCCACCGACGGTTGCCGGGGTCAGGGACAGGGGGTGGGTGACGGTGCTGGCGAGGGCCGCGCTCACCGCCTCGGCGAGGAGGCGCACATCACGACGCCGTGGGTCGAGTCGGACGACCGGGGCCCCCAGTCGCTCGGCGAGGACGGCGTCGTCGACCTCCACGCCCCGGCGGGTGGCGACGTCGGTCATCGTCAGGGCGACCACCACTGGGACTGTCAGCTGCCGCACGTGCGACGCGAGCACGAGCGAGCGCCCGAGGTGTGCGGCGTCGCAGACGACCACGACGGCGTCAACCCGGGCACCGCCGTGCAGCAGGTCCGCGGTCAGCGCCTCGTCGGGGGACATCGGGTCCAGCGAGTAGGCGCCGGGGAGGTCGGTCAGGGACAGCTCGCCGAACGCCGGGTCGACCCAGCGTCCCGTGCCGACCTCGACGCTGGTCCCCGGGTAGTTGCCCACGGCGCGACCCGAGCCGGTGAGGGCGTTGAAGAGGGTCGACTTCCCGGAGTTGGGGCTGCCCACGATGGCGACGCTGCGTGCTCCCGGGTGGGCGGGCTGGCCGGGGGGACGCAGGTTGGCGAGCGTGTCAGCCATGCGCGGGCACCTCGGTCGACACCTCGATGGTGGCCAGGATCTGGCGCGAGACGGCGATCCGGTCGTCCCCGATGGCCAGGATCGCTCCGCCGCCGCTCGTCCGGGACTGGATCCGCAGCACCACGCCGGGCCGGATGCCGAGCTCGGCGAGCCGGCGGGACACGGCCCCTGATCGGCTCGACCCGGCGATGGTCAGGGGCTGCCCGGTGCGGGCGGCATCCAGCGTCATGCGCACAGGGTACCTCTAGGTAAGGCTTGCCTTATCGGGCCATAGGTCCTGGCTCACCCGGGCTGAGGTCCTTCAGGGATCTCCCACGGCGCGGATCGCTGTCGCGGCATCCGATCCGGTCATGTCCGTGGCCTGCAGGAGATCGGAGGCGGACAGCCGGATCTGGGCCACCATCGGCGCCGTGAAGAGTCCCTCGGCGGGCGCGGCGGAGGCGGTTGTGACCCCGTCGAGGATGACCTCGCGCACGGGGCCGGCGGCGCGCTCACCGGCGAGCATGGGCCCGAGCGCGTCCACCCCGGTGGCGAGTTCGGCCAGTGCGAGCGGGATCTCGGCGGGGACGACGTCGTCGCGTTCGAGGGCGATCGACGCCTGCCGGGCGAGCACGCGCAGGTTGCGCAGGGCGTTGTCCAGGTGCCCACCGGCCAGGGTGTAGGTGGCCAGCGTCTGGCGCTGGCCCCAGTACCAGGGCGAGAGCCGCACGGACTCACGGGTCGCGTCCAGGCCGGCGTGGAAGGAGGCGAGGACCGGGGCAGTCCCGCGCAGGTCCTCCAGCGCGGCCCGTGCCGCGTCGGGGTCCCGCTGGCTCAGGGCATCGGCCACCCGCCGGTAGCCGGCAGCGATGGCGGCGATCACGGGGAGGGTCGACTGCTGGGCGTGGCGTGCAGGATCGACGGGCATCACCAGCGCCGAGACGACCAGCCCGATCAGCCCACCGATCAGGGCGTCGACGACACGGGTGGTGTTCCAGGGTTGAGCATCGGTCGGCGGGGTCAGGGTCGCGATCAGGATGCCGGCCGACGACGCCTGCATGATCAGGATCGGACCACCACCGGCCATGATCGCGGTCGTCAGGGCGATCGCGACGACCAGTCCCAGCTGCCAGACCCCGGTGCCGATCTCTGCGATGAGCACGTCGGCGAAGAAGATGCCCAGGGCGTTGCCGAGGAGCAGCTCGGCGGATCGGCGCAGCCGATGGGCCAGCGACACCGCGACCGTGGCGATGGCGGCGATGGGAGCGAAGAAGGGCTGATCATGCCCGATCGCCAGCGCTGCCCAGTAGGCCAGCGTGGCTGCGAGGGTGGCCTGCAGGATGATCCGCCAGGAGCGACGGGCCTCGTCCACGCCCTGAGCGGACCGGCCGATGGTTGCCCGGCCAATGCGGGTCACGTGGCCGGAGGCTGTCGTGCTGTCCATGGACTGACCCTACGGTGCCCCCTGCCCGCCGCCGGGTGCGCGCGGATGCACAGAGCCTCCCCGACGTGAAGGCTGCGCCCGCAAGTGCGGGAGCCTCTTCGACGTGGGGGAGGCTCTGCGACGAGTCGACGCGCGACTCGCGAGTTCCCAGTCAGTCGGTCCAGCGGCCGGTCAGCGGCAGGAGCACTGCCGGGCCTCGGGCACGCCGGCCATCACCTGGTCGACGTGGCGGCCGCAGCCGGAGTAGGTCACCTTGCCGCACGAGCGGCAGATCGCGGGGCTGCACATGAGGGTCTCCTTCGAGTTCGTGGTGGTACAACTATACCCCAGGGGGTATCCACTTCTCAAGTGGGAGGCGCTGTCGGGGGTGTCGCCACGGTCCCCTGCCGAGGTGTCGAGGTGCGGATCGGCTCCCAGGGCGGCGGGGGCGCGGGGATCCTGCTCAGGGACGAGTCGACATCGCCGAAGCGCTGACCGCGGTCACGCCAGTCGGCGTAGAAGGTCGACACCTCGTCGGCGTTGCGGGCCACGAAGTTCCACCACATGAAGACCGGCTCCGGGAACGGGACGCCACCGAGCACCATCAGTCGCGTGGGCTCGCGGACCTCGATGTCGACCTCGGAGCGCCCGAGCGCCAGCGACGCGATCTGGCCGGGACTCGTGGTCGTGCGTGGGGCGGCGTGCGCGTCGCCGACGAGAACCGGCCCGTCGAGGGCGATGATTGCGTGCTCGAAGTCGGCGTGCAGGGGGAAGGTGGTCACTCCCGGCTGCACAGTGGCCTGCATGCCCAGGAGCTCGGTGGCGAAGCTCGCCGGCGACGATGCGCCGAGGTACTCCCCGGCGATCAGGGTCGCTGACGCCTGTCCCCATTCCACGACGGGCAGCTCGCCGTGGTGCTCGAACCCGGGATCGCCGTGCCGGAGCTCGTCTGGCTGCGCGACCCAGAGCTGCACTCCCTGCAGCGTGCCGCGGTAGGTCCCGGTGTTCTCCTCGGCATGGACCACGCCGCGGCCGGCGGTCATCAGGTTCACCTGGCCGGGGCGGATCAGCTGCTCCGAGCCGAGGCTGTCGCGGTGCAGCACCGCGCCCTCCATGAGCCACGTCACCGTCTGCAGGCCGGTGTGCGGGTGCGGGCCCACGTCGAGTCCCGCGATCTCGGTGACCTCGGTGGGCCCCATGTGGTCGGCGAAGCACCAGGCCCCGATCGTGCGCAGCCTCCGTCGCGGCAGGACGCGGCGCACCTGGATCCGCCCGACCTCAGCGGTGACCCCGTCGTGAACCTCGATGGACATGTGCCCAGCGTTGCCGCGCCCGGTGCGTTGCGCAAGGGCGAGTCCGGCAGGCATCGTCCTGGGCGCACCTGTCCCGATACCCACGGCGCATCTGCGACAATCTGACCTGCGCCAGGGCACGTACCCGCGGTCCGGCGTGTGCGCCCCCGTAGCTCAGGGGATAGAGCGATGGTTTCCTAAACCACAGGCCGCAGGTTCGAATCCTGCCGGGGGCACCGAGTATCACCGCAGGTCAGCGCGGCGCGAGCCGGATCTGGTCAGGTGAGCAGGCCGAGGTGGGCGGCCTGCCGCTTGCCCACGAAGGACTTCCCTGCGGGGTCGGCGCCGAAGCCATGGGACTTCTGGCACCGCCGCACCGCATCGTCGGTGAGTTTCAGGTAGTTGCCCGTCGTGGGCAGGGCCAGACCCGAGAAGTGCTCATTGAGTGCAGCCTGCAGCTCGCGCACATCGGCGTTCCCGCGCACTCCGAACTTCAGATTGACCAGGGAGACGCGGCGGCGGGCGGCGGTCCTGATCGTCATGCGAGCCCCGCTGGCGGAGATGTCCACGATCTCGAGCCCCGACGGGGTTCCGTCCCACCATCGGCTGCTGGGCAGGGTGGTGGCACCGAACGTGCGGCGGCTCGGGCCTGCGAAGAGGTCCCCGGCATCCCCGGTGTATCCGATCAGCAGCTCGAGGTCGAACTGCCCGTCAGCCTGCTCCAGAGAGCATTCGTAGTGCTCCTCGGCGGTCATCGCATCGTTGTCATTGCTGCCGGTCTCGTCGGCGTGCCAGATCGCGATCCCGGCATCGGGCAGGGCTGCGTCGCGACCGGCGCGCTGGCGGTTCTCGATGATGAAGTACTCGGTCCGGCTGCGTCGGTGGATCAGGAAGTCATTGGTGCCCGCGTCGAGCTCCACGGCGGTCCCGGGCTGGATGTCGACGATCTGCGACGTCCAGCCCGCCTGGTTCTTCAGGTAGGCGGACACCTGGACCGGGTTGGTGTCCGAACCACCGCCGCACATCAGGCAGAAGTCGCCCACCCCGCTGGACTCGTCGCCGTAGTCGTACAGGTCAGGGAAGTCGCAGATCATGTGGCCGTTCTCGTGGCAGAACGTGCGCAGGGTGAGTTCCGAGCCGATGTTGGTGATCTGGTAGTCGGAGAACGTGCGCGTGCTCGACGCAGCGAACGGCTTGGCCAGGGCCCAGGAGTGCGGCCACAGCCCCTCGGACCAGTCGTTGACCGCCGGTCCGGCATAGAAGACGTTGAGGGCGCGGACGTACCCCTGGTCGTCCGCAGTGAGCTGGCTGAAGTCGAACCCCTGCGCCGTGAGCGCCTTGAGCCCCTCGCGGACCAGCTGTCGGGCACGGATCCCGAACTCCACCGCAGGGTCGGTGTAGTGGTCGCGGGGGTGTTTGGCTGTCACGTACTCGGGAACGACGTTCGTGTAGTCGAGGCGACCGACCGAGACCGCCTGGAAGTAGTCACGCACCGACCCGTTGTTGCCGAAGCCGGAGTAGCCCGGGGCGTTGCAGTACTGGCTGACGTCAGTGCTGGGGATGGTCGCGTCCACGTCGGGGAAGCGGATCAGAAGGCACAGCCCCACGTAGGAGCCGACGGCCCGTCCTTCCGGTGCGGCCAGGGCGGTCCCAGCCCCCGGAACTCGGTCGCCGCGCTCGTCGTCGCTGTCCAGCGGGGGTGCCGGCGTCCGCGGCTTGCGGGCGCGGCGCCTCTGCGCCCATCGGGGGGTGACCCCGGTCCGGCGGATCGCGGCGCGGGCACCATCCCGGGTCGCCCCGGTCGACGGTCGGGCGTGCTTGGGCAGGTCGAGCGCTGCTGACTCCACGGTGCCGACCCTGGGCCCAGTGGGCTCCAGTCGGGTCCCGTCCGGGGACAGGGTCGCGTAGTGGTAGTAGCCCGTGCTCGGGTCCTTGACCACCGTGAACCCGTCGAGGGATTCGAAGACCGCTGCGAACTGGTTGCCGAACCCGCGGACCTGGACCTGCGTCCCGTCCGGGTTCGTGAACGTGAACTCGCGTCCTGAGTAGGGGGTTGGCATCCGGACACCTCCACACCCGTGGTCGGCAGGTGCGTGACTCACGCTACTCGCGCAGCAGTCCGTGAACGGGCTCAGCAGGGGACCGCGGCCGGATGTGACCCAGCGCGCTGGTGGTGGCTCAGCGGCTGTCGCGCTTGGCCTGGCGACGGGCGCCCTGTGCCCGGCTGGAGGCGTTTCGCTTCTCCCGGCCCGGGCCCTTGGGGGTGCGATCAGCAACCTGGGCTGCTGCCTGCTCGTCATCGCCGCCCTGCGCCGCGCCCTGCGCGCCCGGCCAGCTCCCTGATGGGTTGGCTGCGGCCAGTCGGTCAGCCTTGAGCTGCTCTGCGCTGGCGGCGGCAACCTCGGCGAGCTGTGCGCTGACTCGGGCCAGGGCGTCCTCGAACACCTCGGAACGCCCGGCGTTGCGGGCGTTCTTCTCCTTGGCCAGCCCGCGACCACCCTTCTTGCTCACCTTGGCACTGCCCTGGCGCCGGTAGATGCCGGCGTACTTGTTCCGGGCGCGGCGGATGCGCTTGTGCAGGTCGAGCAGTCCGTCCTCGTCGAGCGTGGCCAGTCGCTTCGGCTCGGCCTCGCGCAGGAGGTCCTTCTCGGCCTTTCCGAGCGAGTTGGCCAACGCGTGCATGCGGTCCTCCTGGGGCGACGGTCGTGTCCAGCGACCCTATCCGTCGCGGTGGAGGGGTGCGCGGCGGGCATGGTGTTGGTCACAGTGGGCTGTGTGCTGCTTTGATCCTCGGATGGGCATGGACACGCAGGTCGACCAGCGGGAGTCCCTGGGGTTGCGGATCTCTGCCTTCGCGGCACTGGCGCTGGCCGCCGTCGGGATCGTCTGGGGGTTGGCCGCCGAGTCGCAGGTGATCCTGTTCGACGGCATCTACTCGATCGTCGGCTTCGTGCTTTCGTGGTTCGGGCTGCGGGCAGCAGCCCTGGTGGCGGCAGGTCCGACCCCGACGTACCCGTTCGGTCGGGAGGCGCTGGCGCCTCTGGTGGTCGCGACCCAGGCGCTGGTCCTGGCCGGGACGTTCGGGTACGCGGCTGTGGATGCCGTGGGCGTGATCCTGTCGGGGGGCAGCGAGACCGAGGTGGGCTCGGCCCTGGTGTACTCACTGCTGAGCCTGATCGCCGCGGTGGTGGTGCGCCAGATGCTGGTGCGCTGGCGGGAGGGGTCGGACCTGGTGTCCGCCGAGGTCGACCAGTGGCATGCCGGGGTCGTGCTCGGCGTGGCGATGGTGATCGGGTTCGCTGTGGCGGTCGCGCTGCAGGGCTCGGCCTGGTCGAACGTGGCGCCGTTCATCGACCCGGTCCTCGTGCTGATCGCGGCGGGACTGATCCTGCCGACACCGGTGCGGATGCTCCGCCAGGCGTTCCGCGAGCTGCTCGAGGGCGTGCCGGATCCCTCGGTCACCGACCCGATCCACGCGGCCATCGCTGACGTCCGGACCGAGTTCGGGCTCCCGGAGCCGACAGCTCGGATCGGCAAGCTGGGGCGCAAGGTCTACGTGGAGCTGGACTTCCTGGTCGGCGATGACCAGGGGTGGGTGCTCGACGACGCGGACCGCGTGCGCCGGTCGCTGATCACGCTCCTGGCAGAGCCCGGGCGCTTGCTGTGGGTGAACGTGGAGCTGCACACCGACCCCGGGTGGGACCGGACCTGAGCCGTCCGCGTGGGCTGACCGCCGCCGCGTCCATCAGCGAGGGGGGTCCAGGACGGCGCGTGCCCGGGCCACATCCTCGGCCCACACCATGACCCGCGCACCCTCGCTCGTGGTGACCTCCCGGCACCGAACGCCGGCGGCGTTGAGCTGCCCGGCGATGTCGTGCGAGGCCCGCGCGCTCGCGGGGCTGGCCACGGGGATCATCAGGCCGTACTCCTCGGCGCTGCCCTGCCGAGGAGGCGCCTCGATGAGCGATGTCCCGCTCTGGCTGGCCCACCGGGCGACCAGCGCGAGGCCGCCGAGTGCGGCCAGGGCGAGCAGGGGCCCGTACAGGAACGAGTACGAACCCCAGCCGCTCACGCCACGATTGTGCGCCGAGTCGGTCCGCCGCGCGACCCGTCCTGGCCCGGACGTCGGCGCTCGGACTCTCACACGAGGGGGCGGACCAGCGTGACGGCATCCGGGTCCGACCCCCATCGGGTGAAGCCGAGGTGCTCGTAGAACGAGAGGGCGCTGGTGTTGCGCGGATCCACTCCGAGGTGCACGCCGGTCGCCCCCGCGGAGTGCAGCCGATCGATCATGTGGTCCATCAGCGCCCGGCCGGCCCCGCGGCCCTGGGCGCGGGGAAGCAGGTCGATGTGCAGGTGTGCGCTGTAGGCCGGGAACAGGTCCCGGTCCAGGGCCGGGGGAGCATGGAGGAGCTCCACCACAGCCTGATCCGCGGGGGTTCGCCCGGGGGCGCCGTCCGCCGCCACCAGCGGATGCCGGGTCCGCAGTGCCGGCCACCACTGTGCCTCGCAGGCGAGGGCGAACGCCCGGGTGTCCGGCGTCCCGAGGACGTAGCCCACGGCCGCACCATCCTCATCGACCGCCACCACCGCGACGGACGGCGCGAGGTGCAGGTAGGGACCCACATAGACCTCGCCGAGCAGGTCCTGGTCGGCGTGCAGGGTGGTCGCGTCCCCGCCGGCGTCACCGGTCAGCAGGCAGATCCGGTACAGCGCCGGGGCATCGGCCGGGGTGGCGTCCCTGATCACGCCCCCGATCCTCGCAGCCCGGATGTGGGCAGGGGCACCCGCCACGTGGACAGGTGCCCCTGGGAAGGACGAAGGGGTGGTGGGTCAGCCGGTGATCGAGTCGAGCAGGTTCGTCACCGGATCGATCGCGAAGAACACGACGAACGCGGCCGAGACGATCCACAGAAGGCCCGGGATCTGGCGGGTCCGCCCGGTCGCGATCTGCAGCATCGTGTAGGTCACGATGCCCGCGCCGATCCCGTTGGCGATCGAGTAGGTGAACGGCATGATGATGATCGTCAGGAACGCGGGGATCCCGATCGTGTAGTCGTCGAACGGGATGTGCTTGATCTGGGTCATCATCAGGAAGCCCACGATCACCAGGGCGGGAGTGGCTGCCTCGTAGGGGATCACCGACACCAGCGGGGTCACGAACACGGCCAGGAGGAACAGCGCGCCGGCCACGATGGCCGCGATGCCGGTGCGGGCACCCTCGCCGATGCCCGCGGCACTCTCGATGTAGCTGGTGTTGCTCGAGACCGAGGCCGCACCGCCGACCGCGGCGGCAGCCGAGTCGACCAGCAGGATCGACTCGAGGTGCGGGATGTTCTCCTCGGCGTCGGTGAGCTCAGCCTCGTGGGCCAGGGCGGTGACCGTGCCCATCGTGTCGAAGAAGTCCGTGAGCAGCAGGGAGAACACGAACAGCGATGCGGTGACCACGCCGACGGCCGTGAACGCGCCCACGAGCGAGAACTGCCCGAGGATGCTCAGGTCCGGCGTGCTGACCCACGTGTCCGGGAAGCGGGGGACGTTCAGCGCCCACCCCGTCGGGTTGTTCGGGGTGTCCGGGTTGCCGTCGTTGAAGGGCCCGATCTCCAGGACCGACTCCAGGGCGATCGCGAGCGCGGCCGTGACCAGGATCCCGATGAGGATCGCGCCCTTCACCCGCTTGGTGACCAGGACGATCATCAGCAGCAGCCCGAACACGAACACCACGGTGGGCCAGCCCCGCAGCGCGCCGTTGACACCGAACGTGATCAGCGGGACTCCCGGGCGCACGATGCCCGCGTCCACCAGCCCGATCAGGGCGATGAACAGGCCGATGCCGACTCCGATGGCGTACTTCAGTGCCTCCGGGATGGCGTTGAACACCTTGACCCGCAGGCCAGTGAGGACGAGGGCGAAGATGATCAGGCCCTCGAGGACCACCAGGCCCATGGCCTGCGGCCAGGTCATCAGCGGGGCGATGGTGAAGGCCAGGAATCCGTTGAGGCCCAGGCCGGCAGCGATTGCCAGGGGGAAGCGCCCGAAGGCGCCCATCGCGATGGTCAGGATGCCGGCGATGAGGGCGGTCACGCCCGCCACGAGGCCGATCGACACCACGGGGTTGTCCCCGCCGCCGATGTAGTTGCCGTTGATGTCCTGGGCGGTGCCGATGATCAGCGGGTTGAGCACCACGATGTAGGCCATCGTGAAGAACGTGACCAGTCCGCCGCGGAACTCGGTGCCGAGCGTCGACCCGCGCTGGGTCAGCTCGAACCATCGGTCCCAGGCGGGGAGGTCGGTGCGGATGGGGGACTTCTGCGCCAGGTCAGGGACTTCTGCCTGGTCGGTGGGGTTGGGGTTCACGGGCGCCAAGTGTAGGTCTGCCCGATGGGATGGCCGTTTCCGGCCTGTTGCGGCGGTGTGACTGGGTGCACCCGCCGGTCACGGTTGTGTGACGTCCGGCCGCCGGTCGGTGGCCCCGACCCTCGAGCCCGGAGCCGGTCACTTGACTCGGATGGACACCGGCGTCGAGGAGGCGCCGTACCCCTTCGAGTTGCGGGCCTGGACCTTGATCACGTACGTCCGGCCCTTGAGCAGCTTCTTCGTCCGGCACTTGAGGGTCTTGGACTTCGCGGTGCACGAGGTGCGGTACTTCAGGGCCTTGCCGGAACTCAGGTAGACCTTCGCGCGGTACTTGGTGACCTTCTTGGTGCCGTTGGGGACCGGAGCAGCCCAGCGCACCGTGACGCGCTTGGACTTCGCGCTGGCCCGCACGGCGCGCGGGGCGGCCGGTCGGTTGGTCCTCGCCACAGCCACTGGCGCCGCGGCAGCGGGCGCCGGAACGGCAGCGGGCGCCGGGGCCACCGCCGGTCCGGCCAGCGGGCCACTGACGGGCTTCCCCGCGCAGGTGAACGCCCCCCACGCCCGGCAGTCGACAGGGGCGTGGTTGAGGTTGACCAGCGTGAGGAGGTCGCCGGAGTTGGCCAGGAGGCTCGCTGTCCGGCCCAGGAAGAGGGTGTACGCAGTATCGATGCCCACGCCCATGGACAGGCGCAGCGTGCCCCCGGCGGGGATCACCGTGGCCGGCGGGAACGGGTACTGCGAGCCCTGCCGGCCGAAGGCGTACCCGCCCAGGCTCACCGGCGCGCCAGACGTGTTGCGGAGCTCGATGAACTCGCCTGCCGCGGTGTCCGTTCCGGGCGGGTCGTACTGCACGGCACCGATCACCACGCGCCCGACCAGCGGGTCAGTGCACGCGGCCGGGTCGCACGGGTAGTGGAACCAGGCGCGCAGGTTGCCGTACGCATAACCGGGCTGGGCATCGTAGACATACGCACCGTCGCCGTAGAAGTAGCCGGCCGCTGGGTCCCAGTTGGCGAACATCTGGGATGGCCCGTTGAAGCGGAAGTCGCGGGGGGTGGGGACGCCGAGGGCTGTCGAGCCGGTGAACACCCGGATGTGGTCGCGTGGGCCCAGGACGGTGCCCGCCGGCAGGGTGAGAGTCGTCAGCGAGGAGTCGCGCACTGTCCACCCGCTCACATCCAGTGCAGCATCGGAGTCGTTGAGCACGACGACGTGCTCGTTGTTGGCGTCGTCGCCGATCGGGTCGGAGACGATCCACGCGCGTACCGCCGCCGGTGCCGACGGCCCGCAGTAGACCGCCGACCAGAGGCCCACCCCGCGTGCCGCGGCGTCATCGACAAGCCGCCGGTACTCCAGGTTGTGGACGTACTCCGGCTTCTCCAGGTCGCCGACGCTGTGCGGGAACCACATCGCGTGGCCCCCGGCGAGGACCGCGCGACCCGCATCGACCCAGGCGCCGGAGTTGTCCTGGTAGTACACCGACCGGGCCAGCCGCCCTCCGGAGTAGCCATCCTCGACCGAGCGCACACTGATCGAGCGCAACTGCACCTGGGTCCCCGTGGGCAGGACCGCCGCGAGCGCGGACGTGGCGGTGTCGGCTTTGCACTGCTGGAGGGCGGACCCGCCGCTCGCGCCTGCCTTCTCCGGGGCCTGGATGCCGCTGAGCCTGACCCGGCAGCCATCGAGGTCGTTGTCGTCGAGGGGCATGGTGCCGTCGGCGTTCATCCGCTCAGCGCAGTACGAGCGAAGGGCCGGATCCGCCGGTGCGATGAACCCGGGGTCGGTGGCGCTCTGGATGTCCACGATCACGGTGTCGCCGTCGGCGACGCTGCGGATGATCCCGGTCTCCCACGTCTGCTCGGCCTGGGGGGTGATGGCGCTCGAGGGCGCAGCCAGCGGTGCCAGGCCACCGAGGAGCATCGCGGTCACCGTTCCCGCGACGGCCGCGCGGCGGCGCGCTGATGATGCCCCGCGGCCGCCCTCCCGCTCATCCCTGCGATCCATGTGTCCCCCCGGACTCCGGCTCCTTGGTGATCCCGAACGTAGCAGCGCCCGCCCGCTCCTCGGGGATATCAGAGCCCAAGGGTGCGGATATCGGCACGTGAAGGGCGCGCGAAGGTCGCTGGCCGGCTCGTCGGCATGCGGGTGTCAGGGGGCTGCGGTTGGATCACCCCATGGCTGCCATCATCGCTGAGGCCCTGGTCAAGGTGTTCCCGAGCAGGTCGGGCGAGGTCCGTGCCCTCGACGGCGTGGACCTCGAGGTCCCGACGGGCTCGGTGCTCGGGCTGCTCGGCCCGAACGGCGCGGGCAAGACCACGGCCGTGCGCATCCTGACCACACTCCTGGCGCCGGACTCCGGGCGCGCATCAGTCAACGGGATCGACGTGGCCGCCGACCCCCAGGGGGTGCGTCGCTCGATCGGCCTCTCCGGCCAGTACGCGGCCGTTGACGAGTACCTGACGGGCCGGGAGAACCTGGCGATGGTGGGGCGGCTCTACCACTTCAGCATGGACGACTCGAGGGCACGTGCCACTGAGCTCCTCGAGCAGTTCGACCTCGTGGAGGCCGCTGACAGGCCTGCGAAGACCTACTCGGGAGGCATGCGCCGCCGGCTCGACCTTGCTGGCGCGCTGGTCGCCCGGCCCCCGATCATCTTCCTCGACGAACCCACGACCGGGCTGGACCCTCGTAGCCGGATCGGCCTCTGGGACGTCATTGAGGGGCTGGTTGCCGAGGGCACGACTGTCCTGCTGACCACGCAGTACCTCGACGAGGCCGACAAGCTGGCCGACTCCATCGCCGTCGTCGATCGTGGGCGAGTGATCGCGCGGGGGACCTCCGACGAGCTCAAGGCGCAGGTCGGCGGCGAGCGCCTGGCCGTCACGGTGGGTGCGGGCCAGGTCGGGGACGCGCGCGAGGTCCTGTCCGGGCTGGCCAACGGCGTCATCGACGTCGACGAGCACTCCAGGCAACTCGTCGCCCCGGTCGCGGGCGGCGCGACCGCACTCCTCGACGCCGTCCGGGCCTTCGACGAGCGAGGCGTGCAGATCCTGGACATCGGGGTTCGGCGGCCCACCCTCGACGACGTGTTCCTCGAACTCACCGGGCGCCACGCCGAAGCCGATGGGGCCTCCGACACGACGTCGGGCCCTGGCAGCGCTGTCGGGGCATCCGCCGCGGGTCTCCGACGCAGCGTGCTGCGCAGTCCGATCCGAGGAAGGGAACCCGCACATGAGCGCCCTGGGACAGACGCTGTCCGACACCCGGACCATCACATGGCGCAACGTCACGCGCCTGCGCCGCCAGCCTGACTCGATCGTCTTCGGGATCATCCAGTCGATCATGTTCGTGCTGCTGTTCGCCTTCGTCTTCGGCGGTGCGATCGAGGTGCCCGGAGGTGGGGACTACACCGACTACCTGATGGGTGGGATCTTCGTGCAGACCGTGGCCTTCACCTGCGCCACCACCTGCATCGCGATGGCTGACGACCTCTCCCGAGGGTTGTTCGACCGGTTCCGATCCCTGCCGATGGCGCGGTCGGCCGTCCTGGCCGGGCGGACGTTCGCCGACCTGGCCTTCGCCGGGGTCACGACCGCAGCCATGGCGCTGACCGGTCTGCTGGTCGGCTGGCGCACGGATGCCCCGGTGGTCAGTGTGCTTGGTGCCTTCGCCCTCCTGGCCCTGTTCGCGTACTCGTTCCTGTGGATCGGCGCGGTGATCGGCCTGTCCGTGCGCAGCGTGGAGGTGGCCCAGACCGCTGGGCTGATCTGGTTGTTCCCGCTGACCTTCCTGTCCAACGCGTTCGTTCCGCTGGAGACGATGCCCACGTGGCTGCAGCCGGTGGCAGCGTGGAACCCGATCAGTGCCGTGGCCGCTGCTGTGCGCGAGCTGTTCGGCAACGTCCCTCCCGGGTACGTCGCCCCCGACTACTGGCCCCTGCAGAACCCGGTCCTGGCCTCAGTCCTGTGGTGTCTGGTCCTGCTCGCGATCTTCGTCCCCCTGGGGGTTGCCCGGTACCGCCGGGCCGCCTCCCGCTGACGCATCTGGGTTGGCCGGGTCGACGCCCGGTCTCACCGGGGCCCAGCCGCCATCGTCGGAGGAGTCCGCGTTCACCGTGGTGACCGTGTCCTTGCGGACCCGGTAGCGCCAGACGAAGAACATCCCCACCCCGATGATCATCGGCAGGATCCACGTGCAGACTCGGAACAGCGTCAGGGCAGCGGTGAGCTGCGACTGCTCCGTCGTTGTCGTCAGGCCCATCGCCGCTGACAGGTCTGGGACGATGAGCGCGTTGATGCCGGGCACCGGCAGCACGTTGACCACCATCACGATGCCGGTCATGAGCAGGATCTCCGCCCCGGTGAGCGTCGTGGAATCCAAGCCGCTGAAGCGCAGGGCCATGCCCAGGACGAGCACGTTGCTCAGCCCCCAGGCCAGGTTCGAGGCAAGCAGTGGGACGCGGTTCTCCTGCGCCGTGCCGCGAGTCTTGCGGCCGAAGTCGACGACGATCGCCTCGATGTCCTTCGACGGCGAGTGGTGGAACAGGTCCATCACCCACGTGACGACAGCACTGACCCATCGCCCCACCGCATGTGCGGTCGCGTCACTCTGCACGATGCGCCGCAGCAGGTACACCACAGCCAGGAACGCCGCGGTGTAGCCGACGAGCCACCAGCCTGTGTCGGCCGTGACCTGCCCGGCCAGGACCACCGCGGCCAGCCCGATGATCGGCATGAAGAAGGTGATGACGTAGCGCAGGACCAGGGCGATGATGACCGAGATCCCGGACTGCTCGTCGGTGAACCCATAGGTCCGGTACATCGCGAACCGGATGATGTAGTCCCCCGGTGGCGGGATCACGAAGGCCGTCATCTGGCTGGTCGCCGAGGACTCGAAGCCCTGATAGAGGCGCAGCCCGGGTAGGGAGGCCTTGGCCGCCCAGCCGAGGCAGACCATGACCACCAGGGCAGACACCCCCAGCGCTGCCAGTTGGCTTGACGTGAGGTCGGAGATGGCCGCCCACACTGTGTCCCAGTCCACCTCCTGGGGCAGGACCACGAAGAAGGCGTAGTACAGCAGGGCGAGGACGGCGAGGGCCCCGACCAACTTGACGAACCCCTTGTTGCGCACGAGCCGGGAGATGCGGCCGCGCTCGTGCTGGGCGGCTGCGTCAGCGGGCTGGTCGTCGGGGGTCGGGCCGGATTCCGAGGTCATCGCACCCACCTTCCCTGCGGACGCCCACTCCGCAACGCCACTCGAGACCGCCAGCACCCCCTGATCGGGTGTGTCGACCGTAGCAGCGACCACATGGACGACACAGCGTCGGGACGCTCTGCCCGGTTGGTGTCGAGCCGCGTCATGCGGCGACGGGAATCCCTGCGGCAGTACTCTCGTTGAACCTGACGACCAGCCGGCCGCGAATGGCGCCGGCTCGAGGTGAGGGAGAAGTCGTGACTGCGGGGTCCTACCGGCTCGAGCCCGATCGTCCTGAGCTGGGCGCACCGGTGCTGGTCCATGGGCTGGCTGGGTTCATGGACGCAGGGGGTGCCAGCAGGCTGGCGATCGAGCACCTCCTGGAGAGTTGCGAGCACACACGCGTGGCGACCTTCGACATCGACTCCCTGTTCGACTTCCGCGGCCGCCGTCCGCGGACCGTGTTCGACTCCGACCACTACGAGTCCGTGGCCATGCCCGAGCTGGTGGTGGACGCAGCCGTCGACGAGCGTGGGGAGCAGTTCCTGATCCTGCATGGCTTCGAGCCGGACACCGCGTGGGGTGCCGTCAGCCGAGAGATGGTCAGGCTGATCGAAGCCCTCGGAGTACGCCTGGTCGTGGGGATGCACGCGATCCCGTGGCCGGCTCCGCACACGCGGCCCATCAACGTCACGGTGCACGCCAACGACCCGACCCTCACGGTGGGCACCCAGCCGTGGGTGGGCTCGCTGGAGGTGCCCGGCAGCCTCGCAGCACTCCTGGAGATCCGCCTCGGAGAGCAGGACCGGCCCGCTATGGGCTTCGCCGCCCATGTCCCGCACTACCTCGTCCAGGCGGAGTTCCCGCGAGGGGCGCTGACCCTGCTCGAGTCCCTGTCCGCGGCCACGGGGCTGGCCGTCCCGCTGGCTGGACTGCGCGACGCCGCGGAGGAGTCCGACGCCGACATCTCCATCCAGATCGCCGCCAACCCGGAGAACCTCGAGGCCGTGACCACCCTGGAGGAGCAGTACGACGCGATGATGGCCAGCCGGGCCAACCAGCCGGCCGGTGCGAACGCCCTGCCCACCGACATCGACATCGCCGCCCAGGTGGAGGCCTTCCTCGCCCAACTCGACCAGGGCGACCCCCAGTGACCGGTGGCGGGGCTCAGCGGGAGGACACCTCACCGGAGGCGGCCCCGGCGCCGAACCTCGATACCGCGACAGGCGCCCCGGCTCCGGTGCGGCTCTCATTGGGGGATCCCCTCGATGGCCGCGCCTCGGAGGACCGCCCTGAGGCCTGGGGCGAGCGCAGCGAGGATGAGTCCGATCGACTGGCCCACTACCGTGCCCAGACCCCGCCGCACCACGGGAACTGATCGCGGATTGTCGATTGGGGCAGCGAGTCGGCCCACTGCGGGTCATTCCCGCCATGGGCGTTGATGGGCGGCGTGTGTGCCTCCACTACCCTGTGGTCCGTGCCGGGCTCGTGCTGCGGCGCTCTCCCCAGACCTCTCAAGGAGTGACTCCCATGGCTGACGAGAAGGCCGGCATCCTGCACGGCTTCAAGGAATTCGTGATGCGCGGCAACGTGATCGACCTCGCGGTGGCCGTCGTCGTCGGCGCAGCGTTCACCGCGGTGATCAAGGCGTTCAACGACTTCATCATCGCCCCCGTGCTCGCCTCGGTCGGCGGTGCGGACACCGCGGGCTTCGGCTTCTGCCTGCGGTCCGGCGATGCCCCGTGCACCAGCGAATCGGCCACCTTCGTCGACTTCGGTGCGGTGTTCGCGGTCATCGTGTCGTTCCTGATCACGATGGCGGTCGTGTACTTCGTGTTCGTGCTGCCCATCAACAAGGCACGGCACCTGGCTGGGATGACGCCCGAGGAGGCCGAGACCCCCGCCGACGTCCTGCTGCTCACGGAGATCCGCGACCTGCTCGCGGACCAGAGGGCGGGCGGCACCGGAGACGCCACTGGCGGGTTGGGCTCCTGACCTCCCTGGTCCTCCGGACCGACTCGTCCGGCTCCTGAACGAGCCTCAGCCGGGACCGGGGTGCAGCAGGTAGCTCAGGCGCGCACGCGCCTGCGCCCCCGCGATGGCCATTGCCGCGGCCCGGTCGGCAGCGAGGACCACCAGCGGAGTCTGCTCGCCGTCCGTGGCCGATCCGCCCAGGATCCCCTCGGCGTCGGGCTCTGGGCTGATGACAGCCAGGACCAGGATGTCCTGCGCGACCAGCTCTGCGGACATGTAGGGGGCCGCGCCGTCGAGCCCCGGTCCTGACGCGGCCACGACGTCCACGTGCTGCCCTGCGGCCAGCAGCGAGGCCGCACCGGCGTCGGCGAACCGTACCGGGGTGGGCATTGCGCCCGGGGGCACCGACCAGGCTGGCAGCTCGGTCAGCCGGTGCGCGGCGATCGCCTCGCCCCGCGCCATCGGTGCGGCCAGCATCCGCCCCAGGAAGGAGTCGGCGCTGCTGCGCGCCCCTGCGGGAAGCACCCCCTCCGGGACGTGGGCGACCACGAGATCCTCGGAGGTCAGCGAACGGCCGGCGGGAAGGTCCGCGGCAGCCACGATGACGGCGCGCGTCGCCGGGGCCGGTGGCTGCAGCGCCATCCCCAGTGAGGCGATGGAAGCCGCCGCTGCCGCACCTGCCAGGAGCCTGCGGTGGCGTCGGACCAGCCGTCCCGCGCCCAGACGAGGGGGCACCCGGTGTGCGCTGCTCATGCGGAACCTCCTTGACGGGCCGGTGCGGCCGCGCACGTGGTCGACCGGACGCAGTGGTGCCGGCGAGGCGACGGTATGCGCCACCCTCGGTATCGGCCAGCAGTTGTCCACAGGCCGCCGGGATGGTCGTGATGGTCGGGCTCCAAGAGCGGCTGCCAGCCGCGGCCTCGATTAGCACTCAGCGTCCACGAGTGCCAGAATGGGGGACTGTCAGCGCCACGAGGGCCGCAGTGAAGAGGGTGAGTATGCCGACCTACGAGTACGTGTGCACGAGCTGCGACAGGCCCTTGGAGGTCGTCCAGTCGATCCACGAGCCGTCGCTGACCGACTGTCCGTCCTGCGAGGGTGGCCGCCTGCGCAAGGTCTTCGGCAACGTCGGTGTCGTGTTCAAGGGCAGTGGGTTCTACCGGACTGACAGCCGGGGCAAGACGACGGCGACCTCGCCGGCCACGCCGAAGTCGGAACCCAAGAAGACCTCGGAGTCGGGCAGCTCGACGAGCGGCTCCTCGGGCTCGTCGACAGCTCCCTCGACGTCGAGCCCCTCGACCTCTGCTGCGCCGGCCGCGTCCTGACCCGACCGTCTGTCGAATCCCGGGGCATCATCGACCCAGGGGCACGTACCGGGTCGGTGTGAGGGCTGCCGTCATCAGCTGGTCGTGAGCCTCGAACGGCACGGAGCCCGCGGGCAGGACCTCCTCGTCGCGGACGACCGCCACGACGCGAACGTGCCCGGCTGACCGGGGAGCTGATCGGTCGGTTCCGTCGGCCACGACCCCGGTCAGGCGCGCCAGATCGGCGAAAAGCCGGTCGTAGTAGCCACCCCCCTGCCCCAGCCGGACCGCCGACTCATCGACGGCCAGCGCGGGGACCAGGATCGTCTGCACCCCGCGGGCGAGCAGGCCCTGCGCGCCCGAGGCGATCACCTCCCCGGCGGGAACCTCGATCGGGTACCGACCCTCCGGCCGGTAGTCCCCGTCGTCCTGGGCCCAGTCGAGGGAGCGGTCGGGGCGCGGGATGGGCAGCAGGACCACCCCTCCGGCCGCACGCACCGCGGCACGGATCCCGGCCACGTCAGGCTCCCCGGGAGCGGCGATGTAGGCAGCGATCGCGACGGCTCCCACAGTGCCCTGGTCGCCGTCGCCGTCGCCGTCGGCATGGAGCAGTCCGGCCGCGCGAGCCGTCTCCAGCAGTCCTGCGGCCGCGTCGGCCACCCCGACGGTGCCGGAGGGACCGACTGCCCGGGCCCGGGCGGCTCGGATCCGCGCGCGCAGGTCCGCCTTGGAATCAGCCACGGACGTGATGATGCACCACTGCCGGGGGTGGGGGGAGCCGGGCGGTTATCGTGCGGGGCATGAGGATGCTCCAGGACGGCTCATCGCGCCCGGCCCCTGCGCGCCGCAGTGCCGGGCCGAGGGACAGGCTAGCCGCGTGCGCACCGTCGACGAGCACCTGGCCGAGGTCCTGGTCCATGCGCAGGCGCTGGAGTCCCTCGATGTGTCGCTGCTGGAGTCACGCGGATGCCTCCTTGCCGAGCCCGTGACCGCACCGTGGGCACTGCCGCCGTTCGATGCAGCCGGCACGGACGGGTACGCCGTGATGGCTGCCGACGTCGCGACGGCGAGTCCGGGGACACCGGTCACGATGCCCGTCACCGACGACGTCCCGGCCGGCTACCGCGCCAGCCATCCGATCGTGGCGGGTACCGCGATCCGCATCGGTTCCGGGGCACCCCTGCCCGCAGGTGCGACCGCCGTCGTGCCCGTCGAGTTCACCGACGGTGGGATGCCCACCGTGTCGGTGAATCGGGCGGTGACCCCCGGGCACGGTGTCCGGCGCGCCGGGGAGGACCTCGACCCCGGTCAGGCGGTCCTGCCAGCCGGCGCGCTCGTGGGCGCGCGGGAGGTGGCGCTGCTGGCCGCCGTCGGTCGGGCTCGCGTGACTGTGCGCCCCCGCCCACGGGTGGTGGTCATGAGCACCGGCACCGAGCTCGTCGAGCCGGGTGCGCCGATGACGCCCGGCCTGATACCCGACTCCACGGGGTACATGCTCACCGCCGCTGCGCAGGACGCAGGCGCCATGGCCTATCGCGCCGGCCCCGTCCGCGACGAGCAGCGGGCCCTCATGGACACCCTCGAGGACCAGCTCGTGCGTGCGGACCTGATCGTGACCACGGGTGGGGTCACGGCCGGAACCTACGACACGATGAAGTCGGTCCTGGCCCGTCTGGGATCCGTCGAGTTCTCGCGGGTCGCGATCAGCCCGGGGATGGCCCAGGGCCACGGCTACCTCGGCCCGGACAACGTGCCGATCTTCACCCTCCCGGGGAATCCGTCCAGCGCGTTCGTCGCGTTCGAGATCTTCGTGCGCCCGGTGATCCGGCGGATGCTCGGGCACCAGCAGGTGTTCCGCCCGATGATCCCGGCCCGGCTGACGCACCCTGTCCGGGGCGAGCCGGGCGTGCGCACGTACCTGCGCGGGCACCTGCACGGTACGGGCGTTGAGCGGCTCATCAGCCCGATCGAGGAGCCGGGGCTCCTGGGTCTGCGCCTGGCCGACAGCCTCATCGTCCTGCCCGAGGCGACCGGCGAGGTCGCGGCCGGGGCGGTGGTGTCGGTCATGCCGCTGGGCAGGTCCTGATGGCAGCCCTCCCTGTGCTGACCCGCCGCACGGAGGCCGGCGTCCTCGAGTTGCGCGAGCTGCGCCGCCGGGATGCCCGGGCGTGGCGCGAGGTGCGCTCGCGCAACGTGGGGTGGCTCTCGCCGTGGGAGGCCACCGTCCCGCCGAACTCCGGCGAGGCGGTGCCCAGCTACGGCCAGATGGTCGCCCGGTTCCGCGACGAGGCGCGGGCGGGTCGCACCCTGGCCTGGGCGATGACCCTCGACGGCCGGCTCGTCGGCCAGGTCACGGTCGCCGGCATCACGATGGGATCCCTGCGGGGCGCCTCGATCGGGTACTGGATCGACTCGCGTGTCGCGGGCCTCGGACTCACCCCGATGGCCGTGGCGATGGCGTGCGACCACTGCTTCGGTGCCCTCGGGCTGCACCGGATCGAGATCGTGATCCGACCGGAGAACGCTGCCAGCCGGCGGGTGGTCCAGAAGCTGGGATTCCGCCATGAGGGATCGCGCCCGGCCTTCCTGCACATCGACGGTGCGTGGCGCGACCATGAGGTCTTCGCCCTCACCGCGCAGGAGGCCCCGCGCTCGATGGCCGACGCGCTGGCTGCGCGACACGAATCCCCGCGCACCCGATTTCCCACGTCGAACGACCCGACCTGAAGTAGATTCCCGTTCGTGACGGGTCTGATCTACGTGGCAATCATCGCCGTCTGGGCCGTGGTCCTGGTTCCGGCGTGGTTGCGGCGACACGATCACCGGGACCCCGAGCGGTCTGTCGACCGCTTCAGCCGCAGCCTGCAGGCGCTGTCCACCCGGGACTCCGTGTTCGGCATCCCCCTGCCTGGCCCGACGGGCGTGGAGACACACGGCGACGAGTCGGGCGGCAGTTCCGTGGCCCCCGAGGTCTTCACGATCAAGCGCAAGGAGCTCGCGGGCGTGGGCAATCGGGTGTCCGGACTCGTCTCCGGAGCGAGTGCGACAGCCTCGAAGACCCCTGCCGCAGCCCGCCGCCGAATCGTCATGGGGATCCTCGGAGTGGGCTTCCTCGGGGTCGCCGGCCTGGTCATCGGGGGCGTCCTGCTGCCCATCGCGCTGGTCGTCCCGGTTGGCCTCATGGTTGCCTTCCTCTCCGTCGCGCGGCATCAGGTGCGCACGGCTCAGCAGCGCCGGAAGGCCGATGGTCAGCGGGTCCGGGCCACGCCGGCGTCGAGCGCCCCGGCGCAGCGTCGCGCGGTGGCAGGCCAGACGGGTGCCACATGGGAGGCTCGCCCGGCCACGCTCCCGACCTATGTCACCGCTCCTCCCGCGGCGGAGTTCCCGCGGGTCATCGATACCGCCACCCCGGGTGCCTGGACGGCTGCCGCCATGCTGGAGCGCGCCCAGCAGCAGAAGGCGCGTGCTGAGCGCATGGCTGCGGCCAAGGCCGAGGCCATCGCCCGCGCGAAGGCCGAGCAGGCTGCGGCTGAGGCACGTTCCCGGGACGAGGAGTTCCTCGCCCAGCAGTCGGCCGCATGGCAGGCCCAGAACACGTCCGCACCTGTCTACCGGCCGCGGGCCGTCAACGAGTAGCCGGTCCACTCTGGGCTCGGGTGCTCGCTGCGCTCACGCCCACATGTGGGGGTTTGGTCCTCATGGCGGGGACTGGGTACCCTAGGAGGACTCAAGGGGCTGTAGCGCAGCTGGTAGCGCACCTCGTTCGCATCGAGGGGGTCAGGGGTTCGAGTCCCCTCAGCTCCACAATGGGTGAGGCCTCCCGGTGTTCCGGGGGGCCTCACCCATTGTGCTGGGACTGCACGGGGGGACTCGGGAGGAGGTCGCGCTGTGGGCGACCGACGGATCCCCTCAGCTCCATCGCGTTACGTTCTTGTTGCGGCTCCGCGTTCGGCGCGCGCGAGGTCGCTCTGCCCGGCACGATGGGGCGCCGGACCGGAGGTTCCGCGCGATGATCGGTGACGCTGTTTCCACGGTGAACAACGTGCTGTGGACCTGGTTGATGACGCCGTTGCTGCTCGGTGCCGGGATCTGGTTCACGATCCGCCTCCGGTTCATCCAGTTCCGGTCCTTCGGGCACATGGTGGCCGTGATGCGGGCCTCGACGAAGTCCCCGCAGGGAGGGGTGAGCTCCTTCGGTGCGTTCGCGACCTCGTTGGCGGCACGGGTGGGAACGGGCAACATCGCGGGGGTGGCCACGGCTCTGGTGGTGGGTGGACCCGGGGCGGTCTTCTGGATGTGGGTCGTGGCCTTCATCGGGATGTGCACGGCCATGATCGAGGCCACCTTGGCCCAGGTGTACAAGCACCGCGACGAGGACGACCCGGCGCTGTTCCGCGGCGGGCCCGCCTTCTACATGCAGCGCGGCCTGCGCAGCCGTGCGATGGGCATGGCGTTCTCGGTCGCCCTGCTGAGCGCCTTCGGGCTGGTGTTCAACGCGGTCCAGGCCAACTCGATCGCCGCGGCGGCGAACGAGGCGTGGGGCGTCCCGCACTGGGTCACCGGGATCGTGGTGCTCATCGGGGCGGGGGCAGTGATCTTCGGTGGGATCCGCCGGATCGCGCTGGTCGCCGAGCTGGTGGTGCCGTTCATGGCGATCGCCTACCTGGTGGTCGGACTGTTCGTTGTCGTGGTCAACCTCGCCGAGGTGCCGCAGGCCCTGTGGCTGATCGTGTCCAGTGCCTTCGGGGTCGGTGAGGTTGCCGGCGGAGCGATCGGCTACACCATCGCCCAGGCACTGCAGAACGGGGCCAAGCGCGGTCTCTTCTCCAACGAGGCGGGACAGGGGTCGGCCCCCAATGCAGCGGCCACTGCGGACGTGGCGCACCCCGCGACCCAGGCCTACGTGCAGTCCTTGGGGGTCTTCGTCGACACGATGATCATCTGCACCACGACCGCGCTGATCATCCTGCTCTCCGGGGTCTACATCGGGGGCTTCACCGACGGCGTGTATGACGGCGCCGCAACCGGGGTGGCCCTGACGCAGAACGCGCTGTCCGACAGCGTCGGGGCGTGGGGTGGGTCCTTCGTCGCCATCGCACTGCTGTTCTTCGCATTCACCTCGATCCTGGCCAACTACTACTACGGGGAGACTGGCCTGCTGTTCCTCAACGGCGGAGACCACCGGGCGCTGGTGCCCCTGCGGATCATCGTGCTGGTCATGGTGATGTTCGGGGCGCTGGTCGACGCCACCCTCGTGTGGGACATGGCTGACGTGGCGATGGGGTTCATGGCACTGCTCAACCTTGTCGCCATCCTGCTCCTGGGGAAGGTGGCATTCGCCGTCATCGGCGACTACGAGGCACAGCGGCAGGCGGGGTTCGCTCCGGCGTTCTCCCGCATGCGCGTGCCGGAGTTCGCCGACGGCATCGAATCCGACGTGTGGGCCGATTCGGTCTCGGCGCCGCTCGACCCGTGACCCACGCCACCGGGTGGCGGTGCGCCCGCGCGCGTTGCTCCCGCGCGTCCTGCGCCGGCGACGGATAGCCTCGGCCCAGAGGCCGCCACGGGAGGAGTCAGGAGATGTCCGCGAGTCTGGACCGGATGGGGGCGTTCGACGCCGTCATGTGGGGTGTTGAGCAGGACCCGATCCTGCGCTCTGTCGTCGTCGCCATGACCGTGCTCGACGCCGAGCCCGAGATCGACCTGCTCGTCGATCGGATCACGCGGATGACGCTCGCGGTGCCGAAGCTGCGCCAGCGCGTGATCGGCAACCCGGTGTCACCGATCCCTCCCCGGTGGGAGTTCGACCCCAACTTCGACATGTCGTACCACCTCAAGCGCTTCCACGTGCCCGCTGACGGAACCGACCGGCCGCTGATGCGCATCGCCGAGCAGATGGCTGAGCAGGACTTCGATCGTGATCGCCCGCTCTGGGAGATGGCCCTGGTCCAGGGTTGGGACGGTGATCGGTCGGCGGTGATCATCAAGCTGCACCACGCCATCACGGACGGGGTCGGCGGCATGGCGATGGCCGCGAGCCTGTTCGACCTCACGCGCACCCCTGCCCGGGATCTGGGCCCGATGCCCAGCGCTCCCACCGGCGGGGTCCTTGGCGTTCCCGGCCGCCTGGCCAACGGCGCGAGGTTCGCCGCGAGCGCGGTGTATCGCCAGGGCCGCGCGCTCACCGGCGGGGCGATCGGACTCGTCGAGCGGGTTGCGGCCGACCCGGGCGAGTCCGCGGTGTCCGCCGCGGCGTTCGCGCAGTCGGCAACCCGCCTGCTCGCCCCGGCCAACGAGCCCTTGAGCCCCCTGATGCACGGCCGGTCGCTCTCCGTGCAGCTGGCCGTGATCCAGGTTCCGTTCGCTCCGTTCAAGGCTGCGGCCAAGAAGGTGGGCGGCACGCTCAACGACACCTACATGGCGGCGGTGGGCGGTGGTGTGGCTGTCTACCACGAGGCGCACAACGCCCCCTGCGAGTACGTCCGCGTGAACATGCCGGTGAACATGCGCACGTCCCACGATGACTCCGCCGGCAACCGCTGGGTCCCGGCCAGGTTCCCCATGCCGATCGACAGTGGGGACGCCGAGACCCGGATCAAGCGCCTGGCGCCGCTGCTCATGCAGGCGCGCACGGAGCCGGCCCTGGCTGTCAGCGACACGATCTACCGGCTGCTGACCGCGCTGCCGCAGAGCGCTGCCACCTCGGTGGCGGCCGGGATGATGAAGGGCTGCGACCTGGCGATCACCAATGTGCCCGGCCCCCCCATCGCTCTGTACGCCTCCGGCGCTGAGGTGCAGGCCATCGTGCCGTTCGCCCCCAAGGGCGGAGCGGCTGCCAACATGGGCCTGATGACCTACAACGGTGTCGCCTACATCGGCATCAACCTCGATACCCGCGCGATCCCGGACCCCGAGGTGTTCATCGAGTGCATCCGGGCCGCCTTCGACGACGTGCTCGCGATCGCCGACCCGAAGGCCCGGGCGGTCGTGGGCCTGCACTCGGGGACGCCCGTGGAGGAGCCGGTCTCCGGCGCGGCAGCGACACCGACTCCGACGCGACGGCGGGCGTCGTCGAGGAAGCCCGCAGCGACCCCGCAGGCAGCCGAGGCCCCTGAGGCGAACGCCCCCGCGGCCAAGAAGGCCCCCGCCGCGAAGAAGGCCTCCCCTGCGGCCAAGAAGGCCCCCGCCGCGAAGAAGGCCTCCCCTGCGGCCAAGAAGGCCCCCGCCGCGAAGAGGGCCTCCCCTGCGATGCAGGTTCCTGCTGCCGGCTCGACGCCTCGCGCGGAACGGGCCGTCCGCCGGAAGCCCTACCCGTGACATCGCCTTCGCCCCCACCGCCCATCATGTGACCCACCCCGCCGCCGCTGGAGGGGAGTGCTGCTCACGCAGGTGCGCGGACCTAGCATTGCGCCGTGTCCGTCACCGCGGAGTTGTCGTCGGCCCGGTCGGAGGCGACTGCCCCCGTCCGGACGATGCACCGACCGATGCCCTCCCACGGGCTGCGTGGCTGGGTCGGGCCGCTGCTGGTCACCGTGCTGGCCGGGTTGCTGCGGTTCGTGAACCTCGGTCGACCGGACGCGATCATCTTCGACGAGACCTACTACGTGAAGGACGCGCTCGCGCTGCTGCGCTTCGGGTACGAGCGTCAGGCGGTCGACGGTGCCGACGAGAAGATCCTCGCCCAGGACGCGGCGTGGGACCGGCTGGACATCTTCCAGGACCTGCCGTCCTTCGTCGTCCACCCGCCTGTGGGGAAGTGGGTCATCGCGTCCGGGGAGTGGGCGTTCGGCGTCACGCCGTTCGGCTGGCGGTTCGGCGTCGCGGTGGTCGGCACGCTCAGCGTGCTCATGACCGCCAGGATCATCCGCCGGCTCACCCGGTCGGACCTCATCGGGACCATTGCGGGTCTGCTGGTCGCCCTGGACGGGCTGCATCTGGTCATGAGCCGGACGGCCCTGCTCGACATCACCCTGATGTTCTTCATCCTGGCGGCGTTCGGCTTCCTGCTCCTGGATCGTGACGCCGTCCGACGCCGGGCGGACGCGTGGCGCACCCTCTGGCAGGGCAATCCCGTCGTCCTCGGGCCCGGGTTCGGCCTGCGTCCCTGGCGGATCGCCGCGGGGCTGTCGCTCGGGCTGGCGTGCGGGGTCAAGTGGAGCGGGCTCTGGTACGTCGCGTTCTTCGGCCTGCTCACCGTCTACTGGGACCTGCAGGTGCGCCGCGAGCTCGGTGCCGGGCACCCGTTCCACGCGGTCCTGCTGCGCGACGCCCTCCCGGCGTTCCTGAGCATCGTCGGCGTGGGGTTCCTCGCCTACGTGGTCACCTGGAGCGGCTGGCTCCTCACGGATGGCGGCTACGACCGGGACTGGGCAGCCTCGAACGCCGGCTGGCCGTTGGTCCCCGATGCCCTGAGGTCCCTGGCCGAGTACCACCGCGCCGCCTGGGCGTTCCATGTCGGCCTGGACTCGCCGCACTCGTACAGGTCCAGCGCGTGGTCGTGGCCGGTGATGTCGCGGCCCACCTCGTTCCACTACGAGTCGCCCACGGGTGTCTGCGGGGCGGATCGCTGCTCGGAGGAGGTCCTCGCGCTGGGGAACCCCATCATCTGGTGGGCCGGCCTGCTGGCCCTGTTCCACAACGCCTGGCGCGCCGTGGCCGGGCGCGACTGGCGCAGCGGCGCCCTGCTGGTGGCCTTCCTGGCGGGGTGGCTTCCCTGGTTGGTCTTCCACGGTCGCACGATCTTCACGTTCTACGCGGTCGTGTTCGTCCCCTTCCTCGCCGGCATGCTGGCCATCTCGCTGGCCAGCCTCGCCGGCGGGCCGGACGCCACGGCGTCGCGGCGGCAGTGGGGGATCCTGGCCGCGGGCACGGTCCTGCTGCTCGTGATCGCCTCGACTTGGTTCTTCCTGCCGATCTGGACCGGTCAGGTGCTGCCCTACGCGCGCTGGGACTGGCGGATGTGGCTGCCGACCTGGGTCTGAGGGACACCTACACCCAGTCGCTGGTCCTCAGCGGGTCTTGTGCGCCACCACGGCGTCGAACACCGACCGCTTGGGCGCCCCGGTGCTGCTGGCCACCAGCGCGATGGCCTCCTTGCGCGTGACCCCCTGCGACTCGAGGGCGGCGACCCGAGCCGCCAGGCCGGCAGCGTCGACGTCCCCTCCGGTGGCGTCCGGGGCGCCCTGGACCACCAGGGTGATCTCGCCGCGGACTCCCGTCTGCGCCCACGCGGCGAGCTCGCCGAGGCCGCCGCGCAGGACCTCCTCGTAGGTCTTGGACAACTCGCGGCAGACCGCCGCCGGACGCTCGGGGCCGAAGGCCCCCGCCATGTCGGCCAGCGTCGCGGCCAGACGCCGTGGTGACTCGAAGTACACCTGGGTGCGCGGCTCGTCCGCGAGCTCGGCGAGCCGTGCCCGGCGCTCGGCCGGCTTGCGGGGGATGAACCCCTCGAAGCAGAACCGGTCGCACGGCAGGCCGGACACCGCCAACGCGGTGGTTACCGCTGACGGCCCGGGCAGGGACGTGACGACATACCCGGCGTCGAGGGCCGCACGAGCCGCCCGGTAGCCGGGGTCACTCACGGACGGCATCCCGGCATCGGTGACCAGCGCCACAGTGCCTCCTGCGGCCAGGACGGCGAGCAGTCGCGGCAGGCGCTCGCGCTCGACATCCTCGTAGTACGACACCACCGGTCCGGTGCGAGCCACACCGAGGTCGGACAGCAGCCGACGCAGCCTGCGGGTGTCCTCGGCGGCGACCAGGTCGGCCGAGGCCAGCAGGTGCGCCAACCTCGGGGATGCGTCCGCCGGGTTGCCCAGAGGGGTCCCCGCCAGGACCAGGGTTCCCGGCCCACGTGGGCCCGCCGCGGGTGCACTGCTCCCCGGGGCGTCGTGGTCAGCGTCGTGGTCGGACTCGGGCATGGGCCCCATCGTGCCGCACTCTCGGGCGAGGCTGTGGCGCCCAGCGCAACTAGAATCTGCTCCCATGAGCCCGACCGGCAAGGCGTTCTACGTCACCACGCCCATCTACTACGTCAACGACGCCCCGCACATCGGGCATGCCTACACGACCGTCGCAGCGGACACGATCTGCCGCTGGCACCGGCAGCGCGGTGAGAACGTCTGGCTGCTGACCGGCACCGACGAGCACGGCGAGAAGGTCCTGCGTACCGCCGAGGCCGCCGGCGTCACCCCCCAGCAGTGGGCCGACCGGCTCGTCGCCGAGCACTGGAAGCCTGTGCTCGCCACCCTCGACGTGGCCAACGACGACTTCATCCGCACCACCGAGCGTCGGCACGAGTCACGCGTGCAGAACTTCCTCACCCGCCTCAAGGACTCCGGGCACATCTACTCCGGCGACTACGAGGGTCCGTACTGCGTTGGCTGCGAGGAGTTCAAGCTCTCCGGGGACCTCGTCCCCGGCACCGGCGAGCTCGAGGGCCAGATGCTCTGCCCCGTCCACAGCCGCCCGGTCGAGATGGTCTCGGAGACCAACTGGTTCTTCCGGCTCTCGGCGTTCGGTGACGCGTTGCTCCGGCACTACGAGGACCACCCGGACGCGGTGGCTCCACAGAGCGCGCACAACGAGGTCACGTCCTTCATCCGCAGCGGCCTGCAGGACCTGTCCATCTCCAGGTCGAGCTTCGACTGGGGCATCCCCGTGCCGTGGGACACCTCGCAGGTCGTCTACGTCTGGTTCGACGCCCTGCTCAACTACGCCACCGCCGTGGGCCTCGGCGACGAGCCGCCCTCGTCGGGTGCCGCGAAGTTCGCGGCCACGTGGCCCGCGGACATCCACCTCGTCGGCAAGGACATCCTGCGCTTCCACGCGGTGATCTGGCCGGCGATGCTCATGGCTGCCGGGCTGCCCCTGCCCGGTCAGGTCTACGCCCACGGCTGGCTGCTGGTGGGCGGGGAGAAGATGAGCAAGAGCAAGCTGACCGGGATCGCCCCGGAGCAGATCATCGACCACTTCGGCGTGGATGCGTTCCGGTACTACTTCCTGCGCGCGATCCAGTTCGGCAACGACGGGTCGTTCTCGTGGGAGGACATGGCCGCCCGCTACACCTCCGAGCTGGCCAACGGCCTGGGCAACCTCGGCTCGCGTGCCACGGCCATGGTCGGCAAGTACTTCGACGGGCGTCCTGCCCGCCCCGGGCGCCTTCGCCAACGCCGACCTCGCGCTGGCCGATGCCCTGCTCGTGGCCGTCCAGGACGCCGACGGCGCCTACTCGAAGCTGGACTTCACCGGGGGGATCGGCGCTGTCAAGGGCTTCGTCGACGCGGTCAACCTCTACGTCACCGAGCAGGAGCCCTGGGCCCTGGCCAAGCGTGCGGACGACCCGGTGGCGCGCGAGCGGCTGGCGACGGTGCTCTACACGACGTGCGAGGCGCTGCGCGCCATCGCCGTGCTGCACAACTCCGTGATGCCGCGTGCCATGGGCGCGCTGTGGGAGTCGATCGGCGCGGCCGAGGGCCTCGGTGCGATCGGTGACCAGCGCATCGAGGACGTCAGCCGCTGGGGCCAGCTGCCTCCCGGCGTTCGGGTCACCAAGGGCGCGGCGCTCTTCCCGCGCCTGCCCGAGGAGAGCGCCAGCCGGTGCCTGATGCCCGCGCCGGCGCCCCGCGCCCGCCGCTGCCCGAGCCGCTGCCGCGACCGGTGTTCGACTCGCACTGCCACATCGACATGCGCGGCGGTGACGAGGATGCGCTGAGCCCCGCGGACGCGGTGGCTGCGGCCGCGTCCGTGAACGTCACGGGCATCGTCCAGGTGGGCTGCTCGATCCGCGACGTGCACGCTGCGGTGGCGATGGCCGAGGAGCAGCCGCAGATCCTCGCGGCGATCGGCATCCACCCGAACGAGGCGCCGCGCCTGGCGGCGAGGGGAGAGCTCGACGCGGCGATCGCCACGGTCGAGCAGCTGGCCGCGGGTTCGCCCCGGGTCCGGGGGATCGGCGAGACCGGCCTGGACTTCTTCCGCACCCGGGAGCCCGAGGCATGGGTGATCCAGGAGCAGTCGTTCCGGGCGCACATCGACATGGCCCGCCGGCTCGGCCGGGCGCTGGTGATCCACGACCGTGACTCCCACGACGACGTCATCCGCGTGCTGCTCGACGAGATGGCCGGCGCCGGGCTGCCTGAGGTCGTGGTCTTCCACTGCTTCTCCGGCGACGAGCCGATGGCCCGGGTCGCCGCCCAGCACGGCTGGTACGTGTCGTTCGCCGGGACAGTCACCTTCACGAACGCCCGCGACCTGCACGCCGCAGCGCCGGTGGTGCCGCGCGACCGCATCCTCGTCGAGACGGACGCCCCGTTCCTGACGCCCACCCCGCACCGCGGTCGGGTCAACGCCAGCTACCTCGTGCCGCTGACGGTGCGCCGCCTGGCCGAGCTGCGCGGCGACGATCTCGAGACCCTCTGCGACGACCTGCACGCCAACACCCTGCGGGCCTTCGGGGCCTGGGCGTGAGCCTGCCGGGTGGTGGCAGCGACGGAGGCGCGCCTGGTGTACCGGCACCGGGTGCCACCGATGGTGCCGCTGCCCTGCTCGGCCCGGCGGAGATCCGGGGGCTGGCCGCTCAGCTGGGCCTGCGTCCGACCAAGACCCTCGGGCAGAACTTCGTCATCGACGCCAACACGGTTCGCCGCATCGTGCGGGTGTCCGGTGTCGATGCCGACGACGTGGTGCTCGAGGTCGGCCCCGGGCTGGGGTCGCTGACCCTGGCCCTCCTTGAGTCCGTCCGGCACGTGGTGGCGGTCGAGGTCGACCCGGTGCTGGCCGGGCAGTTGCCCGCGACCGTGGCTGACCGCGCCCCGGCGCTCGCCGAGCGGCTCACCGTCGTGCCTGCCGACGCGCTGCGGATCACCGAGCCTGCCGGTCGCCCCGACCGCACTGGTCGCCAACCTGCCCTACAACATCAGCGTGCCAGTGCTGCTGCACCTGATGGCCACGTTCCCGACCCTCGAGCGCGCGTTGGTGATGGTCCAGCTGGAGGTGGCCGAACGGCTCGCGGCCCCGCCGGGATCGCGCGTGTACGGGGTGCCGTCGGTGAAGGCGCGCTGGTTCGCTGACGTCCGTCAGGCTGGGCTGGTCGCACGCTCGGTGTTCTGGCCGGTGCCGAACGTGGACTCGGGGCTCGTCGAGCTCATCCGGACGGCCCCGCCCCGTGACGATGTCGAGCGCACCGAGGTGTTCGCAGTGATCGACGCCGCCTTCGCCCAGCGCCGCAAGATGCTGCGTTCGGCGCTGGCCACCTGGGCCGGCGGCTCCGAGCGTGCGATTGCGCTGCTCGAGGCGGCTGGCGTGGACCCGACCGCACGCGGGGAGGCCCTCGACGTGGCGCAGTTCGCCGCGATCGCCGCAGCCGCGCACGGGCAGTGACACCCAGCCGCACGCACGCGCGTCACGACGATCGGAACCGGCCCTTATCGCCGCCTTGGGCTGGGTTGGGCGTAGGAGTTGGTACCGTCGCCCGCGTGGAACGCCCCGCTGCCCGCACCAGGCTGCTTGGACTGCTCGTCGTCGCGGCTGCTGTCCCGGCGCTCGTCGGGGCGGCCGTCCCCTGGGTGACCCCCGCCTCTGCGGTCCCTGCCGCGTCCCCCGCGTCCGCGGTCGCCCTCGGCGCTGTCCGTCCCGCAGCACTGGTGTCGGCCTCGAGTGCGTCAGCGCCCTCGCGGATCCTGCTGACCCCCACCGCGGATCCCGCCACGTCGCAGCGGGTCTCGTGGTCGATGCGCGCCCGGACCAAGGGGCAGAAGGTCCAGTACCGCGTCCCTGGCGGCCCCGCTCAGTCGGTGCGCGCCACCCGAGGCCCCGCCACCACCGTGAAGAACTCGGGTTCGGCCCTGCCCCGGTACTCGGCCACGCTCGTCGGCCTGACCCCGGGCACCGCCTACCAGTACCGGATCGTGACCTCCCGTGGATCCAGCACGTGGCGCGCCTTCACGACGGCCAACCCGGCGGTCACCTCCCTGACCATGATCGGCCTCGGGGACACCCAGGTCGACAACCGCGGGGTACCGCGCCGAACGCTGCGCCGCGCGCTCGCCGACGCCCCGGGGGCCCAGCTCGTGCTCCAGGCCGGGGATGTCGTCGATCGGCCCTACAAGGGGTCCCAGTGGGCCGACCTGTTCGCCGCGATGGGCGACTCGGCGCGCACACGCAACTGGGTGGTGTCGATCGGCAACCACGAGCAGTGCGTGCTTGTCCTCAAGTGCCGCTCCAACCAGGCGGAGGCCTTCCGCTCCTACTTCGACTGGCCGGAGAACGGCTACCCGGGGCAGGGCGAGACGTGGTTCCACGTCGACTACCAGGGCGTGCGGATCGTGGTCCTCGACTCGTTCGGTGGTCGGATGCCCGAGCAGGCGGCGTTCCTCGACAAGGCACTGGCGGAGAACCCCAACCCATGGTCGATCGTGCTCATGCACGCACCTCCGTTCGCCACCCGTCCCGGCCGCGCCAACACCGAGGTGCGCGATCTCTGGCTGCCGGTCATCGAGAGGCACGACGTGGACCTCGTGCTCTCCGGCCACGATCACTCGTATGCACGCGGCTACCGGTCGCCCGACGGTCCGGTCTTCGCCGTGAGCGTCTCGGGCCCGAAGTACTACGAGGTCACCGACGCGGACTGGGTGCTCAACGGGGCCACGCGCACCGTGTGGGCCGCTGCGACCTCGACCTATCAGGTGATCACGATCGCCGGGAGCACGCTGACGTACAAGGCGGTCGTCACGCACCGGGGCGCGGGCTCGACCTCGCCCTTCGGGCCCGGCGGAGTGCTGGACCAGTTCACCATCGAGAAGTCCGCCCAGGGCGACAAGACCGTGCAGTAGCGTCCGCCGACTACGCTGAATCCCCGTGACCACCTCCGTGACCGCGCGCGCGCCGGGGAAGGTGAACATCCAGCTGTCTGTCGGGGCGGTGCGTGACGACGGGTTCCATCCCCTGGCCAGCGTGTTCCATGCGGTGGCGATGGTCGAGGAGGTCACCGTCTCGACGGGGTCGCCGGGATCCGGGATCGTCATCCACGACGTCACCGGGCTTCAGCCCGACGAGGTGCCGCGCGATGCCACCAACCTCGTCTGGCGAGCGGCCGAGCGACTGGCGACCGAGCTCGGTCGGCCGGCACCGGACCTGCAGATCGCCATCAGCAAGGGCGTGCCGGTCGCCGGTGGCATGGCCGGGGGCTCGGCGGACTGCGCCGCGGCACTGGTCGCCCTCAACGACCTCTGGGGATCCCCGCTGACGCGCGACGACCTGGCCCGTGTGGCGCTCGACCTCGGCTCCGACGTTCCCTTCAGCCTGATGGGCGGGACGGCGCTGGGCCTCGGTCGCGGGGAGCTGCTCAGCCCGCTCATGGTGCGCGGCACCTTCCACTGGGTGTTCGCGACTGCCACGCGGGGCCTGTCGACCCCGGCGGTGTACTCGGCGTTCGACCGGCTCGTCGAGGGGCGCATCGTGCCCGAACCGCAAGCGGATGCGGCGATCGTCGCGGCGCTGATCGCCGGCGATGCCAGGGCCCTCGGGCGGGTGCTGCACAACGACCTGCAGGAACCCGCACTGGCCCTGCGACCCACCCTGGGCGATGTGCTCGACACCGGGGTGGCAGCCGGTGCCCTGGGCGGCATCGTGTCGGGGTCAGGGCCGACGGTTGCCTTCCTCGTGGCCGATCCAGCCGCCGGTGCGCGGGTGGCCACGGCGCTGGGAGGCATGGTCGATGTGCGCTCGACGCATGTCACGAGCGGGCCCGTTCCAGGCGCCCGGGTGATCGCCAGAAGCGGGTAGGTCGGGTGAGCGTGGCTACGCCAGCTCGGGCCCCGGGTGGGTGGCGATGAGGATCAGGTCGCCGGAGACCTCCACCTGACCGGTACCGGCAGGCACGACGAGGCTGGTGCCCAGCCCCAGATCGACTGAATTCCCCGGGGCCTGTGCCCTGCCACTGCCCCCGATGACCGTCATAACGAGGTAGTCGGCCGGGTCCAGGACGAAGCTCCCGCGCTGGGTCTCCCAGCGCTCCACCCGGAACTGCGGGCAGTCCACGAGCACCCGTGTCCGGGAGTTGACACCCGTCGGCTCCCACCGGCCGGCGGTGCGCGCGGCGGCAGGGTCGTGCGGGGCACTCACGACCGAGAACCCCTTGTCGATGTGCAGCTCGCGGGTCCGGCCGTCGGGGCCGACGCGGTCGAAGTCGTAGAGGCGGTAGGTGATGTCGCTGCTCTCCTGCACCTCGTAGACCAGCATGCCCGGTCCGACCGAGTGCACCACTCCCGCGTGGACCATGTAGAAGTCGTCCTGCGCCACCGGGACCGTGACCAGGTGCTCCATCAGCGTGCCATCGAGCAGTGACTGGCGCAGATCCTCGGCGGAGTCGGCGGTGTGCCCGAGGATCAGGGCGGCGTCGTCCTGGCAGGAGACCACCAGCCAGCACTCTGCCTTGCCCCTCGGCTGACCCTCCAGCGCCTGGGCCTGGGCATCATCGGGATGCACCTGCACCGAGAGCCAGTCCTGCGGGTCGAGGAACTTGCACAGCAGCGGGAAGTCCCCGGGCTCCTCGCGACCGGTCACCAGCCCGGCGGCCCACGCCTGGCGGAGGGTGAACCCCTCAGGTGCCCCCGACCGGATGAACCCACTCATCCCGGGCATCCCGGAGACCGCCCAGCACTCCCCGATGATCCCGTCGGGAACTGCTGCCCCGAACCAGGCCCGCAACGTCGTCCCGCCCCACAACCGCTCGGCGAACACCGGCTCGACAACGAGCAACTCAGGCACTTCGGGCTCCTCGGGAGGTAGGCCAGCCGTCGGGTCGGCCGGGTGCGATCGGGGGATCCGCGCGTCTGACCCTACCGGCCGGTGGATCTGGCCGGCCGACGCTGCCGGTCTGGGCGACTAGCCTTGGGCCCCATGCCGCCCATCGTCGCCCTCGAGGACATCCACGTCGTGTTCGCGACGCGTGCGGTCCTCTCCGGGGTCACCCTCGGCATCGACCGTGGCCAGCGTGTCGAGGTCGTCGGGCGCAACGGCGACGGCAAGTCGACCCTGTTCCGGGTGCTCGCCGGGGTGGCCGAACCCGACTCCGGTCGGGTCATCCGCACGGCCGACGCCCGCGTGGTCATGGTCGGTCAGTCCGATGCCCTGCCCCCGCGCGCGCGCACCGTCCGCGACGTGACGGTCGGCGATCGCCCGGAGCACGAGTGGGCGGCCGATCCCCGGATCCGCGCGGTGCTCTCCGGGCTCCTCGGTGGAGTCAGGGCGCAGGGTTACGCCCAGGGCCTCGACACCGGGCTCGAGGGCCTGTCCGGGGGTGAACGGCGCCGACTGGCATTGGCCCGCGCGCTGATCGACCCAGGTGATGTGCTGCTCCTCGACGAGCCGACCAACCACCTCGACATCGAGGCCGTGACCTGGCTCGCCGGCTTCCTGACCGGCCCGACAGGACCGCCCACCATGGCGGTGGTGACCCATGACCGCTGGTTCCTCGACGAGGTGGCCACCGCCACGTGGGAGGTAGCCGACGGCACGGTCTATCGCTTCGAGGGTGGCTACGCCGCGTGGGTGCTGGCCCGTGCCGAGCGGGAGCGGCGCGAGGCCGTGGCTGAGTCCCGGCGGCGCAACCTGGTCAGCAAGGAGCTCGCATGGCTGCGGCGCGGCCCGCCGGCGCGCACCTCGAAGCCGCAGTTCCGCATCGATGCGGCCAACGCACTGATCGCCGACGTCCCCGAGCTGCGCGACAAGCTCGCCCTGCGTCGGGTCGCCTCGGCGCGGCTCGGGCGGCAGGTGGTTGACCTGAAGTCGGTGGCGCTGCGGGTGCCGGGCGCGGGTGGTCCGGAGGAAATCCAGCGAGCGCACGCTGATCGAGGACCTCACCTGGCAGCTCGGACCCGGTGACCGCGTCGGACTCCTCGGCCCCAACGGTGCGGGCAAGACGACCCTGGTGCGTCTGCTGACCGGCCAGCGGGAGCCGGATGCCGGCACGGTCACGATCGGGACGACCGTCGTGCCGGCCACGCTGCCCCAGACGATCGTGCCGGGAGACCCGGAGGATCGCGTCCTGCCCAGCATCGAGCGCCTGCGCCGCGAGATCGAGATCGGCGGGCGGACCGTCACTGCCGGGACGCTGCTGGAGGACTTCGGGTTCAAGGGCGAGAAGGCCATGACCCGGATCGGGGACCTGTCCGGCGGGGAGTTGCGCCGCCTCGAGCTGCTCAAGCTGCTGATCGGTGGGCCGAACCTGCTCGTCCTCGACGAGCCGACCAACGACCTGGACGTCGAGACGCTGGCCGTCATCGAGGACGTGCTGGACTCGTGGCCCGGGTCGCTGGTCGTGGTCAGCCACGACCGCTACTTCCTCGAGCGGACCTGCGATGACCTGTACGCCCTGCTCGGCGATGGCCGGCTGCGCCACCTGCCGCGCGGTGTCGAGCAGTACCTGGAGCTGCGGTCGTCGGCGACCGGAAGCCTGCTCTCGACCGGGGCGGGGGCCGGTGCCGGTGATGGCAACGGCGCGCCTCGCGGGGTGTCGGGTGGCGCGGTCCTCGGTGGGAGTGCCGGGTCAGCCGGTGGTCTGCCCGGAGCACCCGGAGCACCCGGAGCACCCGGAGCGCGTGGAACCCCTGGTGCCGCCTCGGCTGCCCCGGCCGGGCTCACGGGTGCCGCGGCCCACGCCGCCCGCAAGGACCTCGCCCGTGTCGAGTCCCGGATGGCCCGGATCGAGGCCCTGCGTGCGGGCCTGCACGCCCAGATGGCCGACGCGCACACCGACCACGAGCGGCTGCTGGCGCTGGCCAGCGACGACGCGGCCCTGGCCGCCGAGCACGCCGAACTAGAGGACCGCTGGCTCGAACTCGGCGAGGCCCTCGAGGGCTGACCGCCCGCCCACGATCGCGGTTTCATCCAAGTTCCAGGTCGGTCGGCCGTCCGAGACTGGGATCAAGTCCTCAGGGGCGCCCGAGACTTGGATCAAGTCGGGGAGGCGCCGGGGCTTCGAACTGAAGCAGCAGGTGGCGCAGGCTGGTGGCCAGTTCGGCCTGGTCCTCGGGGGGCAGGACGGCCAGCAGGTCGCGCTCCTCTGCCAGCAGGTCGATGAACGCCCCGTCGACGCGGCCGCGACCCGCTTCGGTCAGCGCGACCCAGGTGCCACGGCGGTCGTCGGGCACGGGCTCTCGAACGACCAGTTCACGGGCTTCGAGGCGGTCGATCCGGTTGGTCATGGTCCCGCTGGTCACCAGCGTCTCGGCCAGCAGCTGTCCCGGGGTGAGCCGATACGGCGGCCCGGTGCGCCGCAGGGCGACCAGCACGTCGAACTCCCACACGGCCAGCTCGTGGCGGGCGAACGCGACGTCGCGGGCGCGGTCCAGGTGGCGGGCCAGCCTGCTGACCCGGGAGAGCACGGCCAACGGCGCGAGGTCGAGGTCGGGGCGCTCCCGGTTCCAGGCGGCGATCACGCGGTCGACGTCGTCCGCGGCACCGGGGCCATCCGCGGCGACGGGGCCCTGCGCGGTGCGACCCCCCTCCGCGGTGGCGAGGGACCCCTGCGTGGCGAGGGACCCCTGCGCGGCACCGGACGGGACACCCGCGGCGAGAGCCCGCTGGGATGCACGCGAGACGTCTGCGGCATCTGCGCCCTGCGATGCTGCGGACGAGCCCGGCGTGGAGGGTCCCGGGCTCACACGTGCTCCCGGGTGACCAGGCCCGGATCCCGCTCGAGGCCCGAGACGCCGTTCCAGGCCATGTTCACCACCTGCGTGATGACCTGCTCCTTGCTGGGCTTGCGGACCTCGGCCCACCACTCGCCGGTCAGGGCGACCATGCCGACGAGCATGTGGGCGTACATGGGGGCCAGCGCGACGGGGTAGTTGTACTTGCGGCACACGATGACCAAACGGTCGGTCAGGTGGTCGGCGACCTCGCGCATGACCGTCCCGAACGTGCCGCCGCGCTGGTCGCCGCGCGGGTGTGGCCGCAGCAGGACGCGGAAGCCGTCGGTGTGCGCGTCGATGTAGTCGAACAGCGCCGTCGCAGCCTGCTCGAGCAGGACGCGCGGCCGGTCGGAGGTCAGCGAGTCGGTCATCATCGACATCAGCAGCGTCATCTCGCGGTCCACGACGATCGCGTACAGGCTCTCCTTGTCGCCGAAGTGCTCGTAGACGACAGGCTTGGAGATCTTGGCCGCGGCGGCGATCTCCTCGATGCTGGCCGCGTCGAATCCGCGCTCGGCGAAGATTCCGCGGCTGACCTCGATCAGCTGGGCGCGGCGCTCGAGTGCGCTCATCCGGACCCGACCTCGGGACTGCGGGGTGCTGGCGGCCATGCTCCATTGTGGCCCCCGTGGCGGGCGTATCCTTCTCACCACCGCCGATCCCGGTTCGTTCAACGGCAGGACAGGTGCCTTTGGAGCACTCAATGGGGGTTCGAGTCCCTCACCGGGAGCACCCCGGCCGTGCTGTCCGAGCCGGCCGCGACCCCTCGAAGGATCCCAGTGACCGACTCCGCCGCACACGTCAGCGCCGTCATCGTCCTCGCTGCGGGGGAGGGCAAGCGGATGCGCTCAGCCACCCCGAAGGTGCTCCACGAGATCGGGGGTCGCAGCCTCGTCGGTCACGCGGTGGCCGCCGCCGACGTGCTGGGCGCTGATCGGCTCGTGGTCGTCGTCGGTCACGGTCGCGACGCCGTGACTGCGCACCTGGCTGCGAGAGCCCCGCATGTGCGCACCGCGGTGCAGGACGAGCAGCTGGGCACCGGCCACGCCGTCCAGTGCGCGCTCGAGGCCGCAGGCGACGTCAGCGGGGGGACGGTGGTCGTCACCTACGGCGACGTGCCGCTGCTGACCGGCGAGACCCTCGCCGAGCTGGTCACCGCCCATCAGGCGGACGGAAATGCGGCCACCGTGCTCACCGCCCGGGTCGCGGAGCCCACGGGGTACGGGCGCATCGTGCGCGCCGACGACGGATCGGTCGCCGGCATCGTGGAGCACCGCGACGCGAGTGCCGATCAGTTGGCCATCGATGAGATCAACTCCGGCATCTACGCCTTCGACGGCCGGGTCCTGGTGGACTCCCTGGCCCAGCTGCGCCCCGACAACGACCAGGGCGAGCTCTACCTGACCGATGTGCTGGCCCTCGCGCGTGCCGCCGGTGGCCGCGTGGCGGCACTCGTGACCGACGACGTGTGGCAGACCGAGGGGGTCAACGACCGCGTTCAGCTCGCTGCGATGCGCCGGGAGCTCAACCGCCGGGTCGTCGAGGGCTGGATGCGTGCCGGGGTCACGGTCGTCGACCCGGCCACGACGTGGGTGGACGTCACCGTCGAGCTCGGCCAGGACGCGACGCTCGAGCCGGGGACGCTGCTGCGTGGGAGCACGCGCGTCTCCGCCGATGCGCTGGTCGGCCCGGACACCCTGCTGGTCGACTGCGAGGTCGGGGCGGGGGCGCAGGTGATCCGCACCCATGCGACGTCGGCGCGGATCGGTGCGGGCGCCCAGGTGGGACCGTTCACGTTCCTGCGGCCCGGAACGGTCCTGGGTGAGAGGTCCAAGGCGGGCGCCTACGTGGAGATCAAGAACTCCGAGGTCGGCGCCGGCTCGAAGGTGCCCCACCTGTCCTACGTGGGTGATGCGACGATCGGCGAGGGCTCGAACATCGGCGCGGCCACCGTCTTCGTCAACTACGACGGAGTGGCCAAGCACGCCACGGTCGTCGGCGACCAAGTCCGGATCGGTTCGGACACGATGCTCGTCGCGCCGGTGACCATCGGCGACGGGGCGTACACCGCGGCCGGCTCGGTGATCACCGAGGACGTCCCCCCCGGGGCGCTGGGCCTGGGGAGGGCGCGGCAGCGCACCGTCGAGGGCTGGGTGCTGGTCCGCCGCGAGGGCACGGACTCGGCGAGGGCGGCCGTGGCCGCACAGCAGGCGGCGACCCCCCAACCGGTGGACGACGCGGCTGCGGCCGAGCAGGTGGACCCGACTGCTCCGCTCGGCGCCGGCGGGGGCGTGGCTGCGTCCCCCACCGCCCCCACCGCCCCCACCGTGCCCACCGTGCCCGGGCAGGAGTGAGGCGTGCTCGCGTTCCACTTCGGCGTGATGGGGTCCGGCAAGTCCGCGTTCGCCCTGATGACCGCCCATGAGAAGCACCGTCCCGATGCCGCCTCGCACCCGAACCGGGCCGTGCTGGCCACGACCATGGACCGGTCCACCGACACGGTGACCTCACGAACCGGGATGACCGCCCAGGCGATCCAGCTGCTCCCCGGGACGGTCCGTCCCGAGCTGTTCAACGGCGCCAACACGGTGGTCATCGACGAGGCCCAGTTCCTCACCACCGGCGATGTCGACGTCCTGGCGGCGATGAGTGCGTCCGGCACGGAGGTCATCTGCTTCGGCCTGCGCACGGACTTCTCCTCAGCCCTCTTCGAGGGTGCGCGCCGGCTCCTGGAACTCGCCGACAAGGTCGCGCCCATGGCCATCGAGCCCCGTTGTGCAGCCTGCGAACGCCCGGCTGTCATCAACGCCCGCTTCGTCGACGGCCGGCTGACCGCGACCGGTGACACAGTCGTCATCGGTGACGTCGCGCGGGCCGGGGGCAACCAGAAGGTCACCTACGACCCCATGTGCTACCGCTGCTGGCGGGTCCGCCTCGGCGACGCAGCCGCGAACAACGGGGGCGGTGTCGCATCCGCACCGGCCATCGGCAACGATGTGCCCCGTTGACCGCCTGCCGCGTTGACCCCCGTTGACCGCCCCCGCTCGTTGACAGCCCGCTTCCAGGAGGACAGCACATGGTCCGGATGACCCACAAGCCGAAGAAGCACCTGATGCTCTTCAGCGGGCGCAGTCATCCCGCCCTGGCCGAGGCGGTCGCCTCCGAGCTCGACGTGCGCCTGACCCCGACCTCGGCCTACGACTTCGCCAACGGCGAGATCTTCGTGCGCTTCGAGGAGTCGGTGCGCGGCGCTGACGCGTTCGTGCTGCAGGCCCACACCGCGCCGATCAACAAGTGGATCATGGAGCAGATGATCATGGTCGATGCGCTCAAGCGCGCCTCGGCCAAGCGGATCACCGTCGTGCTGCCGTTCTACGGGTACGCGCGCCAGGACAAGAAGCACCGGGGCCGTGAGCCCATCAGCGCCCGGCTGATCGCCGACCTGTTCAAGACCGCGGGTGCTGACCGCCTGATCTCGGTCGACCTGCACACCGCCCAGATCCAGGGCTTCTTCGACGGTCCGGTCGACCACCTGTTCGCCCTTCCGCTGCTCGCCGATCACATCCAGGCCCGGCTCGCCGGCGAGAAGATCACGGTGGTGTCCCCCGATGCCGGACGCGTCCGCGTGGCCGAGCGCTGGACCGACGTGCTGGGCGCCCCCCTGGCCATCATCCACAAGCGCCGGGACCCCGACGTCCCCAACCAGGTCAAGGTGCTCGAGGTCGTGGGCGACGTCAAGGGCCGCGTGTGCGTGGTCGTCGACGACATGATCGACACCGGCGGCACGATCGTGAAGGCGGCTGAGACGCTGCTGGAGCAGGGCGCCAAGGAGGTTGTGGTCGCGGCGACCCATGGGATCCTGTCCGACCCCGCGGTCCAGCGGCTGGCCGACTCGCCGATCTCCGAGGTCGTCGTCACTGACACGCTGCCGATCACCGCCGACCTGGACAAGCTCACGGTGCTGTCGATCGCCCCGCTGCTGGCGACCGCCATCAAGGAGGTCTTCACCGACGGCTCCGTGACGCGGATGTTCGACCCGACACCGAACGGCGACTCCGGGCCCTGACCCGAAGGCACCGGCAGGCTGTGCTCCCCACGACTGCTGGGTTTGGCTGGGGCGTCGGGCCGACGGTAGACTGTGGCCATTCCTCGGCGAGGGTGCCCCGCTGCGCGTGACGTTGCGGCTGCCGTGATCGACGTGGTGGTGGGTGCTCCCTCCAGCCGAAGGACCATCGCCCCACGTATGAGGAGTTCGTGTCGTGTCTGACACCCAGGTTCACATGTCCGCCGTCCCGCGCAGCGATTTCGGCAAGGGTGCGGCCCGCCGGCTGCGCCGCACCGGGATGGTGCCCGCCGTCATCTACGGCCACGGCTCGGACCCGGTCCACGTCGCCCTCGACGGTCACGACCTCGCCAAGGCCCTGCGCCAGCCCCGGGTCGTCCTGGCCCTGGACGTCGACGGCACCGACTACGTCTGCGCCCCCCGCGACATTCAGCGAGACGTCGTGCGCCAGGTCCTGGAGCACGTCGACCTGGTCGTGATCGGCAAGGCGGAGGCCACGGCCCGCGCGGCCGCCGCCGAGGCGATCGCCCACGCCGAAGCCGCTGCGGAGGAAGCCGGCGTCGATGTCTCGGCTGCCGTCGAGGCGATCGAGGCCGCCATCGCGGCCGGCGAGGACCCGGAGGCCGCTGCGTCCGCCGCCCTCAAGCAGGCCGTGGAGGATCAGCACGCACTCGAGGACGCCCAGGCGGCCGTGATCGAGGCCCGCGAGGCTGACGAGGAGGCTGCTGATGCGGCTGCCACAGCTGCTTCCCCTGCCGACGCGGCTGACGAGACGGCCTGACCCCGGCTTGTCCGACACGCCGTGGTTGGTGGTCGGGCTGGGCAACCCCGGCCCGCAGTACGCCGGCACACGGCACAACATCGGTGCGATTGCGGTCGAGGCGCTCGCGGGCTCCCTGGGAGGGAGCCTGTCGGCGCACCGGCGCTGTCGGGCTGAGGTCTACGAGGGTCGGCTGGGCCCTCTGGGCCACGGCGCCACCCGGGTCGTCCTGGCGCGCTCGCGCGGATTCATGAACGAGTCCGGTGGTCCGGTGTCGTGCCTGATGGAGTTCTACAAGGTCCCCGTCGAGCAGCTGGTCGTCCTGCACGACGAGCTCGACCTGCCGCTGGGTGGGTTGCGGATCAAGGCGGGCGGCGGGGACAACGGCCACAACGGGCTGCGATCGCTGCGCAGGTCGCTGGGCAGCGGTGACTTCCTGCGGGTTCGCCTGGGCATCGGCCGACCGCCCGGGCGCCAGGATCCGGCCGACTTCGTGCTGAGGCCGTTCGGCAGCGCCGAGCGGACCGAGGTCGACCTGCTCGTCGGCGAGGCGGTGGACGCCACCGAGGTGCTGGTCCGTCAGGGCCTGGAGCCGGCTCAGAACCAGTTCAACCGCTGAGCATCGTGCCGAAGGGCCCCGTGCGTGGCAGGATCCGCAGCGTGCCCACAGACGCGTCCTTCGCCGCCGAGATCGCCCGGGAGGCAGGTGCGGCCCTGCTCGACCTTCGTGCCGGTTTCGGCCCCGTCGACGACGACGTCCGCCGCCGGGAGCTGATGGACGCCGGGGACCGGTTGGCGCAGCAGGTCCTCGCCGACCGGCTGACCGCCGAACGGCCCGGGGATGGCGTGCTCTCGGAGGAGGCGGCCGACTCCGACGCACGCCTGGGCGCTGACCGGGTCTGGATCATCGACCCCCTGGACGGAACCGACGAGTACGGCCAGGGCCGGACCGACTTCGCCGTGCACGTCGCGCTCTGGCAGCGGGGCGCTGGTGCTTCGGGAGCCCTGACTGATGCGGTCGTGGATGTCCCCGCCCTCGGTGAGCTGTGGCGGACCGACCACCCGCGTGCCGCGCAGGTCCTGCCGACCAACCGGTCGCTGCGGATCGTCGTCTCACGGTCCCGGCCACCGGCGGGGCTGAGCCGACTCCTCGAGGACGTCTCCGCCGACCTTGCCGCGGCGGGCATCACCGAGCGGGGCATCGAGGCCGCCAACGTCGGCTCGGTCGGCGCGAAGGTGGGCGAGGTGATGGCCGGGCGGGCCGAGGCCTACCTGCATCCCGGGGGCCTGAACGAGTGGGACCTCGCCGCTCCGCACGCCTGCGCACTGGCCGCCGGGCTCGTGGCCCTGGGCCCCGAGCAGCCCTTCAACCGGATGCCCCCGAAGGCCGGACCGGTCCTGATCTGCCACCCCGCCCTGGCCGAGGCGTTCACCACCAACTGGCGCTGAGCGCCCCGCCCACCTTCCGCCCGACCCCCGGTTCGGCCTGACGGTTTCAACTCCCCCTCCCCGGATTCACGCAGGGCGAAGTGAATCCGGGAGGGGAGCATCGGCGGGAGTGGGAGAATGGGGGCCCTCATGGACCTCTCTGGACTTCTCGGTGGGCTTCTGCTCGACCCCACCTTCGCGCGTGCCGCCCGGGCCGACGGTCCGCACGGATCGGTCGTCACCCCCGATGCGGCCATCCCGTTCCTGGCCGCGGGGATGGCGCGGCACCGTCTCGTCCTGGCCGTGACCGCCACGACTCGGCAAGCGGAGGACCTCGCAGCCGCCGCCAGCAGCCTGACCGGATCGGCTCGCGTGGCCGTCCTTCCGGCGTGGGAGACGCTGCCGCACGAGCGATTGAGCCCGAGCTCGGACACCGTCGGGCGGCGGTTGGCCGTCCTGCGCCGACTGGCGCACCCGGACGCCGACGACGAGACGATCGGCCCCCTCGACCTCGTCGTGGCACCGATCCGCGCACTCCTGCAGCCGATCGTCACCGGGCTCGGAGACCTCCAGCCGGTGGTCGTGCGCCCCGGCGACGCGATCGCCCACGAGGAGCTCGCCGAGGCCCTGGTCACCATCGGGTACGCGGCAACCGACCTGGTGGAGAAGCGTGGGCAGTTCGCGATCCGCGGCGGGATCCTCGACGTGTTCCCCCCCACCGAGGAGCACCCGCTGCGGGTGGAGTTCTGGGGTGACGACGTCGAGGAGATCCGCTACTTCCGTGTCGCCGACCAGCGCTCGCTGGAGGTCGCCCGGCACGGGCTGTGGGCGCCGCCCTGCCGTGAGCTTCTGCTGACCCCCGAAGTGCGCGAGCGCGCGGCGGCCCTGGCCGAGCGGCACCCGCAACTGACCGAGATGTGCGCGAAGCTCGCCGAGGGGATCGTCGTCGAGGGCATGGAGGCGCTCGCGCCGGTCCTGGCCGACGGCATGGAGAGCCTGGTCGAGGCCGTCGCCCGCGCCGGCTCCGGCGGCAGCGGGCCCCTGGTCCTGCTGTGCGACCCCGAGCTGGTACGCACCAAGGCCCACGACCTGGTGGCCACGAGCAACGAGTTCCTCGCTGCGTCCTGGCACAACGCCGCGGTCGGCAACGAGACGCCGATCGATCTGGGGGCCGCGACCTACCGGACCATCGAGGAGGTGCGCGGCGCCGCAGACGGGCTCGGGGTCGCCTGGTGGACCGCCGGCCCGTTCGGCATGGCGGCAGCCGGCGAGCACGCGGACGCCGAGCACGGGCTCGCACGCGAGCCGGGCGGTGCCGACCCGCTGGCGATCGACCCCGACGCGCTCGCCCTGACGATCGCGGCCACCCCCGCCTACCGAGGCGACGGCAAGGCCCTGGTCACGGACCTGCAGGCGGCGCTGCGGGCTGGCCGCCGCGTCGTCGCGGTGACCGCCGGCGTCGGCTCGGCGCAGCGCCTGGCCGAGCAGCTCGGGGCGGCAGACGTGCCGGCCCGCGTCGCCCCCGGGGTCACCCGCTGGCCCGCGGCGTCCGGGGTGGTGACCGTCACGACCGGCCGCCTCGACCACGGGCTGGACGCCCCTGATGCCGGGCTGCTGGTCGTCACCGAGACCGACATCCGCGGCCAGAAGGGCTCCACCCGGGACATGGCCCGGATGCCCTCGCGGCGGCGCAACACGGTCGACCCGCTGCAGCTGGCCGCCGGGGACTTCGTCGTCCACGAGCAGCACGGCGTCGGGCGCTACGTCGAGATGACCCAGCGCACCGTCGGCGGCGCGACCCGCGAGTACCTCGTCCTGGAGTACGCCCCGAGCAAGCGGGGCCAACCGCCGGACCGCCTCTACGTGCCCACCGACCAGCTCGACCAGGTCACCCGGTACGTCGGCGGCGAGGCGCCCAGCGTCCACCGCCTCGGCGGTGCGGACTGGCAGCAGACCAAGACCCGCGCGCGCAAGGCCGTGCGCCAGATCGCCGGGGAGCTGGTCAAGCTCTACGCCGCCCGCCAGCAGGCCGTCGGGTACGCGTTCGGCGCGGACACCCCGTGGCAGCGCGAGCTCGAGGACGCCTTCGCCTACACCGAGACCCCCGACCAGGACTCGACCATCAACGAGGTCAAGGCCGACATGGAGCGCGCCATCCCGATGGACCGCCTGGTCTGCGGCGACGTCGGCTACGGCAAGACCGAGATCGCCGTGCGTGCGGCGTTCAAGGCCGTCCAGGACGGCAAGCAGGTCGCCGTCCTGGTGCCGACCACGCTGCTGGTGCAGCAGCACTTCCAGACGTTCTCCGACCGGTACTCCGGGTTCCCGGTGAAGGTCGCGGCCCTGTCCCGGTTCCAGACCGACACGGAGGCCCGTGAGGTCCTCGCCGGGCTGGCGGACGGCACGATCGACGTGGTCATCGGCACGCACCGGCTGTTCAGCAGCAAGACCCGGTTCAAGGACCTCGGCCTGCTGATCGTCGACGAGGAGCAGCGCTTCGGCGTCGAGCACAAGGAGCACATCAAGGCCCTGCGCACGAACGTCGACGTGCTGACGATGTCGGCCACACCGATCCCGCGCACGCTGGAGATGGCGGTCACCGGGATCCGGGAGATGTCCACGATCCTGACCCCGCCGGAGGAGCGGCTGCCGATCCTGACCTACGTCGGGGCGTACGACGCCAAGCAGATCTCTGCGGCCATCCGCCGCGAGCTGCTGCGCGACGGCCAGGTGTTCTTCGTGCACAACCGGGTGGAGTCCATCGACCGTGTGGCCGCCAAGCTGCGCGACGCTCGTCCCCGAGGCACGGATCTCCACGGCCCACGGCCAGATGAACGAGCACGCCCTCGAGCAGATCATCGTGGACTTCTGGGAGAAGCGCTCCGACGTGCTGGTCTCGACCACGATCGTGGAGTCCGGCCTGGACATCCCCAACGCGAACACCCTGATCGTCGACCGGGCGGATGCCTTCGGGCTGAGCCAGCTGCACCAGCTGCGCGGGCGGGTCGGCCGTGGCCGGGAGCGCGCGTACGCCTACTTCCTGTACCCGCCGGAGAAGCCACTCACCCAGACCGCCCACGACCGGCTGGCCACGATCGCTGCGCATACCGACCTCGGTGCGGGAATGGCGGTCGCGATGAAGGACCTCGAGATCCGCGGTGCCGGCAACATGCTCGGGGGCGAGCAGTCCGGCCATATCGCCGATGTGGGCTTCGACCTGTACATCCGCCTCGTGGGCGAGGCCCTCGCGGAGTACCGCGGCGACGCCGGGGCGGACCTGGCCGACGTGAAGGTGGAGCTCCCGGTGGATGCCCACATCCCGCACGACTACGTCAGCGGCGAGCGGCTGCGCCTCGAGGCCTACCGCCGGATCGCCGCTGCCACCGAGGACGCTGCGATCGACGAGGTGGTCGCCGAGCTCCGTGACCGGTACGGGCCGCTGCCCGAGCCGGTGGAGCGCCTCATGGACGTCGCGCGGCTGCGCGGGCTGGCCCGATCGGCACGGGTCAGCGAGATCGTCCTGGCCGGAAACTATGTCCGCTTCGGTGGCGTCGACCTGCCCGAGTCGCGCACCCTGCGCCTGCTGCGGCTCTACCCGGGCACCCAGATCAAGCCGGTGACGCGCACCATCCTCGTGCCGCGCCCCAAGCCGGCCACCGTGGGCGCTGCACCCGTGATCGACGCAGCCCTCGTAGCATGGACCCGTGAGGTGATCGGCTCGGTCATCCTCGAACCGATCGGAGGCACGTGATGCGTAGGACAGCCATCGCCCTGGGGTGTGGCGTGCTGATGCTCGCCGGCTGCAGCACGGACGGGTCCGCGCAGTCCGTGCTCGTTGACTCCGGCCAGGCAGCGGTGTCCAGCGAGTTCCGGGTCTCGCAGGCCGAGGTCGCAGACGAGGTCGCCCTCGTGCTGTCCGGGCAGGGACTGCCCACAGGCGAGCCGCCGGCTGGCCTGGCCAGCGCCACGACCCAGCGCGTTGTCCAGAACCGGATCATCAGCAGCTACGCCGAGGGCAACGGCATCGAGTTGACGCGCACGCAGGTCGAGCAGGGCCTGGAGCAGCTCGCCAGCGAGAACGGCGGCGAGCAGGCCCTGGCGGACCTCGCCCTGCAGTCCGGCATCCCACCGCAGTCCCTCGAGGACACCGTGCGGACCAACCTGCTCGTGACCGCGATCGGCCTGAAGCTCAACGCCGCCGGCGACGCCGCCGCGCAGCTGGAGGCCGCCCGGGTCGCCCTCACGGAGCACTCCGACGCCATCGACGTCGAGGTCTCCCCGCGCTACGGCACCTGGGACGACGTCCAGCTGGCAATCGTCCCCGGCTCGGCGGTGTCGACGCCGGCCGAGGGGGAGCAGGCCACCCCCTAGATGGGCCAGCCCACCGGGGAGCCCCGTTCCCGCGCGGTGCCCACCCCGAGCGGTGAGCCGCTCATCGACCTCATCGCGGTCATGGACCGGCTGCGCTCCCCGGGCGGATGCCCCTGGGACGCCGAGCAGACCCACCAGTCGCTGGTCTCCTACATGACCGAGGAGGCCCACGAGGCCGTCGAGGCGATCGAGACCGGTGACAGGGCGGCGATGCGCGAGGAGCTGGGCGACGTCCTGCTGCAGGTGATGTTCCACTCCCGGATCGCCCAGGAGCACCCCACCGACCCGTGGTCGATCGACGAGGTCGCTGCGGGGATCGCAGCCAAGCTGGTGTCCCGTCACCCGCACGTGTTCGGCGACGAGACGGTCGACTCGGCGGCGCACGTCGAGTCCGTGTGGCTGGCGCGCAAGACTGCGGAGAAGTCCCGTGACTCGGTCCTCGACGGCATCCCGACCGGGCTGCCGGCGCTGCTGCTGGCCGCCAAGATGCACTACCGGGTGACCCACGGTGGGGTGCAGCTGCCCCCTGCCGACGAGCCCACGCGCGAGCTCGCCGCGCAGGCGCTCGACGACGTGGGGACCGACGGGGTGGGGGATCTGCTGCTGGCACTGGCAACCGAGGCCCTCGACCGGGGCGTCGACCCGGAGTCGGCACTGCGCAGTGCCCTGCGCGGGTACGCCGATCGGGTCCGGGCAGCGGAGTCGGACATGAACGCTGGGTGAGCGTTGCGCGAGCATCGGCACTCAACAGGAGCCGACGGACCTGAGTCGGTAGTGTGACGCGCAGTGCGGGCGGCTCCCGAGGCGCGCCCGCCGCCGCGGCACACCATCTGATAGGAGCTACCTGTGGCAAGCATTGATGTCGTCATCGCACGCGAGATCCTGGACTCGCGCGGCAACCCGACCCTGGAGGTCGAGGTCGCCCTCGAGGACGGGGCAACGGGTCGTGCGGCTGTGCCGTCGGGCGCGTCCACCGGCGCGTTCGAGGCCTACGAACTGCGCGATGGCGACACGTCGCGCTACCTGGGCAAGGGCGTGACCAAGGCCGTGGCCAACGTCGAGGACGAGATCGCCCCGGCGATCCTGGGCTTCGACGCCTCCGAGCAGCGTCTCATCGACCAGACGATGGTCGACCTCGACGGCACTCCCAACAAGGAGCGCCTCGGTGCCAACGCGATCCTCGGTGTCTCGCTGGCCGTGGCCAAGGCTGCCGCGGAGTCCGCGGGCCTGCCGCTGTTCCGCTACCTGGGCGGCCCGAACGCCTACCTGCTGCCGGTCCCGATGATGAACATCATCAACGGTGGCTCGCACGCCGACTCCTCGGTCGACATGCAGGAGTTCATGATCGCCCCGATCGGCGCCGAGACGTTCGCCGAGGCGCTGCGCAAGGGCGCTGAGGTCTACCACGCGCTCAAGGGCGTGCTGAAGGCCGCGGGCTACGCGACCGGGCTGGGCGACGAGGGCGGCTTCGCCCCCAACCTGCCCAGCAACCGCGCTGCGCTCGAGCTGATCGTCCAGGCCATCGAGAAGGCCGGCTTCACCCCGGGCACTGACATCGCCCTGGCGATGGACGTGGCGGCGCAGGAGTTCTACGGCCGCGCGCTGAAGGGCTCTGGCGAGGTCAAGCCCAACGAGTACTTCGTCGAGGGCGTGGCCAAGAGCACCGACCAGATGATCGAGTACTACAAGGGCCTGGTCGAGGACTTCCCGATCGTCTCGATCGAGGATCCCCTCGGCGAGGACGAGTGGGCCGACTGGACCGCCATCACCGCGGAGCTCGGCGCCAAGGTTCAGATCGTCGGCGACGACCACTACGTCACCAACACCACGCGGATCATGCGTGGCATCGCGGAGAAGACCGCCAACGCGCTGCTGGTGAAGGTCAACCAGATCGGCTCGCTGACCGAGACGGCTGAGGCAGTGGAGGCCGCGCACCGCGCCGGCTTCAAGACGATGATGAGCCACCGCTCGGGTGAGACCGAGGACTCGACCATCGCCGACCTGGCCGTCGCGTTCAACTGCGGCCAGATCAAGTCCGGTGCCCCGGCCCGCTCGGACCGCGTCGCGAAGTACAACCAGCTGCTGCGCATCGAGGACGAGCTCGACGACGCGGCACGCTACGCAGGCGCCTCGGCGTTCCCGAGGTTCACCGCCTGACCGTGGGAGGATGGGTGGCATGTCAGCCGGCCGCCCATCGCCCGAACAACGGGTCCGGCGACCCGACGTCCGACGCCCAGTGCTCTCCGCTCGCGCGGGGGCGGCACTGGGCGTCGTCGTCGTCCTGATCACGATCCTGGCGATCCCCTTCCGGCAGTGGATCACCCAGGGGGCGCGGATCGCCGACCTGGAGTCGCAGGTCGCGTGGCACACCCAGCGGGTGGCCGACCTCGAGGCTGCGCACGAGCGCTGGAAGGACCCGGCCTACATCGAGGCGCAGGCCCGGGCCCGGTTGCACTTCGTCCGGCCCGGCGAGGTCGGGTATGTGGTCCTGACCGAGGAGGCGGTGGCTGCCCCGGAGACGACGCAGACCCGCCCGATGGCTGCTGCACCCAAGGGTGGCCCGTGGTGGAGCGCGGTCTGGACCACCGTCGAGCAGGCGGCCGACCCCGCGAAGAAGAGCCCCCCGCCGGCCCCGGCACCCGCCCAGCCGGCGGAGAGCTACGGCCGGTGACGGCAGTGGACCCGGGCGCCGGAGGGCAGCCCGTGAGCCAGGCGGACCTCGACGCGGTCGCTGAGCAGTTGGGTCGCCCCGTCCGGGCGGTCCGGGCGGTGGCGCATCGCTGCTCCTGTGGCCAGCCCGACGTCCTGATGACCGAGCCGCAGCTGCCCGACGGCACCCCCTTCCCGACGCTCTACTACCTGACCTGCCCGCGCGCGACCAGCGCGATCGGCACGCTCGAGGCCGACGGGGTCATGCGCGAGATGTCCGACCGGCTTGCCACTGACCCGGAGCTGGCGGGCGCCCACCGTGCCGCCCACGAGGCCTACCTGGCCCAGCGCGAGCAGCTCGGGCACGTGGAGCACATCGCGGGGATCAGCGCCGGCGGGATGCCCGACCGGGTCAAGTGCCTGCACGTGCTGGTGGCCCACTCCCTGGCCGCAGGGCCGGGAGTCAACCCCTTGGGCGACGAGGCTCTCGCCCTTCTGGCGCAGCGTGGCATCACGCCTGAGGAGGCCTGGGGCGGCACGCCCGATGGTTGCGTCGCCGGGGACTCATGAGTGCCCGCCGCGCCGCCGCCATCGACTGCGGCACGAACTCGATCCGGCTGCTGATCGCCGACGTCGACGTGGCGGCCGGGATTGCCACCGACGTCGTGCGGGAGATGGTCGTTGTGCGACTCGGCGAGGGGGTGGACGCCACCGGGACGTTCGCCCCGGCGGCGTTGGAGCGCACGTTCACCGCGTGCGCGACCTACGCCGACCTTCTCCGTGCGGCGGGCAGCCCACCGCTGCGGTTCGTGGCAACCTCTGCCTCCCGGGACGTCTCCAACCGCGAGGAGTTCGTCGCCGGGATCGCCGGGATCCTGGGCGTGGAGCCCGAGGTGATCAGCGGTGAGGAGGAGGGCGCCCTGTCCTTCGCCGGCGCCACCACGGGCCTTCCTGCCGATGCCCGCGCCCCGTTCCTGGTGGTCGACATCGGCGGAGGGTCGACGGAGTTCGTCCTCGGGTCCGCCGGCCCGACGCACCGGACGAGTGTGGACATCGGCTGCGTGCGGATGACCGAGCGTCACATGGCCGCCGACCCGCCGACGCCCGCGCAGGTCGCCGCCGCGACCGCCGACATCGACGCGGCGATCGCCCGGGCGGGCAGCGTGGTGCCGTTCGCCGAGGCCGCCACCCTCGTCGGGCTCGCGGGCTCGGTGACCACCGTCGCGGCCCTCGCCCTGGGCCTGCCGGCCTACGACGCGCAGGTCATCCACCACAGCCGCATCGCGGCCGCCGACGTCCGACGGGTCAGCGACGCGCTGCTGCGAATGACCCGTGCCGAGCGCGCGGCGCTTCCGGTCATGCACCCGGGGCGCGTCGACGTGATCGGGGCCGGCGCCCTGGTGCTGCGCCGGATCATGGACGCGACCGGGGTCCCCGAGGTCCTTGTCAGCGAGCACGACATCCTCGACGGCGTCGCCTGGTCAGTCGCGGCCGAACATGCGCCCGATCCGATGCCGGAGCACGATCCACTCACCGCTTCCGACCCAGTCGCCGAGCACTGAGCCCAACGGGCCGGGCAGGACCAGCGCCAGCGCCCACATCCACGGCAGGCCCACCAGCACGAGCACCCCGGTGGCGACGACTATGGCGGTGGCGGCGTACACACGGCCCGCCCTCTTCCTCGTCTGGAAGAGCAGCTGGTCGCGACCGGCCGAGAGCACATTGAGGATGAAGGTCGGGGCGAAGATGCAGGCGAAGACGATCAGCGGGTCCATCCGCGCCCTCCTGCCCGCCGTAGGCTGTGCGCATGCCAAGCCTCGCCGTCACCGTCATCGGCCGGGATCGCCCGGGGATCATCGCCGAGGTTACCGGCGTCCTGGCCGAGTTGGGGGGCAATCTCGAGGACTCTTCGATGACGCTGCTCCGCGGGCACTTCACCTGGACCCTGATCGTGGACATCGCCACCACCAGCGAGGACCTGGCCGCGCGGCTGGCCCACCTCGGCGCCGACGGGCTGGTCGTCTCCGTGCTGCCCGTCGGGCCCGAGGAGCCTGCCACCGGTGAGGCGGGCTACGTGCTCAGCGTCCACGGGGCCGACCGGCCGGGCATCGTCGCGGGTGTGACCGCGACCCTGGCCAAGCACGGGGGCAACATCACCGACCTGTCCACCCGGCTCGGCCACGGCGGGATGTACCTGCTGGTCGCCGAGGTCAGCCTGCCGCCCGGGGTTGATGTGGTCGCCCTCGGTGCCCAGCTGGCGGAGGCCGGCCGGAACCTCGGTGTCGGGGTCTCGCTGCGCCCCGCGGACTCCGACGTCCTGTAGGCCACCATGGAGGACACCGACGCCGTGAGCCTGCCCACGCCCGAGCTGCCCGCCGGGAGGGTCCTGCCCGTCGTGGCCGCCCCCGCGCCGGTGCTCGGCACTGCGTGCTCCGAGGTGGACCCGACCGACCCGGACGTGGTCCAGCTCGCGGCCGACCTGATCGCGACGATGCGCGTGTCGCCCGGGTGCGTGGGTCTGGCGGCGAACCAGGTCGACGTCGGGTGGCGGATGTTCAGCCTGGACGTGTCCCGGCATCCCAAGGCCCGGATCACCCACGGGACGTTCGTGCTGGTCAACCCGGTCGTGGTGGCCGCGTCACGCAACGAGAAGGGGCGCGAGGGGTGCATGTCGGTGCCTGACTTCACCGGCGACGTGCGCCGCGCCACCCGGATGACGGTGACCGGGGCCCTGCCGGGTTCCGGTGAGGTGGTCACGCTGACGACTGACGCCTTCGAGGCCCGAGCCCTCCAGCACGAGATCGACCACCTCGACGGGCTGCTGTTCCTCGACCGCGTGGCCGGGGCACACGCCATCCACCCGCGCAGCACGTACCTTTGAGCCGGTCGAACCAGCGATCCGGAGCCCCCGTAGCCCAACTGGCAGAGGCAGACGGCTTAAAACCGTCCGAGTGTGGGTTCGAGTCCCACCGGGGGTACTGCACTCACTGCCACTCGTGCCCCACCCATACCCCACCCATACCCCACCCATACCCCACTCAACTCCCTCCGCCCGATTCCCCGGCCCCTTGGATCTGCTCCCGTCTCGCCGATCTGCTCCCGTTCGGATGGGAGCAGATGGTCGAACTGGGAGCGGATCTTCCCGCAGCGGGTGTGGATCGGACGAGTCCGGGGAAGAAACGTGCCGAATCGCATGTTTTGTGGTTCAGTGGATGCACCGCCCAGCACGGGTGGCGCTGACTTGATCGACGTGGAGGTCGAACGCACACGATGAACAACAAGAACCCCATCTTCAGCCGACTCGACGCGCAGTCGTCGGGCCAGAGCGGCTTCGCCTATGCGGAGGGGGTGCAGGCCTACGGCCAGGCAGGCCAGCAGACCGGTCAGCCCGGGCAGCCGTACGGTCAGCAGCCATACCCGCAGGCACCCTACGGACAGGTGCCGGGCCAGGTCCCCCCGCCGGTCCCGATGGGCCCGCCCACGGGATCCGTGTACGAGCCGGTCACCGACCGGATGTCGATGGACGACGTCGTCGTGCGGACCGGCATCTCGATCGCGGTCCTCATCCCGTTCGCCCTCATCGGGTGGAACCTCGCCCCCACGATGCCGTTCCTGTACATCGGATCGATGATCCTGGGCCTGGTCCTGGGTCTGGTCAACGCGTTCAAGAAGGTAGTCAGCCCGCCGCTGATCCTGGCCTACGCCGCTGTCCAGGGTGTGTTCCTCGGTGGCATCAGCTACGTGTACGACCAGTGGGCGCAGGGCACCGGGTACGAGGGCCTGGTCTCCCAGGCCATCATCGGCACCCTCGTGGCCTTCGTCGTGATGCTGGCGCTCTACCGCAGCCGGCTGGTCAAGGTCGACGGCCGGTTCAAGAAGATCATGATGGTCGCGTTCGTGTCCTACTTCGCGATCGCCCTGATCTCGTTCGTCTCGTCGTTCTTCGGCGTGGGCGGTGGCTGGGGCTTCTACGGCGTGGGCACGTTGGGCCTGATCCTGTGCGCGTTCGGTGTCCTGCTGGCCGCGTTCAGCCTGATGCTCGACTTCGACTCGATCGAGCGCGGCGTGAAGATGGGCCTGCCCGAGCGTGAGTCGTGGCGGATGGCCTTCGGCCTGCTCGTCACGCTGATCTGGCTGTACCTGGAGATCCTGCGCCTGCTGGCGATCATCGCCTCCGGTCGCGACTGACCTCACCACGCACGTCGGGCCCCGCAGCATCCTCGCTGCGGGGCCTGACGCATATCGGGGTGCGGGGCGGTGCCGCTCAGCCTCAGCCCCTCAGCCGCTCAGCCGCCCCGCCCAGCCACCCCCTCAGCCCAGCCCAGCCCGGCCGCCCAGCCGCCCCCCTCAGCCGACCGTGCGCTCGAGGAACGCCAGCAGGTCGGCGTGCACCAGGTCGCGGTTGGTCTCGTTGAGCAGCTCGTGGCGAGCGCCGGGGTAGAGAGTCAGCGTCACGTCCAGCATCCCGGCGTCTGCCAGTTGCTGGGACAGCATCCGCACACCCGTGCCTGCGCGTCCCACCGGGTCCTTGTCGCCCGCGATCAGCAGGATCGGCATGTCCTTGGGCTCCACGGCTGCGAACCCGTTCTGGGCCACGCCCAGACGACCCCCGATGAAGTCCATCCACGCCTGATTGGTCAGCGGGAACCCGGTGCGTGGGTCGGCGAGGAACAGGTCGACCTCGGCCGTGTCTCGCGTGAGCCAGTCGGAGTCGGTCCGGGTGGGCCGGAACGCGGCGTTGTAGGGCCCGAAGGCCAAGGTGTCCAGGACGTCGCTGCGCCCGCGTGGACCCTGCCGGCGACGTTCGACCCGGGCCACCTGGAGGAACGCCCGGTAGTTCAGCCCCCCGGGGGCATCGGATCCGGCGAGGATGACCGCGTCCCACGGCGATGGTGGGTGCAGGGCCAGGGCTGCTTGGGAGATGAACGTGCCCATGCTGTGGGCGAACAGGGCCACGGGGATCTCCGCACCAGCCTGATCCTCGCGCCCCAGCTGGGCGCGTACCGCCAACAGGTCGGCGACCACCCGATCGAAGCCCGCCTCGTCTGCGTAGTGCCCGAGGTCGTCGTCGCGTCGCGCTGTGCCGCCGTGCCCCCGGTGATCGTGGGCCCAGACCTCGTAGCCAGCCTCCACCAGCACCCCGGCCAGGCGCGCGTAGCGCCCCGAGTGCTCGGCCATCCCGTGCGTGATCTGCACCACGGCTCGGGGCTCGGACTCCGGGCGCCAGCGGCGGACGTGCACCGCCACGCCATCGTCCATGGTGAGGTCGAACTCGTCGGAATGCATGGCGGCGACGATACCGCGGGTCAGGGTGGGCCCGGGAGAACGCGAACATGCCCCGCAGCGGGGGGCTGCAGGGCATGACTCGGGCGCGTGCGATCGCGCCTCTCGCGTGGTGTGCGGGGTGCGGACCTACTGGACTCGGCGGGCCGCCTTGACCTTGTCCATCTCGTGGATGATCGCGGTCGCGTACCCATGCGAGAGCTCGTGCTCGTCGCGCAGCCAGTTCACACGGTCATCGAACCGTGCGAAGGACGGACCGTCCTCGACCACGGCGAACCACTCCTTCATCGGCTTGCCGGTCACCTCAGGGACGCGATCGACGAGCAGCTGGTGGGTCTCCTCGGAGTGGTGCAGGGTCATGGGCATCTCCTCTTGGCCGGCGTTCTGGTCCTACCGTAACCCTCCCGGAGGGTGCGGTGCCAGCGCACCCCCGAACCGGATAGCGTGCCGGGGTGAGCCTGCTCGATCCGACCCCCGCGCCCGAGGATCCGGACCGCCTGATACTCGAGGCCACGCGCACCTGTGACCGGTTGCGGTCGCTGTCCCTGGTGCGCCTGGCGGCGGTCCTCCCGGACGGTCGGAGCCGCGCTCGGGCCGCGTTCGACCTTGCCCAGGACCTTGCCGACGCGGCATCGGCCCTGGCGGGGCGACCAGGCCGGGCCCTCCCGGACCTGGCCGATCCGGCCGCAGGGGATGTCCTGGCCGTCTGTGCCCAGGACCTCGCCGAGGAGGTCGCCGAGTCGCGCAGCGAGGCGTCAGCCCTGGCGTGCCGGCGCGCCGTCGAGGGACTCGTGGCCCTGCGCCTGGTCCTGTGAGGTCGGCTGGTGCACTGGGTTCATGACGGGGAGGCGGTGATCTCCCGGAGCCGGCGGGGCGGTTGGATGTTCAGTGCCGCCAGCACCGGCGGAAGCAGCGTGGCGCCGATCCGGCGGTAGCCCATGCTGGAGGGGTGGAACCGGTCGGGGCCGAAGAAGGCCTCCGCGTTGGCCTCGAACTCCGGACCCAGCAGATCGTAGAGGCTCACGGGGTGCGCCCCGGCGCGGATGGCTGCCCGGCGCTGTGCTGCCGCAAGCGAGCGAGACCGCTCCCTGGCGACCCACTTCAGGGGTGGGCCGACGGGCCGCACCGTCCCCAGGTCGGGGCAGGTGCCGACGACAACGGCTGTGCCCGCGTCGACGAGACGGGCGATCGCCGTCTCCAGGCGTCGAGCGGCCAGCGCGCGCGGCACCATGTGGGTCACGTCGTTGCCCCCGATGATGATCACGGCCACGTGCGGCCGCGTGCTCAGGCAGCGGGTCACCTGTCGGTCGAGATCAGCCGATCGGGCCCCGACGACGGCATGGTTGGTCATGGTGACCGGGCGACGGCTTGCCTCGACCACGGCCCGGACGAGGACACCGGCGACCGTGTCCGCCGCACTGTCCGCACCGAGCCCTGCTGCCACGGAGTCACCGAGGACCGCGAGGCGGACGGACGTGCCCGTGGGGGGGCCGAACCGGCCGTCCTGGTAGGGCGGGACCCCACGCTGCGGCCCGATGTTGCGCCTGACCAACCGAGCCTGGGCGATGAGCACGCCCACGCTGGCCGCGACCGCCCCCGCCATCCCCCCGCCCCCCCAGGCTGCTGAACGACGGGAGACCCCGCGGGTCATCCGATCTCCGGCAACAGGATGCCGGTGTGCGCGTGACAGTCGTAGCCGTGGGGGTTCTTGTGCAGGTACTGCTGGTGGTGGGGCTCTGCGTAGTAGAACGGCAGGACGACCTCGCCGTCCTGCAGGGCTGGGCCGAGCTCGGTGGTGACGGGGTCGAACCCCTCGGCGCGCAGCACCTCGTCGTAGGCTGCGGCGCTGCTCTCGACCAGGGCCTGCTGATCGGGTGTGCTCCAGTAGACCGCGCTGCGGTACTGGCTGCCCACATCGTTGCCCTGGCGCATGCCCTGCGTGGGGTCGTGGTTCTCCCAGAACACCCGCAGCACGTCGATCGTGGCGACGACGGTCGGGTCATAGGCCACCATGACCATCTCGGCGTGGCCCGTCATGCCGGTGCAGACCTCGCTGTACGTGGGATGGGGCGTGGACCCGCCCTGGTAGCCGGCAGCCGTCGTGTGCACACCGGGCAACTGCCACAGGCGCTTCTCCGCGCCCCAGAAGCAGCCCATGCCCAGGTACAAGGTGACCACGCCCGCGGGGAACGGTCCGAGCATGGACGTGCCCAGGACGTCGTGCACACGGGCAACCGGGTAGTCGTAGTCAGGGCGCCCTGGCAGAGCTCGCTCCGGGGACACCGGGACATCGCGACGGCGGGACTGCAACCACATGCCCCCAAGGGTCGCGCCCGCAGCAGATCGGCGCAACTCGCGCCGGGGTGGCCCGAATGCAGCAGGCGGTGGCCCGGACGCGCTTGAATCGTCCCTGACACACCCGACGACTCGCCGGGCGGCGCACGAGTCCGACACCTGACACCCCGAGGGGATGCCATGAAGCTCCACACCGGGATTGCGGCGCTTGCCGTCACGGTCCTGAGTCTCACCGCCTGCACGAGCGGTTCCGGCACCGCTACCGACTCCGCCACCGACGCCGCATCGACACCAGCCGCGACCGCGACAGGCACCCTCACGGTCTGGCTCATGGACGACAGCCAGCCGCAGTCGGTGATCGACGAGGCCACGGACCGGTTCCAGGAGCAGTACCCCGATGTCGTCGTCGACGTCGAGGTCCAGCAGTGGCCCGGGATCCAGGACAAGCTGGCGACCGCACTGGGCGGCGACTCGGCCCCGGACGTCGTCGAGATCGGCAACACGCTGACCGCCAAGTACGCCGACGCGGGCCTGCTCGCCGATCTGACCCAGTATGCCGGCGACCTCGGGGTCGACCAGATGCTCCCCGGATCACGGCCCTCGGGCGAGCTGGACGGGATCCGCTACGGGATCCCGTACTACGGTGGGGTGCGCGTCGTGGTCTACCACAAGGGCCAGTTCAAGGACGCGGGTGTCGAGGTCCCGACGTCGCTCGAGGAGCTCGCAACCGCTGCCGAGAAGCTGCAGCAGGCCAATGCGAAGAACCCCGACTACTCAGCGTTCTACTTCCCGGGCAGGTCCTGGGTGAGCGCCGTGCCGTTCGTGTGGGACGCCGGCGGGGAGATCGCGGAGCAGGACGGGGACTCCTGGACCGGGACCCTGGACTCCGCAGAGTCCGTGCGTGGGCTGACCACCCTCAAGGGCCTGGTGGGGGCGTACTCCAAGGCACCCCTCGAGGCAGACGAGAACGGCAACGTCGAGGCGTTCACGACGGGGAACGTGGGCATGATGATCGACTCCTGGTGGGTCCCGGGACTCCTGGACACCGGCGACCTGAAGGGTGACGTGGGAGCGTTCGCCCTGCCGGGCACCGCCGCTGGATCCACCTCCCCGGTCCTCTTCCGCGGATCCGACCTGGCGGTCCCGGCCAGGAGCGAACAGCAGGCCCTGGCCGTGCAGTGGATCGAGATCCTGAGCGGGCTGGAGATGCAGACGAAGCTCGCGGCGAGCGGGGTCATCCCCAACCAGGAGGGTGCGTTCGCGGGCCACCAGGGCAACGCGTTCCTCGCGGTCGCTGACGTGGCAGCGACCAACTCCAGGTTCACGCCGGTGAGCCCCTACTGGATCAACGTCGAGACTGCGCAGGTGCTGCCGGACATGCTGGTGACGATCTTCAGCGGGTCCACGACGGTTGAGCAGGCCACCGCAGATGCCTCGGAGAAGGTCACCAGCATCATGAACGGCCGGGGATAGGGTCGCCCGACATGCAGGCTGACGCGATGCCGCCAGCGGGTTCGCCCCCCGGCGGCATCGTGGTGTGCGTGGACGTCGGTTCGACGTTCACCAAGGCCGCAGCGATCGGTCCTGACGGGGCCGTGGTGGCCACGGCGCAGCACCCGACCACCTCGAGCACCGACGTCCTTGCCGGCCTGGACGCCGCCGTCGTCGGGCCTCGGCGTGGGACGGGTGGCAGAGGCATCGCTCGTCGCGTGCTCGTCTGCCGGCGGCGGGTTGCGCCTGGCCGTGGTCGGCCACGAGCGGGTCATCTCCGCGGAGGCCGGTCGGCGCGTGGCGCTGTCCGCGGGAGCCCGCGTGGTGGCCGTGTCCGCAGGCCGCCTCGACGACTCGGGGATCGAGGGGCTGGCCGCCGCGACCCCCGACGTCCTGCTCGTCGTCGGTGGGACCGATGGGGGCGACAGCGAGGTCCTGCTGCACAACGCCCGCGTCCTTGGCCGGTCCGGGTTGGGCGTCCCGGTCGTGCTCGCCGGAAACGCGGACGCCTCCGACGAGGCCGCCGCCCTGCTGCGCTCGCGGCGTCGGGTGGTGCTGCCGACCGACAACGTGATCCCCCGGATCGGCGCACTGCACCCGGGGCCTGCCCGTCGGGCCATCCGGGAGGTGTTCATCGCGCACGTGATCGGTGGCAAGGGCCTCTCGCGGGGTCCCCGGTTCGCCCGGCTGGTGGCGTGCGCGACGCCGGATGCGGTCCTCGCCGGGATCGAGGTCGTCGCCGAGGTCCTCGCCGCATTCCCTGGAGCGAGCGGGGACGTGATGGCGCTGGACATCGGCGGGGCGACGACCGACGTCTACAGCGTGCTCACTCCCGACGAGCAGATGCCCGACGAGGCGGTCGAGACCCTCTGGCACGGTCGGACGGTCGAGGGTGACCTGGGGATGCGCTGGAGCGCCGAGGACGTCGTCGCGGCGGCCCTCGTCGAGCGACTGCTGGAGCCGGCGGCCGGAGGTGAGGCCGGTCCTGCTGAGGAGCTGGGCGTCGCTGCGGCCCGGCGCCGGGCCGACGTCGGCCTCCTGCCGGGAAGTCGCGGCTGACGTGGCCGACGATCTGGCTCTGGCCCGGCTCGCGGCCGTCATCGCGGTCCGTCGCCATGCCCGCCCCGGCGCGGAGGGCTCGCGCGACCTGACGCACGTGGGGCTGCTGATCGGTTCCGGCGGCGTCCTGCGGCACGCCGATACCGGTGCCGCCCAGAGCATCCTCTCCGAGGTCCTGGCCGATTTCGCCGGAGGGTGGCGGCTGCCCGATCAGGCGCGGGTGCTCATCGACCGGCAGTACCTGCTGGCCCCGATCGGCCTGCTCGAGCTGGCCGGCCGCCCGGAGGCGGCCCGCGCCCTGGCCGAGGCGCTCGTCCGGGCCGGCTGAGGGGCGCCTCTCAGTTCGTGCCCGCGTGGAACGGCCCGTGCGCCGTTCCACCTCCCGACGCGCCACTCCGCGCCGCCGCCGGTGAGCCGCTCCAGCGCCCGCCCGGGCCGGCCCCGATGATCCATTCTGGTTGGCGACCTGGCGTCGCGAACGTGCAGGGATCACCAGCCCGCGGGGTCGGGAGTGGATGGGGGACGGGTGCGCGGCCGCTCCTCAGGTCAGGCACCACTCCACCGGGTCCGCCCCCTGCGCCACCAGCGCGGCGTTGGCTCGGCTGAACGGGCGCGACCCGAAGAAGCCGCGGTCGGCCGACATGGGGCTGGGGTGGGCGGAGGTGATCCGCGGGGTGTCACCGAGCATCGGTGTCAGGCCCTGGGCGTCACGCCCCCAGAGGATCGCGACGAGCGGCCCACCGCGTGCGACCAGGGCACGGATGGCGGCCTCGCGTGATCTCCTCCCAGCCCTTGCCGCGGTGCGAGCCGGAGTTGCCGGGCGTCACGGTCAGCACCCTGTTGAGCAGCAGGACGCCCTGGTCCGCCCACGGGGTCAGATCGCCGGACGGGGGCGTGGGGCAGCCGAGATCGTCGTGCGAGTTCCCGGTAGATGTTGGCCAGGCTGCGCGGCACCGGCCGGACGTCCGGGGCCACGCAGAAGGACAGTCCGACCGCGTGGCCGGGGGTGGGGTAGGGGTCCTGTCCGACGATCAGGACCCGGACGTCGGCCATGGGGCGTGCGAACGCCCGGAGCACGTTCGCCCCGGCGGGCAGGTAGCCCCGGCCCGCGGCGAGCTCGGCGCGCAGGAAGTCACCCATGGCGCTGATGCGATCGGCCTGCGGGGCGAGTGCCGCAGCCCAGTCGGGCGCGACCAACGCGGCCAGGGGCCGACGGACTCCCGGCGCGGTCGTCGGTTGGTCGGTCACGCCTGAAGGCTAGCGATGCCCGGACGCCACCCCCGCCCCGCGTGCCGCCCCGCCACCCTCGCGCTGGGCGCCGCGCCCCGCCCGCCCCGCCTCCGACCACGGACTGGCGGAATCCGGACAGTGGCCTGCACCAGACGGACATATTTGTCCGGTTCCTGCCAGTCGACGCGCCCGAGGCCGAGGCTCACGCGGCCCGTCGGGCCAAGATCCCGCGAATCCGACGCACGACGTCAGCCGGGCGATCAACGATGTCCTCCCAGGTGAACCGCAGAACCGTCCACCCCGCGGCGACGAGGTCGTTCTGCCTCGTCCGGTCACGCTGGAAAGCGTCGGCGTCCGTGTGGAACGCCCGACTGTCGACCTCCACCGTGATGCGCTCGCGTTCGAACGCGAGATCCAGGACGTAGGCTCGGCCGCCGGCGCGGACACGCAGGTTGGCCGCCCAGCCGGAGATCCCCGCCTGCCGCATCAGGACCGCGAGCCGTCGCTCGGCCTCCGAACGGGTGCCCTCGGCCAGGAATCGGATGGTTCGCCGCAACTGGGTTGCGCCCCGCAGCCGTGACAGCCTGGCGTGCTCGGCGCCCAGCCACTGCAGGCCGACCGTCCGGCGGAGCAGGGCCTGCTGGCCGACATCGAGGGCGTCCTGCGCTGGCAGGAACCGCATCAGATCGACAACGGCGTCGGCCGGATGGGCCACGACGACTCCGCTGGCGCGAACGGACCGTGCACCCGGATGGCTCACGAACCGTGCGGACAGTCCCCGGTCCCGCTTCCCGATGAGCCAGGGCTCCTGGCCGAGGTCAATCCGCTGCCACGGTCCCGCGCCCAGCAGGACGGCGGCCGATGGCCCGGTGGGAAGCGCCTCGGGGTGGGACAGAGCGGCGGCGAGGGTCCGCAGACGCAGGTCGATCGGCACGCCGGGCAGCGCCACCACCTGGGCGTTGACCGGCACCAGCAACCCCGAGGCGAGCCGCCGCCGCAGCATCCGGTCGCAGACACCGACCTCGACCAGGCTCCGGCGCGTGGCGATGCCGCCCTCGCGGGTCATCAGCTGCACAGCTCTCTCCCACGCCCGCGCCGTCACGCAGAAGATCCTCGCGCTCGCCCCGCCTCACGTCGAGCAGTCGTCCACAGGTGGGTCAGTACCCTCCCCTCGGGCCTCAGGTCGCGACCTGCAGGATCCGGACAACGGCGTGCACGTGGCGGACACAGGTGTCCGCATTCTGCAGGTCGGTCATTCCCGGCGCAGGGTCTCGGGCATGACGACGACGAAGGCCATGGTGAGCAGCCCGATCACCACCCCGGCTGCGAACGCCCACTGGAATCCGACTGCGTCCGCGAGCGCACCGGCGATCAGCGGGCCGAGGATCCCGCCGAGGTCGCCGACCATCTGGTAGGCGGAGACCACTCGACCGCCCGACAACCCGCGGGTGAGGTCACCGACGACGGCTGCGGAGGCGGGCGCCAGGAACGCGGAGGCGAGCCCGGAGGCGGCCATCGCCAGGAGAAACCCCACGGCCCCGGTCTCGAGTGCGAGCAGGAGCATCGCGACGGTGAGGGTCGCGTGCCCACGAGCATCGAGCCCCGCCGACCTGACCGGTCGGTCCAGCGCCCAGCGGGGATCAGCATCACGGCCTGGGTGGCGGCCGCGCACAGGAAGCCGATGCCGACCAGTCCGACGCCCTGTTTCAGCCCCTCGGTGACGAACAGCGGAACCAACGAGATCCGCAAGCCGAACACGATGAAGCCGCTGGACAGGTTGACCATGAGCGCCGCCCGATAGGCCGCGCTGCGCAGGGCGGCGGCCAGGGACGCCGGTGGTGCCTTGAACGTACGGGGGGAGCCGGCGGGATCGACGGCTCCGTCGCCAGCCGTGCTGCCCTGCGCCGCCCCGGCCTGAGCGCTGAAGGGGCTGCGGCCTGATGAGGCGGTGGAGACGACGGGGTGGTGGTGCGCCGGGGTCGGCAGGCACAGCCCCAGCAGTCTGCCCGTCGGAGATGATGGATCCCTCGGGGCTGGCCCCTGCCTCGGCGCTGGCCCCACCTTCGGAGCTGGCCACACCCACGGAGCTGGCCACACCCACGGAGCTGGCCCCACCCTCGGGGCTGGCCCCACCCTCGGGGCTGGCCCTGCCCTCGGAGCTGGCCCCACCTTCGGGGCTGGCCCCACCCTCGGCGCTGGCCCTACCCTCGGGGCTGTCCCGGTGCCTCGGGGCTGGCCCGCACCCTCGGAGATGTCCCCACCCTCGGGGCTGGCCGTCCGCGCGGCCACCTCCACCGGAGTGCGCGACAGGAACCGCGAGGCCAGCAGGCCGGCCACGACCAGGGTGAGTCCGTACACCACGAACGGGGCGCGGATCGAGATGCCGGTGACCGCCCCACCGATCGCCGGACCGGTCACGCCGCCGAACAGGAACCCCGCCTGGAACGCCCCGGACGCCCGTCCGCGCTGCTCGGGTCCGGCGGTGCGCAGCAGCAGGGCCATGGCCGAGACCGTGAACATCGACGACCCGATCCCGCCGACACCGCGCAGGACCAGCAGCTGGCCGAAGCTCTGCGCCAGGGCCGTCATGAGCGAGGAGCCGGCGACGACCCAGATGCCGATCGACATGATCCGCCGCTCGCCGAACCGGTCGACCATGATCCCGGCGGGTGCTGCGCTGAGCAGGCGCATCAGCGCGAAGCCGGAGATGACGGTGGAGGCGAGGAACGCCGAGACGCCGAACGTGCGGGCGTACACGGGCAGGGCCGGGGCCGCGATGCCGTACCCGAGGGCCACGGCGAACGCCACGAAGGACAGGACCGCGACGTCGCGGGGGAGGTCGGCCAGGTAGGGGGTGCGCCGGGCCCACGCGAAGACCCGTTGACCCAGCACAAGGGGTCATCCTGCCAGTGGGTGGGCCACCATGGGCCCATGCCCGTGACGCTGCAGGCCATCCGAGAGGCGCGCGACCTGCTGGTGGGGGTCGCCCGCGTGACCCCCGTGGCCCCGGCCACCTACCTCGCCGACCAGGTCGGTGGACCGGTGTGGCTCAAGTGCGAGAACCTGCAGGTGGCGGGGTCCTTCAAGGTGCGCGGCGCCCATGTCCGGCTGTCGCGGCTGAGCCCGGAGGAGCGGGCCGCCGGCGTTGTGGCGGCCAGCGCGGGCAACCATGCGCAGGGCGTGGCCAAGGCCGCCCGTGGCCTGGGGATCCACACGACGGTGTTCATGCCCATCGGGGCGCCCCTGCCCAAGCTGGCCGCCACCCGGGCCTACGGCGCCGAGATCATCACCGTCGGGTCGACCATCGACGACGCGCTGGTCGCGGCCACCGAGTTCGCCCAGCGGACCGGGGCGGTGCTGATCCACCCGTTCGACCACGAGGACATCGTCGTCGGCCAGGGGACCATCGGGTTGGAGATCCTCGAGCAGGTGCCGGACGTGCGCACCGTCCTGGTGTGCACCGGCGGAGGTGGGCTTGTCGCCGGGATCGCGACCGTCATGGGTGCGCTGGCCCCCAACGTTCGGGTGATCGGCGTCCAGGCCGCCCAGGCGCGCGGCCTACCCCGCCTCGCTCGCGGCCGGCCATCCGGTCGCACTCGAGCGCATGAGCACCATGGCCGACGGCATCGCGGTCGGCCGTCCCGGCGTCGTACCGCTGGCGATCATCGCCGATCGGCACGTCGAGATCCGCACGGTGTCCGAGGACTCCCTGTCCCGAGGGCTGCTCCTGGTCCTGGAGCGCTCGAAGCTGCTGGTGGAGCCCGCCGGGGCCGCCGGGGTGGCAGCGCTGCTCGAGGACGCGACCGGGCATCGAGCCGCCCGTCGTCGTCGTCCTGTCCGGCGGCAACGTCGACCCGCTGCTGCTGGCGCGGGTGCTGGAGCACGGCATGGTCGCCGCCGGGCGCTACCTGCAGCTGCGGGTGCGCATCTCCGACCGGCCCGGTGGGCTCGCGGCACTGCTCGCGGAGGTGGCCGGACTGTCGGCCAGCGTGATCTCTGTCGAGCACCTGCGCACGACGGCCGGGCTCTCGGTCGGTGAGGTCGACGTGTCCCTGCACCTGGAGACCCGTGGCCCTGCGCACTGCGAGCATGTGGCCGCCGCGCTGCGGACCAGTGGGTTCCGGGTGCGCCTGGAGGAGTGGTGACCCCCGCGAGTCACCCCGAGTAGGGCTCCACGTGGGTGATCCGCGCGGTCAGCTCCTTGCCCGCGGGGGTCGTGTAGGTGACCTCGTCGCCCACCCTCGCGCCGTCCACCGCGGCCCCCATCGGGGACGACGGGGAGATGACGTCGACGGTGGCGTGCGCGGCCTCCTCACGCGAGCCGAGCAGGAAGGTCATCGTGCGGCCGCTGGCGACCAGCTCGACGGAGATGACCATGCCGTGGGCGGCCTGACCCTCCTCGGAGGGAGGGGAGCCGATCTGGGCGTGGTCGAGCATCTGGCGCAGCTGGCGGATGCGCGCCTCGTTCTTGCCCTGCTCGTCCTTGGCCGCGTGGTAGCCGCCGTTCTCCTTGAGGTCGCCCTCCTCACGCGCGGCGGCGATCCGCTGGGTGATCTCGGTACGCCGCGTGGTCTGGCGCTCCTCGAGCTCGCCGGCGAGGCGGTCGTGGGCCTCCTGGGTCAACCAGGTGGTCTGGGGGCTCTCGGACACGGCGGGCTCCTGGGCTGTGATCAGTAGGTCGTCGAGGGTAGCACCGGGCCACCGGGTCAGGGTTCGGACGCCGTCCACGGCTGGACCGGCGCCACGGTCCCGGGTCGGAACTGCGCACCGGGGATCCCCGGGGGCGGTACGTCCAGGCCGCACCCGACCAGCTCGCCGACAAGCGCCCGGTACGCGGTGCGCATCTCGAAGGTGTGGTAGGTCCGCCCCTGCGCCGGGGGAGCTCGACGACCGCGTAGCCGACGTCGAAGCCGTCCATGGCTCGCGCCCGCAGGACACAGGTCGCGGGAGTGGCCCGGCGGCGCTCGACCTCGTAGCCGATCGTCATCCGCTCGTCGGAGACGGTCCTGTAGGTGAGGATCCCGGCGTCGATGGCCGCATTCGACAGCCGCACCCCGAGGAAGGTGACCACGGCCAGCAGGGCCAGGCCCAGGCCGGCGAGCAGGGCAGGGACCCATCGTGGGCGATCGGTGACGCCGTACCGCTCACGGATGTGTGCGGGCCACTGCGCGGGGTGACCGGCCGTTCGTGTGGGCGACATGATGCTGCGACACTAGTACCCGCAGCGCATTCGCAGCTCGGAGGTTGGCATGCACGGTGTTCTGGCGGCCCTGGTCGCAGCGGAGGAGATCGATCCGGCGACGGTGCGGCCCAGCCCGTTGGCCTCCTTGCCCTTCCTGTTCCTCCTGGCCGCGCTGATCCTGCTCCTGTGGTCGTTCGTGCGGCACCTGCGCAGGGCGCAGGCCAACCTCGGGTCGGCTCGGGCGGGTGCACCGACGGGACCCAGCGATACCGGTAGCCCCGGCACGGTCGAGGGCGACTCTCGCTGATGTCCGCAGGTGGGTCCTGGTCCGATCCCCGCCGGCTGGGCTTCCACGTCCTGACCGTCCTGGCGGTCCTGGTGTGCATCGTGGCCGCCCGCTGGCAGTGGGACCGGGCAAACCGCTCCGAGGCCGATGCCGTTCCCGACGGCCCCGTGGTGGCGCTGGCCGACCTGGACCCGGCCACGGCCTTCAGCGGCATGCGTGTCGGCATCACGGGGGTCTTCGACACCGAGCACGAGGTCCTGGTCGCCCCGCGCCCGCGGGAGGGCCAGGACGGCGCCTGGGTGCTGACGCCGATGCAGCCCACCGCAGCAGACGGCTCGGTATCCCCCGACGACGGCACCTCGGCGGACCCGGCGAGCACCTCGGTCGCGGTGGTCCGCGGGTGGGTGCCCGCCGGCCAGCGACCGACCCCACCCCCCACCGGGATCGTCGATCTGGTCGGCGTCCTGGTCGCTGACTCCCGGCAGGCAGCCCCGATCCTCACCGACGGTGACCCACCGACCCTGATCGCGGTCGACACCGGCGCCCTCGCGGAGCACGCCGGCTACCCCGTGCGCTCGGGATGGTTCGCGCTCACCGACCTGCGCCCCGCGGGCGAGGGCCAGCCGCTGCCGCTGCAGGTGACAGAATTGCCCGGAGCCGAGGTGGGCCTGAACTGGCGCAACGCGGCCTACGCGCTCCAATGGGTCGTGTTCGCCGGGTTCGTGCTCTTCTTCTGGAGCCGCTTCCGCCACGACCACGTCCGCCGACCCGCCGAGCAGGAGACCTCCCGATGAGCACGCACGCCGCACCCGCCCCCGCGACCATCCTGAGGTCGGGTGCGTACAAGCGGTTCCAGGTGATGGCATGGGTCACCGGGGTGCTGCTGGCGTTCATGACCGTCGTGGGACTGCCCTGGAAGTACCTCCTGGGCAACGAGGGTTCGCTCTGGTACGCCCTCGGGTGGCAACTGCATGGTTTCCTGTACATGGTCTATCTCGTGACGGTGCTCGACGTGGCGATCCGCGCCCGATGGACGCCCGGACGCACCGTGCTCGTGGCGCTGGCCGGCACGATCCCGTTCATGTCGTTCGTGTTCGAGCGCCGGATCACCCATCAGCTCGAGGCTGGGGTCGCGGCGCCGTGAGCCTGTCCGAGATCCCACCCGGCCCCGAGGACGGCCCCCTCGGGGCGGCTGGTCGGGTCCTGGTCTCCGATGCCGACAGGGCCCGGATGGCCGACGTCATCGGCGATGCCTACGCCGAGGGGCGGTTGAACCGCGAGGAGTACGAGGATCGGCTGAGCGCGACCCTGGGTGCGCGCACCGCTGCCGACCTCGTACCGGTCCTCGACGGCCTTCCGCCGGCGACCGTGGCGGCTGCCCTGGCCCCGTTGACCGGGATGGCGCTGGCCGTCCCGCCCCAGTCCGCGCCGGCTCCCGTGTCCGGGTGGCACGCGCCGGGCGGGGTGGACGCGTCCTCGTCGTCGGTGGTGGCGATCTTCGGCGGGGCCACCCGCAAGGGGGAGTGGGTCATGCCCGCCCAGCTGACCGCGTTCGCCATGTTCGGTGGGGTCGAGCTCGATCTCACCCGCTCGACGTTCTCCCAGGCCGAGTGCGAGATCATCGCCGTGGCGGTGATGGGTGGTGTGGAGATCACGGTGCCCGAGGGACTGACGGTCCACGTCGACGGCGTCGGCATCTTCGGCGGCTTCGACCAGAAGGCAGAGGGCCCCGGCCAGCCCGGCGCCCCGGTCCTGCGCATCAAGGGCGCGGCGCTGTTCGGTGGTGTGGAGGTCAAGCGCAAGCCCCGCAAGAAGTCGGTGGGCGGCTCCGAGCGCCCGCAGCTCCCCGGGGCCTGAGTCACAGGGGACGCGTCACGGCCCGACCGCTCGGCTCAGCGGGCATCCACCGCGCGTGAGGGGTCGAGGTCGGGGTCGCCGCCGTCCCGGGCTGGGTGGGGGTCGTCGTCGGGCGGTTCCGCGGTGACCTCGCGGCCGTCCTGTCCCGGCGTGAGGTGGTGGCCCAGCCGCAGCGCGAGCAGAGTGGCCAGGAGGCACCCTGCAGCCAGCGTCAGGGTCCAGGCCCCGCCCAGCTCGGCGCCCAGGAAGATGCCTGTGATCACCGGCCCGAGTGCTCCGGAGAGTCCCCACAGGACCGACTGGAAGGCGTTGTAGCGACCGCGGAGGTGCTCGGGGCCCAGGTCGTTGAGCAGCGCCGGGGCAGTCGGGGACCACAGCGTCTCGCCGACAGCGAAGACCACCATCGCCAAGATGAGGGCCGCCACGGCGAGCCACTCCTCGAGCTTGAGGGCCGATCCGAAGAGCAGCCAGCTCAGCGACCAGGTCACGCCCACGGCCGCCAGGATGCGCGATCGGGACCGGCCCTTGACGATCGAGAGGACGAAGAGCTGGCACAGCACGATCACGATCGTGTTGGCGGCGAACACCACGCCGATCAGGTTCTCGCTGAGGCCCAGGGTCTTCTTGATGAACACCCCGACACCGGCATCGATGCTGCCGTAGCCGAACGTCATCAGCAGCAGCCCGGTGGCGGCGAACCTCAGGAGGGTGCGGTCGCGAAGGACCTCCGCCCAGCCGCCGTCCGCGGACGGCGGTGAGCTGATGTCGGCCGTGCCGTCGGTGTCGGGGACCGGGACTCCGCCGACCCGCCCCATCGCGAGCACGGCCAGGAAGAGGGCCACGTAGGTCAGCGCCGACACCGTGTACAGCCACTGGAAGGTGCTGACGTCGTCGGTGTCGACGATGGTGGCGCTGATAAGGCCCCCGAGGCCCAGGCCCAGGTTGAGCAGCATGAATGCGAAGCCGAAGGCGGTGGCTCGGTCAGCAGGAGCCACGAGTCGTGCCGTGAGCGCGGAGGACGGCCCCCAGATCCCGGCACCGCCGATGGCGACCACCGTCATGGCGGCGAATGCCTGCATCGCGGTGGTCACGTGACCATAGGCGAAGACACCCACAGCCTCGACCAGGACCGCACCCATCAGGACGGGTCGGGGCCCGACCCGATCGACAAGGCTGCCTGCGAGGGGCGAGAACGCCAGTGCGAGCAGTGCCTGCCACGCGAGCAGGAGCGTGGCCTGCTGCAGGGGGAGGTCACGGACCACGTGCAGGTAGGTGATGAGCAGGGCCAGGGTCAGCCCGCTGCCCAGAGCGTTGAGGAACTGTCCGATGAACAGCTTGCGAAGCGGCCCGTGCGCGATTCGGCGGATGTCACCGACGGCGAGGGACACGGACATGGGGGGATCCTGCCATTCCGGCGCGGCCGGACCGGCATTGCCCCGGCGATTCGCCGCGGGGTTTCGTCCCGCCCGGGGCGAACGCAGCGTGATCACGCGATCACCTTGTGCTCAGTGGCGGGGGTCGCTCCCGCGCTGGTCCCGGAATGCGGCCCGCGGGTGCCAGAATCACGGGCGTGCGCATCGCGACCTGGAACGTGAACTCCCTGCCCGCGCGGCTGCCGCGACTGCTGTCCTGGCTGGAGGCGACCGAGCCGGACGTGCTCGTGCTGCAGGAGACCAAGATCGCCCAGGACGCGTTCCCGACGCAGGAGATCGCGGCTGCCGGGTACGAGTCCGTGCATCGCGGGCAGGGTCGCTGGAACGGCGTGGCCCTGCTCTCGCGGGTCGGGATCGCCGAGCTCGAGACCGACATCCCGGGGGTCCCCGGGTTCCCCGACCCTGCCGATGCCCCGGAGGCGCGCTACATCGCGGCGACCTGCGGCGGGGTCAGGGTGGCCGGGGTGTACGTGCCCAACGGCCGCACCCCGGACGACCCGCACTACGAGTACAAGCTGGCCTGGCTGCACGCACTTGCCGGGCACCTGGCCACGGTGGCGGCCGCGGATGTGCCGTTCGCCGTCCTGGGGGACTTCAACGTCGCTCCCGCCGACGAGGATGTCTGGGACATCGGTGCGTTCGCCCAGAGCACCCACGTCACTGCGCCCGAGCGGGCGGCGCTGGCCGAGCTGCGGGCGCTGGGCCTGTCCGATGTCGTCCCCACGATCAGCAAGGGCCCGCACCCGTACACGTTCTGGGACTACCGGGCGGGCTCGTTCCACAAGGCGATGGGGATGCGCATCGACCTGGTCTATGCCAACCCCGCCTTCGCTGGATCTGTGCGTGCGGCGGTCGTGGATCGGGATGCACGCAAGCCCGGGGTCAAGGGCACGCCGGCCCCCAGCGATCACGCTCCGGTGGTCGTCGACCTGGACTGACTGCCCGCGCCTTGCTGAGGGGTCACCACCCCGCCCATACTTCGTCCATGAACCCCGCTGATTCCCTGCGGGAGCACTACCTGTCGGTCAAGCCCGTCCTGCGCGGGTGGCTGCACCTGGTGGCGGCTCCGATCGCCGGGACGGCGACTGTCCTACTGGCCATCCTCGCGCCCTCGGGCCTGCGCATCCCCGCGGTGCTGTTCGCGCTCACCACGATCCTGCTGTTCTCGGTGTCGGCCGTCTACCACCTCGGTCGGTTCTCGCCCCGGGTCACCGGCATCCTGCAGCGCTGGGACCACGCCAACATCTTCCTGGTCATCGCCGGCAGCGCCACGCCCTTCGCGGTCGCCCTGCTGGGGCCGGGACCGGCCCGTTCGCTGCTGGCGGTCCTCTGGCTCGGCGCGGTCGGCGGCGCGGTCGTCCGGTTGGCGTGGGTGCGCGCCCCGCGCTGGCTGTTCGTGCCCATGTACCTGGCGCTGGGGTGGGCCTCGGCGATGTTCCTGCCCGCGTTCCTGCGTTCGGACACACTGTCCGACACCCGGCACGCCTGGGTCCTGGGCCTGATTCTGCTCGGCGGGTTGTTCTACACGGTCGGGGCCGGGGTGTTCGCAACGCAGTGGCCGAACCCGTCGCCGAAGTGGTTCGGGTTCCACGAGGTGTTCCACTCGTTCACCCTCGGCGGGTGGGCCGCGCACTTCGCTGCGGCGACACTCGTCGTCACGGCCGTGCGATAGCCTCCACGACGGGTACGAGGTCGCGTCGGGAGGCACCCATGGGTCTGGATGACCTGGTCTATGGTCTCTACGAGCGCAGGTTGGCCCACGACCTCAGCCAGGGCGACATCCCGCGCCACGTGGGGGTCATCCTCGACGGCAATCGGCGCTGGGCCACCGAGCAGGGGTCGAGCAGCGCTGCCGGGCACCGGGCGGGTGCCGCGCGGATCTCGGAGTTCCTCGAGTGGTGCGACGAGGTCGGGGTGGAGGTCGTCACGCTGTGGCTGCTGTCCACCGACAACCTGGCCCGACCGATCGAGGAGCTCGACCCACTGCTGCGGATCATCGAGGGCTCCATCGAGGAGCTCGCCGCTTCGGGCAAGTGGGCGATCCGGCACGTCGGGGCCAAGGATCCGCTTCCTGCCCGCACGCGGCAGGTGCTGGAGCTCGCCGAGGCCAGGACAGCGGGCATCGACGGGATGTCCGTCAACGTGGCCGTCGGGTACGGCGGACGCCAGGAGCTGGTCGACGCCGTGCGCGCGCTGCTGCAGGAGGGCGCCGCGGCGGGCATGACCCTGGAGGACCTGGCCGCGGACCTGGATGTCGAGCACATCGCGGCGCACCTCTACACGAAGGGTCAGCCCGACCCCGACCTGGTCATCCGGACCTCCGGCGAGCAGCGCCTCTCGGGATTCCTGCTCTGGCAGAGCGCGCACTCGGAGTTCTACTTCTGCGAGGCCTACTGGCCGGACTTCCGGCGCGTGGACTTCCTGCGCGCCCTGCGCGACTACGCGGCCCGCGAACGGCGCTACGGCTCCTGAGCGACCGTCGCGCGTCGGGGCGGTGGCCGGGGCGTGACGTTTCGCCGGACGCTCGGTGCCGGGCACCCCGCACGCGGCGTGTCGACCGGCCCTCGTGCCGCAGGCGGCCTAGATTCGTGGCGTCGGGCGCACCCCGAGCCGTCCGACCCGACTGTGGAGGCGCGTGTGCCGACTGCGACGAAGCCCCGATCCAGCCGAGCTCGAACGGAGGCGCGTCGCTGCTACGTCCTCGACACCTCCGTCCTGCTGTCCGACCCGCGAGCGGTGTTCCGCTTCGACGAGCACGAGGTCGTCATCCCGCTGGTCGTGATCATCGAGCTGGAGGCCAAGCGCACCCATCCCGAGCTGGGCTACTTCGCCCGTCAGGCCCTGCGCATGCTCGACGACTTCCGGGTGGACTACGGACGGCTCGACGAGCGCATCCCGCTCAACGATGAGGGCGGCAGCCTGCGCGTCGAGCTCAACCACTCCGACCTCTCGCGGCTGCCCACTGGCATGCAGCTCGGCGACAACGACACCCGGATCCTGGCCGTTGCCCGCAACCTCGCCGCCGAGGGCCGTGACGTCGTCGTGGTCAGCAAGGACCTGCCCCTGCGGGTGAAGGCCTCCACCCTCGGCCTGCAGGCCGAGGAGTACCGGGCGGAGCTCGTCGTGTCCACCGGTTGGACCGGCATCGAGGAGATCGAGGTCGGCTCCACGGTCGTCAACGAGCTCTACGACAACGAGCGGATCGACCTCGACCAGGCCCGGGACCTGCCCTGCAACACCGGCGTGGTGCTGGTCTCGGAGCGGGGTTCCGCCCTGGCTCGGGTCACCGCTGACAAGCGGCTTCGGCTGGTGCGCGGCGACCGGGAGGCCTTCGGGCTGCACGGCCGCTCGGCCGAGCAGCGGATCGCCCTGGACATGCTGCTCGACCCCGACATCGGGATCGTCAGCCTCGGTGGCCGGGCCGGCACCGGCAAGAGCGCGCTGGCACTGTGCGCCGGGTTGGAGGCGGTGCTCGAGCGCCAGCAGCACCGCAAGGTCGTGGTGTTCCGGCCCCTGTTCGCCGTCGGTGGCCAGGAGCTCGGCTACCTGCCTGGCAGCGAGCACGAGAAGATGTCGCCCTGGGGGCAGGCGGTCTTCGACACCCTCGGCGCGATCACCACCTCCGAGGTGGTCGACGAGGTCCTCGACAGGGGCATGCTCGAGGTCCTGCCGCTGACCCACATCCGTGGCCGCTCGTTGCACGACGCGTTCGTCATCGTGGATGAGGCCCAGTCGCTGGAGCGCAACGTCCTGCTGACCGTCCTGTCGCGCATCGGCAAGGACTCGCGGGTCGTGCTGACCCATGACGTGGCCCAGCGCGACAACCTGCGCGTGGGTCGCCATGACGGCGTCGTCGCCGTGGTCGAGAAGCTCAAGGGGCACCCGTTGTTCGCCCACGTCACCCTGACCCGCAGCGAGCGCTCGCCGATCGCAGCGCTGGTCACCGAGATGCTGGAGGACCTGCCCAACTGACGGTCGTTTGGTCCGACGTCGCCCGGTTCATGACCTAGGTCCCGGCTGTGGCATACCTCACACCGACAGCTGCAACCAGTGTGACGGATGTCCTTGGATGACCGAATCATCCAGGCGCAGATGTGATGCGGGTCACTCCAGAGAGCGGTCTCGCCATGATTTCCGGCTGGAGTCCACAGCCGTTCAGATGGCACGCTCCGGTGTTCATGAGCCCTTCCCCCTCTGTACTTCCAGCACTCACCAGCCCCTCCGCGATGCCCAAGCGGCGGCTCCTGGCGGCCCTCGTCAGCGCCCTGCTCGTGGTCAGCCTTCCGGCGGTGGCGGGAGCCCCGGCGCACGCCGAGGAGGCCCCAGCACCGGCAGCGACGGGCGACCCGGCCGTGGCTCCGCTGCCTGATCCCAATGCTCAGCCGGCGGATCCGGCGGCGGCCACCGCTGCTGCCCCGGTCACGTTCGCGCTCGGCGACCGGGTCCTTCGCCTCGGCGACTCCGGACCGGATGTCGCCGCCCTGCAGGAGCTGCTCAAGGTCCCGGCGACGGGAACCTTCGATGCCGCGACCCGGAAGAAGGTCAAGAAGGCCCAGCGCTCGGCCGGGGTCAAGGCGAACGGGGTGGTCACCGCCAAGGCGCTCACGAGGATCAAGCGCGACCTGAAGAAGCGGGCCGCCGAAGCCCGTGCCGCCAAGAAGGCCTCGCGTGGCGTGATGCCCCGTGCTGGCGCCCCGGCGGCCAGCAAGCGCTACGCGGCCGCGTACATCTCGCGGACGTACGGCTGGTCCTCCGGCCAGATGTCCTGCCTGTCGACCCTGTGGACCCGCGAGAGCGGCTGGCGCTACTGGGTGAGCAACCCGAACGGGATCTACCGCGGGATCCCGCAGACGTCCTCCCGGGTGTGGGGCGCGATGGGGTACTCCACCTCGCAGTACATGAACAGCCCGGAGATCCAGATCAAGGTCGGCGCGAAGTACATCAAGAGCCGTTACGGCTCACCATGCAACGCCTGGTCGTTCTGGCGCTCGCACCACTGGTACTAGACCGGAGGTCCATGGGGCCGGAGGATCAACCGGCCGGAGGCCCCACCGGGATCGAGGTGATCGTGGGCTTCGAGGTCTCGGCGAAGAAGTCATTGCCCTTGTCGTCCACGACGACGAACGCGGGGAAGTCCTCGACCTCGATGCGCCACACCGCCTCCATCCCGAGCTCGGGGAAGTCCAGGACCTCGACCGAGCGGATGTTGTCCTTGGCCAAGCGGGCGGCCGGACCTCCGATCGAACCGAGGTAGAAGCCACCGTTGGCCCGGCAGGCATCGGTCACGGTTGCGGAGCGGTTTCCCTTGGCCAGCATCACCAGGGATCCGCCGGCCTTCTGGAACTGGTCGACGTAGGCGTCCATGCGCCCGGCCGTGGTCGGCCCGAACGACCCGGACGCGTAGCCCGCGGGGGTCTTGGCCGGCCCTGCGTAGTAGACGGGGTGGTCGCGCAGGTACTGGGGCATCGCCTCGCCCCGGTCGAGCATCTCCTTGACCTTCGCGTGGGCGATGTCGCGGGCCACGACCAGGGTGCCGGTCAGCGAGACCCGGGTCTTGACGGGAAGTGCTGTCAGCTGCGCGCGGATCGCGTCCATCGGCTGGTCCAGGTCGATGCGGACCACTGTGTCGTCGAGGTGCTCATCGGTGACCTCCGGCAGGTAGTGCGCGGGATCGCGCTCCAACTGCTCGAGGAAGACGCCCTCGGGCGTGATCTTCGCCAGCGCCTGCCGGTCGGCCGAGCAGGAGACGGCGATCGCCACCGGGCAGCTCGCGCCGTGCCGGGGCAGGCGGACCACGCGGACGTCGTGGCAGAAGTACTTGCCGCCGAACTGGGCGCCGATCCCGAACTTCTGCGTGAGCGTCAGGACCTCGGCCTCCATCTCCAGGTCACGGAACGCGTGACCCCCGGCGCTGCCGGATGAGGGCAGCCCGTCGAGGTACTTCGCTGAGGCGTACTTCGCTGTCTTCAGCGCGTACTCAGCGCTGGTTCCTCCGATGACGATGGCCAGGTGGTAGGGCGGGCAGGCCGCCGTGCCCAGGCTGCGCAGCTTCTCGTCGAGGAACCGCGTCATCGAGGCGGGGTTGAGCAGGGCCTTGGTCTCCTGGAACAGGAACGACTTGTTGGCGCTGCCCCCGCCCTTGGCCATGACGAGGAACTTGTAGGCCAGCTCGTGGCCGGGCTCGGTGTCGGCGTAGAGCTCGATCTGGGCGGGCAGGTTCGTTCCGGTGTTGCGCTCGTCCCACATCGTCAGGGGGGCGAGCTGGGAGTAGCGCAGGTTCAGGTTCTGGTAGGCGTCGAAGATCCCGCGGGACAGCGCAGCCTCATCGGGACCCTCGGTGAGCACCTGCTGGCCGCGCTTGCCCATGACGATCGCGGTGCCCGTGTCCTGGCACATCGGCAGGACACCACCAGCGGCGATGTTGGCGTTCTTGAGCAGGTCCAGCGCCACGAAGCGGTCGTTCGGGCTGGCATCGGGGTCGTCGAGGATCCGACGGAGCTGGGCGAGGTGGGCCGGGCGCAGCAGGTGCTGGATGTCGTGGATGGCCTCATAGGCCAGCAGCCGCAGTGCTTCGGGGGAGACCTGCAGGAACGTGCGCCCAGCAGCCTCCACGGTGCTCACGCTCTCGGTGGTGAGCAGACGGTAGGGCGTCTCGTCGGCGCCGATCGGCAGCATCTCGGTGTAGGTGAAGTCGGCCATGCAACGAGCCTAGTCCGAGGGACAGGGGTGCGGCGGTGGGGGCAGATTGTGCGGACCGGGCCTGCATGGTCCACCATCGTGTCCATGGGAGAGCAGGTCGTCGGCCGGGCGCCGTCGCGCGGACGCCAGCTCGGCACGGACATGCTCCGCTCGCTGGGGCTGGTGGCCGTCGTCCTGCTGATCTGGATGTACTTCTCGCATCCGCGCAGCTCGGACGCGATCCGCGAGGTCGAATGGGCGCCGGTCGCCGCGTCGGCTGCGGATGCGGCCTCGTACGAGGTCCTCGCTCCGCCTGTGACGTTCCCGTGGCCCGCGACCAGCGCCCGGGTGGAGCCGCAGGCTGATGGGACGCTGGGCTGGCGCGCCGGCTTCTACACGCCGGAGGAGGAGTACGCGGCGATCCTCCAGCGCGGAGTCTTCCCGGAGCAGGCCGGCGCCGCCCAGCAGGAATGGGTCGAGACCGAGACACGCAACGGCGTCGCTGTCGGGATGGTCACGGTCGGCGGGCGTGAGTGGACTCGGATGGAGGGCGATCCCACGCCCGACGAGCGCCGGTCGCTGGTCCTCGTCGAGGATGGGACGGCCACCGTGGTGACCGGGTCCGCGTCGTGGGCGGAGTTGGAGACCCTGGCGGGAACGTTGGCGCTGGTCGAGGGGTGAGGACGCCCGTGCGTTGCCTGGCCTACTCCGGCACCGGTCCGCTGGCCGTCAGGCCAGGCCTCGCGGCCTCGATCCGCTCGCGGGCCCCGTCGAGGTGCGCCTGGCAGATGTCGGCCAGGGCGGTGCCTCGCTCCCAGAGGGCGAGGGACATCTCGAGGTTGACGGTGCTCGACTCGAGCGCGGACACGACCTGGTCCAGGGCCGCCCGCGCCTGCTCGTAGCTGAGGCCGGCGAGGTCCTCGGGGTTCCCTCCGGGCAGGGGGGTGGTGGGCCGGGTCGACTCGGTGGGCGCCGTGGACCCGGCGGGCGCGGTGGGCTCGGTCATGACGCCGATGCTACGTCGGTGACGTCAGCTCGGAAGTGACCAGTGGCGACACGTACCCGCACCTCGTCACCAGGATGCAGCTGGTCGGCGGCGTGGACGAGGCCGGTCGGGCCGACGACCACCGCGTAGCCGCGATCGAGGGTGGCCAACGGGGACAGGGCGCGGGCCCGTGCCCGCAGGTGGGCGAGGTCGCGCTCCTGGGTGCTGATCCGATGCTCCACAGCGCGGAACGCGCGCTGCCGAGCAGTGCTGACCTCGGCCGAGAGCCGGGGCAGGAGCCCGGCCGGGTCGGCCATGGCCGGGCGGGTGCGGGTCTGCTCCAACCAGGTGGCGGCCTGGTCGAGCCGTGCCAGCATCGTCCGGTCGAGGCTGGTGCGTCGGTCGCTGATGCGCCGTGTCTCCTCGGCCCAGTCGGGGACGATCCGCTTGCCGGCGTCGGTGGGGGTCGAGGCGCGCAGGTCGGCGACGAGATCGAGCAGGGGGGCGTCCTGCTCGTGACCGATCGCGCTCACCACGGGCGTCCGGGCGGCGGCCACCGCACGGATCAGGGACTCGTCGCTGAACGGCAACAGGTCCTCGAGACTGCCGCCGCCGCGGGCGAACACGATGACCTCGACCGTCTCATCCGCGTCGAGCTCGGTGAGGCTGCGGATCATGGTGCTCACGGCCGAGGCTCCCTGTACCGCACCCTCACGAACCTCGAACTGCGCCGACGGCCATCGGTGGCGTGCGTTGGTGATGACGTCGTGCATCGCCTGGGCGTTGACGCCGGTGATCAGCCCGACCCGCCGGGGGAGCAGCGGCAGGCGCCGCTTGAGCTCGGGGGCGAACAGGCCCTCGGCGGCAAGCTGCTGCTTGCGGCGCTCGAGGGTGGCAAGCAGCTCGCCGATGCCGACGGGGCGGATCTCGCTGGCGCGCAGCATGAGCCGGCCGTTGCGGACCCAGTACTCGCACTGCACGTGCAGCAGGACGCGCTGCCCGGCGGCCAGGGGCGGATTCATGGCGCGGTCGAGGCCTCCCGGGATCACGACGGACACCGAGGCGTCGACGTCGACGTCGCGGACCGTCAGGTAGACCTGCGAGCCGCTGCGCCGGCTGACCTCCACGACCTGACCTTCGATCCAGACACGGCTCAGGCGGGCGATGTAGTCACGCAGCTTGACCGAGATCTCGCGGACGGGCCATGCGCGTTCGGGTGCGGAGCCGTCCGTGGGGCTGCCGTCCGAGGGGGCGGCATGGGGGGCTGTGGCCATGGTCGCGAGAGTACGACAGGCGGCAGACAATGCCGGGCCGCCCTACCATGGGTGCATGTCTGAATCGGGTCGCAAGGTCCTGCTCGCTGCGCCGCGCGGCTACTGCGCGGGCGTGGACCGGGCCGTGGTCGCCGTCGAGAAGGCCCTCGAGCTGTACGGGGCGCCGGTCTACGTCCGCAAGGAGATCGTCCACAACCGCTACGTGGTCGACTCCCTGGCGGCGCGCGGTGCCGTGTTCGTCAGCGAGACCGACGAGGTGCCGGAGGGGGCCACGGTGGTGTTCAGCGCGCACGGGGTCGCGCCGTCCGTCCACGAGGAGGCCGCCGAGCGCAACCTGCGCACCATCGATGCCACGTGCCCGCTGGTCACCAAGGTGCACAACGAGGCCCGTCGGTTCGCCGACGAGGGCTACCGGATCCTGCTCATCGGCCATGAGGGCCACGAGGAGGTCGAGGGCACCATGGGGGAGGCGCCCGAGGCGATGACCCTGGTGGACGGCCCGGAGTCGGTTGCCGGTCTCGACATCGCCCCGGACGACAAGGTGGTGTGGCTGTCGCAGACCACGCTGTCGGTGGACGAGACCATGGAGACTGTGGGGGCCCTGCGCGATCGCGTTCCGGGCCTGATCAGCCCTCCCAGCGATGACATCTGCTACGCGACCCAGAACCGCCAGACCGCGGTCAAGAAGGTGGCCCCGCGCAGCGACGTGCTGATCGTGGTGGGGTCGGCCAACTCGTCGAACTCGGTGCGCCTTCTCGAGGTCGGACTGCAGTACGGCGCCAAGTCGGGGTACCGCGTCGACCTGGCGACAGAGTTGGACCCGAGCTGGTTCGAGGGAGCCGAGACCGTGGGCGTGACCAGTGGGGCGTCAGTGCCCGAGATCCTGGTGCGCGACGTGCTTGCCCGCCTTGCCGAACTCGGGTTCGACGACCTGGAGGTCGTCGATGCCGTCGAGGAGCACATGGTCTTCGCCCTCCCGCAGGAGTTGCGTCGCGACCTGAAGGCTGCCGGGAAGAAGTAGCGCGAGCACTGCAGCATGAGGTGCCCGAGCGCGTGATCCCCGCTTCTCAGCGGTCGGTGAAGTGGCGGATGGCGGCGATGGACGTCGACAGGATCGTGGCGGCCACCACCCACATGGCGTTCGGGCCGAGGGTCTGGACGATCATGACCGCCTCCCGGGTGCGCAGTGACCCGCCGGTCTCGGGCACGAGCAGTTGGCCGGCGATCAGCACCGCGGCCAGGAACGCCAGCGGCGGCATCATCGCCGGGAGCGATCGGTCACCAGTGCGGGTCACGAGCGGGGCGATGATCGACACCGCGACGAGCGTGACCCCGGTCCAGAGCCCGATGCGGTCGCGCATCGCTGCCTCGATGGTCGCGACGGCGATGACCACGAGTGTCGAAAGGGCCACGACCCGCCCGCCGCGGAATCCTCGGGCCTGCGCCGGCACCTGCGTGTTGGCGGAGGAGGCAGTGGCAGCGTTGGCGGTCGCGTCCTGTGACTGGGTGACCGGGCTGACGGGCGACCCCGAACGTCCCCACCCGGCATCGCCGGGTCCGGGTGAGGGCAGGGTCACGCAGCGATGGTAGTCCGCCAACCCTGCTGGATCAGGCGACGGCTGGTGAGGTCGTGCCCCGGGGTGGCTCGCTCGCCTCGAGTGCCTGACGTTCGAGGGCGTCGAGGGCGGCGGGCTCGGTGGAGTCGGATGACTTGGCGGCGAGGCTGCGCGGCTGCTGGTCCACCTGTCGCGGAGGGTCCAGCGGGATCGGCAGGCCCTGCATCTCGGTGAACCGCCGACCTGTCACGAGCACACGGGACTCCAGTGACGCGATCGCCCGGTTGTAGGCGGTCACCCCCGAGCTCAGGGACGAGCCCAGCTTGTCGAGGTGTCCGAGCATGGTCGCCAGCCTCTCGGCCATCTCGCGGCCCAGGGCCCGGACCTCCTGGGCGTTGGCGGCCAAGGCGTCCTGGCGCCAGATGTGGCCCACCGTGCGGGTCAGGGCCATCAGCGTCGTCGGAGTTGCCAGGACGACGTTGCGCTCGAATGAGTGCTCGAGAAGTGCCGGGTCGCAGGCGAGTGCCTCGGAGAGCAGCGACTCCGCGGGCAGGAACATGACGACGAACTCCGGTGCGGTGTCGAACTGCCGGGCATACTCCTTGCTGGCCAGCCGATCGACGTGGGTGCGGACCTCCCGCGCGTGCTGCGCGCGTGCCGCGGCCACCTCGTCCTGCGGGTCGCCGGCCTCGATGCCGAGGATCGCGCGCAGCGAGACCTTGGCGTCCACGACGACCGTCTTGTCCTCGCCGAGGTGGAGCACGACGTCGGGGCGCAGCACGCCCGTGTCCGTGGAGACGCTCTCCTGCTCGGTGAAGTGCACGTCGCGGACCAGGCCGGAGGACTCCAGCAACCGGCGCAGCTGGAACTCCCCCCACCGCCCGCGCACCTCGCTGTGGCCGAGCGCCCCCACGAGTCGCGCCGTCTCGCGCCGCAGGCCGTCGGTTGACACACTCGTGGCCTGGGCCACGGCGCGCATCTGCTCGGCGAGCTGGGCCGTGGAGCTGGCCCGCCCACCCTCCGCCCGGGCCACGGCCTCCTCGAGTCGGCTCAGAGCGGTCTCCACCGGCGCCATGGCCTGCGCCACCTGCTGGGGTGCTTGGGCCTGGGCCTCAGCGGACGCCCGGGCCGCTGATAGTTCGGCCTCCAGTCGAGTCAGCCGCTCCTGGGTAACGGCCCGTTCCGCGGCGTGCCTCGGGCGGTCCATCAACCCGCGCAGCAGCCAGCCCAGCACGAGAGCGAGCACGATCCCGGCACCCCACAGCATCGTTGTAGTCATGTCTCATTCCTACGCGAGGGGTCTGACAAGCCGGGTGGAACCGTCGGTCCGATCGTGATCTGGGTCCCGCGATGCCCGTCCATCCCGGTCAGGCGACGAGGGTGTGGTTGTTGTCGGGGTGGGTGGTTGCGGTGGCGCCTTGGGGGCTGGTCCATCGGAGTCCGGATCCGGGTGTGGGCTGGACTGTCCAGCCGGCTTCGTGTTTGAGGTTGTGGTGGCGTCTGCACAGGGCGTGGAGGCTCCCAATGTGAGGACTGACTCCCTTCAGGGACACTGGGGAACGGTCTGAGCTTCAAGTCCGGGCATCTGTCCAGCCCATTCGTGACGATTCAGACCCTGGCCTTGTGGCTGCCACGAGTTGGCGCGTGTCGAGCGTGATGGGCGAGCCCGGGGGCCATGCCCGGGTTACGGTCGGCCACTCTCATCCGCGCACGTGGCCGAAGGTGGACACTCATGCAGCTCACGCAGCACGTCGGACTGACCACCGCCGCCCTCCTGTGTGTGGGAGCGGCTGCGCTTGGGGGTGGTGCCATGGCCGTCGCCGCCTCCGGGTCGACAAGCACGCTGTCAGCGTGCGTGGCGCGGTCCGGCGACATGCGCCTGCTCGCAGAGGGGAAGACCTGCCGTCGGGGTGAGCGGTTGATCACCTGGAACGTCAAGGGCCCCCGCGGCCGGACGGGCGCGGTGGGAGCGACTGGCCCGAATGGGGCCACAGGGCCCGCGGGTGAAGCAGGTGCGACAGGGGCGACCGGCTCTCAGGGACCCGTTGGAGCTATCGGCGCCGCCGGGGCAACTGGGCCGAAGGGGGACGCAGGGGTGCCGGGGGCGACCGGCGCGCCGGGACCCAAGGGCGACACCGGAGCGACCGGACCGGAAGGGCCGATCGGGCCACAGGGCGACACCGGGGCAGCTGGCGCCATCGGGCCCAAGGGCGATCCGGGGGCCACCGGGCCCGCGGGCCCCCCAAGCGAGTTGGACGGCCTATTCGGGGAATCCACGGGCTTGGCCGCGGCCGGTCGGGGGGCCGACTGCACGTTGGGAGAAATCAGACTCACGGCGGGCACGGTGGGGGCAGGGACCCCTGCGAGAGGACAGCTGCTCCCGATTGCCTCGAACTCGGCCCTGTTCTCGCTGCTGGGGATAACATACGGCGGCGATGGTCGGACCACCTTTGCCTTGCCTGACCTGCGGGCTGCCGCGCCGAACAACATGACGTACCTGATTTGCGATCAGGGGATCTACCCCGTGCGGGACTAGGCAACGGCGCAGCTGCGGCTGGCAATCCTCGAATGCGCGCGGACATCCAGGCAGCGGACAAGGCCTTCAGGGACGTGCTCCGGCGAACCGGGTTGCAGTGGGGGTCTGCGTTGGCATCGACGACGACGTGCCTGACACTGCGTCGCCCTCGACGCCGCAAGTCGCGCAGGGCCAACGGGTTGCCGGTCAGCAGGCCTTGGCGGTTGGCGGTGTTCATCCCGACGACGACCTGCGGACGACGGAGCGGTGACCTCGGGCCGCCCAATGGCGGCCCCCCGGACCCAGCGGACAACGGGCGGAGCGGAACCCCGATCGCCGGTAGAATCGTGCGTTGTGGCTCTCACCATCGGCATCGTCGGACTGCCCAACGTCGGCAAGTCCACCCTGTTCAACGCCCTGACCCGTAACAACGTGCTCGCGGCCAACTACCCGTTCGCGACGATCGAGCCGAACACCGGCGTCGTCGGCGTGCCCGACCCGCGCCTCGACGTTCTCGCCGGGATCTTCGGATCGGCGCGGACCCTGCCCGCCACCGTCACGTTCGTCGACATCGCGGGGATCGTCAAGGGCGCGAGTGAGGGCGCGGGCCTGGGCAACAAGTTCCTGTCCCACATCCGCGAGTCCGATGCCATCTGCCAGGTGATCCGCGTGTTCACGGACCCGGACGTGGTCCACGTCGACGGTCGCGTCTCGCCCAAGGATGACATCGAGGTCATCAACCTCGAGCTGATCCTGGCTGACCTGCAGACGCTCGACAAGGCGATCCCGCGCCTGCAGAAGGAAGCTCGGATGAACAAGGACCGGGCCCCGATCCTCGCCGCTGCCGAGGAGGCGAAGGTCGTCCTCGAGGGCGGTCGGACCGTCTTCGCGGCCGGACTCGACCGCGAACCGCTGCGCGAGCTGTTCCTGCTCACCGCCAAGCCCTTCCTGTACGTGTTCAACGTCGACGCCGACGAGCTCTCCGACGACGCGATGCGCACCGAGCTGGCCTCGCTGATCGCGCCCGCAGAGGCGGTCTTCCTCGATGCCAAGACCGAGGCCGACCTGATCGAGCTCGACGAGGCTGAGGCCCTCGAGCTGCTGCAGTCGATCGGCCAGGAGGAGAGCGGCCTGACACAGCTGGCCCGTGTTGGGTTCGACACGCTCGGCCTGCAGGCCTACCTGACGGCGGGACCCAAGGAGTCGCGCGCGTGGACGATCCCCAAGGGCGCCACAGCCCCGGAGGCAGCCGGCGTGATCCACACCGACTTCCAGAAGGGCTTCATCAAGGCCGAGGTCGTGTCGTTCGACGACCTGGTCGACGCCGGTTCGATGGCCGAGGCCAAGTCCCGCGGCAAGGTCCGGATCGAGGGCAAGGAGTACGTCATGCACGACGGTGACGTGGTGGAGTTCCGCTTCAACGTCTAGCACGAGTGCCAGGCACCCAGAACGTTCCACCCGCCAAGGTGGATCTGGAGTGTGATGGTGTCGTCAAACGAACCGCGTCACGTCACCCGCGGTTGAGGTTCGATGAAGCCGGGGGTGGTCGCAGTCCCCTTCACCGTGCAGCAGACCCCGCGCCTGCGGCCGACCGGGCGCTGTGACTGCGGGCCCCGCGACGCAGCCACTGGTGACCTCTGTGCCCCTTCGGCAACGGGTCCAGGGCGAGGCGGGCCTGCTGCTCCAGCGCGTCGTCCTCAATGCCTCGGATCGTTCGGCTCAGAGCCTCCGACTCGGCTTCTCGGACGACCTTCGGACTGATCGTCGGCGACCCATCCATTGCGGTCACCTCCTCGTCTTCGACGATACGCGCGCCGGCTGGTCCAGGCTCGTCGCGGCCCAGCCCAACAAGCCCCCCCGAGGAGCACACCGCACGAAAGCGCCCCCCGCCGGTCGTGGTGGACTGACGAGGGGCTGACCCGACTGATCGCTAGATGGGCGATGCAGGAGGGCTGGTCCCATCATGGCCTCCTGCCGGCTTCCTCGCCCACCGAGCATCGGAGATATGACAGAACACTGTGTACTTCCCACCCGGCAGGGTGCCAGAATCGCCGCCCATCACCCCTCGTCCAGTTGGGAGCCCCACATGGCGGCATCAGCCTTTCCCTTCACGCACGAGATGGTCGTGGTCCACAAGCTCTTCCGCCGGGAGTTCGTGCAGGGCCCGAGCTGGGTCCGGCGCGTTTCCGCGGGTGACACGACGCAGGCGCAGCGGGTCTTCACCCACATGAAGAAGGACTTCGACCTGCTGCACCACCACCACGAGGCCGAGGACAGCAACCTGTGGCCACGACTGCGTGAGCGCGCCGCAGGCGAGCAGGAGCTGCTCGACACGATGGAGGGGCAGCACCGGGGCATCGACCCCGCGCTGGCGAAGGCCGAGGAGCTCGGGGCGGCCTGGGTCGCGACGGCGGACGCCGAGACGCGGGATGCCTTCGCCGAGGCGATCGAGGAGTTCGCTGGCCCGCTGCTGGCACACCTCGACCAGGAGGAGTCCGACATCCTCCCGCTGGCCCAGCAGTACGTGACCGAGGAGGAGTGGGGGCTCCTGGCCAGGCACGCGCTGGCCAGCACCCCCAAGTCGGACCTGACCACGGGCCTCGGTGGAATCCTCGAGGACGCGACGCCCGAGGAGCGGGACCTGATGCTGGGGGTCATCCCTGCCGTGCCCAAGTTCCTCCACAGGGCGTTCGGCAAGCGCGCGTACATCAAGGAGGCCACCGCAGTCCGCGGGAACGCCCCAGTCGGGCTCTGAGGTCCGCGGATGTCGTTCCCACGAGTGCAACTGCGCCTGCAGCTGCCCGGGGACGGCCGGATGCGGCGGGTGCTCCTGGCCTACCTCCTGTGCGACCTGATCGAGTTCGCCACGTGGATGGCGGTCGTGCTCGTCGCCTACGACCGCGGCGGGGCGACCGCTGTCGGCGTCGCGTCCGTGGCCATGCTCCTCCCCGCGATCCTGATCGTTCCGCTGATCGCAGGATTCGGCGACCGGATGCCGCGTGGTCGCGCCCTGTCCCTGGCCCACGCGTCAGTCGGTGTCACGTCCCTGCTGATGTTCGGCCTCCTCATCGTGGATGCCCCGTTCTGGTCTGTCGTTGCCGGCGGCGCCCTGCAGACGGTGGCCCTCAGCCTGGTCCAGCCCATGCACTACTCGGCGCTGCCCTTCCTCGCGCTGCGGCCCGGTGACCTCGTCGCAGCCAACGGACTGTCGACCTTCATGGACGGGGCGACGCTGTTCGTCGGGTTCCTCCTGGCGGGGGTGCTCACCGATGTCGTGGGCCCGTGGGCGGTCCTGCTGACCTGTGGGGCGATGGGATTGTTGGCGGCGCTGCTGACCACCCGGCTGGGCATTGCGCGATCCACGCAGGCGGCCGGCGACGCTGACGACGACGAGCCGGGCGAGATCCGCGCGGCGATCGAGGGACTCCTCGCCCTGCGCGGCAACTGGGGTGCATTGGCCCTCCTGGCGCTGCTGGGTTGCACCTTCTTCGTCGATGGGTCCGACGAGCCGCTCACACTCACGTTCAACGCCGAGGTGCTGGGCCTCGGGGCCTCCACAGCGGGCCTGCTGGCCGGGGCCTACGGTGTCGGGCTCGCGCTCGGTGGAGCGATGCAGGCGGGCCTGGCGCACCGCGGACGCCTCGCCCCCGTGGTCCTTGCCGGGGCCTGCGTCCTGGGAGGCTTCTGGCTCGCGGTCGCCTTCGTCGGGGCGCTCGTGCCCGCCTTCATGCTGCTGACGGTCGCGGGGATGGGCGCCTCGCTGATCATCGTCTCGGCCAGGACGCTGCTCCAACGCAGCACGGACAACCTCGTCCTGGCGCGGGTCCTGGCCATCCAGGAGGGCGTCCAGATGAGCGGTCAGGCCGTCGGCGCACTTGCGGCGCCGTTGGCGATCGCCCTCCTCGGGCCCAGCCTCGCGTTCATCCCCATCGGCGCCCTCGTGATCCTCACGGGGTTGGCAGCCTTCGCCACCGTGCGCGCCCTGGAAGCCACGTCCACGGTCCGCCACCGCGAGCTCGAGCTGCTGTCCCGGGTGCCCTTCCTCAGGGCGCTGCCCGCCTACGAGCAGGAGCACCTGGCGCAGACCGCGCTGTGGCGCGACGCCCCGTCCGGGACGGCCGTGGTGAGCCAGGGGGAGCCCGGAGACGCCTTCTTCGTGGTCGCCGAGGGCGAGTTGTCGGTCACGGTCGACGGCCAGCTGCGGGACCACACCCTGACCACAGGCGACGGGTTCGGGGAGATCGCCCTGCTGCACCGGGTGCCCCGGACGGCCACGATCGAGGCGATCACCGACTGCCGGCTGCTCATGGTCAGCTCGGCGCAGTTCCTCGCCTCTGTCACGTCGAGCGCGGACGGCGCCGCACTCGCGGCCGCGGTCTCCGCGGCACGCCTGGCCGCCGACGAGGACTGACGCGGCCCGCCACCGGGGTGCGACGCGGCGCGGAGGGCATCGGCCGGGATAATGCGTGCATGGCTGACCTGCTCGAGCTCTGCGCCGACCTCCCCGTCCTGTCCGTCCCGGCGGGCGAGGTCCTCATCGCCGAGGGTGCCGAACCCTCACGGATGCTGGTCCTGATCTCCGGCTCCGTCACCGTCGAGAAGGACGGTGTCCCGTTCGCGCGCATCGACCATCCTGGGGCGGTGTTCGGCGAGATGTCGTGGGTCCTCGACAAGCCCGCGACGGCGACGGTCCGCGCCGCGACCCCCCTCGAGGTCCACGTCATGGACGATCCCGACGCATTCATGACCGACAACCCCGGCGCGGCGGTCGCCGTCCTGCGGATGACCGCGACGCGACTCGACGGGCTGACCCAGTACCTCGTGGACGTCAAGCAGCAGTTCGCCGGACTCACCGGGCACCTCGGGATGGTCGACCAGATCCTCGACAGCCTGGTCCACCACCAGAGCGGCCCCACCAGGACCGGCTCCGTGCGCGACCCCGAGTGCTGAGCCCCGACCCGCGCGCCGAGGCTGAGCGTCGGGACCGGCTCGTCAGTCGAGGCTGATCGTCTCGGACTCGAAGACGCCGTACCAGTGGGCGGTCCGCGCGCGCGTGTCCAGCGTGATGTTCGGGGGGATCGGACCCACCTGCTTGCCGGGGTTGAACACCCAGGTCCGGCCCAGCTTGGCATGCCATGAGCCATCTGGGACCCACGGGGCCTGGTGGATGTGACCGCAGAGGACGACGTCCGGCTGGTACTGCTCGATCCACGCGGCGAGGTCGTGGTCCGGGAACTCCCGGCGTCCGTCCTTGCACAACGGCGTCCCCGCGGGGGGCGCGTGGTACAGCCAGATCCAGGTGCCCGGGCGGTCCACGGCGGCGGCGGCGAGTTGGGCGTCGACCTCCTCGCGGGTCACCGGTCCGTCCCACCACGGGCAGAGCGTGAAGCGCACCCCGTCGACGTCCACGCTGGCGCCGTCGGTGTGCACCCGGTCGTCGGTGATCCGCCGCAACCACCCGGCCACCTGCTCCCCATGGGTGCCGGGGCCGTCGAGGTCGTGGTTGCCCGACGTGGCCAGGACGAGCGCCTCGTTGGACAGCGCAGTCAGGTACTTGCCCAGGACCACGGACTGCACGTCGATCGGGACCGGGTTGACCACGTCCGCGAGGTCCCCGCACAGCGCCACGACGTCGGCCTCGGCCGATGCGCGCACGAGCCAGTCGTAGTGGGGGAGTCGGTAGTGCAGGTCCGACACGGCCAGGATGCGCACGGTCGAAGTCTCCCCCAAGCGCCCCCCGTCAGCAGCCGCGGGTCCCCAGTGTCGTGCGACGGAACAGCAATTGCGTGATCCGGACACAGGTGTCCGTCCTGCGCCACACGTTGTCCGGATTTCGCCAAACAGCGAGCAGCTCGCGGAGCCCGGGCGTGGCCGCAGCGGCGATCAGGGCAGGTCCAGGACCATGCCCTCGTAGGCGACGCTGGCGAAGCCGTCGCCGCAGAACTCGTCGCGGATCTGGTCGAGGGCGCTGTCCACGCGGTGCGGACCGTGGTGGAACAGGACCAGTGACTTGGCGCTCACCGTCTGGGCCAGCGTGATGGCCTCGTCGATCGTCGCATGGCCGTAGTCCACGGCGCGGGGACGCTCGTGGGCGAGGAACTGCGCGTCCTCGATGAGCACGTCCACCCCCTGCATGGCAGCCAGGGCCTCGTCGCTGACCCCAGCTGCAGGCGCGTGGTCGGGCACGTAGGCGAACGAGGATCCGCCAGCCTCGACCCGGTACCCGAAGCTGCGACCGCCCTTGTGGGCGACATCGAACGCGATGACCTCGAACCCCTCGACCGTCCGAGGGCCCGCCTCGATCGCGGTGAACGTCCATGCGCCCTTGAGGCCCTCGGGCGGGATCGGGAACGCAGGCGGCGACATCATCTGGGCCAGCAGGTCGCGGCCGGTCCGCCCGGACTCCTCGGGGATGTAGAGGTCGACCCGGGAGTCGTCGCGGTCGCCCGCGGCGAAGAACGGGATCCCCTGGACGTGGTCCCAGTGCAGGTGGCTGAGCATGATCGATCCGTCGAATGCCCGGCCGTCGAGCAGGGCGGTCAATGAGCGGATCCCGGTCCCGGCGTCCAGGGCGAGGACCGGCGCCGAGGAGGCGTCCGGAGCGACGACGACGCAGGAGGTGTGGCCGCCGTAACGGACGAAGTCAGGGCCGGGGGCGGGCGTGGAACCGCGTACCCCGAGGAAGGTCAGCCGCACGTTGTCTCCTCAGCCCGGACGCGATGTCGCCCTCTGTCGATGCTGGACCTGTGCCATTCTAGGGGCCGAATCCCGCTCCCCGAGTCAGGCCGAAAGAGAGACATGACCGACCTGCGCCGGCACGTCCCTCCGATCGCGCTGGCGTGGGACGACGAGGCGCCCGGGGAACTGTGGCGGGTCGTGGACGGGACGCTGGTCTTCGCCGATGTGTCGGGCTTCACGGCCCTGACCGAGAAGCTGTCGCGACGCGGACGTATCGGCGCCGAGGAGATCGTCGAGACGCTCAACCGAGTGTTCGGGCCGATGCTGCGGATCGCCGGGACGCGGGGCGGTGAGCTCCTCAAGTTCGGCGGCGACGCATTGCTGTTCCTCTTCACGGGCGAGGATCACACCGAGCAGGCGTGCGACGCGGCCGTGGAGATGCGGACGGCCCTGCGCCAGGCCGCCGCAGTGCCGACGTCGGTCGGGCGGCTCTCGCTGAAGATGTCGGTGGGCATCCACTCCGGGGACATCCACCTGTTCCTCGTCGGTGCCCCGACGCGCGAGCTGCTCATCCTCGGGCCCGGTGCCACGTCCACAGCCCAGGCCGAGAAGGCCGCGGAGGCCGGCGAGATCGTGGTCAGCGCCGACACCGCTGCCCGGCTGGCCCCGGATGCCGTGCGGCCGCGGGAGGACGGTGAGCTGCTGCTCCGTCGGCGCACAGCGCACTCGGCCGCGGGCAGCGAGGTCGTGCTCCCCGAGGTCGATCGCGAGCGGATCCACGGGCTGTTCCCCATCGAGCTGGGGGAGTACCTCGACCCCGGCATACCCGACCCCGAGCACCGCATCGCCAGCATCGCGTTCATCAAGTTCTCCGGCACCGACGCCCTGCTGGCAGGCCCGGGCCCGGATGTCCTGGCCGGGGCGCTGCACCGCACCGTCAGCCTGGTGGAGGAGGCGCTGGCGCCCGAGTCGATCAGCCTGCTGGCCACCGACCTCGACAGTGACGGCGGCAAGTTCTTCCTCGGCTCGGGCATCCCGACCTCGTTCGACGACAACGAGGGTCGGATGCTGCGCGCCCTGCGCCGGATCGCAGACTCGGACTCGCCCCTGCCGCTGCAGCTGGGCGTCAACCGGGGGCACGTGTTCGCCGCGGAGGTCGGGATCCCCGAGCGCGGTGCGTACACGGGCATGGGCGACACCACCAACACGGCCGCCCGGATCATGTCCAAGGCCCCCGCTGGTGTGCTCTTCGCGCACCCAGCGGTCCTGGAGCACTCGCGCACCCGGTTCGCCGTCAAGCCGGCCGGTCCGTTCCCGATGAAGGGCAAGGCCGTCCCGCTTCTGGTCTATGAGGTCGGCGAGGAACTCGGAACCGTCGAGGAGGCCCCCGCGGAGTCGCGGTTGCCGTTCCTGGGCCGCGATGAGGAGATCGCGACCGTTCGGGCTGCACTCGACGAGGCGCTGGCGGGTGCCGGCGGGGTCATCACCATCACCGGTGCTACCGGCATGGGCAAGTCGAGACTGGCGTACGAGGCCCTCGCTGGGACCTCGGGAGAGCCCCAGGTCGTCGTGGTCCGGGCAGAACCCTACGGCGCCGCCAGTGCGTATCGCGTCTTCCGTGACCCGGTCCGGCGCCTGCTCGGGCTCGAACGGGACACTCCGGAGGCGATGGGACAGGCCCTGCTCGCCACCCTGGAGCGGGTGGCGCCCGACCTGCTCCCGATGGCCCCGCTGCTGGCCGACGTGGTCCAGGTCGACGTCCCCAGCACCCCGGAGGTCGACCAGCTCGATCCGCAGTACCGTCCCGACCGACTGGCCGACGCCGTCGTCCGGCTCGTGGACGAGACGATGCCCGGGCCGCTCGTGCTGGTCGCAGAGGAGGCCCACTGGGCTGACGGCGCGTCCGCGCGCCTGCTGGACCGGATCGCTGCTTCCAGCGCCGGTCGGCCCTGGGCGGTGGTCGCGGTCCGTCGTGGCGAGGAGGGCGGATTCGCCCCTGCCACCGGCACGCACGTGACGCTGGAGCCGCTGCCAGCAGATGTCATGGAGCGCCTGGTCATCGCGGCGACCGAGGCCACGCCCCTGCGACCGCACGAGATCGCAGCCGTCGTCGACCGCGCGCAGGGCAACCCGCTGTTCGTCGAGGAGGTCACGCGCGTCGCCCTGGGCACGGGGTCCCTGGACACCCTGCCTGAGTCGGTCCAGGCTGCGATGAGCGCCCAGATCGACCTTCTTCACACTGATGCCCGGAGGGTCCTGCGCTACTGCGCCGTGCTGGGTCGCAGCTTCCGGGTCGAGGTGCTGCGCAGAACCTTGGCGACCGACGGGCTGCTGGCCGATCCCTCGATCCTGGGCAGCCTCGGATCGTTCCTCCAACCGGACGGCCCGGACCGGTGGACGTTCCGCAACAGCCTGGTCCGCGACGCCGCCTACGAGGGCCTTGCGTTCAAGATCCGCAGCCGCCTGCACCGTGCGGCCGGCGAGGCGCTGGAGAGGATGAGCACCGACCTCGACGCGGACTCGCCCACCCTGGCCCTGCACTTCTGGCGTGCTGGCGACGCCGAGCGCACGTGGCGGTACGCCCAGATGGCCGGCGAGCTTGCGCGGGAGTCCTACGCCAACGTCGATGCGGCATCCCAGTACGAGCGTGCCCTCGAGGTGAGTCGACGGGTACCCGGGATCACCGACGCAGATCGGGCGGAGCTGTGGGCCCTCCTGGGAGATCTGCGCGAGTTGACGGGGGTGCTCGACGGATCGGTGGACGCCTACCGGCGAGCCGCCTCCATGGCGACCGACCCGGTGACCACGGCGGACTACATGGCCCGGCGGGCGCGCGTGCACAGCAGGGCGGGCGCTCCAGCCACGGCGCTTCGGACAGTGAGTGCTGCGCGAAAGATGGTCCGCCAGACACCGGGCGACTCAGCCCGTCGCGTGGAGGCCCGCCTGGACTACATCACGGCTGTCGCCAAGCTCATGCAGGAGAAGGCGCGCGAAGGCCGCGAATGGGCGGAGCGGGCCGTGGCCTCCGCGCGTGAGATCGACGACTGGTACACCCTGGTCAGGGCGCTCAACGCAATCGACTTCGCGGATCAGCAGCTGGGTCGCAGCGGGGTCGGTGCGCACACGCGGGAGGCGCTCGAGATCAGCATGGCGCACGGCGATGCGCCGCAGGAGTCCGTGGCCCGGGCGAACCTGGGAGTCCTGGCCTTCTACGCCGGACGGTGGGCGGAGGCCGTCGAGTGGCTGACGACCAGCAGCCGGGTGGCGATCGAGGCCGGCAACGACTTCGGCGCAGCCGAGACCGACCTCACCTACGCCGACATCCTGATCCACCAGGGACACCTCGACGAGGCGGAGGAGGTGCTCCGCAAGGCCTCGCGGGTCCTGCGGGCCTCGGGGATCGAGGACTTCGCAGCCCACGCGCAGGTCCTCCAGGCGCGGATCCACTTGGCGCGTGAGCAGCTTGTTGATGCGGAGCGGCTCGCTGGGGAGGCGTCCGCGGAGTATGTCGCGATGGGCAGCCCCGTCGATACCCTTGAGGCCGTCCTCGTCCAAGCTGAGGCGATGACCGCAGCTGGGCGCCCGAGCGAGGCGCTGGAGGTGGTGGAGCGGGCTCGCGCCGCAGCGGAGGGGGAGGCGGTCTCCCTCGAGGCGCGCTGTCAGGTCGTGCGTGCCAGGGCGATGCTCGACCTCAGGCAGTTCGACGCGGCTGGCGACGCGATCGGGGCTGGGATCGCCGCGGCCGATGATCAGGAACTCCCCTACGAGCGCGCCATGCTCCTGCGCCTGCGCGCCCGGTGGCGCTACAAGCAGGGCGGAGCCATGGAGGCGACCTTGGCCCAAGCCGATGAGGATGAAGCGAGCGGACTGCTGCGCGCCCTGGGTGCACAGTAGGGAAGGTCGAACGTCGGCGAAGCACCCACTCCATTCCACGTCGACCAACAGACGGAAGGGCCCCGGCGATGCACATCTCCGGGGCTCCTACCGAGCCAGCCTCAGCCGAGGCGCATCCTCGCGTCACCGATCAGGAAGACGCGGTCGGTCACCGTCAGGGTCGCACCGCTGATCTCCACCGAGCGGGGCTGGTCGAGACAGGCGTACTGCGTCCCCAGAAGGTCGTCCCTCCAGTCCTCGATAGCCGCGAAGTCGTCCGCTTCCTGGACCCCTACGAGTGCCCCCTCCCCGTCGTAGAGCGCCTCGGGGCAGAAGGCCATGTCCGACACGATCGGGGTTGTTGTCGGCACCGCGTAGTTCTCGAAGTCGATCGTGACCGTCGGGACTGTGGCGCCGGGACCCGCGATCTCCTGCGTCCATTCGACGTCGAAGAGGAACTGGGCGTCAGGGGTCACGCCCAGCGGCTTGAGGAAGCGGACCTGCTGCGCTGAGCTCTCGAGCACCACCCCGAAGTTCTCGCACTCGTCAGCTCCGGCGTTGCCCACATAGGTCACTTTGGTCCCGTCAGCGTTGGTCAGGCTCTCGCCCGCCGTGCACGTGAACTCCTTGTCGACCACGGAGACCAGGTCGAACGTGGTCGACAAGGCCCCGGCATCGGAGGCCCCGTCCGACCCGCCCTCGAGGGAGAAACCGGCCGACACCGCCTTCAATCGAAGCGTGTCGAAGTAGTAGGCAGGCTTGCCGTCGGCGTCAACCGGCGCGGCGATCTGCCACTGGCAGTTCTTCGTATCGCCCACGTTGCAGTAGGTCGTGTTCGGGGCAGGCGTGGACGGGGCCTTGCCCTGGATGAGGGTGAACGTGCCCTTGGCGTTGCCTCCGAGCAGGGCTGTGGCCTCGATCCTCGCCTTCGTCGTGTTGAAGAGGCCGGACTGCTTCACCTCGATGTCCAGTGCGGCTGACTTGGCCAGCAGCTGCTTTCCGCCATAGTTGACCAACTTGTCGGACAGCGCCACATCGAGGTACTCCGTCTTGCCAGTCCTCGAGATGGCGTCGACGCGTGAGCACAGGGCGTCGATCTCCTCGTTCACGCCGATCGAGCCACCCTTGAATCCCACTGTCGGGGGTAGCGCCGGTTGCGTCGTCGACGGGGCGCCGAGGTATGCCTTGAAGGTGAGGAGCGGTCCGGCGGTCGGGTCGGCAAGGTCACAACCTGACGCCCCCGGGTCGGTCAGGGTCGTGGTGGCGAGGTTCTGGTTCGGGCCCGACGTACTCGGTGCCGGAGTAGGACACCGAGTTGGCCGTCCCGGTGGTGGCGGTGGTCAGTGTCAGGGTCCCACCCTCGATGTACTCGGTCGGGCCATTCGCGGCGGCCGGCAGGACGACCGTCACACTCCGGCGGCGAGGGCGAGGGACGTGGCGAGGGCCAGCACCCCGGTTCTACGGTTGTTGCGCATTCGTTCCTCCGGGGTTGCAGGTGGTTTGGGAAGCCTCACCAAGTGTGAGCAGTATGCAGGACAGTGAGTGATTGTTCTAGGCACTTCCAGGGGACATTCACGACTCCTCCAGCGCCGCCACCTCCGCCGTGGACGCGCGCAGCCGCTGCGAGAGGCTCCGGGCGATCGCCAGCGTCAGCTGGGCGCACGCGTCCGGCGTCTCGGCGCGCAGCTCCTCGAACCCCTCGGGGGAGAGCACGAAGCAGATCGTCGACTCCAGCGCGGCGATCCGGGTGGACCGCGGTCGGCCGTCGACCAGCGCCAGCTCCCCGAACGAGGCTCCCGCGGCCATGCTGTTGAGCCGGCGCCGGGCCCGCTGGCCGCGCACCCGCACGTCGGCGCTGACCTGCCCGGCCCCGATGAAGTACAGGCCGTCGGGCTCGTCGCCCTCGTTGAACACGACGGTCCCGGAGGTGAACACCCGCGTGGTGGTCCGCTTCTCGATCTCGGCGACCACGTCAGCCGGAAGGCCAGTGAGCAGGTCCTGGTCGGCGAGCGCCACGAGGCCCTCGTCCAGGGACTCCTCGACTCCGTGGCTGCGCAGCAGCTGGGTCTCGCACCACTCCAAAGCGCTGTCGGAGTCGGCGAACCGGGGCATCCCCTCGCCCAACGCGCCAGCCACCTCCCGAGGCGCCCTACCGCGCGGCTCCACGAGGCCGACGACGACCCCTGCCGACTGCAACTGCTCGACCAGCCCCGCCAGCAGGGTGCGGGCAGCGACGTCGATGCGGGTGACGCGCCCCATGTCGAGCACCCGCCATCGGGCGGGCTGGGGATCCGAGAGGGCGGCGCGCACGAGTGACTCGATGCCGGCGAACCCCTGGTCGCCGACCAGCTCGTGGACGACGATCGTCGCGCCCTGCGCCTCGAGCAGCGCCCGATCGGCGGCCGGGCGCGTTCGCTTCGAACGGACCACATCTCCCCGATACGTGCGCCGGACGTTCGGCCGCGAGCGCTCGGTTGGCAGCAGCAGGTGCAGACCCAGCCGCGACGACAGCTGCTCGCACGCGGCCACCCCCCGCACGCTGTTGCCTCGGGGATCCAGCCGAGGGCTGTGCGCCGCGAGCCCCATCTGCCCGGGCAGGACAGCCGAGATGGCCCCGCTCACCCCGCTCTTGGCCGGCATCCCGACGCGGTAGAGCCACTCGCCGGCGTAGTCGTACATGCCGCAGGTGCTCATCACCGTCAGCACGGGCGCGACCACGTGCCGCGGGATCACCTGCTCCCCGGTCGTCGGATTCACCCCGGCGTTGGCCAGGGTGGCAGCCATCACGGCCAGATCGCGTGCGGTGACGACGATCGAGCACTGGCGGAAGTACATCTCGACCTGGTCGTTCACGTCGTCGTCGAGCAGCCCGGCCGAGCGCATCAGGTACGCGATGGCGCGGTTGCGATCCCCGGTGTCCCGCTCGGAGGCGTAGACGTCCTCATCCACGTCCAGCGCTCGACCCGCGAACGAGGACAGCCCGTCGAGGATCCGGTCGAACTGCTCGTCGCGAGTCCGGCCCGCCACCAGCGTCGCGGTGACGATGGCACCGGCGTTCACCATCGGGTTGAACGCCCGGCCGCTGACGTCGTCGAGGCTGATGGTGTTGAACGGGTCGCCGGTGGGCTCGGCGCCGATCTTGGCGAGCACTGTCTCCGCCCCGCTGTCGGCCAGGGCCAGGGCATACACGAACGGCTTCGAGACCGACTGGATCGTGAACGGCACGAGGTCCCCGGCCGTGTAGACGGCACCGTCGAGCGTGGCCAGGCTCAGGCCGCAGGTGGCCGGATCGGCCTTCGCGAGCTCGGGGATGTAGTCGGCGACCTGCCCGGAGTCGATCGTGCGCACGGACTGCCACACCTCGTGCAGCAATCCGCCGACGGGACCGTGGTCGCCCTCGAGCATATGACCGGGTCCTCCCTCCTCCGCAGGGGCACACCTTGGCAAACCCGTGTTTCACGGATGTTGCGAACACGTACCAGTCGGGCGATCGGGACGTCCGGAGCCGCTGGGGCGCTTCTGCGGCATGACCTCGGGGGAGTGAGGAGACGCCTCAGTGGCCCGCAGCCTCCGCACGGCGCAGGCGCGCGACGACCACCTGCAGGATGGGCAGCAGCACCTCCGGGTGCTCCTCGACCACCTTGTCGAAATCGAACTTGCCGAGAGCCCAGGTGGTGAGCCCTGAGTCGCCGGCGACCACATCGGCCGAGCGCGGTTGCCCGTCGATCAGGGCCAGATCACCGAAGTAGTGATTGGCGACCAGATGCTCGACCACCTGGCCGTTGACCCGGACGGTGGCATCCCCGGCGAGGATCACATGCATCTGGAGGGGGGAGTGGGCGTGGAACCCCGAGACAGACTCCCCGGCGCGGACAATCTCGCCACCCGGCGGAGCCACCGTCACCCTTCCTGCCTGGGCGAGTCGCTTGAGGACCCGCGGGCGCAGGCCCCGGAAGATGTCAACGGATCCCAGGACTGCGGCGATGTCATCGGAATCCATGCGATGCCTCCGGCCTCGATGCGGGGTGAAGCCTCATCATGCCAGCAAGCACTCATGCGACGCTCGCGCCTCGCGAGTGGGGGACTTCGTCCAACTCTCGAGCGCCGGGAGCGGCTTCCTCCAACTCTCGGGCCTCCCGACGGCCGCGATCCTGGATCGGATCGCGATCTTGGGCCGCGGGGGCGTTCCCGGTCTTCCTTCGGCCGGCCTCCTTCAGGCGGCTGTGTCGGCCAGGTGTCGGGGCATGCCGGACGTGGTGTGGATCGACCCCCTCGTCGTCACCGCCAGGGCCGCGTAGCCAGCCTTGGGAAGCCAGCCCCAGGCCTGCTCGATCGACCGGTCGCGAGCAAGCGCCCAGATCGCGGTGGCGAAGGCGTCGACGCGTCCGAGGTCCGGACCGACGACCGTGATGCTGGCCAGGGAGTCCGCAGGGGTCGAGCCGCCGGGCCGTCCGCCGAGCCCGGCCCAGATGTGCTCGCCGCGCTGTGCGGCGCCGGACGTCGCGACCGCGAATGGCCGCCCATCGGCCCGCGCCTCGACCACGGCCACGATCCGGCGCTCATCCGTGGGGTCGGTGACGGCGACGCGCCAGGGCCGGCCGGCCTCGGCGCGGCCGACCATCTGGATGTCCCCGCCGACGCCGAGGGAGACATCGGTGAACCCTGCCTCGATCAGGATCCCGACAGCGCGCTGCACCGCCCACCCCTTGACGTAGCCGGTGGGGTCGAAGCGACCCTGCCGGTCGTAGGGGTGGAAGCCGCCGTCGGTGAGGTCCTCGAGTGTGCCGACGGCGTCGATGACCTCCGCGAGCAGGGGCGAGCAGGAGGGGAGGGCCACCTCTCCGCTGCGCCAGCGGCACAGGTCACTGTCCGCACGGTAGGGCGAGAGCGCGAACTCGACCTCGTCCAGCCACGCGTGCACCTCGGCGACGGCGGCGTCGGGATCGCTGGGCGGCGATCCGATGGCGGTGGGCGAACGGTCACCCTGCGGGCCGGGCATGATCGCCTCGGCCGTCCTCACTGCCCCGCCGATCCCGACTCCCTCGGTTGGCCTTCCGGCGCCACCCGGCCCTCCACTCCCGGCCACAGCCAGTGAGGCGTAGGACCCCATGGTGGGCCACGACCAGCGCCTCATCGCTGGTCCAGGATCGACTGCATCGACTCCCGGTAGGCCTCCGAGGTGTAGGTGGCCCCGGAGACCGAGTCGAACTCGACACCGACCTGGGCCGCCTGGGAGTCCAGGTACGGGATGGCCATGCTGTTGATCTGCGCGGACCGCTGGTCGTTGTCCGGGTAGGCGATGGCCTGGACGGCGCACACGGTGCCGTCCGCGGCGAACTCCATCCGGACCTGCACCGGCCCCCACCGGGTCATCGCGGGATCACCGGTCACGGAGGTGGTGTCGCTGCAGTCCCCCGCTGCGGGAGCTGCATCCTCGGTGGCGGGGGACTGCTCCTCGGCGGCGTCGCCGTCGTCGGCGTCGCCCGGCTCAGCGGCCGTTCCGGAGTCCGCGGGAGAGTCGGTGGCCGCGCCCGGGTCCTCGATCGTCCCGCTGTCCGCCGCGCTGGCTGCCCCGGTGTCAGCCACCTGGGCATGCAGGGCCGGGTCGAAGGCCCACACGGTCGCCAGGGCCGCCCCGGCCAGGGCCAGCCCCGGAGCCGCGCGTCTCATCAGCTCGCTCATGTCAGGCTCCTACCAGGCGAATCGTTCGGAGTGGATCTGGTCGCGGGGTACTCCCGCGCGCTCGAGCTCCCGGCAGACACGGTCCTGCAGGGACTTCGGCCCGCAGACGAACACTGCGCGTGAGCGCAGGTCGGCGATGTTCGCCGCCAGTGCCTCGGCCGTGAACGGGTTGCCGCCGGGGAACGTCGTGCGCGGGCCGGTGACCGGGATCATCGCCCCGCCGCGGGCCCGCGCCAACTCCTCGAACTCCCGGGCCAGGGGCATGTCGGCAGCGCTGTGCGCGCGGGCCAGGACCAGTGGGGCGTGGGCTGGTGTGGTCTCCTCCAGCAGCGCGCGCATGGGGGCCAGGCCCACCCCGACCCCGATCAGGAGAACCCGCCTACCCTGCGCCGCGTCCATCCTCATGACCCCGTACGGGCCCTCAAGCAGGACGCGCGTGCCGGGCGGGACCTCGAGTGTCCGCGCTGAGGCGTCACCGAGGGCCTTGATCGTCAGGCGCATGGCCCCTTGCTGGGAGGCGGCCGACAGCGAGTACGGATGCGACTGCCACCAGAGGTCGCGGGTCATGACCCGCAGGCCGACGAACTGGCCCGGTCGGGCTCCGATCCGGTCGACCCCAGGGCCCGTGATCACCAGAGAGCCCACGCCGGGCGCCTCCGGGACGATCCGGGTGATCGTCGTGCGTGGACGAAGCGCCGAGCGCACGATCCCGCCGACGCGACTGCCCAGGATGATCGCCGTGGTCGCCGCGTACAACCCGACCCACCACCAGCCGGCGACGGCGCTGCCGTTCAGCGTGGAGCCGCTGAACAGCGCGTGCGGGAAGGCCAGTGCGACGGCGAGGTAGCCGGCCAGGTGGACCATGTGCCACGTCTCGTAGCTCATCCGGGTCCGGATCCTTCGCCACGACGTGAGGCTGACCACGGCGAAGAGTGCCGCCGCGACGAGCGCGGCCACGAACCAGTCGGTCCCCAGCAGGTCGGTGAGCCCGGTCCACAGGCCGGTGATCCCGCCGCCCGCGGCCCAGAGCGAGGCGGCGACGTGGACCGCCATCCCGAACGCCGCGGTCATCCCGGTGATCCGGTGCCAGGAGATCATGCGGTCCAGGCCGGTGGATCGCTCGAGCCACATCGGCCGGGCGGTGAGGACCAGCCCACCCAGGGCCGCGAGCGCCGCCACGAGTCCCGACAACCGGCTGATCGCCAGCGCCGTGTCGATCCCGCCGGATGCCAGCGAACTCACCCCACCGGTCAGCGCCCAGAGGCCCAGGGTCACGACGGTGATGGCCACCGCCCAGGGGAGGGGGTCGCGCAGGATCCGGCCGTGCGTTGCGGGCTTCGGCACCGGGGTCGGTGGCGGGGTGGATCGCCGGCGCTGGGGTCCGCGACGTCCGGCGGGACGTGCCGCGCGGATCACGGGCTGCCGCGCGGGCGGCGCGTGCGGGATCGGCAGACCGGTCCGGTCCGGGGTCTGGAAACGCGCTCGTCGGTGGCTCAACCATCGTCGTCATGCCTCGATGCTTGCACCGTTCCGGGCGTGGGGAGGACGCGTGGGGCGCCTGCACGGCCCTTCCTTACGTGGTCCGTACAGGCGCGTGAACAAGCGCTGTCGTCTCCCAGCGAACGTGCAGGTGACCTGCAGGTTCCCTGCAGGTTCACGACAGGATCAGCCCCCTGCGCCGGCAGCGGCCTCCGCCCTGCGCCGGCGGCGTCGGCCCCTCGTCGCGAGCCGGTAGACGCCCCAGATGATCAGGACGAGGATCAGGGCCAGGACGCCGAGGACGATCAGCAGCCATCCCAGCAGGTCGATCCGCAGCGATGAGTGGTCCGGCGTCGCCGGCTGGGCGACGGCCCCCGTCGGACCCGCGGAGACGTCCACCACGGCCAAGAGCCCGGCATGGTCGGTCGGGAGGCACACGCCGCGTCCGGTGATCGGCTCAGCCAGGCCCTCCTCGGCCAGGATCGCCGAGGACTCCTCGGTCGTCGCGATCTGGGCGGGGTCGTCACATGCCCAGACCTGGTCGGAGTTGGGCCACGTGTTGCCGAACACCTCGGCGCGCACCGGGGTGGCGCCGTTGGAGGTGAACACGTAGTCCAACCGGTCGGTGAACCCGGCGTCGTTGCCCTGCTCCAGGGACACCTCGAGCCGCTCGGGCTTCGGCCCCGCAAGGTTTCCATCTGAGCCCCACGTGCGGTTCGCCGGGTCCATCGCATCCGGTCCGGCGTCGGTGAACCCGGCCTCGATCATCGTCCAGTAGGCGCTGCAGGCCTCGTCAGCGTTGGCGGCCGTCACCGGGTCCGGCTGGGCCGAGCACTGCCCTCCGGCCTCCGGTTGCCCGCCCGGGTTGGAGCCGCCTGGGTCCGAGCTGCCCGGCTCCCGCGGATCGCGCGGATCGGAGTTGAAGTCGCCCAGGACGATGAGCGGCACGGTGGTCGTGGACAGGTCAGCGACCAGTTGGCGCGCCTGCTCGGCGGACGGCACCATGTCGACGCCCTCCCAGAGCGACTCGAGGTGCGTGGTCACCACGCGCACGGTTGTCCCCGCGATGGCCAGGTCGGCCCAGGCGTAGCCGCGGTCGATCTCGAAGGCCACCGGTACGACGGGGTAGCGCTCCTCGAACTCGCCGGTGCCGACGGCCAGGACGTCGCCGGCGAGGTCCGCACGGACGAGCAGCGCCTCTCCGATCACGAAGCCGCAGTCGGCCGTGTCCGTCCCGAAGAGCGGCTGGAAGGTGTCGGGATCAGTGACAGTCGTCAGGAACGGGATCGACGGGATCTCGTAGCCGGGGTTCTGGGCGGTGATCCCGCCGAACTCGGCGAGCTGGTAGGGCGCCCCTGCCGCCGCGGTCGCCTGGAGGAACTGCTCGGTGAAGTCGAAGACCGTCTGCGGCGCGTTCCACGGCTTGGGCCGGCAGGCCCAGATCGTCGCCTCCTGGAGCCCGATCACATCCGGTGTGGCGGCAGCGGCCTCTGCGGCCAGCAGGGAGACCCGCTGGTCGAAGTCGGTGGCTGCCACTTGGTCCCACATCGACTGCATGGCCGCACGGGCATCGGGCAGCAGGTCCAGGGCCACATCGGTATCAGCGCCCAAGTAGAGGTTGCGCCCCATGATCGTGATGGTCCCGGCCGGCTCGTCTGCGGTGACCGGGCCACGCGCCGCCGGCGCCTGGGCGGCCTGCCCTGGGGGTGCCGCGATCAGCGCCGTCAGAAGCCCAGCCGTGGCGGTGATCCCGATCCGGTGTGCCCACGTGAGTCCCATGCCCCGGACCGTATCCGAGCGAGCGTCGGGGTCGCGTCGTGACGGATGCGCCGCGACACGGACGGCTCGCAGCCACCCACCATCGATCCATTCTGGTTGCCGACCCTGGACGCCATCCAGAGTGGGATCAACGGTGGGTGGGCGGCCGCGCCAGGGGTCGAGCCCTCTCGGCGCCGCCCGTCCCAGCGCGGAGCCTCAGGCGAGATGGCGCTCCGAGCCGCGGAGGATGACCCGCGTGGGCAGCACGACCTGTTCTGCGCGCCCCATCGGCTCGTCGATCCGGCGCAGCATGATCTCGGCGGCCACCTCGCCCATCCGCTCGGGCTGGTGGGCGACCACGCTCACGCCGAGGAACCCGGCGAGCTCGAAGTCGTCGAATCCGAGCAGCCCGACCTGCGCGCCCCGTTGGCGGATGCCCTGCAGGGCGCCGATCGTGGCGCGGTTGTTGCCGGCGAACACAGCGGACGGCGCGTGGTCGGAATCCAGGAGCGCCGACACAGCGGAGGCGGCGGAGGCGATGTCGGGGCCGTCAGTCCGGATCAGGGCGGGGTCGACCGCATGTCCGCGCGCTTCGAGGGCGTCGCGGTAGCCCAGCAGCCGCTCGTGGTGGGTGTAGAGCGACTCCGTACTCCCCACGAAGGCCACGCGGGTGTGCCCGGCGTCCAGGAGTGCGAGCACACCGGCCCGGGCGCCGGCGCGGTTGTCCAGGACGATGCTGTCACTCGTGGCATTCGACAGGGGCCGGTCGACGGCCACGATCGGGGTCCCGAAATGTCTCTCGCCCTCCAGGTAGCTGTGGTCGTCGGCGATCGGGACGAGCAGCAGTCCCCGGATCCGGCGCTCGAGCATTGCTGAGACCACCGTGGGCTCCAGCCGGGACTCGTCGTCCGTGGCGGCGATGACCACGGTGAGGCCGTGCCGGGCCAGGACGCGCTCCACGCCGGCGGCGACCAGCGCGTAGAACGGGTTGGTCAGGTCCCCGATCACGAAGCCGACGGTGTTGCTCACGCCACCCGTGCGCAGCTCACGCGCCAGGGCGTTGGGGCGGAACCGGAGCGTGGCGGCCGCGTGCTCGACGCGAGCGCGGGTCTCGGGGTCCACATTGGCCCCGCCGGACAGGGCCCGGGACACCGTCTTGGTGCTCACCTCGGCGAGCCGCGCGACATCGGCGAGTGTCGCCCGGCCTGAGGGGGGTGCCCCCCGGACCACCCCCATGTCCTTCGATGTCATGGACCGACTGTAGCGCGTCTCCACCGCCGGAGAGCGATTGCCACAAGGCAGAGCCGCAGTGACGTCCTTCGTTATCAACTCGTTACCTATGGTGCTTGACAACGTAGGACATGAGGGCTTTGCTTCGGAGTTGTGACATCCCTGAGACATTGGCGGCGTGGCGTGTTGACCCCTGCCCTGCCAGTCGTGACGATCCGTGATCATGGTGGTGCATGCAGTGAGTGAATCGCCCCTCCTGGAGATGCGCAGCATCACCAAGGAGTTCCCCGGTGTGAAGGCCCTGTCCGAGGTCTCGCTGACCGTGGGGCGCCCGGAGATCCATTCGATCTGCGGCGAGAACGGTGCGGGCAAGTCCACGCTCATGAAGGTGCTGTCGGGGGTCTACCCCTACGGCTCCTACGAGGGCGACATCGACTACAAGGGCGAGCTCTGCCAGTTCCGCAACATCGGTGAGTCCGAGGCCGTCGGCATCGTGATCATCCACCAGGAGCTCGCACTGATCCCCGAGCTGTCGATCATGGAGAACATGTTCCTCGGCAACGAGCCCCGCAAGTGGGGCGGCACGGCGATCGACTGGGCCACCGCCCGGCGGCGCTGCATCGAGCTCATGGAGCGGGTCGGCCTCGACGAGCGCCCCGACACCCAGATCAAGAACATCGGCGTCGGCAAGCAGCAGCTCGTCGAGATCGCCAAGGCCCTGAGCAAGGACGTCGAGCTGCTGATCCTCGACGAGCCCACCGCGGCGCTCAACGACAAGGACTCCCAGCACCTGCTCGGGCTGATGCAGGGCCTCAAGGAGTCCGGCGTCAGCTGCATCATGATCTCGCACAAGCTCAACGAGATCGAGCAGATCTCGGACAAGATCACGATCATCCGCGACGGCCAGACGATCGAGACCCTCGACGCCGAGGACGCCGACGAGGACCGGATCATCAAGGGCATGGTCGGCCGCGAGATGGACAGCCGCTACCCGAGCCGCGAGAAGCACATCGGGGAGGTGTTCTTCGAGGTCCGCGACGTCTGGGTCAAGCACCCGCTGGCCGACGACCGCTACGTCTGCAAGGGCTCGAGCATCAAGGTCCGCCACGGCGAGGTCGTCGGGATCGCCGGGCTGATGGGCGCCGGGCGCACCGAGCTGGCGATGAGCATCTTCGGTCGCAGCTACGGCATCTGGGAGTCCGGGACGATCATCAAGGACGGCCAGGAGATCGAGCTGCGCCACGTCGGCGACGCGATCAAGCACGGCGTGGCCTACGTCAGCGAGGACCGCAAGACCCTGGGCCTGAACCTCCTCGACGACATCAAGACCGCCACCGTCCAGGCCAAGTGGAGCAAGGTGAGCACGCGGGGCGTGATCGACAAGCACAAGGTGTTCGTCGCCGCCGAGGACTACCGCAAGCGCCTGCGCACCAAGACCCCGTCGGTCAACGAGGGCGTGGACAAGCTCTCCGGCGGCAACCAGCAGAAGGTCGTGCTGAGCAAGTGGATGTTCACCGACTCGGACCTGCTGATCCTCGACGAGCCCACGCGCGGCATCGACGTCGGCGCCAAGTACGAGATCTACGAGGTGATCTTCGAGCTGGCCCGGCAGGGCAAGGGCGTCATCGTGATCTCCTCCGAGCTGCCCGAGGTCATCGGCATCTCCGACCGCATCTACACGGTGTTCGAGGGCCAGGTGACGGCAGACGTCCCGGTCGAGGAAGCCACCCAGGAGTCCCTGATGAAGTCCATGACATCCGCACGAGTGAGGACCACGGCATGAGCAAGGTGAAGGAGTTCCGTCAAGGCGTGTTCGGCAATGCCGACGTGCGCCAGTACGGCATGGTCTTCAGCCTGATCGCGATCATCACGCTGTTCTACTTCACCACCGACGGTGTGGTGCTCAGCTCGGTGAACCTGATCAACATCATCTCCCAGTACTCCTACATCCTGATCCTGGCGATCGGCATGGTGATGGTGATCATCGCCGGGCACATCGACCTCTCGGTCGGCTCCGTGGCCGCGTTCACCGGGATCGTCGTCGCGAAAGTCATGGCTGACTGGGGCGTCGCCTGGCCCGTGGGCATCCTGGTGGGCCTGGTCGTCGGGATCCTGGTGGGTGCCTGGCAGGGGTTCTGGGTCTCGCGGGTGATGGTGCCGGCGTTCATCGTGACGCTGGCCGGCATGTTGATATTCCGCGGGTTGAACCAGGTCATCGGCCAGTCCAACACCGTGCCGGTCCCTGAGGGCTTCAAGGTGATCGGTCGGGGCTACATCCCGCAGGTGGGCCCGAACCTCATCCTCGCCGATGGCACGAGGATCGTGAACACGCCCACATTGGTCCTGGGCATCGTGGCCGTGCTCGCCCTGGTCTGGTTCGAGTTCCGCAAGCGCTCGAAGGCCAAGTCCGTCGGCGATGAGGTCCCGCCGCTGTGGGCAACCCTCGTCAAGATGGTCCTGCTCGGGCCTCGTGATCATGTTCTTCGCCTTCAAGTTCGCCACCGGGAACGACGGCACGGGCTTCCCGGTCTCCGGCCTGATCCTGCTCGTCCTGGTCTTCATCTACTCGTTCATCATGGGCAACACCACCTTCGGCCGTCACATCTACGCCGTCGGCGGCAACAAGCGCGCCGCAGCCCTGTCCGGCGTGAACGTCCCGCGGGTCAACTTCCTCGTGATCGCGAACATGTCGATGCTCGCCGCGCTGGCCGGCATGATGTACATCGCCCGCGCCGGCGCATCCGGCCCGCAGGACGGCGTCGGCTGGGAGCTCGACGCGATCGCCGCCGTCTTCATCGGTGGTGCGGCGGTCACCGGCGGCGTCGGCACCGTGATCGGGTCGATGATCGGTGGCCTGGTCATGGCGTTCCTGAACAACGGCCTGTCGCTCATGGGCGTCGAGCAGTCCTGGGTGTCGGTCATCAAGGGCCTGGTCCTCCTGGCCGCCGTCGCCTTCGACCTGCTGAGCAAGCAGCAGGACCGCCCACCGCTGTTCCCGTCGCTGAGTCGCAGGAAGCACAAGTCCGCTGAAGGGGCGGCTTCCGAACCCGCCGCCGTCACCGCCGCCAGCAAGTAGGCGCTACCCCGGCGCGATCCCCGCGCCCAAAGATCTCCACCCCAAACAAGAAGGAGAAACACCGAATATGAGGAAGTCACTGGTCGCCATTGCGGCGGCATGCAGCTCACTGCTCATCCTGAGCGGCTGCTCCACTGAGTCCGAGACTGCGACGGAGAGCACCGCTCCCGCCGCCAGTGAGTCGGCGGCCGCGGGTGGCCAGACCACCACGACGTGTGCCCCCGGCGACCGCATCGGCGTCTCGCTGCCCGCGCAGACCTCCGAGAACTGGACGCTCGCCAAGCAGCTCTTCGACGAGGGCCTCACGGCCGCCGGGTTCACCCCCGACGTGCAGTTCTCCGACGCTGCGTCGGCCGCGGCCTCGCAGCAGACCAAGATCGACAACATGCTGACCCAGAGCGCCAAGGTCATCGTCATCGGCGCCGAGGACGGCAAGCAGCTGACCGGCCAGGTCAGCGCCGCGGAGGCCGCGGGCGTCCCGGTCGTGGCCTACGACCGTCCTATCGATGCCCCGGGCACCGACTACTACATCGCCTTCGACAACTTCAAGGTCGGCCAGCTCCAGGGCACGGCCCTCCTCGAGGGCCTGGCCAAGCTCAAGGGTGACGGCCCGTACAACATCGAGCTGTTCGCCGGTGCTGCCACCGACGCCAACGCCCCGGTGTTCTTCAACGGCGCCATGGACGTCCTGCAGCCGAAGATCGACGACGGCACCCTCGTCGTGACCTCCGGACAGGTCACCTTCGACCAGGTCTCCACCGAGGGCTGGAAGAAGGAGAAGGCCCAGGAGCGCATGGAGAACCTGATCACCAGCAACTACAGCGACGGCACCGACCTGTCGGGCGTCCTCTCGCCGAACGACCAGCTGGCTGAGGGCATCCTCAACGCTGCGACCGCCGCGAAGCTGACCCCGGTCGTGACCGGCCAGGACTCCGAGGTCGTCGCCGTGACCCGCGTCGCCGCGGGCGAGCAGTACTCGACCATCTACAAGGACACCCGCAAGCTGGTGGCCGAGAGCGTTGCCATGGTCGAGAAGATCTGCACCGGCGAGGTCTTCCCGACCACCGCCACCTTCACCTGGCCGGACAGTGGCCTCGAGATCCCGACGTACTACCTCGAGCCGCTGATCGTCACCTCTGAGAACGGCGAAGAGGTCTACGCCGACAACGCCGAGCTCCTTGCGGCGTTCCAGGCTGGTATGTGATCCACGGCACGCCCTGACAGGGCACCGGGTCCGTGTGACCTGAGGTCCTGATCTGCACCACCGACTGGGGTGGGGTCCTCCGCAGGGAGGGCTCCACCCCAGGAGCATTCCCAGCCACCGGCGGCCCAGCCACCGGATCACCCGAGAGGAATCGACATGATGTCCGAGCCCAGGGCCGGCGCCCCGCGGGAGCCCGAGCTGGCTGATCGCGTCGCTGACTATCGCGCAGCCACCGCTGAGTTCCTGTCGGTCGCCTCGGCCGTCACTGACGCCGACCTCGACGTGCACCCCGCCGAGCCCGACGGGTGGACCCCGAGGATGGTGATCCACCACGTGGCCGACTCCGAGACCAATTCCTTCGTGCGACTGCGCCGCCTCCTGGCCGAGCCTGAGGGCACGACGATCCAGGGGTACGACGAGGGCCAGTGGGCCCGGGCGCTGCACTACGACCGTCCCGCCGCCGGGTCGCTGGCGGTGTTCGCCGCGGTCCGCGACTCGAGCGCCGAGCTGCTGGACCTCATCACCGCCGACGACCTCGCGCGATCCGGTGTCCATACCGAATCGGGTCCCTACACGCTGGGGGACTGGCTGGACACCTACATCGCACACGCCCGGGACCACGCCGATCAGATCCGCGCCGCTCTGGCCTGAGGCTGGGCGCGGGCGACCGCGCGCTACCCGCCCACCGCCGAGATCCGACCGGCCAGCTCGGTGGAGGCGGAGGCTCGCTGTGCGTCGGCGAGGGTGTGGATCCCCCGCTCCCGGAGCAGGGGGATCATCCGGACCAGCACCTCGGCCGTGGCCAGCGCATCACCGAGCGCGGTGTGCCGGCCGATGACCTCCACCCCGAACCGAGCGCACACACCGTCCAGGCCGTGCCGGGCGTCGGGGTCGGGATCCAGGACCGCGGAGAGCATCATGGTGTCCAGGCTGAGCGGCTCGAGGATGATCCCGGCCTCTGCGGCATGCGGCCCGAGGAACCCGAGGTCGAACGTGAGGTGGTGGCCGACGAGCACCGAGTCGGCCGCGTAGGCGGCGAAGTCCGCGATGACCGCCGCGCCGGTCGTAGCATCGGCCACCATCTCGTCGCTGATCCCGTGGAACTTCGTCGAGGACTCGGGGATGTGCCGCCCGGGGTTCACCAGGGCGTCGAACGTGTCGTCGGCGCGGACGTCCGCGCCATCCACGCGGACCGCACCCAGGGCGATCAGGCGGTCGCCAGCCTCGGAGTGCAGCCCCGTCGTCTCGCAGTCCAGGACCGTGAAGACGATCTGGTCCAGTGGGGTCGCCAGCCACTCCTCGCGGGAGACCGCCGTCCGGCTGGGACGCGCGAGGTCGACCGACAGGCCAACGACCGGTCCGGCTGGCTCCTCGCCCGGCTCGCCGATGATCAGCACCATCCCAGGCTCGTCCGGTCCGGTGATGCGGACCAGTCGGATCGGGGTGCCGGCGACGACCGCGGACGGGCGTTCGCCGGCGAGTGCCCGGGTGAGCAGAGGGGTCAGGTCCTCTGCGTCGAAGACCCCGAAGATGCTGCGCCCGGCCGCGATCCGGGAGCGCGAGACCAGCATCTTGCGGGCGGCCGGGTTCACCAGCAGGATCCGGCCGCTGTCGTCGACCACCCCCACCGGAACGTCGAGGCCGGCGAGCACCGCGAACAGGACGTCGCGCTCTCGCGTGAGCTCGGCGTGGGCGCTGTCCAGCTCGCGGGTCAGGCGCTCCTCCGCGGAGTGGTGCCGCTCGGCGAGCACGTTGACGGCACGCTCCACGGCGGTTGACCCGACCAGGCGGTGGGCGGGGTTGACCGTGGCGATGATCTCGATGTCAGCCGCCTGCCGCGCGTCGTGGCGCTGCTCGGAGCGCCACGTGCTCCATGCCACCCACCCGATCCCGGCGACGAGGACGACCAGTCCCAGGGCGAGGATGAGCCACTGCGTGCCCACGGCGTCGAGCAGGGCGCGTCGCGATCGTGCAGGGAGATCGGCCAGGACCACCGCCACGGTGAGGGCGGGCACCAGGGTTGCGATGGCGATGAGCGCCAGGACCCGCCACTTGGTCACGAAGCACCTCCGGTGCCGTCGGTCGCGGTCCCGCCCAGGGGCGGAATCGGGGGTCGTATCCCGGGCCGACTCACAGGTCGGTCCTGAAGGTCACGGCCGTGACCGACTGCGCGGCCCGCACGGCGCGGAAGGCCTCGCGCAGGGCCGCACGGTCGTCCTCGGGAAGGTCGTCGACCACGACCACGTCGGACAGCGGCAGCCCAGCGAGCACCTGGGCGACCTGCGCGCCGAGTCGAAGCCGGGCGAGCACCCCGAAGCCGGCCTCGAGCCGGCCGACGAGCTCGTCGGACAGCAGCCCGGCGTCGGCCGCGGCGGTCAACCGGTCCCGGGTGCTGACCGCGCGGGAGCGTGCGTCCAGGCCATAGAGCCGGGCCAGCAGCACCAGGGGCGCCAACCCGGTGCGCTTCAGGTCGACGGGTCCGTGCGGCAGCCGGCCGAAGGGGTTCAGCGCGGTCGGGAAGGATGTGGCCGCGACGGCCAGCCCGTGCAGCAGCCGCTGTGACCCGGCTCCCGTGAGCAGGACCTCCGAGGCGGGGGTGATGTCGAGTCCGCCGGCGAGCTGCCGCATGTCGAGGAAGACGTCAGTGTCCAGGACGGCCTCCGGCGTGGGTGCCTCGATCCGGTGCCGAGCCTGAGTCACCCACTCGGCCAGGCCGAGTGACCACCGATCGGCCATGTAGCCGCCGTCGCAGGGCCGCATCCCGAACTCGGCGAGCCCGGCGATCACCTCCGCGGCAAGGTCGGATGCGTAGCTGCTGTCGGCGGCGCGATCGGTGTCCCAGATGAGGGCATGGTCCTGGTCGCTGCCACAGTGCAGCTCGCCGCGGGCATGCGACCCCAGGGCGACCCACGCGAACCGCCCCGGCGGTGGCCCGGCCTGGTGCACGAAGCCGTCGACGAGGTCGCGGGTGCGCAGGTCGGCCTGGCGCGCCAGGGCTGCACCGGGATCGGCGTCCGGGGCGTCCGGGGCGTCCGGGGTGTCCGGGACGCCCCGGCGGGCCGGCGAGCCCGGGGCGTCCGGGGCGTGCTGGGCGTGCGCCGCGGCCAGGGCAGCGGCGACCAGATCAGTCATCGGGTCCGTTCGCGCGGGTACGGGTGGCGGGGGTGTCGTCCGGTCGGTCATCGCCGCCCCTTCGCGGTCCACGCCGGGTGCAACCGAGCGGACTCCGGGGTGTGCAGGCGGATCATCATCCGACCAACTCCGGGATGCAGGCGATCGCGGGTTGCCCTCGAGACCCCCACCATGGTGACCAGCGCCAGGGGCATCGCCCACGCGGCAGGTTGGGCGAGCAGGGCGTCGGGCCATCCGGTGAGGTCCGGCATCGCGGTCGACAGGGCGATCGCGCCCACGGCGAGCGTGCCGCCCAGGACGAGACCGGCCGCAGCGCCCACGTCGGTCAGGCGGGGCCACCAGATACCCAGCAGCAGCAACGGGCAGAACGTGGCGGCGGCCACCGTGAACGCGAGTGCGACGGCTTGGGCCAGGGGCAGGGAGCTGGCCAGGAGGCTGAGCACCAGCGGGGCGACGACGGCGGCGACCGCGGCCACCCGGAAGGAGCGGATGGGGTCACGCACCCAGCGGCTCACGACGTCCTGGGACAGCACTCCGGCGACCGTGACGGTCAGGCCGGTGGCGGTCGCCAGGAAGGCGGCGGCCGCCCCGGCGCAGACCAGTGCGGTGAGCGCCTGCCCCAGGCCGCCGTCGACCAGCGCCTGAGGCAGCAGCAGGACGACCGCGTCGGTCTGCCCGGTCATGAGCAGTTCCGGGGTGTAGACCCGTCCGAGCATCCCGAACACCGAGGGCGACAGGTAGAACAGCCCCACCAGGCCGATGACGATGAGGGCGGTCCGCCGGGCCTGGCGCCCGTCGGGGTTGGTGTAGAACCGGACCAGCACGTGCGGCAGGCCCATCGTGCCGAGGAACAGCGCGATCATCAGGGCGTACGTGCGGTACATCGGGTGCGACTGTCCCCCCTGCAGGGGCTGCCCCCAGGCGGTGCCGGTCGTCGCCGGTGTCGTCGACAGGTGCGGGACAGCCGCGCCGGCGGGGAACGACAGGGTCGCGCCCGCATCGATGGTGTGCTTTCCAACTGTCAGGTCCACCTCGCCCGTCGCGGGGATCCCGTCGATCGTCGCATCTGCCTCGACCGTCACCGGCTCGTCGACGGTGATCTCCGTGTCCGTGCCCACCGACACCGTCGTGGCGGCAGGGAACGTGGGCACCTGGTCGACCAGGGCCGAGGGGCCGCCGTCGAGCCGCCATGCGGCCAGGAGGAACAGGGCCGGCACAATGATCGCGACCAGCTTGAGCCAGTACTGGAAGCCCTGGACCATCGTCACGCTGCGCATGCCCCCACCGACGATCACGACCAGCACGGTCAGGGCGACCAGCACCCCGCCGAGCCAGAGCGGGGTGCCCAGGATGACCTGCAGCGCGCGCCCGGCGCCCTGAAGCTGGGGCACGACGTAGAGCCATCCGATGACGACCACCAGAACGCTCGCGGCCAGCCGGACCGTGGAGGATCGCAGCCGGGCCTCGCAGAAGTCGGGCAGGGTGTAGGCACCCGACCGGCGCAGGGGAGCCGCGACCAGAGCCAGCAGCAGGACGTAGCCCACGGCGTAGCCCACGGGGAACCAGACGGCATCCGCACCGCCGACCATGATCAGCCCAGCCACGCCCAGGAACGACGCGGCCGACAGGTACTCCCCGGAGATGGCCGAGGCGTTCCACCACGCGGGCACCGAGCGGGCCGCCACGTAGAAGTCGCCCGTCGTGCGGGCGACCCGCGAGCTGTAGCCGGCCAGGGCGATCGTGGCCACCACGGTGGCGGTCATGCCCGCGATCACGGCCGCGCTGCTCATCGGCCCTCCACCAGGTCCGTGAACTGCTCCTCGTTGCGCTCCGCGTGGCGCACGTACCACCAGCCGACCCCGAGGATCGCTGGGTACACCACGAAGCCCAGGAGCAGCCACCACAGCGGCAGCGGCCCCACCTGCAGTGCACGTACCCCGGGCACGAGGCCGAAGAGCAGCGGAAGCACTGCCAGGGGCACCACGACCAGCGCCACCGTCGACAGGCCGAGGAGCAGCTGGGTACGGATCAGCGCACGCACGTAGACCACGCCCACTCGCGTCTGCTGGTCGATGTCCTCCACCGCGGAGCGTCTCGTTCGCCGGCGCACGTTATGGCTGGGTCCGGTGATGACCTCGCGTCGGGGGCGCTGCCCGTCGGTCATGGCTGGCCGTCCTCGGCCGACGGCGCAGGCTGCGCGGCGTGCGCCTCGGCCGTCCCGGACGACTCAGCCGGCTCAGACGCCCCGGACGGCGCTGGCGGATCACGGTCCAGCCGGTGGCGCTGGACCAGTGCCGCGCGCACCTCGGGAGTGAACCGCCGGCTGACCGGGACCGACTGACCGGCGCCGAGGTCCACCGACACCCGACCGGCCACCGAGCGCAGCGCCTCGACGAAGGACGAGTTGACCAGGAAGCGCCGGTGCACGCGGACGAACCCCGCAGGCTCCCAGCGCTCCTCGAGGCTGGCCAGAGGGATCCGGACGAGGTGCCCGCCGGTTCGGGTGCACAGGCGGACGTAGTCGCGCTGGGCCTCGACGTAGACGACGTCGGAGCGCCGCAGGTAGCGGGTGACGCCGCCGAGCTCCACGACGATGGTCTCGTCGGCCGGCGGGCCGAGGGGCGCGGCTACCGCATCGGCGGCAGGAGCCTCCGGCGCAGCGGATCCGGCGAGTGACCCGGCGACAGGACCGGCAGGCACCCCGCCCTCGCGCTGATGATCTGCCGCCGCCCTCCTGGACTCCAGCGCCGAGTGCACGCGGGTCAGGGCCAGGGCCAGCCGCTCGGCCCGGATCGGCTTGAGCAGGTAGTCCACCGCTGCGACCTCGAAGGCATCCACGGCGTGGTTGTCGTAGGCCGTGACGAACACCACGGGCGGGGGTGCGGCGAAGCGCGTCAGGATCCCGGCGAGGGCCAACCCGTCGATCCCGGGCATCCGGATGTCCAGGAACACGGCGTCGAAGTCCGTGGACTGCAGGGCGGCCAGCGCATCGGCGGCGCTGCCCTTCGGCGTCACCTGCGCCACACCCTCGGAGTGCTCGAGCAGGTACGCCAGCTCGCCCAACGCGGGAGGCTCATCATCGACGGCCAGCACGCGCAGGCCCGGGGGCGGTGCGTCCGGATCACTCATCGACGGCCACCGCCTCCGCGTACTTGGGGATCCGCATGGTGATCCGCGTCCCAGCACCCGGGGCGGTCTCCACGACCAGGCCCCGGTCGTCGCCGAAGGTGCTGCGCAGCCGCTCGTCGACGTTGGCCAGGCCCACATGGTCCCCGGGCTCACCCGAGAGGCTGCGGCGGACCACGGCCGGGTCGATCCCGGCGCCGTCGTCCTCGACGCTGATGAGGCAGTCGGCGCCGCGGTCGCGGGCGGTGATCGTGATCGTCCCCGGTCGGTCGGTGCTCTCGAAGCCGTGGCGTACGGCGTTCTCCACCAGGGGCTGGATGCACAGGAACGGGATGCGCACGCCCACGACCTCGGGGTCCACCCGGAGCGCCACCTTCAGCCGGTCACCGAACCGGGCCTGCTCGAGCAGCAGGTACTGCTCGATGGAGTGCAGCTCCTCAGCCAGGGTCGTGAACCGGCCGTGGGAGCGGAAGCTGTACCGGGTGAAGTCGGCGAAGTCCAGCAGCAGGTCGCGGGCGCGGTCCGGATCGGTGCGCACGAACGAGGCGATGGCCGTCAGGGAGTTGTAGACGAAGTGCGGGGAGATCTGGGCGCGCAGCACCCGCACCTCGGCCTCGGCCGAGCGCGCCCGTGTCCGGTCCAGCTCGGCGAGGTCCAGCTGGCCGGAGGCGAACACGGCCACCTCCTGGACCGCCCGGACCATCGCCGGCCCGGCAGGCTCCGACGAGTAGGCCACCAGGGCGCCGATCACGAGGTCGTCGGAGGTCAGCGGGGCCGCGACACCGCTGCGCATGATCTCCGAGACCTCCCGGGCCTGGTCGGCAGTCAGCACCACGACCGCACCTGACTCCAGGGCCAGGGTCGCGTGGGCCAGGGTGGCCGGTGCGTTGCGCTCGCCCACGCCGTCCCAGGCCAGGACCTCGACGCGGTCGGCGATCGCCAGCGTCTCGACCCCGAGCAGCGTGCGCAGGTGCTTGGCTGCGCGCTGGGCAGACGCAGGTGTGAGCCCACCGCGCAGCGGGGGCGCGGCCAGGCTGGCCAGGTGCAGGGTCCGGTAGGTGGCCATGTCGCCCTCGGAGCCCAGGCGCGCGCGCCCCCGGACCGCCCGGGCGAGGAGCACCCCCAGCACGATCGCCCCGGCGATCGCTGCGACCGCGAGCACCCAGTCACCCACGGTCGCACGCTATCGGCCGGGTGCCGCTGTGTCATGGATCCGGTCATCAAGGTGCGCGATCGATGACACAGCGGCGGGAGCGGGGGCGGTCAGGCCGTGGCGGGCTCGGCGAGGCCGGCCTGGATCTGGGCCATGATCGTCGGGTCGGCCAGCGTCGTGACGTCACCGAGGTCGCGGTGCTCGGCCAGGTCGCGCAGCAGCCGACGCATGATCTTGCCCGAGCGGGTCTTGGGCAGCTCGGAGACGACCAGGATCTGGCGCGGCTTGGCGATCGGGCCGATCTCGTGGGCCACGTGCGCCCGAAGCGCCCCGACCAGGTCCGGGGTGTTCTCGATGCCCGAGCGCAGGATCACGAACGCGACGATCCCCTGGCCCGTGGTGGCATCGGCGGCCCCCACGACGGCGGCCTCGGCCACGGCGTCGTGGGAGACGAGGGCGGACTCGACCTCCGTGGTGGAGATCCGGTGCCCGGACACGTTCATCACGTCGTCGACCCGGCCGAGCAGCCAGATCGCCCCGTCGTCGTCGAGTTTCGCGCCGTCGCCGGCGAAGTAGAAGCCGTCCCAGCGCGACCAGTACGTGTCGACGTAGCGCTCGTTGTCGCCCCAGATGCCGCGCAGCATCGCCGGCCAGGGCGCGGTGAGCACCAGGTAGCCGCCACCGCCGGGCGGCACGGGATGCCCCTCGTCGTCGACGACCGCGGCGGAGATCCCCGGCAGGGGGCGCATGGCCGAGCCTGGCTTGCACTCGGTGACCCCGGGCAGCGGGCTGATCATCATGGCGCCGGTCTCGGTCTGCCACCAGGTGTCCACGATGGGGCAGCGGCCGCCGCCGATGACCTCCCGGTACCACATCCACGCCTCGGGGTTGATCGGCTCGCCGACCGACCCGAGCAGCCTCAGGCTCGACAGGTCGTAGGCGGCGGGGAGGTCGTCGCCCCACTTCATGAAGGTACGGATCGCGGTGGGTGCCGTGTAGAGGATGGACACCTTGTGCTTCTCGATGATCTCCCAGAAGCGGCCGCGGTGCGGGGTGTCCGGGGTGCCCTCGTAGATCAGCTGGGTGGCGCCGTTGGCCAGCGGCCCGTAGACGATGTACGAGTGCCCGGTGACCCAGCCGATGTCGGCGGTGCACCAGTAGACGTCGGTCTCGGGCTTGAGGTCGAACACGTTGTTGAACGTGGAGGCGGCCTGGGTGAGGTATCCGCCGGTGGTGTGCAGGATGCCCTTGGGCTTCCCGGTGGTGCCCGACGTGTAGAGGATGAACAGCGGGTGCTCGGCGTCGAACGCCTGCGGGGTGTGCTCGGTGGGGTGGACCGGCATCCACTCGTGCCACCACACGTCGCGGCCCTCATGCCAGTCGACGTCCTGGCCTGTGTGGCGCACCACGAGGACGTGCTCAACGCTGGGGCAGTGCTCGACGGCCTCGTCGACGGCGGGCTTGAGGGCCATGGCCGTGCCGCGGCGGTACTGGCCGTCGGCGGTGATGACGAGCTTGGCCTGGGCGTCATCGATGCGCGAGCGCAGCGCCTCGGCGGCGAACCCACCGAACACCACGGAGTGGACGGCGCCGATCCGCGCGCAGGCCAGCATGGCCACGAGCGCCTCGGGGGTCATCGACATGTAGATCGCGACCCGGTCGCCGGCCGTCACGCCCAGGGAGGTGATGGCGTTGGCCGCCTGGGAGACGCGGGCGAGCAGCTCGGTGTAGGAGATGTGCTCGCTGCGCCCGTCCTCGGCCTCGAAGATGATGGCGGTTCGCTCGCCGCGGCCCTCGGCGACGTGTCGGTCTACGCAGTTGACCGACACGTTCAGCTTCCCGCCGACGAACCACTTCGCGAACGGGGCGTCCGACCAGTCCAGGACCTGGTCCCAGCGACGGTCCCAGGTCAGCCGATCGGCCTGCTCGGCCCAGAAGCCGAGCCGGTCGGTGGCGGCCTGGTCGTAGAGCGAGGCCTGTGCGTTGGCCTGCGCGGCGAACAGGGGATCCGGGGCGAAGGTCCGGTTCTCGGTGGCGAGGTTCGCAAGGGTGTCGGTCGACATGCGGGCTCCTGCTTTCAGTTCGGGTCACTGCGTGAGTTGTCAGATTCGCTCCAAGATCGAGGGCGGATGATGCCCTTGAACGTGGATCAACCGCTTGACCGCGCCCGCATTCTTGGATCAAATCGGGGCGGGGCGGGGACGGGGACGGGGACGGGGGCGGGGACGGGGACGGGGGCGGGACTTGCGGGTGGGAACCGTCCGGGCGCCGGGGCAGCTGGCTCGCCGGCGCCCGGACGGCAGCGGGTGGGTCAGTGCACCGAGACGGACTTCTCGGAGCCGGCCCCGGTCAGGGAACGGACCTCCATCTCGGCGTACTTGGCCGCGTTGGGCTTCTCCTTGTCGGTCACCGAGCCCAGCCAACCCAGGAAGAAGGCCAGCGGGATCGAGATGAGCCCCGGGTTGTCCAGCGGGAACCAGGAGAAGTCCACGCCCTGAAGCATCGAGGGGCTCTTGCCGGTGGCCTCGACGATCGGCTTGCCGGACACGACCGGCGAGAAGATGATCAGGCCGATGGAGGCGATCAGGCCGCCGTAGATGCTCCACAGCGCGCCGCGGGTGGTGAAGTTCCTCCAGAACAGCGAGTACACGATCGTCGGGAGGTTGGCCGAGGCCGCCACCGCGAAGGCGAGGGCCACCAGGAACGCGATGTTCTGGTCCTTGGCCAGGATGCCGCCCACGATCGCGAACAGGCCGATGACCACGGCCGAGATCCGGGCGACCCGGACCTCCTTGTCCGCAGACACGTCCCCGCGCTTGATGACGCTGGCGTACACGTCGTGGGCGAACGAGGCGCTGGCGGTGATCGTCAGGCCCGCCACCACCGCGAGGATCGTGGCGAAGGCCACCGCGGAGATGAAGCCCAGGAGCAGCGTGCCGCCCAGCTCGTAGGCCAGCAGAGGTGCCGCCGAGTTCGGCCCACCGGGGGCGGAGGCGATCGTCTCGGGACCGACCAGCGCCGCAGCGCCGAAGCCGAGCACGAGGCTGAACAGGTAGAACATCCCGATCAGGCTGATCGCCCAGACCACGGACTTGCGTGCGTCCTTCGAGGTGGGGACGGTGTAGAAGCGCATGAGCACGTGCGGCAGGCCGGCGGTGCCCAGGACCAGGGCCATCGACAGCGAGATGAAGTCGATCTTGGTCAGCGTGGTCTTGCCGTACTTGGCGCCGGGCTCGAGCAGCTTGTCGCCCAGGGGGCTGGCGTCCGCGGCGGCGCCCATCACGTTGGAGAGGCTGAAGCCGTACTTGCTCAGGACCCAGAAGGTCATCAGCGCGGCCCCGGCGATCAGCAGCACGGCCTTGATGATCTGCACCCAGGTCGTGCCCTTCATCCCGCCGACCAACACGTAGACGATCATCAGCAGGCCGACGACGGCGATCGTGATCGACTGCCCGACGTTGCCGGTGATGCCCATGAGGAGGCTGACCAGCCCGCCGGCGCCGGCCATCTGGGCCAGCAGGTAGAAGAACGAGACAGCCAGGGTGGAGATCGCGGCGGCCGTGCGCACGGGGCGCTGGCGCATCCGGAAGGCCAGGACGTCGGCCATCGTGAACTTGCCGGTGTTGCGCAGGAGCTCGGCGACGAGCAGCAGGGCGACCAGCCAGGCCACGAGGAAGCCGACGGAGTACAGGAAGCCGTCGAAGCCCGTCAGCGCGATGGCCCCGGTGATGCCCAGGAAGCTGGCGGCGGACAGGTAGTCGCCGGCGATCGCGGTGCCGTTCTGTCCGCCGGTGAAGGAGCGTCCGCCGGTGTAGTAGTCAGTCGCGGTCGTGTTGGACTTCGACGCCCGGATGACGATGACCATGGTGCCGGCGACGAACGCCAGGAAGATCGCCATGTTGACCAGCGGGCTGCCGGCCGTCGTGGTGGCCGGGTCGGCGGTGCGAACCAGGGTGGTGATCATGCGGCGTTGCCCTCCATCTCGTCACGGATCTCGGTCGCCAGGGGGTCGAGGCGGTTGTTGGCGTGGCGGACGTACAGGAAGGTGATCAGGCCGGTCGAGACGAACTGCAGCAGGCCGAAGACGATGCCGATGTTGATGTTCCCCCAGACCGGGGTGGCCATCCACTCCGGTGCGAACACCGCGGCGAGGACGAACATGAAGTACCAGATGAGGAAGGCCGCGGTCATCGGGAACGCGAACCCGCGGTACCGGCTGCGCAGCTCGACGAACTGGGGGCTCGTCTGGGCGCGGGAGTAGGCCTCGGGATCCGGGACGCCGCCCGTCCCCGGTGTTGGCGGCCCCTGACGCGGGGGCCCCTGCAGATCACTGGTCATCGTGCTGCCTCCTGGAATGTGCCTCGCCGGACCAGGTGGTCCGGGCGTTCCTGCTGCCCGTGTGGGGTGGGCGTGAACGTAGGGCCGTCGGGGAGGGGTTGGGAACAGCTGTGGACCTGCCTGCGGTGAGCGGGCGTTGGGGGTCGACCAGAGGTCGGCCGGGGCGCGACGAACGGTTGGTGCGCCCCGACCAGCGGCGGTGGGCGGTGGGGGCAGCGCGCCCGGTTCAGGACGCGCTCATCGACCTGTCAGTCGTGGTCCGTGGTCGGGGTTCGGCCCTCGGGCATCATCAGGATGGAGGCGATCAGGAAGCACGCCGCACCCAGGAACGTCCCGCCGTTGGCCCACCGGGCGCTGATCATCTGCCCGTCGGGGTCGACGTACGCGCCGAGCGCCGAGATGCCGAAGAACACCGAGCCCCACATGTTCAGTGCGGTGATGTGCCAGTCGCGCTTGCCCGGGCGCCAGGAGAACCAGCGGTGGCCGGCCTCCGCGAACGCGATCGCCGAGGAGACGAGGAAGCAGATCGACCCGAACGCGTCCGGTCGCCACACGTACTGCTCGGCTTCCGGTCGGGTCAGGCTGACCAGGGCCGCGAGGGTCGTCACGTTGAAGAACACGGTGCCGACGAGCTGGATCAACGTGGCCCAGAAGCCCATCAGCTGCGGGGTCCAGCCGATCCAGCGCCGACCGCCGGCACGCACGACCTGCATGTAGCTCAGGTAGGACGCGGTGGTGAAGAAGATCGATCCGATGAAGAACGTGGCGTCGGTAGCGGTGATCCCGACCGCGTCCTCGAACGCGGGGATAGGGCCGACGAGGAAGCACGCGGAGCCGATCGCGAACAGCAGCCCGATGCACCACGTCAACCCGCGGGAGGACTCGTCGGACTTGCGGTGCCGGCGCGCTGACCAGTCGACCACGTGGCCGTCAGCGTCGCGGTAGTGGACCCGGGTCACGAACGGCCGGGGTCCATTCACCTGCACGTCGGTGGCGTCCGGGGGGACCTCGACGGGCAGTGGGATACGTCGGGCCCTGGTCAATGCCGGAACGACTCCGTGTGGCTCGGGTCCGCAGGCAGCCGGCCCGGGAGGCCCTCCAGGAACTCTGTGGCCCGGCGCAGGTCGTCGAGGAACAGGTCGGCCAGGTCGCGGCCGAAGCCGTTGCGGACGACCACCCGCAGCCCGGACAGGTCGGTCAACGGCTCGGGCAGGGAGTAGGCCGGCACCTGCCACCCACGCTCGCGGAGTTTCGCCGACACGTCGTAGACGGTGTAGTTGGTGACCTCGGGCTTGAGCCGGAAGAAGAACACCGGCAGCTCGGAGCCGTCGGAGAGCATCTCGTAGGGCCCGATCGCCGCGATCTCGGCCGCGGTGTACATGGCCACGTCCCGGCAGGCCTGCTGGATCTCGCGGAAGCCCTCGAATCCCAGCCGGATGAAGTTGTAGTACTGGGCGATGACCTGTCCGCCGGGTCGGGAGAAGTTCAGCGCGAAGGTGGGCATGTCCCCACCGAGGTAGTTGACGTGGAAGATCAGGTCCTCGGGCAGATCCTGTGGGGTGCGCCAGATGACCCAGCCGACGCCCGGGTAGACCAGCCCGTACTTGTGCCCCGAGGAGTTGATCGAGCGCACCCGGGGCACCCGGAAGTCCCACTCCAGGTCGGGGTCGATGAACGGTGCGATGAACCCGCCTGAGGCGGCGTCCACGTGCACGGGGACGTCCGGGCCACCGGATGCAGCCAGTGCGTCGAGGGCGTCGGCGATCTCCTTGACCGGCTCGTAGGACCCGTCGAACGTCGAGCCGAGGATGGCCACGACTCCGATCGTGTTCTCGTCGACCAGCTTCAGCGCCTCCTCGGCGTTGAGCTGCAGCCGGCCCTCCTCGATGGGGGCGTACCGCGGCTCGACGTCCCAGTAGCGGCAGAACTTCTCCCACACCACCTGGACGTTGATCCCCATCACGAGGTTCGGCTTGTCGCTGGGCAGGCCGACGGACTCGCGACGCTGGCGCCACCGCCACTTCAGCGCCAACCCACCGAGCATGACCGCCTCACTGGAACCCGTGGTGGACGTCCCGGTGGCCTGCTCATGGCTGGGTGAGTTCCACAGGTTCGAGATGATCTTCACGCAGCGGCCCTCGATCGCCGCCGTCTGCGGGTACTCGTCCTTGTCGATCATGTTCTTGTCCAGCGTCTCGGCCATCAACCGGTCGGCCTCCTCGTCCATGAACGTCGTCACGAACGTAGCGAGGTTCTGCCGGGAGTTGCCGTCGAGCATCAACTCGTCGTGCAGCAGCCGATACGCCACACGCGGATCCATCCCCTCCGCGGGCAGGGCGTCCTTCGGGATCCCGGCCAGCTCGTTCGGGCGGGCATACACCGGGGCGATCGCGAGACGCTCGAGCTCGAGGAATTCCATGGAGTGGATGGCCATGCATGCACGCTAGCCCCTGGCGCGACCTGATGGTGGACCGGCTGCGACCGGGGGGTCGCGGCGAAGTCGCGGACAGCGACGCGCGCTGGGGAGTCGCGCTGGGGAGTGCGGCCCGAAGGCCGGGCCCGGGTCCGAGCCCGGGCCCGGCCGGGTCCTGCTGGAATGCGCGGCTCGGTCGGGTCCGGGGACCACGAGTCACAGGTGCTTGGTGGCCTCGCGGATCGACAGGCCGGACATCCGCGCACGGTGCGCCTCGACGAACGTGCGGACCTCGTCGGGGTGGGTCCGGGCCGCGTCCCGGAGGCCCCAGCCGATCCCCTTGCGCATGAAGAAGTCGCGGTCGGCGAGGTTCGCCTCGCACGCGGCGAACAGCAGTTCCAGGTCGACCGCCTCGCGACGCCCGACCTGGAACACCAGGGCGATCCGGCGCGCCCAGAGCCGATCATCAGTGGCCCAGCTGACGACCTGACGGTCCCACGGGCGGTGACGCAGTCCCGCCCTGCCGATGAGGGTCGACCACGCGTCCACGGTGTCCCACCACGGCCGTTCGAGGGCGAGGTCGCGCAGGGCCAGGAGGCTCGACTCCGGCAGGGTCAGCTCGTGGCGTGCGACCAGGTCGATCGCGACGTAGGCGAACTCTCGCTCCGGCGCGATGGCCAGCTCGCGGGCGGTGGCCAGCAGGTCGCTCGCCTGCGGCCCGGGGTCGAACCCGCGGACCCAGTCCCGGGTCGCCGCGCGACGGGCGGGTGTGGGCACGCCGAGGTAGGGAGCGATCCCCTTCATGTACTTCTCCATCGCCGGAGCCCGCCCCGGTTCGGCGACGGCCACGAGCATCGGACGCACCAACTCGGCCGGCCCGTACGCCTCGGCAGAGCCGGTCGCGTCGGTAGGGCCGTTCCCCTCGGCAGAGCCGGTCCCTGCGGTTGGGCCGTTCCCCTCGGCAGAGCCGGTCCCTGCGGTTGGGCCGTTCCCCTCGGCAGAGCCGGTCCCTGCGGTTCGACCACGCACGTCGCCGATGCTGCCACCGACAGCCGCGCAACGCCCTGCCCACGAGTCGCCGCCCGGGGCCCAAGATCGCGAACCGATCCAAGAACGGGGCCGATCCAGCGCCCGAGAGTTGGAGCGAACCGCTCAGTGCGCCCGAGAGTTGGAGCAAACCGAGAGGAGAGCTTGGCGGGCGACGGTCGCGGGCCGGGGATGGCAGACTCACCTTCCTACCGGTGGCGCACCGCACCGGATGCCCGAACCGCACCAGCTCAGGAGCCCCTATGCCCTCCGGCATCGACATGCAGCACATCGACGCGTCCATCCGTGCCCAGGACGACCTGTTCGGCCACATGAACGGTCGCTGGCTGGCCGAGCACGAGATCCCGGCCGACCGGCCCTCCGATGGGGCGTTCCACGCCCTGCGGGACGCAGCCGAGGCCGACGTCCGGACGATCATCGAGTCGGCGGCCGCCGACTCCGCGCCGGGCACGCTCGGGGAGAAGGTCGGGGACCTCTACGCCTCGTTCATGGACGAAGCCGCTGTCGAGGCCCGGCGGCGCGAGCCGCTCGACGCGGACCTCGCCGACATCCGCGCCGTCAGCGACCTCACCGGCCTCCTCGCGGAGATGGCCCGGCTGCAGCTGCAGGGCGCGGTCGGGGGGTTCCTGGTGCCGTACGTCAACACCGACGCCCAGGACTCGAGCCAGTACATCGTCTACCTCACCCAGGCAGGCCTGGGACTGCCCGACGAGTCGTACTACCACCAGGAGTCGTTCGCGGCGATCCGTGAGGCCTACGTGGCCCACATCGCGCGGATGGCGCTCCTTGCCGGTTGGTCGCCCGACGAACCGGCGGCCCAGGCGGCCGCCCAGCGGATCATGGCGCTGGAGACGGCCATCGCCGACAAGCACTGGAACAACGTCGACACCCGCGACGCCCTGAAGTCGTACAACCGCCTCGCCCTGGGGGACGTCCCCGGGTTCGTCGACGGGTTCGGGGTCCGCGAATGGCTGGAGGCCCTCGGCGCCCCGATGGAGCACCTCGGCGAGGTCGTCGTCCGCCAGCCCAGCTATGTCGAGTCGATCAGCGGCCTGCTGGCCGAGCAGCCGCTGGACGCCTGGCGAGACTGGCTGGCGTGGTCGGTGGTGCGCAACGGTGCGTCCCTGCTGGACGCCGAGATCGTCCAGGCCAACTTCGACTTCTACGGGACCACGCTGAGTGGCGCCCCCCAGCTGCGCGAGCGCTGGAAGCGCGGGGTCGGGCTCGTCGAGGGCTCCCTCGGTGAGGCCGTGGGTGAGCTGTATGTCGGCAAGCACTTCCCGCCGGAGGCCAAGGCGCGGATGGTCGAGCTCGTGGAGAACCTCGTGGCCGCCTACCGCGAGCGACTCCAGATCCTGGAGTGGATGAGCCCCGACACCCGGGAGCGGGCGCTGCAGAAGCTCGAGGCGTTCACCCCCAAGATCGGCTACCCGGACAAGTGGCGCGACTACGAGTCCCTCGAGATCTCCGCCAGCGACCTCATCGGCAACGTGCGCCGGGCGTCGCTGTTCGAGGCCCGGCGCGAGTGGGCCAAGCTCGGCGGTCCGGTCGACCGCCTGGAGTGGTTCATGACCCCGCAGACCGTCAACGCCTACTACAACCCCGGCATGAACGAGATCGTCTTCCCGGCCGCGATCCTGCAGCCGCCGTTCTTCGACATGGACGCCGACGACGCGGTGAACTACGGCGCCATCGGTGCGGTGATCGGTCACGAGATCGGCCACGGCTTCGATGACCAGGGCTCCCGCTACGACGGCTCCGGGAATCTCGTCGACTGGTGGACCGAGGAGGACCGCGCGCGTTTCGACGAGTTGGCCGGCCGCCTGATCGCGCAGTTCGACGGGCTCGTCCCCCGGAGCCTCCCGGCGGGCAACGGCGTCAACGGGGCGCTGACCGTCGGGGAGAACATCGGCGATCTCGGGGGAGTCGCGGTGGCCTTCGAGGCCTACCGGCTCAGCTTGGGCGGCCAGCCCGCCCCGGTGATCGACGGCCTGACCGGCGAGCAGCGCTTCTTCCTCGGCTGGGCCCAGGCGTGGCGCACCAAGCACCGCGAGGCCCGGGCGATCCAGCTGCTGGCGATCGACCCGCACTCACCGGACGAGTTCCGCTGCAACATCGTGGGCAACCTCGCCGAGTTCCACGAGGCCTTCGACGTCCAGCCCGGCGACGGGATGTGGCGCGACGAGTCCGATCGCGTGGTGATCTGGTAGACCGCCGGAGCGCCGCCCGGGTCACCACTGGTCGTGGATCGACGCACGCAGTCGCCGGTCGTACAGGTCGGTGACGGCCGCGGTGAACGCCGGTCCCAGCGGGGGGACCGATCCGGCTGCGGCGTTCTCCTGGGCCTGGGCTGCTGACCGGGCACCCGGGATCACGGTCGTGACCCCGTCGAGCTGGGCGACCCAGGCAAGGGCCGCTCGTGCCGGTGACAGGCCGTGGGATGCCGCGAGTGCTGCGAACTCCCGGGCGGCGCGCACCCCGGTGTCGTAGTCGACGCCGGAGAACGTCTCGCCCCGGTCGAAGGACTCGCCGTGGCGGTTGTAGGTCCGGTGGTCGTCGACGGGGAACGTGGTGGACTCGCTGTACCGACCCGACAGCAGCCCGCTGGCCAGGGGGACGCGGGCGATGATGCCCACACCGGCCTCGCGGGCGGCGGGCAGCACCATTTCGAGGGGCTTGAGCCGGAACGCGTTGAGGATGATCTGGACCGAGGCCACCGCCGGCCGGGCGATCGCAGCCAAGGCCTGGTCGACGGTCTCGACGCTGACGCCGTAGGCGGCCATCACGCCCTCGTCGACCAGCGTGTCCAGGTTGTCGAAGACCTCGTCGCTGGTGATCACGTCGCTCGGTGGGCAGTGCAGCTGGACGAGGTCGAGGGTGTCGGTGCGCAGGTTCGCCCGTGAGCGCTCGGTCCAGACGCGGAAGTTGGCCATCGAGTAGTTCTCGAGCAGCTGGTCGGCCCGCCGGCCCATCTTCGTGGCCACCAGGATGTCGGGCCCGGTGCGGCCCGTGAGGAACTCGGCGATCAGCCGCTCGCTGCGGCCGTCGCCGTACACGTCCGCGGTGTCGAACATCGTGACGCCGGCTGCGACGGAGGCCTCGAGGACAGCCAGGGCGTCCTCGGGTCGCACCTGGCCCCAGTCGGCCCCCAGCTGCCACGTACCCAGCGAGATGACCGAGACGGGGCGACCGGTGCGTCCCAGGACGCGCGTCGGCATCGCCGGATCATGCGAGGTGGGGAGCCCAGTGGGACTCGTCGAACGGGGGTCAGCAGCCATCGGGGACTCCTTGGGGTCGGGCGACGAGGTCAACGGGAGGGGGAACCAACGGGCTCGGTAGGGGTCGCGGTGGAGGGGCCGGGAGCGACCCCACGCGCGGCACCCGTGGAGGAGCCGGCCGCCCTGTCGATCCGACGGGAACCACCTGCAGGACTCACGATGCGGAACGTCGGGGCAGCCAGCCCGTCGCGGGACAGGGCCTCACGGACGGAGGCCTGCACCTGGGCGATGGCCTCCGGTCGGCACAGGGCCACCACGTTGCCGCCGAATCCGCCGCCGGTCATCCTCGCCGCCGTTGCCCCACCGACGACAGCCGCGGACACCGCGACGTCGAGCTCAGGGCAGCTGACCTCGTAGTCACGGGACAGCGATGCGTGCGAGCCGGCGAACGCCCGCCCGAGTGCGGGGGCGTCGGACTCCTCGAACGCACGCACCGCGTCAGCGACGCGGGCCTGCTCGGTGATCACATGCCGCGCGCGGCTCAGCTCAGGCTCGGTCAGCGCGTCGAGCCGGGCGATGTCGGCCAGTGGGATCTCGGCGAGGTGGGTGACTCCCAGCGACTCGGCAGCGTGCTCGCAGGTTGCCCGCCGGTTGGCGTAGGCGCCGTCGGCGAGGTCGTGGCGGACGTTGGTGTCGATGAGCAGCACCTGCAGGCCGAGGCGATCCAGGTGCAGCGGGACAGTCTCGGAGGCCAGGGTGGCTGAGTCCAGCAGCAGGGCGCTGCCGGGCTGGGCGAGCATCGCCACAGCTTGGTCCATGATGCCGCACGGGACGTGGGCGAACTCGTGCTCGACCTGCTGGGCGGCCAGCGCGACGTCGATCGGCGCCACCTCGGCGCCGTTCAGTGCGATCACCGCGCTGAGGACCGCGCACTCCAGGGACGCAGACGAGGACAGCCCCGCGCCCAGGGGCAGGTCCGCGTCGATCGACAGGTCCACACCCCCGCTGGACCATCCCCGCTCCTCAGCGACGGCCAGGGCCCCCACGACGTACCCGAGCCACCCGTTGGCCGCGGTCCTCGTGAACGTCGCCGGGTCGACCTGGACGATCGGCCCGTTGACCTGACGCGAGTGCAGGCCGAACCGGCCGTCCGGGCGGCGGGACGCCGCGCACATCGTGCCCATGTCGATGGCCATGGGAAGGACGTTCCCGCCGTTGTAGTCGGTGTGCTCGCCGATCAGGTTCACCCGTCCCGGGGCGAAGGAGATCGCCTCCGGGTCGGTGCCGAACAGCACCCGGTGCCGGGTACGCGCCTGCTCGGCGCGCCGCGCGTCATCGATCATCACCGGTCTCCTCCTGGGTCATGCCCAGCCGGCCGCATCGTCGGCGCATGCCTCGGGCCTGCGCCAGCGGACCTCGTCCAGACGGTCGATGTTATCGCTCCCACTGCGAGTCAGTCATGCCAGCGAGGGTCGCATGGAGTTGGGGACCAATTCTCGTCAGGAGCACCTTTCGGGGCAGTCTGTCCCGCTTCCGCCCGAGATCGGCAGCATTCCTGCGGGCTTCGGCGGCAGGCACGGCATGGCGGGCCGGTGAACGGCTCGTTACCGAATCGTTATCAACGCGCGGCGAGTCGAGGCCGCACAGCACTTGACTCCGGAAATTGTTAGCGCTAACTATTGGTCCACGGCACGAACAACGAGAGGTGCGACATGAACGACCGGCGAGAGACCTACGTGATCGGGGTCGACTTCGGATCCCTGTCCGGGCGCGCCGTGGTCGTTCGGGTCGGTGACGGCGCAGAGCTCGCGAGCGCCTCCCTGGACTACCCGCACGCGGTCCTGGACCGCGTCCTGCCCGACGGCAGGACCCCGCTCGGGCCGGACTGGGCGCTGCAGGTGCCCGGTGACTACGTCGACGTCCTGCGCACCGCCGTGCCCGAGGCGGTGCAGGCCGCGGGCATCGACCCGGGCGACGTCATCGGCATCGGCACCGACTTCACGGCCTGCACGATGGTCCCGACCACCCTCGACGGCACCCCGCTCAACGAGCTGCCTGAGTTCGCCAGCAGCCCGCATGCCTACGTCAAGCTGTGGAAGCACCACGCGGCCCAGCCACAGGCCGATCGGATCAACGCCCTGGCCGCTGAGCGCGGCGAGTCCTGGTTGCCGCGCTACGGCGGCTTGATCTCCTCCGAGTGGGAGTTCGCCAAGGGGCTGCAGGTGCTCGAGGAGGCGCCCGAGGTCTACGCCGCCATGGACCGCTGGGTCGAGGCCGCGGACTGGATCATCTGGCAGCTGTGCGGAACCTACGTGCGCAACGCCTGCACCGCGGGATACAAGGGGATCCTGCAGGACGGCGCCTACCCCTCGCCGGAGTTCCTCGCTGCGCTCAACCCCGCCTTCGCGGACTTCGTGAGCAGCAAGCTCGAGCACCCGATCGGCCAGCTCGGCGCCCGGGCCGGTGGCCTGACCGCCCAGGCAGCGGCGTGGACCGGGCTTCCCCAGGGCATCGCCGTGGCGGTCGGCAACGTCGACGCGCACGTCACGCCCCCAGCCGCCCAGGCCATCGAGCCGGGCCAGATGGTCGCGATCATGGGCACCTCGACCTGCCACGTGATGAACGGCGAGTCACTGCACGAGGTGCCGGGGATGTGCGGCGTGGTCGACGGTGGCATCACGTCCGGGCTGTGGGGCTACGAGGCCGGGCAGTCCGGCGTGGGCGACATCTTCGGCTGGTTCGTCGACACCAGCGTGCCTGCCAGCTACGCCCAGGCTGCGGCCGAGGCCGGCCTCTCCCTGCACGACCACCTGACCGCCCTGGCTGCCCAGCAGCGCGTCGGCGAGCACGGGCTGATTGCGTTGGACTGGCACAGCGGCAACCGCTCGGTGCTGGTCGACCACGAGCTGTCCGGGGTGATCGTGGGCCAGACCCTGGCGACCCGACCCGAGGACCAGTACCGCGCCCTGATGGAGTCCACAGCCTTCGGCACGCGCCGGATCATCGACTCCTTCACCGAGTCCGGGGTCCCCGTCACGGAGCTGGTGGTCGCCGGTGGGCTGCTGAAGAACGCGTTCCTCATGCAGATGTACGCCGACGTGACCAACCTGCCGTTGAGCACCATCGACTCCGCCCAGGGCCCCGCTCTCGGGTCGGCGATCCACGCCGCCGTCGCCGCGGGGGCGTACCCGGACGTGCTCACCGCCTCGCGGACCATGGGCCGCTCCATCCGCGGGGTCTACCAGCCCGACCCGGAGCGGGCCGCCGCCTACGACGCCCTCTACGCCGAGTACCTGCTGCTCCACGACTACTTCGGCCGCGGCGCCAACGACGTGATGCATCGCCTGCGGGCCCGCCGCCGCGCTGTCCACGCTGAGATCGCGGCAGGTGCCTGAGATGACGATCCCCGCCGAGGCCCGGCCCGCCCTGGACGCGCTGCGCGCCGAGGTCTCAGCCCTGCACTCCGAGCTGACCCGCTACGAGCTGGTGATCTGGACCGCCGGCAACGTCTCCGCGCGCGTCCCCGGGCACGACCTGATGGTGATCAAGCCCTCGGGGGTCTCCTACGACGCGCTGTCCGCGGACCGGATGGTCGTCACCGACCTGTACGGCACCCTGGTCGAGGGCGACTTCGCGCCCTCGTCGGACACCGCTGCCCACGCCTACGTCTACCGCCACATGCCCGAGGTCGGCGGTGTGGTGCACACGCACTCCACCTACGCCTGCGCGTGGGCCGCGCGGCGCGAGTCCATCCCCTGCGTGCTCACCATGATCGCCGACGAGTTCGGCGGCGAGATCCCGATCGGGCCGTTCGCCCGGATCGGCGACGACTCCATCGGCGCGGGCATCGTCGACGTCCTGCGGGGCAGCCGCTCCCCGGCCGTCCTGATGGCCAACCACGGCCCGTTCACGATCGGAAGGGACGCCCGCGCCGCGGTCAAGGCCGCGGTGATGCTCGAGGACGTCGCCCGCACGGTCCACATCTCCCGCCAGCTCGGCGAGCCCGTCCCCCTGGCCACCGAGGACATCGACGGCCTCTACGAGCGCTACCAGAACGTCTACGGACAGCACGGAGGACAAGCATGACCACGGACACGCATCACCAGATCTGGTTCCTCACCGGGAGCCAGACCCTGTACGGCGACGAGGTGCTCGCCCAAGTGGCCGAGCAGTCCGGTGAGATCGCCCGCACGCTCGATGCCTCGGATGCGATCCCGTTCGAGATCGTGTTCAAGCCCGTCCTCAAGGAGGCCGAGGCGATCCGGCGCACGATGATCGAGGCCAGCGCGGACGACTCCTGCGTCGGGGTGATCGCCTGGATGCACACCTTCAGCCCGGCCAAGATGTGGATCTCCGGCCTCGATGCCCTGCGCAAGCCGCTGCTGCACCTGCACACGCAGGCCAACCGCGACCTGCCCTGGGCGACCATCGACATGGACTTCATGAACCTCAACCAGGCCGCCCACGGCGACCGTGAGTTCGGCTTCATCCAGACCCGGATGGGGCTCGCCCGCAAGACGATCGCCGGCCACGCCAGCGATCCGGTCGTCGCCGAGCGCATCGGGCAGTGGGCGCGAGCTGCCGCCGGTGCCGCGACCATGCGCTCGATGCGCCTGGCCCGCTTCGGGGACAACATGCGCAACGTCGCGGTCACCGAGGGCGACAAGGTCGAGGCAGAGATCCGGTTCGGGGTCTCGGTGAACACCTACGGGGTGAATGACCTGGTCGCGGTCGTCGATGCGGTGGCCGAGTCCGAGATCGATGCGCTGGTCGCCGAGTACGCCGACCTCTACGACATCGCCCCCGCCCTCCAGCCCGGCGCTGCCCGCCACGATGCGCTGCGGTACGGCGCACGCATCGAGGCGGGCCTGCGCCGGTTCCTCACCGATGGCGGGTTCACGGCCTTCACCTCGAACTTCGAGGACCTCGGCGGCCTGCGCCAACTGCCCGGCCTGGCCGTGCAGCGGCTGATGGCCGACGGCTACGGGTTCGCCGGCGAGGGGGACTGGAAGACCGCGGTCATGGTCCGCACCCTCAAGGTGATGGCCCAGGGCCTGCCCGGCGGGACCTCCTTCATGGAGGACTACACCTACCACCTGGCTCCGGGTGCGGAGAAGATCCTCGGCGCGCACATGCTCGAGGTCTGCCCGTCGATCACCGACGAGCGCCCCAGCCTGGAGATCCACCCGCTGGCCATCGGCGGCCGCGAGGACCCCGTCCGGTTGGTGTTCACCGCCACGCCGGCCGACGGGGTGGTGCTGGGCCTGTGCGACCTGGGCGACAGGTTCCGGTTCGTGGCCAACGAGATCGAGCTCGTGGCTCCGGACGAGGCGTTGCCGAAGCTGCCCGTCGCCCGCGCCGTGTGGCGCCCGGCACCGGACCTGCGCACATCGGCCGAGGCGTGGATCACCGCCGGCGGCCCCCACCACACCGTCCTCTCCACGGCCCTGTCCGCGGAGCACCTGTGGGACCTGTCGGAGATCGTCGGCACCGAGCTGGCGCTCATCGACAGCACAACAGACATCCGCCACTTCATCCAGGAGCGGCGGTGGAGCCAGGCGTACTACCGCCTGGCTCTGGGCTTCTAGCCCGAAGCCAGGCGCACGACCCATGGGGCGAGTCCCGTCCCATGACCCATCAGGAAGGAACGCTCAATGAGGAAGTACGTATCCGCATTCGCGGCAGCGGGGCTCGTCTTCAGCCTCGCCGCCTGCAGCAGTGGCGATGACACCGCAGCTCCCGCTGCATCAGGCGACGCCTCGGCCCCAGCGGGCGACTGCACCCCGGGCGAGAAGGGCACCATCGGTGTGGCCATGCCCACCAAGTCCTCGACGCGCTGGATCGCTGACGGCGACAGCATGAAGGAGCAGCTGGAGGCTGCCGGATACCAGGTCGACCTGCAGTACGCCGAGGACGACATCCCGACCCAGGTCTCCCAGGTCGAGAACATGGTCACCAAGGGCGTCCAGACGCTGGTCATCGCCGCGATCGACGGCACCGCTCTGGGCGACATCCTGAACACCGCCGAGGAGTCCGACATCCCGGTCCTGGCCTACGACCGCCTCATCCGTGAGTCCGGCGCCGTGGACTACTACTCCACATTCGACAACTTCGGCGTGGGCGTGCTCCAGGCCGAGGCGCTGGTCGAGGGCCTCAAGGCCACCGGCGAGGGCCCGTACAACGTCGAGCTGTTCGCCGGGTCCCCCGACGACAACAACGCGACGTTCTTCTGGAACGGCGCCATGTCGATCCTGCAGCCGCTGATCGACTCAGGCGAGATGAAGGTCGTCTCCGGCCAGACCGACTTCGAGCAGGCCGCGATCCTTCGTTGGGATCCCGCCACCGCCCAGAAGCGCATGGAGGACCTGCTGACCAAGAGCTACACGACCGAGACCGTTGACGGCGTCCTGTCGCCCTATGACGGCCTGTCCCTGGGCATCATCGCCGCCCTGAAGGCCAATGGCTACGGCAGTGGCGACAAGCCGCTGTCGGTCGTCACCGGCCAGGACGCCGAGATCCAGTCCGTCCAGTCCATCCTCAAGGACGAGCAGAACTCGACCGTCTTCAAGGACACCCGCGAGCTGGCCAGGGTGACTGTCGGCATGATCGAGGCAATCGGCAACTGCGAGGAGCCCGAGGTCAATGACACCGAGACGTACGACAACGGCGTCAAGGTCGTCCCGAGCTACCTGCTCAAGCCGGTCACGGTGACCAAGGACAACGTCACCGAGGCCCTGGTCGACACCGGCTACTACACCCAGGAGGAGATCGACGGCTGATCCTCACCGCACTGCCCCTGGGCACGCAGTGAGACGTGGGTGGTGGTCGCAGACCACGGTCGCGGCCACCACCCGCACCACCCGCACCACCCGCAGCCGTCCACCGCTGCGAACCACGACAGAGCCACACGGAGGCTGTGAGCAATGAGCGGACCCATCCTCGAGATGCGCTCCATCACCAAGGAGTTCCCCGGGGTCAAGGCGCTGTCCGACGTGAACCTGACGGTCCACGCCGGCGAGATCCACGCGATATGCGGGGAGAACGGCGCCGGCAAGTCGACCCTGATGAAGGTTCTGAGCGGCGTCTACCCGCACGGCAGCTACGACGGCGAGATCGTCTACGAGGGCCAGACCGTGGAGTTCCGCGACATCCGCGCCAGTGAGCACGCCGGGATCGTGATCATCCACCAGGAGCTGGCGCTGATCCCCGAGCTGTCCATTGCCGAGAACATCTTCCTCGGCAACGAGAACGTCTCCCGGGGAGTCATCTCCTGGGACCGGACCAACCGCGAGGCGCAGGACCTGCTCGAGCGCGTCGGGCTGTCGGAGAACCCACTGACCCCCATCAAGCAGCTGGGGATCGGCAAGCAGCAGCTCGTCGAGATCGCCAAGGCCCTGTCGCGCAGCGTCAGGCTGCTGATCCTCGACGAGCCGACCGCAGCCCTGAACGACGACGACTCAGCGCACCTGCTCAACCTACTGCGCGAGCTCAAGGCCAAGGGCATCACCAGCATCATGATCTCCCACAAGCTCAACGAGATCGCTGCCATCGCCGACAGCATCACGATCCTGCGCGACGGCCGGACGATCGAGACCCTCGAGGTCGCTGGTGGCGGAGTGGACGAGGACCGGATCATCCAGGGGATGGTCGGCCGGGACCTCGAGCACCGCTTCCCGCCCTACACGCCGGACATCGGTGATGTGCTCTTCGAGGTCAAGGACTGGAACGTGTACAGCCCTGTCGACCACGCGCGCGCGGTCGTCATCGGTGCGAACCTCACGGTCCGCCGCGGGGAGATCGTCGGCATCGCGGGGCTGATGGGTGCAGGGCGCACCGAACTGGCCCGCTCCATCTTCGGCAAGTCCTACGGTGCGCGCATCAGCGGCACGCTCGTCCTGGACGGCGAGGAGCTCGAGCTCAACTCGGTGGCGGATGCGATCACCGCGGGGTTGGCCTACGTGACGGAGGACCGCAAGTCGCTGGGGCTGAACCTGCTCGACGACATCAAGACCTCGATCGTGTCCGCGGGCATCCACAAGCTGGCGCACGGACTGACCGTCGATGAGAACGAGGAGGTCAAGGTCGCCGAGGACTTCCGCACACGGATGAACATCAAGGCCCCGACAGTCGAGGCCAAGGTGGCCCAGCTCTCCGGCGGCAACCAGCAGAAGGTCGTCCTGAGCAAATGGATCTACACCGACGCGAAGGTGATGATCCTCGACGAGCCGACCCGCGGGATCGACGTGGGTGCCAAGTACGAGATCTACGGTTTCGTCCAGGCGATGGCCAAGGGCGGCAACGCCGTCATCGTCATCTCCTCCGAGCTGCCCGAGCTCCTCGGGCTCTGCGATCGGATCTACACCCTGGCCGAGGGCCACATCACGGGTGAGTTCGTGGCCGGCGAGGCCACGCAGGAACTACTGATGCGCCACATGACGACGAGCAGAAGGTGACACCGATGTCCAGTCTGAAGACCTTGATGAGCGGCAACATCCGCCAGTACGGGATGATCGGCGCGCTGATCGCGATCATCATCCTCTTCCAGATCACGACGGACGGCATCCTGCTCAAGCCGTTGAACCTCACGAACCTGCTGACCCAGAACAGCTACATCCTGATCCTGGCCATCGGCATGGTGATGGTGATCATCGCCCGGCACATCGACCTGTCCGTCGGATCGGTGGCCGCCTTCACCGGCGCGCTGGGCGTCATGATGATGGTCAGGTGGGACGTCCCGTGGCCGCTCGCGGTCGTCCTCGTGCTCATCACGGGTGCCGCGATCGGCGCCTGGCACGGCGCGTGGGTCGCCTATGTGGGCATACCCGCGTTCATCGTGACGCTGTCGAGCATGCTCGTGTTCCGCGGACTGACGCTCGTGGTCCTCCAGGGCGAGACCGTGGGCAACCTGCCCCCGGGGTTCGAGAAGCTCGGCAACGGGTTCCTCCCCGAGGTCGGACCGGACACCGGGCTGCACAACCTCACGATGCTGCTGGCCGTCCTGCTGTGCGTGTTCCTGGTCGTCATGGACGTCCGCAAGCGGGCGTCGAAGCAGCGCTACAACTTCGCGGTGTCGTCCATGTCGATGTTCCTGCTCAAGCAGGTGGCTGTCGTCGCCGTGATCATGTGGTTCGCCTACCTGCTCGCGCAGTACAAGGGCCTGCCGATCGTGGGCCTCGTGCTGTTCGCCCTGATCGGCATCTACAGCTTCATCATGAACCGCACGGTGTTCGGCCGGCACATCTACGCCGTCGGCGGCAACTACCCGGCAGCCACCATGTCCGGGGTGCGCACCAAGCGCGTCGACATGCTGGTGATGGCCAACATGGGCATGCTGTCCGCCCTGGCGGGTCTGGTGTTCGCTGCCCGCCTCACCGCCGCCAACCCGAAGGCCGGCGTCAACTTCGAGCTCGACGCCATCGCCGCCGCGTTCATCGGTGGTGCCGCGGTCACGGGCGGCGTCGGCACGGTCATCGGCGCGATCGTCGGTGGCTTCGTCATGGGTGTGCTGAACAACGGCATGTCGCTCATGGGCGTCTCGGTCGACTGGCAGATGACCATCAAGGGCCTGGTCCTGCTGTTCGCGGTGGCCTTCGACGTGTGGAACAAGCGGCGCTCGTCGGTGGGGGCTGCGGTCACCACGGTCCCGGTGGACGACGGTGCCTCGCAGGGCATGCCGGACCAGGACCAGGTCGACGAGCTGGTCCCTGCCGACGAGTAGGTGTGTGCGGCGCTGTTGGGGGCGCTGCACACACCCGGCCCGCAGGCGATACCTTCGACTGCGGGCCGACAGGGACCCACGACGGGAGAGGAGAACCCATGGCCAGCGGGCCGACCCGCGCGCCGGCGATGACCGATGTCGCCCGACTCGCTGGGGTCTCGCACCAGACCGTGTCGCGGGTGCTCAACGACCACCCGAACGTCAAGCAGCAGACGCGGCTTCGCGTGCTTGCGGCCATGCAGGAGCTGGGGTACCGGCCCAACCGGGCCGCCCGAGCACTGGCCAGCGGACGCAGCGACCAGATCGGTGTCGTGGCCCAGCCCTCCACCCTCTTCGGTCCCGCCTCGCTGCTCTACGCGCTGGAAGCAGCGGCCGTGCAGGCGGGATACGGGGTGAGCGTGGCCAGCCTCGCGGCCCTGGACCGGGCCTCGATGGAGGAGGCGGTCAACAGGCACCTCGACCAGCAGGTCGGCGGGATCATCGTGATCGTGCCCGTGGTCTCCGCAGCCGAGGCGATGCGTGAGGTCCCGGCGGAGAAGCCGCTGGTGGCCATCGGCGGTGACCGCAACGAGTCCATCCCCAGCGTCGGCATCGACCAGGTCCGGGGTGCCATCGAGGCCACCCAGGCACTGCTGGACGCCGGCCACCGGACCGTGTGGCACGTGTCCGGGCCCTCGGACGTGTTCGACAGCCTCGACCGCATCGAGGGGTGGCGGGCCACCTTGGAACGGGCGGGCGCCGAGGTGCCGCCGGTCATCACCGGTGACTGGTCGGCGGCCGGTGGCTACGAGGCCGGCAAGATGCTCGCCCGGATCCCGGATGCGACCGCCATCTTCGCTGCCAACGACCAGACGGCCCTGGGAATCCTGCGGGCGCTGCATGAGCACGGCCTGCGGGTCCCCGACGACGTGAGCCTCGTCGGATTCGACGACCTGCCCGAGTCGGGCTTCTTCATCCCGCCGCTGACGACCGTGCGTCAGGGGTTCGAGGAGGTGGGCCGCCGGGCCCTGCGGATGCTGATCACCCGGATGGAGGGCCGGGACGAGGTCCTCCACGAGCTGGTTCCCCCGGTGTTCGTCCCCCGCGAGAGCGTGGCCGCACCCCGCGACCGTCGGGAGACCGGGGTCCCGGCATGAACGCGCCCGTGGCGCTGGCGGCGGGACCGGCCCGGATCACCGTCGACGCTGCCGACGGTGGGCGGATCACGTCGCTGGAGGTCGACGGGGTCGAGCTGCTCGGCCGGGTCGGCACCGGCGTCCTCGAGCACGGGTCCTTCGTGATGGCCCCCTGGGCCGGGCGCATCCGCGACGGGGTGCTGCGCGTCGCTGGGGTGGAGCACGCTCTCCCCACGGTCCGGACCCACCCGCACGCCGGTCACGGGCTGGTGATGGACCGTCCCTGGGAGGTGCTCGAGGCCTCCGGTGAGCGCCTTCGGATCCGGTGCGACCTGGACTCCCGCTGGCCCTTCCCCGGCCATGTCGTCCAGGAGTTCGGGCTGGCCACCGATCACCTGGCGCAGCGCGTCGAGGTGCATGCCGCGGGTGCGGCGTTCCCAGCCACGGTGGGGTGGCACCCGTGGTTCCGTCGCGTCCTGGGGTCCGGGGAGGTCGCCGAGCTGGCCTTCGCGGCCGAGGGGATGCTGCGCCGCGATGCTGACGGGATCCCCAGCGGCGAGGTGGTGGCCGTGCCGCCGGGTCCGTGGGACGACTGCTTCACCGGGCTCCGCTGGCCGATGACGATCACCTGGCCGGGCGTGCTGCGGCTGCAGATCAGCTCCGATGCCGCCTTCGCGGTCGTCTACGACGAGCTCCCGGCGGCGTTCTGCGTGGAACCCCAATCAGGCCCCCCGGACGGTCCGAACACCTCGCCCCACATGGTCGCTCCCGGTGCCCCGTTGGTCGTGTCGACGGTCTGGTCCTGGGGCTGATCGCAGCGGCGTGCGTGTCGCTCACCGGGGGTTGACCCGGGGGTCGCCACACTGGGCCAATGGCTGAGCGACTTGCCCCCGAGCAGACCCCGTTGCGGGTCACCTCCCGTCCGGAGCGCGCCCGTGGGCGCACCCGCCGCTGGGGCCGCCGGCTGGTCGCCGTGGTCCTCAGCGTCGCCCTGCTCGCCGCAGGAACGGTGGCGACCCTGCACTTCCTGGCGATCCACCGCTCCGCCCAGGAGATCCGCGCCACTGCCCTCGTGCCCCCGGAGATGGCCGCCACGGTCCTGGTCGTGCTGGCACGTCCGGGCCAGGAGCTTCCCCTCGCCGGCACGCTCGCAGCGCTCGAGGAGGGAGGCGCGTCCGTGTCGGTCCTGTCCCTCTCCGACGGTGCGACCCAGCCGCCGATGCTCTCGTTCGCCGAGGACGGCATCGGCGAGGTGCGCTCCGACGAGCTGGCCAGCTCGAGTGACCTCCTCGGCGTCGACCGGGTGACGACTGCTGGGTTCGCCGATGGGGAACTGCTCGCCGCCGACCCCGACGAGGTCACCGCCGCCATCACCGCCGAGATCGCGGAGGTCGCCCCCTCCGTGATCCTCACGGTCGGCGACACGACCGGCCAGGACACCGACGCGCAGGCGGTGGCCGCCTACACCCTGGCGGCTGCCCAGGCGGAGGACTCCGGGGTTGGCCGCGTCTGGACGGTGACCCGGGGGGACCGCGAGGTCTCCTGGAACGCCCTTGCCAGGGCGCCGATCGGCGACCGCGTCCCCGAGCCCGAGGTCAGCGTGCGCATCGACGATCACACGGGCGTCAAGGGTGAGGTGCTCCTCGCCCACGGCACCCAGAGCCCGGACCTGGTCCGCGCCACCTACCCGTACGCCGACCGCGTGCCGGCGTGGGCGTACTTCCGGTTCTGGGACCGCGAGTACTTCACCCTCACGTGGGGCCAGCCGCTGCTGTAGGTCGCGCCGCTGCCCGCGCGCGCTTCCCTCGGGCCCGGCGTCACTCTGCTTCCGCCTCGAGAATCTGCTTGCCGAACTCCGGAAGCAGATCGACGGAACGGAAGCGGATTGCTCGGTCGCGCCGGGCCCCGTCGCCGTCGTGGGATGATTGGGGTCCGGGTTCTGCTCCCGGCACCTTCCCGAGGACGCGCCTCGGGACCTGACGAGGAGACTGTCACCCGTGGCCATCCGCCAGCGCACCGACCTGCGCAACATCGCCATCATCGCCCACGTCGACCACGGCAAGACCACGCTGGTCGACTCCATGCTCTGGCAGTCGGGGGCATTCACCACGCATCAGGCCGACGAGGGGTCGGTCAAGGAGCGGGTCATGGACTCCATGGACCTCGAGCGCGAGAAGGGCATCACGATCCTGGCCAAGAACACCGCCGTGGACTACCACGGTGTCGGGGCGCCCGAGGGCGGGGTCACGATCAACATCATCGACACCCCCGGCCACGCCGACTTCGGCGGCGAGGTGGAGCGCGGCCTGGAGATGGTGCACGCGGTGCTGCTGCTCGTCGACGCCTCCGAGGGCCCGCTGCCCCAGACCCGGTTCGTGCTGCGCAAGGCCCTGCAGAAGCACCTGCCCGTCATCCTGGTGATCAACAAGGTGGACCGCCCCGACGCCCGCATCGCCGAGGTCGTCGACGAGACCTACGAGCTGTTCTTCGACCTCGATGCCACCGCCGACCAGATCGACTTCCCGATCATCTACGCCTCGGCGCGCGCCGGCCGGGCCAGCCTGAACCGTCCGGAGGACGGCGGGATGCCCGACTCCGAGAACCTCGTCCCGCTGTTCCAGGCGATCCTGAGCACGGTCCCGCCGCCGCAGTACGACGACGAGATGCCGCTGCAGGCCCACGTGACCAACCTGGACTCCTCGCCCTACCTCGGCCGACTGGCGATCTGCCGGGTGCACAACGGCACGATCCGCAAGGGCCAGTCGCTCGTGCTGTGCCGCGCCGACGGCACCCAGGAGCGGGTGCGGATCGCCGAGCTGCTCATGACCGATGCCCTCGAGCGCAAGCCCGCGGAGCAGGCCGGCCCGGGCGACATCATCGCCGTGGCCGGGATCGCCGACATCACCCTCGGCGAGACCCTGACCGATCCGGAGGACCCGCGCCCGCTTCCGGTGATCACCGTGGACGAGCCCAGCATCTCGATGACCATCGGGATCAACACCTCGCCGCTCTCGGGCCAGTCCGGCACGAAGGTCACCGCCCGCCTACTGCGAAACCGCCTCGACGCCGAGCTGATCGGCAACGTGTCGATCCGGGTCCTGGACACCGAGCGCCCCGACACCTGGGAGGTCCAGGGCCGCGGCGAGCTGCAGCTGGCAGTCCTCGTCGAGCTGATGAAGCGCGAGGGGTTCGAGCTCACCGTCGGCAAGCCGCAGGTGGTGACCCGCACCGTCGACGGCAAGCTCCACGAACCGATGGAGCGCCTGACCATCGATGCCCCCGAGGACTACCTGGGCGTGCTGACCCAGCTGATGGCGCTGCGCAAGGGCCGCATGGAGCAGATGGTCAACCACGGCACCGGCTGGATCCGCCTGGAGTACATCGTCCCGGCCCGGGGGCTGATCGGCTTCCGCACCGAGTTCCTCACGGAGACCCGCGGCACCGGCCTGCTGCACCACGTGTTCGAGAAGTACGAGCCCTGGCACGGCGAGTTGCGCACCCGCCCCACCGGCTCGCTGGTGGCCGACCGCCGTGGCGTCGTCACCGCCTTCGCCCTGTTCAACCTCCAGGAGCGCGGCACCATGTTCGTCGGCCCGGGCACCGAGGTCTACGAGGGCATGATCGTGGGCGAGAACTCGCGGTCGGAGGACATGGACGTCAACCCCACCAAGGAGAAGAAGCTCACCAACATGCGCCAGTCCAGCAGCGACGAGCTCGTGCGGCTCATCCCGCACCGGCTGCTGTCCCTGGAGCAGGCGCTGGAGTTCTGCCGCGAGGACGAGTGCGTCGAGGTGACCCCGGCCACGGTGCGGATGCGCAAGGTGACGCTCGTGGCCACCGAGCGGGCGAAGTCCCGCAATCGCCGGGTCTGACCGGCCTGTTGGGGTCGATGTGTTGCGTTTTGGTAACTCTTTCGCCGCTCAGGGGCCATTCCGGCGACTTCCTCGCGCAGCACGGCCTACATTGCGGCATACCGACTGCGAGCGCGTACTCTTGCGCCGTGAATGCGTGAGCGACCTGGACTCCGTGGTGATCAGAGAGGTGGGCACATGACGATCCCGCTGGTGAGCGCCACTGACGACGCGGGAGACGAGTACCTGAAGGGGACTGAGGAGGACACCAAGCAGGTCGAGGGTCGTTCGCTCACCCAGATCGCCTGGGGCCGGCTGCGCCGGGACAAGGTGGCGATGGCCTCCCTCGCGGTCATCATCTTCATCGTCCTGGCCGCGCTCTTCGCGCCATTGATCACCAAGGTGCTCGGAGTCGACCCGTTCGAGCCGAACACCGACCTCGTCAGTCAGGACGGCGGCCTGCCGGCAGGGCCCTGGGGCGGGATCTCCTGGAACCATCCGCTGGGGATCGAGCCCCTGATCGGCCGTGACATCCTCGCCCGGCTGCTCTTCGGTGCCCGCGTCACGTTGCTCATCGCGTTCTCGGCGACCTTCCTCGTGATCGTCATCGGGGTCCTGCTGGGCACGATCGCCGGCTACTCGAAGGGCAAGACCGATACGGTCATCAGCCGGATCATGGACCTGACGTTGAGCTTCCCGTTCCTCCTGCTGGTCATCGCCATGGCGCAGCCGCTGCAGCAGCGCCTCGAGACGGTGATCCCGAGCGCGGGGGCGGCCCGGATCCTGGCCATGATCATCCTGCTCAGCCTGTTCTCCTGGCCCTACTTGGCCCGCCTCGTCCGTGGGCAGGTGCTGAGCCTGCGGGAGCGCGAGTTCGTGGAGGCCGCTGTGTCGACGGGCGCCTCCTCGCGACGGATCCTGTTCAAGGAACTGATCCCGAACCTGTGGGCGCCGATCCTGGTCTACGCCTCACTCGCGTTCCCCGGCTTCATCACCGCCGAGGCGACGCTGGCCTACCTCGGCGTCGGGGTGCTCCCGCCGACCCCCACGTGGGGTGCGATGCTCGCCGACTCCGTGCGCACCTTCACGGTGCTGCCCACCTACTTCTTCATCCCAGGAACCGTGCTGTTCATCACCGTGCTGGTCTTCAACCTTTTCGGTGATGCAGTCCGTGACGCCCTCGACCCCCGTGCGGGTCGAGGATGACCCAGATTCCCGTCCTCCAGGACGGGCCCGCCCAGGCGGGAAAGTGGGTCCGGCAGCCCCGCCGTGACCCGAACAAGGAGGAAATATGAGCAAGGCAACCACGAGCGCGAAGGTCGCGGCACTCGCTGCAGCATCCGCGCTCCTGCTGGCCGCCTGTGGGGGCTCGGACGGTGGCGACGCCGCCGCTAGCGGAGAGGCCGGTGAGCCCACCAAGGGTGGCGCACTGACCTTCCTCACCGTTGACGAGCAGTTCAACCACCTCGACCCGCAGCGCAACTACACCGGTGAGGACCTCGCGTTCGCCACTGGGTACCTGAACCGCACGCTGGTCCAGTACGCGCTGTCGGCCGACGACAACGAGGCCGGCAAGCTGGTCCCGGACCTGGCCACCGACATCGGCACCCCCGCTGACGGCGGAAAGTCCTGGAGCTTCACCCTCAAGGACGGCATGAAGTTCGAGGACGGCACACCGATCACCTGTGCTGAGGTCGCCTACGGCGTCTCCCGGACCTTCGCCACCGACATCATCACCGATGGCCCCACCTACGCGATCTCGATGCTCGACATCCCCAAGGATGACGACGGCACCTCGGCGTACAAGGGACCGTACGACGGCACCGGCCAGGAGCTCTTCGACAAGGCCGTGACCTGCTCCGAGGACAACAAGACGGTGACGTTCAACCTCGCCAACCCGGCAGCGGACTTCAACTACACCACCACGCTGACGGCGTTCTCCCCGGTCCCCAAGGCCGCGGACACCGGTGAGAAGTACACCGACAAGCCGCTCTCCTCGGGCCCGTACAAGATCGAGTCCTATGAGAAGGGCACGGCGCTGAAGCTGGTCCGCAACGACCAGTGGGATCCGGCCACCGACGACTACCGGGGCGCCTACCCGGACACCATCGAGGTCAAGTTCGCCGTCCCGCTGTCCGTGTCGACCCAACGGCTGATCGCTGACTCCAGCGCCGATCAGACGATGACGACCAAGGGCCTGACGATCGACCCGGCCCAGCTCGCCGCGGTCTTCAATGACCCGAAGTTCGAGGACCGCCGGTTCGACTCGTACGACCCCTACGTCCGCTACTTCGCCATCAACACTCAGGCAGTCCCGAATGTGGACCATCGCAAGGCGATCGCCGCAGCGTTCCCGCGTGCGGACCTGCTCACCATCGCCGGTGGCAACTTCGCCGGTGACCTCGCCGACGGCGTGATCAAGCCCAACCTGGCCATCGACTACCAGCCCTCGGGCATGTGGACCGGCCTGCTCGGCGCTGAGATCCCGGACAACGGGGACCCGGAGGTCGCCAAGCAGTTCATCGCCGACTCCGGCGAGGCGATGCCGGACCTGACCCTGGACTACCCGAAGACCGAGGTCAACGACAAGGCCGCAGCGGCCATCGTGACCGCGTTCGAGAAGGCCGGGATCAAGATCACCCCGAACCCGATCGACGCCGGTGGCTACTACGGCATCGTGATGGATCCCGACAAGGCCGGCTCGCTGATCAGCGCCGGCTGGGGCCCGGACTGGCTGAACGCCTCGACGGTCATCCCCGAGCTGTTCACCCCGGTGGGTGGCTTCAACCTGTCGCTGTGGGACAACGCGGAGTTCACCACGGCCTCCGATGAGGCCAAGCTGATCGCCGATCGCACCGCACAGGGCGCGGCGTGGGCCGAGCTGAACAAGCAGGCCATGGCCGATGTGCTGGTCGTTCCGACCCGGTTCGGCAAGATGCAGGGCATGGTCGGCTCGAAGGTGGGCGGTGCCTTCCCGTGGGCGCCGTACGGCTCCTGGCCGTACGCCAACCTGTACGCAATGCAGTAGCAGTCGCACGACCGGTGGGGCGGCCCTACGGGGCCGCCCCACCGGGCACCACCCGCACCGTCCGTTCCCCCCACGTTGACCGTCCGGAAGAGGAGACCTCGAATGGGTGCCTACGTCATCAGGCGAGTCCTGTTGATGCTCCTGATGCTCTTCCTCGTGACAGTCGCTGTCTTCATCCTCTTCTCCCTGGTCCCCACCGATCCGGCGCGGTTGACCTGTGGCAAGGCGTGCACCCCGGAGATCATCGAGGCCAACCGGGAGCGCCTGGGCTTGGCCGACCCGCTGTACATGCAGTACTGGGAGTGGTTCAAGGGCCTGTTCGTCGGGCGCACGTACGCCGAGGGCACCGCGGTCGAGTTCTCCTGCCCGGCCCCTGCGCTGGGGTACTCGTTCCGCAACGGTGAGTGCGTCACCCAGCTGATCGCCTCGCGCATGCCCGTGACGATCCAGCTGGCCATCGGCGCGTTCATCCTCTGGATGGTCGTCGGCGTCATCTCCGGCATCTTCGCCGCCCTTCGTCGGGGCAGGTGGCAGGACCGCACGATCGTCAGCCTGGCCCTCGTGGGCTACTCGTTCCCCACCTTCTTCATCGGGCTGACCCTGCTGTTCTTCGTCGTCATCAAATGGGGCATCCTGCCCTACCCCGATTACGTCCCCCCGACTGAGGACCCCGTCCAATGGCTCCAGACGATGCTCCTGCCGTGGATCACCGTGGCGCTGGTGTACGCAGCCTTCTACACGAGGCTCACCCGGACGCAGATGCTCGAGACGCTCGGTGAGGACTACATCCGGACTGCCCGTGCCAAGGGCCTGCCGGAGCGGGTCGTCATCCGCAAGCATGCCTTCCGCGCCGGCCTCACCCCGATCGTGACCGCCGCGGGGCTGGACTTCGCCGGCCTGCTCGGTGGGGCGGTCGTGACCGAGTCCATCTTCCAGCTCCCCGGGGTCGGCCGCCTGGCGATCGAGTCCGTCACGGACTACGACCTTCCCATCATCGTGGGGACCACCGTCGTCTTCGCGGTCGGCGTCATCGTCGCCAACCTCATCGTGGACCTGCTCTACGCCGCCATCGATCCCCGAGTGAGGCTCGCATGACTGTGACGACCGGTGAGCCGTTCCTGAAGGTCCGCGACCTCGAGGTCGAGTTCACCACCGAGGACGGCAAGATCAAGGCCGTCGACCGGATCTCCTACGACGTGCACCGGGGCCAGACGCTGGCCATCGTGGGTGAGTCGGGCTCCGGCAAGAGCGTGTCCAGCATGGCCGTCATGGGGCTGCTCAACCGCAAGACCACCGCGATCAACGGCGAGGTGTGGCTCGACGGCGAGGAGCTGATCGCAGCCACGGACGATCGCGTGAGACAACTGCGCGGCGAGAAGATGGCGATGATCTTCCAGGATCCGCTGAGCTCGCTGCACCCCTTCTACAAGATCGGCAAGCAGCTCATCGAGGCGGTCCAGGTCCACCAGCCGTTGGACAAGGCGGGGCGCGAAGGCCCGGGCCAAGGAGATGCTCGACCGCGTCGGCATCCCTGATGCAGAGAAGCGACTCGAGACCTATCCCCATGAGTTGTCCGGTGGCATGCGCCAGCGCGTGATGATCGCCATGGCACTGGTCAACGATCCCCAGATGATCGTCGCCGACGAGCCGACCACGGCCCTGGACGTCACCGTCCAGGCCCAGATCATCGACCTCCTGCGCGACCTGCAGGACGACCTCGGCACTGCCATCGTGCTGATCACCCACGACCTCGGGGTCGTCGCCGACATGGCCGACGAGGTCCTGGTGATGTACGGCGGGCGGGCCGTGGAGCAGGCCGAGCATCGCGCGCTGTTCTACCGGCCGCAGATGCCCTACACATGGGGCCTGCTGTCCTCGGTGCCGCGCACCGACATCAACCTCGAGCGGCTCGAGCCGATCCCCGGCAACCCGCCGTCGCTGCTCACGCTGCCCAAGGGATGCGTCTTCCGCCCCCGGTGCACGTACCACGACCAGGTCCCGAACGGACTGTGCGACACCGCTCGCCCCGAGCTGACGGAGTCGGAGCCTGGGCACTTCGCCAGGTGCCACATGACACCCGAGCAGCGGCTGCAGATCATGACCGAGAAGTTCGGCGATCGGAGGATCTCATGAGCTCCATCGACCGCTCCGGGGATCCGCTGCTGAAGGTGACGGGCCTCAAGAAGCACTTCCCGATCACCAAGGGCATCATCTTCCGCAAGCAGATCGGCGCGGTGAAGGCTGTCGACGGTCTCGACCTGGCCGTCTGGCCGGGGAGACCATCGGGCTCGTGGGTGAGTCCGGCTGCGGCAAGTCCACCGCGGGGCGCTCGATGACCAAGCTGCTGGAGCCGACGGCGGGCCAGATCACCTTCGACGGCCGCGACATCTCGCAACCTGAGCAAGAAGCAGCTCGTGCCCCTGCGCAAGCAGATGCAGATGATCTTCCAGGACCCGTACTCCTCGCTGAACCCGCGGCACACGGTGGGCACGATCATCAGCTCGCCGTTCCAGGTGCAGAAGTACACGCCCCCCGGCGGGGTGAAGGCGGCCGTGCAGGACATCATGGCGCGCGTGGGGCTGAACCCCGAGCACTACAACCGCTACCCGAACGAGTTCTCCGGCGGCCAGCGCCAGCGCATCGGGATCGCCCGTGCCGTTGCCCTTCAGCCCAAGCTGATCGTCTGCGACGAGCCGGTCTCCGCCCTGGACGTGTCCGTGCAGGCGCAGGTCGTCAACCTGCTCGAGGACATCCAGGACGAGTTCGGCATCGCCTACGTCTTCATCGCCCACGACCTGTCGGTGGTGCGCCACATCTCCGACCGCGTCGTGGTGATGTACCTGGGCAAGGTCATGGAGGTCGCCTCGCGCGACGACCTCTACTCCCGGCCGCTGCATCCCTACACCCACGCCCTGCTCTCGGCGGTGCCCATCCCGGACCCCGACCTTGAGGACGCCCGGGAGCGGATCCTGCTCCAGGGCGACCTGCCCAGCCCGAGCAACCCTCCCAGCGGCTGCGTCTTCCGGACGCGCTGCTACAAGGCCCAGGACCTCTGCGCCTCGGAGGTCCCGGTGCTCACGTCCCGACCGGACGGGCACGCAGTCGCCTGCCACTTCCCCGAGGTCCGCACCCTCGCCGGTGAGACCGCCCCAGCGCCCGACGTCCCCTCCGGCGCGGAGTTCGCCCAAGGCTGAGGCCGCGCGCCGCGGGCACCACGCGACGTGCGTGCGGTCGGCGGCTCCGCGAGCCGACGACAGCCGCCCCCCAGCAAGGTCACGGTTTGCTCCAAGTCTGCGGCCGGTTGCCCGCCCGAGACTTGGAGCAAGTCGCAGCAGGCGCACCAAACTTGGAGCGAACGGGGAGCTGGGGAATCTTGTAGCCTGAGCGGCCATGAGCCTCCCTGACCGACGCGCCCTGTTCGTCCACGCCCACCCCGATGACGAGACGATCGGGTCGGGCACCACCATGGCCCGCTACGCCGCCGAGCCGAACTCGTCGGTCACGCTGGTGACCTGCACCCTCGGCGAGGAGGGCGAGATCCTGCTGCCGGAGGTCTCGCACCTTGCCGCCGACCAGGAGGACCGCCTCGGCGAGCACCGGATGACCGAGCTGGCCGACGCCATGGCTGCCCTGGGCGTCACCGACTGGCGGCTGCTCGGCGGTCCAGGGACCTATCGGGACTCCGGCATGGTCGGAACGCCCGCCAACGAACGACCCGACTGCTTCTGGCGCGCGGACCTCCTGGCTGCGACCACGCACCTGGTGGGGGTCATCCGCGAGGTGCGCCCGCAGGTGGTCGTGACCTATGACGACTTCGGCGGCTACGGCCACCCCGACCACATCCAGGCCCATCGCGTGGCCATGTACGCGGTCGCGCTGGCCGAGGCACCGTCGTTCCGCCCCGACATGGGTGAGGCCCACAGCGTGTCCAAGGTCTACTGGACCGCCTTCCCGAAGGGCGTGCTGCGTGCTGGCATCGAGGAGCTTCGCGCGGCGGGGGAGACCACCGGTTTCGCGGCGATGGACCCCGACGACCTGCAGTTCGGGATCGACGACGAGCTGGTCACGACCGCCATCGACGGCAGTGGCTTCTACGAGCACAAGCTCAACGCGATGCGGGCGCATGCCACCCAGATCTCGCTCGAGAGCGGGTTCTTCGCCCTGAGCAACAACATCGGCTCGCCGACGTGGTCGACCGAGTACTTCCGGCTCGTGCGTGGTCAGGCGGCTGGCCCGTTCGACTCCGAGGGTCGCGAGACCGACCTGTTCGCCGGGGTGTGAACGGGCAGCGGCAGCCACGAGACTCGGCCGTCGCCCGGACACCCGCGTCGCGAGCCGCGGGGGAGCCACTGGGCGAGGGCCAGTCGCCACGGGCCATTGGGCCAGTCGGCGACTTGGGCTACAGGCTGCTGGGCCACTGGGCGGCTGGGCCACTGGGCTCAGTCTCACCCTTTCGTGACCACGCGGTCGCGGCTCGGTATAGTTCGATCGTCCGTACGTTCCGGGGCACCGGCTGATCGGGCCATCGGCCCCCCACCGACGAGGAGTCCCCATGATCACCCTGCGAAAGTCCGTCGGCATGGCAGCCGCACTCGGCCTTGCACTGTCCCTGTCGGCCTGCTCGTCGAGCACTGACACCGCCACCGAGGCGGCCAGCGCAGTGGCCAGCGCCGTGCCCAGCCCGTCGGACTCGGCGACGAGCGCCGTGAGTTCGGCCGGCGAAGCCTTCTGCACCAGCTCGGCCGCGCTGAAGACCGAGCTGGCCGACCTCAAGACCCTGGTGACCGGCGGCTCGGTCACCGTCGAGGCGCTTCAGGCTCAACGTGCGGAGCTGGCCTCGGCCGGCGACCAGGTCAAGACCGACGCCCAGAGCCTGGAGGCAGCCGTCCAGGCCCAGGTGGTCGCCGCCCAAACCGCGTTCCAGGCGGCCGTCGACGCCATCCCCGCAGACGCGACCGGCGTGAAGGAAGCCGCGGCCTACGTGGCGGCCGGCGCAGTGTTCGTCAAGGCGCTGGACGAGATCGACAACCAGGTCGGCTGCAGCTGACCGGAGCATGACGAGGGCGGGCCCTCCTCCTCTCGGGGGATGGACCCGCCCTCGTCCGGTCCGGCGTCGGGTCAGGCGTCGGGTCAGGCGTCGGGTCAGGCGTCGGGTCAGATGTCCGGGTCCGGCGTCGGGTCCGGCGTCGTCGGTCAGATGTCCGGGTCCGGCATCGGGTAAGGCGTCGTCAGGTCAGATGTCCGGGTCCGGCGTCGGATCAGGTGTCAGGTCTGATGTCCGGGTCCGGCATCGGGTCCGGCGTCGTCCGGTCGGGCATCGGGGTCCGGCGTCGGATCAGATGTCCGGGTCCGCGACGATCTCTGCCTCCACCGGCTCCTCCGACGATCCGATCGCAGCAGAGGGAGCGCCGCCTGCCTTGAGCGCGGCAAGCCGGGCCTCGATCTCGAGCATGTCGGCGTCGGCCTCGAGGGAGTCGAACTGCGAGTCCAGCGTGGAGGCCGCCAGCTCGGCGTTGCCCATGGCGCGGGCCTCCTCCCGGCGGACCTTGTCCTCGAAGCGCGCCAGGTCGCTCGTCGGGTCCGCCACGTTGATCTCGCCCACGGCGTCCTGGACACGGTTCTGGGCCTCGGCCATCTTGGCGCGCGCCACCAGCTCGTTGCGCTTGTTCTTCAGCTCCTCGAGCTTCGTGTTCATGCCCTCCAGGCCGGACTTGAGCTTGTCCACGGTCTGCTGCTGGGAGGCGATCGCTGGGCGCAGGCCAGACGCCTGGGACTCCTGGCTCATCTGCCGCTGCAGGGCCGCCTTGGCCAGCTGGTCGAACTTGTCGGCCTCAGCCGCATGCCCGCCGGCGCGCAGGTCGTCAGCCTTGCGGGAGGCCGCCAGTGCCTTGCCGCCCCATTCGTCGGCGGTTCGCTCAGCCTCCGCGAGGTCCTGCTCGGCCAGCCGCAGCTGCCCGATGGTCACGGCCACCGCCTCCTTGGCCTCCGCGATGCTGTTGGTGTAGTCGCGGATCATCTGGTCGAGCATCTTCTCGGGATCCTCCGCCCTGTCCAGCATGGCGTTGATGTTGGCCTTGGCCATCGTGCTGATCCGACCGAAGATCGATTCCTGTGCCATTGCTCGTGCCCTTCCTCGTGGTGTCTGCCAGATGATGCCCCGGCACGCGCTCCGTGGCGCGCCGGATGACTAGAAGCGCCCGCCTCCGCTGCGCCGGCCTCGTGTGGCCCCGCCCCCGAAGCTGCCGGGACCGGGCCTGCGCGCCGGCGCGCCGGCCCCGCCGCCTGTCGGCAGGGACACGCCGCCGCCGCGTCCGCCGCCGCCCCGGTTCATGGCGTTGATGAGGATGCCGCCCAGGATGACGTTGCTCAGCCCACCACCGCCGGCCCCTCCGCCACCCATCTGTTGGGAGTTGCGGTACCGCGCCTCGTCCTGCTGGGCCAGGGCGTTGGCCTGGTCGGCGAGCTGGTCCGCGGCCTGCAGGTGCCCGAGCGCCTCGACGGGGTCGCCGGAGGCCAATCCGGCCTCGAACCGGCGCTGGGCATCGGCCAGGCGGGTCCGGGCCTCGGCCCCCACAGCGCCGCGCCGGGTGGTGATGAAGTCCCCGGCGGCCTGGATCGAGGCCCGGGCGGCGTCGGTGGTGGTCGTCAGCAACGCCTCGGCCCGTCGGCGCGACTCGGCGGCCTCACGCAGCGGGACGAGAGCAGCCTCGAGTGCTGCGTCGGACTCCTCCAACGCCAGGCGCGTGGCGATCGGGTCGTAGTTGCCCGAGGCGATCGCCTCCTGGGCCCAGGTGAGCGTCTCGGTGGCGAACGCGTGGGGGGAGCTGACCTCGGGCGGCAGCCCGAGCCGCGCGGCCTCTGCGAGGTCCTTCTCGGTCTCCACGAGCAGTGCCTGGATCGAGCGGTGTGCGAGTTCGAGAATCTCCGGTGCCCGGTCGACGTTGTCCAGCAGCGTGGTTGCCTGCCCGACCGACTCCTCGGCGGCGCGGGCCCGCGCGACAGCGCCGACGCGGTCCCCGCCGCCGAGCAGCTGCGTGCCGGCCGTCACCGACTCATCGGCGAACCTGATCCGTTCGACGGCCTGATCCAGGTTGTTCAGCAGGTTGCCCATGGCAGCCGGCGGCCATTTCGCCCTGATCGCCTCGGCGGTCGTCGTGGAGGCGACCAGGCGGGTCTTCAGGCCGGTCACCTGCTGGCCCAGTGCCGGGAGCACGTCGGAGATCCGTCGCTCCAGGTCCCGCAGCATGTCGAACTGCGCCACCTGCTCGTCGAGCCGTCCGTCCGCGGCGGTGCACAGCGCCAGGATCAGCTCCAGGTGCGCACGCTCATCAGGCGTGCCCTGCGCGTCCTGGGCCAGACGTTGACTCTGGAACGCCCGGGCCAGTTCCCGCTTCGACTCCGCAAGCGCGGCGGTGAAGGGCGCGGCCTCCTGCTCCCCGAACCCGGCGATCGCGAACCCGAGCTCCTGCTCCGAGGTCTTGATCGAGTCGTCGACCTCGATCAACGCGATGGCTGCGGCCCTGCGCAGGTCCTCGATGGTCTGCTGGGTGGGGTCCGAGCCGCCCGCGCCGGGGCCGGGACGCCCGCCGGAGCTCGGTCCCCCTCGGCCAGCTCCCCGGCCCTTCATCGCCCGGAGCACGAGGAACCCCACACCCGCGAGCAGGGCCAGGCCGAGGATCCAGGGCAGCAGGCTGCCACCGCCCGAGCCCGACGCGCCCGACCCGGAGGCGGAACTCGCATCCGACAGGCCCGTGGCGAGGGCGATCGCGGCCCCCGCCCAGTCGCCGGCAGCCAACTCCGGTTCCACCTGGCGGCTCATGATCGACGCGATCTGGGCGTCGCTCACGGGGAGGTCGTCGGGGACGTCCCACCCGTAGGAGCGTTCCCCGGTGGCCACCGCGAAGAGCATGTCGTCCCCACCGAGTCCGGAGGTCGACGACGTCGCAGCGGCCCATTCCTGCCCGGGTGCGCCGTTGAAGTCTGCGACGTAGGCGACCCACAACTGGATCCCGTCCTCGGCCTGCAGGTCCGCCAGCGCGGCGGCAACCTGTGGCTCCTGGCTGCCCAGCGCCCCGACCTTGTCGGTGATCTGCTGCTCGAGCCGGAACGGCGGCTCAGCAGTGACCGCTCCGGCGGGGATGAGCAGCGCCGCCGCGCCCAGCGCTGCGGCTGCCACGATCCTTGCCCCGTGTCCAGAGGTCATGCTGCGACGTCGCATCGCACGTCCTTCCCGGCGGTGGGGGCGGACGGATCTGTGGCCATGTGGCGCACTGATCCCGGGTCCGGCGTGGTCAGGCGTGCTCCGCGGCCACCACTGCAGCCGCGATGCCCACCTGCTCGGCGGCCATGGCTGCACCCGCGATGCCGGCCTGGTTCTCCAGCTGGGCGGCCACGATGTCGGCACGGATGTCGATCATGTGCAGGAACTTCGCGGACTTCCGGCTGATCCCGCCGCCGACGACGATCAGGTCGGGTGAGAACAGGAAGTCCAGGTGGGAGTAGAAGCGCTGCAGCCGCGGTGCCCATTCCTTGTAGCTCAGGCCCTCACGCTCCTTGGCTGCCGACGACGCGCGCGACTCGGCGTTCTCGCCGTCGATCTCCAAGTGCCCGAGCTCGGTGTTCGGGACCAGCTTGCCGTCGAGGAACAGGGCACTGCCGATCCCGGTGCCCAGGGTCGTGACGATGACCACGCCGTCGCGGCCCTTCGCGGCGCCGAAGTCCATCTCGGCCAGGCCTGCGGCGTCGGCGTCGTTCAGGACGGTCACCGGGCGCCCGGCGCGCTCCGTCAGCAGGCCGGCGAGGTCCACCCCCAGCCAGTGCGGGCCGAGGTTGGCCGCCGAGTACAGCACACCGCGCTTGACGATGCCGGGGAACGTGCAGCCGAACGGCCCCTCCCAGCCGGCCCCGTCGACGACGTCGAGCACCGTCTGCACCACGTCGTCGATCGCGTACCCCTTGGGGGTGGGGAACTTGATCCGGTCGCTGGCGAGCTCGCCCGTCTCCAGGTTCACGCGCGCGCCCTTGGTGCCGCTGCCGCCGATGTCCACGCCGAATCCAATGTGCTCCATGGGCCGATCGTAGGGTCACCGATGGTCCTGTCGCAGCCCGTGCGTCGCAGTGCGTAGATCATCCTCACGCTGCGTTGCCGGGCCGCTCGCCCGTTCGGGTGAACCCCGGCCGAACGTGACCACGCTGGGCGCTGTCCTGCCGCACCATGGAGCCACAAGGAGGTGCGAGATGTCGATGCTCGACGAGGTGGGCACGGGACGACTGGCCACGGCCACCAGCGATGTGGGTGCCGCCCGGGAGCGGGCGCGCGGGTACCGGCTGGCCCGCATGGGCGTCCTCCTGGCGATCCCGATGGTCTGGATGTGGTGGCGGATCATCGTGGGGCGTCCGGTGGACCTCTTCGCGCTCTCGCTGCCCACGATCGACCCGTTCCTGCTGATCGTCGGCGTCTTCTTCGGCGTCATGATCATCACGACCCTCGGCGTGACGCTGGTGGCCGGCCGATCCCCGCACATCACCTACCGCCCCGAGCAGATCGACGTCTCGCTGGCCGACGTCAAGGGGATCGACCTGGTGAAGGCCGACGTCGTGCGCTCCCTGAACCTCTTCCTGGCCAACCGCGCGTTCCGCGCCGAGATGGGCGGCACCCCGCGGCGGGGCCTGCTGTTCGAGGGTCCCCCCGGCACCGGCAAGACCCACCTGGCCAAGGCGATGGCGGCCGAGGCCGGCGTACCGTTCCTGTTCGTGTCGGCCACGAGCTTCCAGTCGATGTACTACGGCGCGACAGCGCGCAAGATCCGCTCCTACTTCAAGGCCCTGCGCAAGGCCGCCCGACAGGAGGGTGGCGCAATCGGCTTCATCGAGGAGATCGACGCGATCGCCATGGCGCGCTCCGGGGTCGGCTCGTCAGCGACGCCGATCGCTGCCGCGAACCTGACCGCCCCGATGTGCTGTGGCGGGCTGTCGGGCCTGCCGGCGACGTCGCTGTCCGCGGCCACCGGCGGGGGATACGGAACGGTCGTGACCCCGATGACCTCCGAGGGGACCGGCGGCGTGGTCAACGAGCTGCTGGTCCAGATGCAGTCCTTCGACTCCCCGGACGGCTGGCAGAAGGTGCAGGCCTGGTTCGTCGACCGGATCAACCTGTTCCTCCCGGTGCACCGCCAGCTGCGTCGCCCGGTTCCCGCTGCGGCCACGATCCTGCTGATCGCTGCCACCAACCGCGCGGACAACCTCGACCCCGCGCTGCTGCGCCCGGGACGCTTCGACCGCCGGCTCAGCTTCGACCCGCCGACCCGCGCCGGACGCCTGGAGCTCATCGACCACTTCCTGGACCGCAAGTCCCACACCGCCGACCTTGACGACCCCGATGTCCGCGCGGGGATCGCCGCGGTCACCCAGGGGTACACCCCGGTCATGATCGAGCACCTCTTCGACGAGGCCCTGGTCAACGCACTGCGCCGTGGAGAGTCGGCCATGAACCGCGCCGACGTCGAGTCCGCGCGGTTGACCGAGGAGATCGGGATGGGCCAGCCGGTGGCCTACACGCCACACGAGAAGCGGCTGATCGCCACCCACGAGTCCGGTCACGCCACGATGGCGCACCTGGTCGCCCCGCACCGGCGCCTGGAGGTCCTGAGCATCATCAAGCGCCGCGACGCCCTGGGCATGCTCGCCCACGGCGACAGCGAGGACGTGTTCACCCGCTCGCGCAGCGAGATGCTCGCCCTGATCCAGATCGCCATGGGCGGCCAGGTCGCCGAGGAGCTGTTCTTCGGAGACGTCTCGACCGGCCCCGGCGGGGACCTGTCCTACGCCACCACGGTCGCCGCCCAGATGGTCGGCGCTGTGGGCATGGGCGGCTCGCTGGTCAGCCTCGCAGCCGTCCAGCAGGGTGCGTTGGCCGACTCCAACCTTGTCGGTCGGGTGCTGTCCGACCCGGCCGGTCGAGCCGCTGTGGAGTCGATCCTGTCCGACCAGAAGCAGGTGGCGCGCGAGCTGCTCAACGCCAACCGGCACATCGTCGAGGCCCTGCGTGACGCCCTGCTCGAGCGTCACGAGCTCGTGGGCCGGCAGATCCGCGAGGTCATCGACTCCGCGGCGCCGCAGGTCGACCTGAGGGTTCCGGCGCCGATCGGCTGATCGACGCGCGCTGCGCAGTCGGCGGCGCGCACGCAGCCCCCGGCCGGCGCGCGGACGCCCTCTGGGCCGCGGACGGGTCAGTGCCGGGGCAGGGGCAGCGCCCTCGGGAGCTCGCGCTCGGTCGGGCCGGTGTAGACCTGCCGGGGGCGGCCGATGCGTGTGGCCGGGTCCTCGATCATCTCGCGCCACTGGGCGATCCAGCCGGGCAGGCGACCGAGGGCGAACAGGACGGTGAACATCCGCGGCGGGAAGCCGATGGCCTTGTAGATCAGGCCGGTGTAGAAGTCCACGTTGGGGTAGAGCTTGCGCGAGGCGAAGTAGTCGTCAGCCAGGGCGATCTGCTCGAGCTCCATCGCGATCTCGAGCAGGGGATCGTCCACGCCGAGCTGCTGCAGGACGTCGTAGGTGGCGGCCTTGACGATGGCGGCACGCGGGTCGTAGTTCTTGTAGACCCGGTGGCCGAAGCCCATGAGCCGGTGCCCCGGTTCGCGGTCCTTGACCTTGGACACGAACTGGCTCGCGGACATGCCGTCGTTGTGGATCCGGTTGAGCATCTCGAGCACGGCCTGGTTCGCCCCGCCGTGCAGCGGTCCGAACAGCGCGTTGATCCCCGCGGAGATCGAGGCGAACAGGTTGGCGTGCGAGGAGCCGACCAGTCGGACGGTGGAGGTCGAGCAGTTCTGCTCGTGGTCGGCGTGCAGGATGAACAGCATGTCCAGGGTCCTCACGACCAGGGGGTCCGCCTCGTAGGGGGCGGTCGGGACCCCGAACGTCAGCCTCAGGAAGTTCTCCGTCAGGCTCCGGGAGTTGTCAGGGTAGAGGAACGGCTGGCCGATGGACTTCTTGTGCGCGTACGCGGCGATCGTCGGGAGCTTGGCAAGCAGCCGCACCGTGGAGATGTGCACCTGGTGGGAGTCGAACGGGTCCAGGGAGTCCTGGTAGAACGTCGACAGGGCCGAGACGGCCGAGCTCAGCACCGGCATCGGGTGCGCGTCGCGCGGGAACCCGTCGAAGAACCGGCGCAGGTCCTCGTGCAGCATCGTGTGCGACTGGATGCTGGACTCGAACTCCTTGAGCTGCTCGGGCGTGGGGAGCTCGCCGTAGATGAGCAGGTAGCTGACCTCGGTGAACGTCGAGTGCGCGGCGAGCTGCTCGATGGGGTACCCGCGGTAGCGCAGGATCCCGGCATCTCCGTCGATGTACGTGATGGCCGATCGGCAGGACGCGGTGTTGACGAACCCCGGGTCGTAGGCCACATGCCCGGTGTCCTTGAGCAGCATCCCGGTGTCCCAGCCGGACTCGCCGTCAGTGGCCGCCAGCTCGGCCAGTTCGAACTCTCCGGTCTCGTGCACGAGCTTGGCGTTCCCCATGGGTTCCTCCCCTGCCGAGAGTGGCGTGCGGTCCGCCCACCCTACCGACGTCGCATCCACGGCGTCGTGCGGAATGGGCCCTGCGGCCGGGGATGTGGGCGTTCGCGCGGTACCCCGATGGGTATGTCATTCCCACTTCGCTGGGGCCGCTGTCAAGAGCCTGAGGACCCCGATCCGGGGGGTCCTGACATGGCGGGATCGGTCACGGTGTTCGATGGGGCCATGCGCCTCGATCATGTCTCCTACGCCGCCCCTGTCGAGCACCTCGCCGACACGGTGCAGCGGATCGGATCCGCCCTCGGGGCGACCTTCACCGATGGCGGCCTGCACCCGCGCTTCGGCACCCGCAACTTCATCCTCCCGCTCGCGGGCGGCACCTACATCGAGGTCGTTGCGGCGCTGGACCATCCGGCCGCCTTCAGCGCACCCTTCGGCCGCGCGGTGCGCGCTCGGGCCGACGAGGGCGGCGGCTGGATGGGATGGGTCGTCTCCGTGTCGGACATGTCGAAGGTCGAGTCCCGGCTGGGACGGCAGTCCGTCGAGGGTCACCGCGTGCGGCCCGACGGGTATGACCTGCGCTGGCAGCAGATCGGTGTCCTGGACACCATGGCCGACGCGCAGCTGCCCTTCTTCGTCCACTGGGAGGCCGACTGCGATCACCATCCGTCCGCCGGAGGCAGTGACGTGCGCATCGCGCAGCTGGACATCGCGGGTTCACCGGAGAAGGTGGCCGACTGGTTGGGGGAGCCCTCCCACCACCCCCTCGATGAGGTGGACGTCGCCTGGCTGGACGAGGACGACCCCGCCGGCCCCGGCCTGGTCGCCGTCACGCTCCTGACCCCCCGCGGAGTGGTCCGCATCGACTGACCCCGGTTTCGGCGCTCGAGCCGGACCTCGCGCCCGTTCCCGTCGATCCCGGGGGCTCAACGCCCCGGTAGGACGCCTTGTCCGCGACCTCGCGCCCGTTCCCGTCGATCCCGGAGTGGCGCGGTTCGGGTCATTCGACGCGAGCGGGCGCGAGGTCTCCGGAGCCGGGCCTTGCGACGCCAACGGGCGCGAGGTGGGTCGGTTGTTGAATCGGCGGGGCGCCAATCGACGGAAACGGCTGCAAGGCTCAACACGGTGGTTCCGCGTGGCTGCGCTCTGCCACCGGGCGGGGGCCAGAAGGGTGAGGCGGGCCAGCGGGGCAGGCGGGCGGACAGGGGGGCCAGGCGGGCGGGGGTCAGGGGCGCGTGCTGCCAGTGGCGGGCCATGCGGGCGGGGTCAGGGGGTGAGGCGGGTTCCGGCGGCGGCGACTCGTTCGTCGGTGGCCGTCAGGGCGACGCGGACGTGCTGGGCTCCGGCAGCGCCGTAGAACTCGCCCGGGGCTACCAGGATCCCGCGCTCGGCGAGCCACGCCACGGTGTCCCAGCAGGGTTCGTCGCGGGTCGCCCAGAGGTAGAGGCCGGCGGCGGACTCGTCGATCCGGAAGCCGGCCTCCGTCAAGGCCGCCATCAGGACCTCTCGGCGCGACCGGTAGACCGCGCGCTGGGCCACCACATGCGCGTCATCGCCCAAGGCGGCGATCGCGGCGGCCTGAACCGGCCCGGGGACCATCATCCCCGCGTGCTTGCGCACCTCCAGCAGGGCCGCGATGACGGCGGGGTCACCAGCCGCGAAGCCGAAGCGGTAACCCGCAAGGTTGGACCGCTTCGACAGGGAGTGCAGGGCGATCACGCCCGTGGGGTCGCCGCCGCACACGTCGGGGTGCAGCACGGAGACCGGCTGCTCGGTCCACGGCAGCTCGTAGTAGCACTCGTCGGAGACCACCAGGACGCCGCGCTCCCGGGCCCAGGCCACCACCTTGGCCATGTGGTCGACCGGGAGGACCTTGCCGGTCGGGTTGCTCGGGGAGTTCAGCCACAGCAGCGACACCCGCGCCGGGCCGATGGCCGTCAGCGAGTCGGCCACGAGCACCTGCGCACCAGCCAGGCGGGCGCCCACGTCGTAGGTGGGATAGGCCAGCTCGGGGATCGCCACCCGGTCGGCCGGGCCCAGCCCCAGGAGGGTGGGCAACCAGGCCACGAACTCCTTGGTCCCGATCGTGGGGAGGACGTCCGTGCCGGCGGGGGCACCCAGCCGGCGGGAGACCCATGCGGAGATCGCATTGCGCGTCGCCGGCGCGCCGGTGGTCAGCGGGTAGCCGGGGGAGTCGGCCGCAGCCGCCAGGGCCTCGGCGATGACCGGCGGTGTCGGATCGACGGGGGTCCCGATGGACAGGTCGACGATGCCGCCCGGGTGGGCGGCGGCCCGCTCCTTGAACGGGGTCAGCCGGTCCCAGGGGAAGTCCGGGAGCGTCCTCAGTGGTCGTGCTCCTGCGGCGGGAGGGCCTTGACCAGCGGGACGTCGCTGGCGATCAGGCCGAGCTTGGCAGCCCCACCGGGCGAGCCGAGCTCGTTGAAGAACTCGGCGTTCGCCGCGGTGTAGTCGCTCCACTCGGCGGGGACGTCGTCCTCGTAGTAGATCGCCTCGACCGGGCAGACCGGCTCGCAGGCCCCGCAGTCCACGCACTCGTCCGGATGGATGTAGAGCATCCGCTCGCCCTCGTAGATGCAGTCGACGGGACATTCCTCGATGCAGGCCTTGTCCTTGAGGTCGACGCAGGGCAGTGCGATCACATAGGTCATGGGGGAGGTCTCCAATCTCGATCCGGCGCTCCCGATCCTAGTGGTGGGATGGTGGGTTGGCCTATCGCATGGCCGCAATGACTGCGCGGGGCCCGGTCGGCCACCGGGTGCTGAGGCTCCGGTGGGTCGTACCGGCCGGACCGAGGTCGGGGTGGCGTGGGTGGCTGGACGGGTCGACCCCACGACGGCCTCTGTGGTGCAGGCCACGGCAACCCGGAGGCCCAGGAGTCGGGGCTGACGGCTGCAACGGCGGCGCCGGGTCAGGGTCGCGGGCCGCAGACGACGTTCGGGGTCGGCTTGTACGTGGTCGGCCAGGTCTCGGTGCTCACCGACTTGCCATCGATGATCCGCCGCCGGGTGACGGCGATCGAGAATCCGCGCACGCCCTCGGACGGCACGCACCTCTCACCGTCGTCGTAGATGGTCTGGAAGTCCGTGTAGTTGCGGCGCTCGGTGAAGGTGGCGGTCACGTCGTCCCACTTCTTCGTGCCCCACATCTCGATGACCACCCCGTCGGAGTAGCGGGTGGCGGTGATGAGCACGCCGTTGCCGGTCTCGTTGCGCATCCGCAGGTCCAGCAGGCCCCACGCCACCGTGGCCTCGAGGCCCGCCTGGTAGCGGCTGATGTACAGGCCGTGGGGGTGCTGCTCGACCCGCTCGAGCCCGGCGAAGAAGCCGGCCGTCCAGGTGGCCGTCGTGATGATCGAGACCCCGCCGCCGAGCTCCTCCCGGAAGCGCCCTCCCGAGATGATGAACCCCTCGGTGTAGCCGTTGGCGCGCGTGCGCTCCTTGACGGTGTCGTTCATCGAGAAGGTCTCGCCGGGCTCGAGGATCGTGCCGTTCAGCCGCCGGGCAGCCTGCCCCACGTTGATGTAGCGGTACTCGGCGGGGACGAACGCCTGCCGGAAGCTCGACAGCTTCTCGGTGATGTTCAGTGCCTTCGCCTCGGCCGTGGTCAGGTCAGGATCGGAGACGCTCAGTGCCACCACGGCCCGCCGGGCGTCGGGTGAGGTCTCCGGCAGGACGGCGAGGACTGCGGTCCCCAGCTTCGTGGAGTCCACCGAGCGACCTGTCCGAGAGGGCACGACCACCGGCTTGCCGTTGGCGATCCGGAACGACGCGTCCCGGCCCGGGCGCTCGATCCCGGCCAACTCGTCGTCGAGCCGCTCGTGCAGCTTGTCGCCGTCCAGCGAGGCGGCCAGGGTGCTGCCCGCGGGCTCGAACGTCAGCGTCCGGGCGATGTCGGTGGGCTCGATCGCCACTTCCTCCTCGCCGACGGCCAGCGCGACCGGCAGTGCGACCGCGGGTTCGGCGAGCTCGGCGAACACCTTCGTGGCCTCCTCGTCGGAGACCTGCGCGGCGACGTTCATGATGGGCAGGACGAGCGTTCCGGTGGTGGGCTGGAAGTACGCCTCGGACACCATGTCCGCGGCGCCCGGGATGTCCATGACGATGCCGGGCTCCCCGGGGGTGAGCTCCGCGACCGCCTTCTTCGTGTACCGGATCTCGGGCTCGACGGGCTCCGTGGCCGCGGTCTCAGCCAGGGCACCCAGCGACGCCTCCAGCGCCTCGGAGTCGGTCGTCGTGATCGGCTCGAGCTCGACCTCGCCGCGCAGGTGGGCGACCAGGTCGGCGGGGCGCAGGATCAGCCCCGAAGCCTGCGACGCCGTGGCCTCCCAGTCGACCGCGAGGCCGGACTCCTCCGGCTCCAGCTCGGTCGTGGCGTCCCCGGCCGAGACCGGGATCGGCGCGTTCGCCTCCTCGCCGAGCTCCGCTTCGAGGGTGGCTGCCGCTTCCTGCGTGGTCATCCCCCCGATGTCGACCCCGCGCACCGACGTGCCGACCGGGACGTCGCCGGAGACCGAGACCACCGCGGCGGCGTACCCGCCGACCAGCACCAGCGCCCCGGCGCCGAGCGCCAGCGCGATCCATCGACCGCGGTGGCGCTTCGGCTCTGGGACGTCGTCCGGGGGGAGGGTCACGTCAGCAATGGTAGGTCGTCGTCGGGAGGCCGACAGTCAGGCGATGCCGTGGAAGGTCGAGGCGAAGTAGACCAACGGCCGGGCACCCTCGACAGCCTCGTGCACCGCCGTCACGGCCCCGATGAGGATGTCGTGGTCGCCGGCCGGCACGACCTGCTCGGTGCGCAGCTCGAGGGCGGCCAGGCCATCGGTGAGGAGCAGGCAGCCGTTGGCGGCGCGCCTCGTCGGCACCCGGTCGAACTGCCCTGCCAGCGGTCGGCCGCGGGTGGCGAACCAGCGCGCAGCCGCCTCCTGGCCCTCGGGCAGGAACGAGACCGCCCACGCGTCCGCGGCCAGGACCGCGGCGTGGAACCGGGAGTCCCGCTCCACGCACACCAGCGCCAGGAGCGGGTCCAACGAGACCGAGGTGAAGGAGTTGGCCGTCATCGCATGGTCGACGCCGTCGGCCGCGGTCGTGACCACCGCGATGCCGGTGGCGTAGCGCGCGACGGCGCGACGGAACTGCGCGGCGCTGGGCTCGGCTGTGGTGGGCTCAGCGGTGGCTCGCGCAGTGGTGGGCTCAGGCATCGGGCGCCCCCGCGCCGGCCTGGACCCCGATGGGCTGGTCCGGTGTGTCGTCGGCGGGCAGCAACGGGAAGCCGCAGGCGGCGGCGAGCAGGATCGTGCCGCCGACCAGGTACCCCATCTGACGCGTGCCGCTGTCGAGGATGAGGTCGCCGGCACCGGACTTGGAGCCCATCATCAGGGTGGCGGCCAGCCAGCCGACGGAGAAGGTGATCGCGCCCAGCCGCGAGCCCTGCCACCACGCCCCCGCGCGTGCGATGAGGACGATCACGACCAGCGTGAGCACGGCACCGGTCGGGATCCGCACCGATCCGACCGCGACGGTGTGTGTCTGGATCATCGCGCCGGCGAACCCGGACAGGAGCCCGAGGACGAGGAGGGCGGCGGCACGCATGGACGTCAGCCTACGTGGCGCCCCGGGAACGGGCGCAGGATCGGCGCCGGATCGGCCCGTGCGGGCTCGGCGTCGGCGGAGTTGGGAGGGAGCGGGCAGCACCCCGGTCCTGGGTGGCATCGCCTGAGCAGGCGGTCACCGCCTGGGGTGGACGTCGGGTAGCCGCCCGGAGCCAGACCGCCTCAGTCGTTGGCGTGCAGGTGCTCGGCGAGTCCGCCCCAGTGTCCTGTGCGGGGCGTGGCCTCGAGTGCGCCGGTCAGGGAGTTGCGGCGGAACAGCAGGTCCGCGACCCCGGACAGGTCGCGGCCCTTCACGACCTCCCCATCTGGCAGTCGCACCTTGGACCCGGCGGTCACGTAGCAGCCCGCCTCGACGACCGACCGGTCGCCCAGGGAGATCCCGATGCCCCCGTTGGCACCGATCAGGGCGCCCTCCCCGATGGTCACCATCTCCTTGCCGCCACCGGACAGGGTGCCCATGATCGAGGCCCCGCCGCCGATGTCCGAGCCGGCGCCGACGACCACCCCGGCCGAGATCCGGCCCTCCACCATCGAGGGGCCCAGCGTCCCGGCGTTGAAGTTGCAGAACCCCTCGTGCATGACCGTCGTGCCCTCGGCCAGGTGTGCCCCGAGCCGAACACGGTCGGCGTCGGCGATCCGCACGCCCGAGGGCACCACGTAGTCGACCATCCGCGGGAACTTGTCCACGCTGAGCACCGTGAGTGGCTCACCGGCCACCCGGGCTCGCATCCGCACCTCGGTCAGCGACTCGATGGCCACCGGGCCCAGGGACGTCCACGCGACGTTCGGCAGCACCCCGAAGATGCCCTCGACGTTGAGGGTGCGCGGAGCCGCCAGCCGGTGGGAGAGCAGGTGCAGCCGCAGGTAGGCATCGGCAACGTCGGCCGGGGGAGCCGAGAGGTCGGCGATGGTGGTGCGGACCACCCGGGTGACCACACCGCGGATCGGGTCCTCGCCGCACGCGTCCTCGAGGTGCGCCACGGCCGCCGGCTGGGACGACAGCGCTGGTGCCGGGTACCAGACGTCGAGGATCGGGGCATCGGGGCCCGCCCCGGCGAACGTGGCGATGCCGAGGCCGGATGCGGGCGACGTGAGCAGCTCCATGGGTCGGTAGCGTAGGGCAGCACCCCGACATCGCATCCCACGCACTGGAGACCCTCATGGCACTGGACCCCACCGGCGACATCATCGCCCTGCTCGGCGACCTCGTGGACATCCCCAGCGAGAGCCGCAGCGAGGACGCCATCGCCGATGCCATCGAGGAGGCGCTCGCCGGAGTCGCGCACCTGACGGTCGAGCGCGACGGCAACACGCTGGTCGCCCGCACCAACCTGGGCCTGCCCGATCGGGTGCTCATCTGCGGGCACATCGACACCGTGCCCGAGGCGAACAACCTGCCGCACCACATCGAGACCGTCGGCGACGAGGAGCGCCTGGTCGGCCTGGGGTCCTGCGACATGAAGGGCGGGGTGGCCGTCGCCCTGGCGCCTGGCGGCGCTCGTCGACGCGCCGACCCGCGACATCACCTACGTCTTCTACGAGGCCGAGGAGATCGAGGAGCGCTACAACGGGCTCAAGCGGTTGGCCGCGACCCGCCCGGACCTGCTCGCCGGCGACTTCGCCGTCCTGATGGAGCCGTCGGACGCCGGCGTCGAGGCCGGCTGTCAGGGAACCCTGCGGGCCGAGATCCACCTGGCCGGTCGGCGCAGCCACAGCGCGCGCTCCTGGCTGGGGCGCAACGCCATCCACTCGGCCGCTGACGTCCTCGCACGTCTGGCCGAGTACCAGGCGTCCCGGGTGGTCATCGACGGCCTGGAGTACCGCGAGGGTCTCAACGCGGTGGGCATCTCCGGCGGGGTGGCCGGCAACGTGATCCCGGATGAGTGCGTCGTCATCGTCAACTACCGCTTCGCCCCCTCGCTGACCCCGGAACTTGCGGCGCGACACGTCGAGACGATCTTCGAGGGGTTCGACGTGCGGGTGGTGGACGTCGCGGCAGGCGCGCTGCCCGGGCTGTCGCAGCCGGCGGCACAGGCGTTCCTGGAGGTCACCGGGTGCACGCCGCGGCCCAAGTTCGGCTGGACCGACGTGGCGCGCTTCACCGCGCTGGGGATCCCGGCCGTCAACTACGGTCCGGGGGATCCGTCGCTGGCCCACACGCGCGAGGAGTACGTCCCGACCGACCAGGTGCGCTCGACCTTCGAGGTCATGCGCGCCTGGCTCGTGGCGCCCCTCCCGGCGGCGGACCCGTGGGCCACCGGTGGCGCAGCGCCGCCAGTGGGACAGGGGTGGCCGAACCGGATGACGCCGGCGCGTGGGGTCGCGTCGAGCTGACCACGACGGGCGATGGCCGGTCGGCAGCGCCCTTGGTTCCCGCCCGAATCGCAGCGACCCTCCCGTTGTGCTCGGACCCTCCCGGAACTCCGGGAGGTTCTGAGCAGAACGGGAGGGTCTGCCGTGTGGCGCGAAGGTCAGGCGTGGGTCAGGCGGTCTTGATCGCCGAGACGTCGAGCTGGATCTTGATCTTGTCGCTGACCAGCACGCCGCCGGCCTCGAGCGCGACGTTCCAGACCAGGCCGAAGTCCTTGCGGGACAGCTCCGCCTCACCCTCGAACCCGGCGCGGACGTTGCCGAAGGGGTCGGTGGCCACACCGGTCGGCTCGAACTCGATCTCGATGGGGCGGGTGACACCCTTGATCGTGAGGTCGCCGAGCAGGACGAACTCGTCCCCGTCCTGCTTGAGGCCGGTGGTGGCGAAGGTCATCTCCTTGTTGACCTCGACGTCGAAGAAGTCGGGGCTGCGCAGGTGTGCGTCGCGGTCGGCGGAACCGGTGTTCACCGAGGCCAGTTGCACGGCCACCGAGGCGGTGGAGCCGCTGGGGTTGGCGGCGTCGATGACGATGGTGCCGGCGACGTCCTCGAACGCGCCGCGGACCTTGGTCACCATCGCGTGGCGGGCGACGAAGCCCACGCGGCTGTGGCTCGCGTCGATCGTCCAGGTGCCGTTGTAGTCGGTGTAGTCGCTCATAGCTTCTCCTTGGGTTAGTAGTTGAGTGGTCAACAAGATTGAGTGAACAGTAAACCAGATGTCCTGTCAAGTCGAGATGGGGCGCACGCGCAGGTCGCGCCTCCGGGCGCCGTCCGCGGGGGTGCGTGGCTACCGTGTCGGGTATGGACACCCCCACCCCGCCGACCGGCCCCGGACCGATGGGCATGACGGATCCGGAGCCGCCGACGGCACCCGGACCGATGGGCCCGACGGATCCCACCTCCGCCGCCCCGACCCCCGCCGCCGCGGCCCCGGCTCCCGCTGACACCCCGGCCCCCGGCGACAACCCCGCCCCGACTTCGCTCGGGCCTCCCGCTCCGGGCGCCCCGCCAGGACCGGCTGCCGGTCCGCCGGCTCACCCCTCGGCGCCGCGGACCAAGGGCCCGGTCGTCCTGCGCCGCGAGCAGATCAGCGTCTCGACCACCGACCAGCGCCTTCTGGACTCCCGCGACTCGGGCGACTGGGTGCACACCGATCCCTGGCGGGTCCTGCGCATCCAGGCCGAGTTCGTCGAGGGCTTCGGCGCCCTGGCCAAGCTTGGTCCTGCCATCAGCGTGTTCGGGTCCGCGCGCACACCGGAGGACCACCCCGAGTACGCGCAGGCCAGGCGCACCGCCGAGCTGCTCGTCGAGGCCGGATTCGCGGTCATCACCGGGGGCGGGCCGGGCATCATGGCCGCGGCCAACCGCGGCGCGTGGGAGGCCGAGGGCACGTCGGTCGGACTGGGCATCGAGCTTCCCTTCGAGCAGGGCATGAACGAGTGGGTCGACCTCGGTGTCAACTTCCGCTACTTCTTCGCGCGCAAGATGATGTTCGTCAAGTACGCCCAGGGGTTCGTGGTGTTCCCCGGCGGCTTCGGCACGATCGACGAGCTGTTCGAGGCGCTGACGCTGGTCCAGACCGGCAAGGTCACGACCTTCCCGATCATCCTGGTCGGCTCGCAGTACTGGTCGGGCCTGGTCGACTGGCTGCGAGCCACGATGCACGCCGACGGCAAGATCTCGCCGACCGACCTCGACCTGATCCACATCACCGATGACCCGGAGGAGGTCGTGGCGATCCTGCGTGACGCCGAGCTGGCGCGGGCTGCCAGCCACCCGCTCGGCGAGACCCCGCCCTTCGACGTCTCGCTCACAGACGGCACCTGACCCAGCGCCCCCCTGTCCCGGGGACTTGATCCAAGTCTCGGGCGCCGTTCGTGGTTCGCGTCAAGTTCCAGGCGCGAGTTCGGCCCGGAAGTTGGATGGGATCGCGATCATGGGCGGCCCCCGGATGGGGTGAACTGCTGCCGCCGGCGGGGACCCGTGGCAGGATCGGCGACGTGCTCGCACTCTTCGTCGTCGTGGCCATCGTGGTGGTGGCGGGGATCGCTGTGCTCGTGGTGCGTGACCGGCCGCTGATCGCCGACGACCCGGTCGGCTCCCGGTCCCTGGCGTGGTCGGCGCGGGACGGCGTCAGCCCCCAGGACCTCGCTGAAGTCCGGTTCGCCGTCGCCCTGCGCGGCTACCGGATGGAGGAGGTGGACCGCGTTCTGGACGACACCCGTCAGGCGCTGGCCGAGCGCGACACGCGGATCGCCGACCTCCAGCGCGTGGTGGCCGCACTCGGTGGCGCCCCGGTGCCCACGGCCGCCGCGGCTGACCGCTCCCCGGCTGGAGCCGACCCGGAGGCTTCCGCCCCTTCGGATGCCTCGGCCCCGTCGACCCCCGACCTGTCGACCCCCGACCTGTCGACCCCCGACCTGTCGACCCCCGACCTGTCGGCCACCGCCCCGGGGACCACCGACCCGGGGGGCCTGGACGCTGCGGTCACCACCACCGCCCCGGCGGCCCTCGACCCCGACCCGCTGGGTACCGGCCCGGTCGACTCGGCGGACGCGCCCACCGCCACCGCCACCCCCACCGCCCAATTCGTCCGGGAGTCCCACCTGTGACCGGCCGACGCCACCTGGTTCGCGACGTCCTCGTCGACGCCCCGCCCGAGAGAGTGTTCGCCGCTCTCACCGACTGGCCGACCCAGGGCCAGTGGATGCTGGGCACACGTGTGTGGTCCGACGGCCCGGCGCAGGGCGTGGGCGGCCGGATCAGCGCCTTCACCGGCGTGGGTCGAGTCGGCTTCCTGGACACGATGGAGATCACCGAGTGGGAGCCGCCCAGGTTGGTGCGCGTGCTGCACACCGGTCGGGTGGTGCGCGGGCCCGGCATCTTCGAGGTGCTCGCCCTGCCCGGCGGGCGCAGCCGGTTCGTCTGGCGCGAGGAGCTCGAGCTCCCGCTGGGCCGGGTCGGGCGGGCCGGGTTCGCCGTTGTGGGTCCGGTGTTCGCCGCTGGGGTCGTGAGCTCGCTTCGCAGGTTCGCGCGCATGGTCGAATCCGGCCAGCTCGGCAGCACACCCTGAACTTGCCGAATCTGCCCGAACGCTCCTCGATTGTGTCCTGCGACACGCCGTTCATGGGGGATAATGGGGCACAGCGGCCCGCGTTCAGGGGCCGGCCACTGAGAGGGGACTGCGATGGCGGCCATGAAGCCACGGACAGGTGACGGCCCGATGGAGGTCACCAAGGAGGGGCGCGGCATCGTGATGCGGGTCCCGCTCGAGGGCGGCGGTCGTCTTGTCGTCGAGCTCAACGCGGACGAGGCCCGCGACCTCGGCACGCAGTTGACGACGGTCGCTGGCTGAGCGCACCAATCCTCGTTGCGGACCCCGCACCGGACTGCCCACGGGCGGTACGGTTGCGGGGTCCGCATCGTTGTGGGGAGGCTTGCGTGCCGTCACTGCCAGACCTGATCGTCGAGGCGGTAGGCGATCCGTTCGCGGATCCCCGCGGCGGCCCCCCTGAGTCGTCGGCCGATCTCCTCCCCGCGGGCCTCCCCGGCGGCACTCCCCGGCGACGCTCTCCGTGGCACCCCCGGCGGACCGGAGGAGGGCTCCCCGCCTGGCCCGGGCGTGGTCATCATCGGCGTGCACCCGGCGGCGGGTCCCGACCAACCGGTGCGGGTCGACCAGCCAGTCGTCGATCTCCTCGCGCACTGGGGCGTGGACCTGCCCCGTCGGCTGAGCCGCACGCACGCCTCCGGGGCCCGGTCCGAGGCCGTCTGGATCGACCTGGAGCGTGACGAGCCGGCCTCGGTCCTGGCCCTGGGCCTCGGCTCCGGGACGCCCACTGAGGTGCGCCGGTCCGCTGCGGCAGCGGCGCGTCGGGTCCGGGGCACCGACGAGGTCCTGGTCCTCGCGACTCGCGGGCTCGACGAGGTGGCCCTGCGGGCCTTCACCGAGGGCCTGTTCCTGGCCACTGCGCCCCCGACCTGGTCGAGCACCCCGGCGCCGGGACCGCCGGCACGCGTGCGGCTGGCTGTCAGCGATGTCGTGGTTGGCCGACAGGCGATCGACGCGGGTCGGGCGCACGCCGGTGCGACCCTGGGCGCCCGGGTCCTGATCCACACCCCACCGAACATCAAGGATCCGCAGTGGATGGTCGGACAGGCCCACGAGGTCGCTGACGCGTCGGGCCTGACCATCCGGGTGCTCGACGAGGACGAGCTCGCCCGCGACGGGTTCGGCGGGCTCGTCGCGGTCGGAGCGGGGTCGGTGCGGCCGCCGAGGCTGGTCCAGTTGGAGTGGCCCGGAGACGGAGCGCAGGACGCCCGGCACGTGGTGCTGGTCGGCAAGGGGATCACGTTCGACTCCGGAGGCCTGTCGCTCAAGCCGCCGGACATGCAGGTGGCGATGAAGACCGACATGTCCGGGGCGGCCGCCGTGTGCGCCGTGATGGGTGCGCTGGCGCAGCGAGCCCCGGCGGGGCTGCGGGTCACCGGCCTGCTGTGCCTGGCCGAGAACCTCCCCGGTGCCGGTGCGACGCGCCCCGGCGACGTCGTGACCCACCACGGCGGCCTGACCAGCGAGGTGGTCAACACCGACGCCGAGGGACGTCTGGTCCTGGGCGACGGGCTGGACTACGCGGTGAACGACCTGGCCGCTGACGTCGTGGTCGACATCGCGACCCTGACCGGCGCAGCGACGCTCGGCCTCGGCCGGCGCCACGCTGCCCTGTTCAGCAACTCCGACGCCCTCGCGGCCGGGCTCGTGGAGGCCGGTGAGGCAGCCGGGGAGTCGATGTGGCGGATGCCGCTGCACGCCGAGTATGCGCCGCTGATCTCCTCCGAGGTCGCCGACCAGGCCAACGCCGAGTCCCGGCCCGGACCGGGCCCGGGGGCGATCACCGCGGCGCTGTTCCTCTCGCGTTTCGTCGGGTCGACGCCGTGGGCCCACCTCGACATCGCCGGGGTCGGGCGCTCGGACGCCGAGCGCGACGACCTCCCCAAGGGCGGCACCGGCTTCGGCGCCCGCGCGCTCCTGCGCTGGCTGGAAGCCGGCGCCCGAGGGTAGGGGCCGCGCCCGCCCGGCCGCCCAGCCCCGGCCGCCCAGCTGCAGCCGCCCCTGTCAGCGGCGATCCATAGGGGTTGCCGGCGCCAAGGGGGTCACCCATCTGAATGGATCACCCGAGCCAGGGGTCACCCATCTGAATGGATCACCCATGGGGGAGGCGGCCGGAGGGCTCAGGGGTTGGTCGGCCGGCGCCCCAGGGTAGGGCGTCGGGTCAGCTGCGGGGGCGCAGGACCGCGACCAGCAGGCCGTCACCGACCGGCAGCAGGCTGGGGGTGAACCGCTCGTCGTCGCGCATCGCGGTGACCAGGGCGCGCAGGTCGATCGTCTGGGGGTCGCGCTGGGCGGGGTCGGCGACCTTGTCGTGCCACAGCGCGTTGTCGAACACGACCGCTCCGCCCGGGCGGAGCAGGCGGACGGCCTCGTCGAGGTACGCCGAGTACTCGGACTTCTCCCCGTCGACGAAGACGATGTCGTAGCCGCCGTCGGTGAGCCGGGGCAGCACCTCGAGTGCCCGACCGGTGATCAGGCGCGTGCGGGCGGGGTTGATGCCGGCGGCGGCGAACGTCGCCTTGGCGACCCGCTGGTTCTCGGCCTCCACGTCCACGCTGGTCAGGATCCCGTCGGCACGCATCCCACGCAGCAGGGCCAGCCCGGAGATGCCCGCGCCGGTGCCGACCTCCACGACTGCGTGCGCGTCGAGCAGTGCGGCGATCATGGTCAGCGCCGAGGCCCCGCCGCGGCCGATGGGCGTGCAGCCGAGCTCGGTGGCCTTGGCCCGCGCATCGGCGACGAAGTCATCCTCGGGGAGCCAGGACTCGGCGTAGTTCCAGCTGGTGGCATTGGGGGGCGTGACCGCGGCGCACATGGGTGGGCCTTTCATCGCAGGGGTTCTGGGCTGGGCACAGCGTAATCGTCGGATCACCCGTGCTCGGACCAGGGCCGGCGGCGAGGTCCGGGTCAGCGGCAACCGACGTCGGTTCCAGCCGTGGTTCGCGGGCCGACTGTGCCCCGTCCCGCGGGTTGATGACCGGATTACCGAACGCTGACAATGCTCGGCCGGCCCCCTGACGGGCGACCCCTACGGTTTCGGATATGACCATCAGACAGGATGATGTACCCATGACCGACCAGTACCCGGCTCCCGGGCAGCATGACGGCAGTTGGCAGCAGGGCGACGGTGCGCCCGCGGTCGAGCCGGACGCCACGCCCATCGGGACCGATCCCGCCCCCGTGCCCGCGCCGGATGGCGGGGCACCCGACCTTGCAGCAACTGCCGCGCACCAGCCTGTGGCCGGTCAGGCGCCCGACGCATGGCCGACCCCCAGTGGGTGGCAGGCCCCGCAGGACAACCCGTACGGTGCCCCGACCGGCCCCTCGGCGTACGGCGCCGGATACCCGACCGGTCCGGCGCGGCGTACGGCGCCGGATACCCGACCGGTCAGGCCGCGGGATACCCGACCGGTCAGGCCGCGGGCTACCCGACCGCCCCCGCCCCCGGTTCCGAGTGGCAGACGCAGACCTCGGTGTACCCGGGCCAGCCCGGCTACGGATACGGCAGCGCTGCCGACCCGACGGCCAGCGGCGCCTGGCAGTACGACACGACGGCCTTCGCAGCGGCTGGTGCCCCGCCGGTCGCCCCGCCGACCGCAGCAGCCACGTCCGGACCGAAGGGCCCCAAGTCGCGCACTGGTCTGATCCTCGTCACTGCCGGCCTCGTGGGCCTGCTCGCCGGCGGGATCGGCGGGTACGCCGGGACCCAGATGGCCTCCTCGGACACCAGCACCACCACGGTGGCCCTGCCCCAGTCCGGCGCGGACAAGTCCGAGCGCCCGGACGGCACCGTGGCCGCGATCGCTGAGTCGGTGAGCCCGGCGGTGGTCTCGCTCGAGGTCACCGGCGCGCAGGGCTCCGGCTCGGGCTCCGGGTTCGTGATCCGTGAGAACGGCTACATCGTGACCAACAACCACGTCGTGGAGGGCGCCGCCGACGGCGGGGACATCACTGTCAACTTCTCCGACGGCCGCAAGCTCGACGCCACGATCGTCGGACGGGACCCCAACTACGACATCGCCGTCGTGAAGGTCGACGCCACGGGCCTGCCCACGGCGGTGTTGGGCAACTCCGATGGCGTCGTCGTCGGCGACCTCGCCATCGCGATCGGCTCGCCGCTGGGCCTCGAGGGCACCGTGACGGCCGGCATCGTCTCTGCGCTCAACCGCCCGGTGACCGCCGGTGGCCAGGGGTCGACATCGTTCATCAACGCGATCCAGACCGATGCGGCGATCAACCCCGGCAACTCCGGTGGTGCGCTGCTCAATGCCGCTGGCGAGGTGATCGGCGTGAACTCGGCGATCGCCACGCTCGGCGACGGCACCGGCCAGAGCGGCTCCATCGGCCTGGGCTTCGCCATCCCGATCAACCAGGTGACGCGCATCAGCGAGGAGCTGATCAACACCGGGACGTCCACCAAGCCGATCATCGGGGTGTCGCTGGACCAGAGCTACCAGGGCGAGGGCGCGCGCGTCCAGGAGATCACCCCGGATGGGCCTGCGGAGGCTGCTGGCCTGGAGGCCGGCGACATCATCGTCGAGTTCGACGGCAAGCCCGTCACCGACGCGACGTCGCTGATCGTCGACATCCGCTCGATGAAGCCCGGGGACGACGTCGCCATCTCGGTCCAGCGCGGCTCCGGCACCCAGGACCTGACCCTCACGCTCGGATCCGATTCCTCCTCCGGCTGAGCACTGCGTACGCTGGGTCCGTGCCCGACATCGGCTTTGGCGAGATCGTTGCGATCGTCGTCGTCGCGCTGCTGGTGTTCGGGCCGGACCGGCTGCCGAAGGTGGCCGCTGACGCGGCACGCACGCTGCGGCAGGTTCGCCAGATGGCCGCCTCGGCTCGCAAGGACCTCGTGGATGCCGCCGGGCTCGAGGACGATGGGGAGATGGCCCAGGCGGTCCGCGACATCCGCGACCTTGACCCCCGGCGCGCGATGCAGGGTGTCCTGACCGACGAGCCGACCCCGCCCGTCGGTCCATCCACGGGGGAACGGGCGGCGGGTGAGGTGGGGCAGCGGCCGACAGGTCCGGTCCCCGGGACCGTTGCCGCCCCGGTCGCCCCACCAGTGGTGGCCCCCGCCCTGGTCGAGCCACCGGTGGTGGCCCCCGCCCCGGTCGATCCCGACTGGACCTGAGCCGGCCCTCACGGCGAGCTGGCCCTCACGGCGCGAGCTGGCCCCACGGCGCGCCGCCCCAGTGAGTTGCGCCGCCCCAGTGGGTGGGGACGATGAACTGGCCAGGGGCGTCAACCTCGCGCCCGTTCCGGTCGAATGGCGACCCGCACCGCTCGGTTGTCTCGAGAGTCACCCATCCTCGCGCCCGTTCCGGTCGAACACGCCTGGCGTCGGGGCCGCCTTTCGACGCAAGCCGGCGCGAGGTTTGTCCTGCTGCATTCGCACAAGGCGGGGATCGACAAGTGCGGCCGCGAGGTTCAGCGTGGTCACGCGCCCGGTGGGCGGGTGGGCCGGCAATCCGCTGTCGAAGGAGGTGCCGCCCTCGGCCAGCGACGCGGCCGGGCTGACCCACCGACAGTGCCGAACGGCTCAGAGGGCTGCCGTGAGGCCCTTGACCAGGAGCAGGACGCCCAGGACGACCAGGACCCCGATGCCCAGGGCGGTGCTGTTGCGCTCCAGCCAGACCTTCCAGCCCCCCAGGACCTCGGGCGCGCGCTCGCCGAGGAGGCGGTGGGCCAGCACCGGGGTGCCCACCCCGATGGATCCCACGACGACGAAGACGGCCACGCCGGTCAGCGCGCCACCCACCCCGGTCGTGAGGACCGCGATCTCCGCTCCAGCGGCCAGGGCCATCACCAGGTTCTTGGGGTTGCCGGCGGCCAGGGCGGCACCCAGCCGGGCGGACTGGCGCGGCGTGTAGGAGTCCAGCGCCGACATCCACGCCGGTGGTTCCTTGGGGGCCCCGGGTGCAGGGCGACGCAGCCATTTGCCGAGGGCGAGTGCCAGGAAGGCCGCACCGGTCGCGACCTGGATCCAACCGATGCCCTCGTCATCCGGCGGCGCAGGGTCCTGCGAGCCGGCCAGCAGGAACGCGACCAGCACGATCGCCGTCAGGCCCACCAGCCACGCCCCGAGGAACGCCGCCGAGTTCGAGCGCGCCCGCGGGGTCATCAGGATCAGCACCATCGGCAGGATCGGCAGCGGGCTCAGGCCCACCACCAATGCGAGCGGGATGAGGGTGCCGACGATCTCCACCGGGCGCCGACCGTCAGAACCGGCTGGCGGGGGTCAGGCCCAGCGACAGCCCGGAGAGCCCGCGCGGGCGCTTGCCCAGGCGCTCCGCGATCCCGCGGAGCACCTCGGCGGCAGGCGCGTTCGGCGCGGCGATGACCAGGGGCGCCCCGGAGTCGCCGCCCTCGCGCAGCTGCACGTCGAAGGGGATCCGCCCGAGCAGCGGCACCTCGGTCTCCAGCGCCTGTGACAGCACGTTGGCCACCCGCTGCCCGCCGCCGGAGCCGAAGATGTCGACGACCTCGCCGCAGTGCGGGCAGGGGAAGCCGCTCATGTTCTCGATGACCCCGGCGATGCGCTGGTTGGTCTCCTTGGCGACCATGCCCGCGCGGACCGCCACCTCGGCGGCAGCCTCCTGCGGCGTCGTGACGACCACGACCTCGGCGTGCGGCAGCAGCTGGGCGGCGGAGATCGCCACGTCACCGGTGCCCGGGGGCAGGTCCAGCAGGAGCACGTCCAGGTCGCCCCACCAGACGTCGGCGAGGAACTGCTGCAGCGCGCGGTGCAGCATCGGCCCGCGCCAGGTCACCGGCTGGGTGACGCCGCCAGGCTTGAACGGCAGCATCGAGATCACCCGGACGCCGTGGCCGGTCGGCGGCATGATCAGGCCCTCGACCATCGTCGGATTCGCCGTGGCATCGAGCATCCGGGGGATGCTGTGCCCGTACACGTCGGCGTCCACGACCCCGACCGACAACCCCTGGGCGGCCATCGAGGCGGCCAGGTTCGCCGTGATCGACGACTTGCCGACTCCACCCTTTCCGGAGGCGATCAGGTAGACCCGCGTCAGCGAACCGGGCTGGGTGAACTGGATCTCCTTCTCCGGACCGCCGAGCTTCGCGCGCATCTCCTTGCGCTGCTCGTCGCTCATGACGTCCAGCGCGACGGTCACCGACGTGACCCCGTCCAGGGCCTCGACGGCGCGCGTGACGCGGCCAGTGATCTCGTCGCGCATCGGGCATCCGGCGACGGTCAGGTAGACCTCGACGTGGACCGCGCCCCCGTCGATCCGGACGTCCTTGACCATCCCGAGCTCGGTGATGGGGCGGCGGATCTCCGGGTCCTGGACCTCGGCAAGGGCGGCGTCAATCTGTTCGCGAGTGGGCATGGGGAAACCCTACGTCCGATCCGGGGACTCGGATGCGTGTGCCCGTCGCCCTGACGAGCGTCAGAGTGGGGTCGGGCCTTCTCGAAAGCGCACGTAGAGCAAGCGCCGCGAAGCGGTGCGCAGCAGTGCGCGTCGAGAACGCCCGACCCCGCGGATCGGACCGGCGACAACGACCCTGCGGATCGCAGGAGCGGCGATCCAACCGACCACCCGCCCTACGTCCAGATGCGGTCGAAGTAGTCGCGCATCGAGCGGTCGGAGGAGAAGAACCCGGTGCGGGCGGTGTTGCGGATCGACATCGCGGTCCACGCCGCCTTGTCGACCCACAGCGCGTCCACCTTCTCCTGGGCCTCGATGTAGGCGCGGTAGTCGGCGAGCACCAGGTACTCGTCACGCATGAGCAGCGTCTCGATGATCGGCCGGAACAGCTCCGGCTCGCTGGGGGGCGAGTAGTACCCGCTGGCGATCTCGTCGATGACGGCGCGCAGCTCCGCGTCCTCGCGGTACACGGTGCCGGGGTTGTACCCGGCGGCCTTGCGCGCGACGACCTCGTCCTCGGTGAGGCCGAACAGGAAGAAGTTCTCCGCACCCACCAGCTCGCGGATCTCGACGTTCGCGCCGTCCAGGGTGCCGACGGTCAGGGCGCCGTTGAGCGAGAGCTTCATGTTGCCGGTGCCGGAGGCCTCCTTGCCGGCCATCGAGATCTGCTCGGACAGGTCGGCCGCGGGGATGATCCGCTCGGCCAGAGTCACGTTGTAGTTGGCGGGGAACACCACCGAGAGGCGGCCGGCCATCGCCGGGTCGGCGGAGATCGTGGCGCCCACCTGGTTGATCAGCCGGATGATCAGCTTGGCCATCTGGTAGCCGGGGGCCGCCTTCGCGCCGAACAGGACCATCCGCGGCGGGATCGGAGCGGCCGGGTCGAGGCGCAGCCTCCGGTACATCGTGGCCACGTGCAGCAGCTTGAGCATCTGGCGCTTGTACTCGTGCAGGCGCTTGATCATGATGTCGTACATCGGATCGGTCGGGTGCACGCGCCCGGTCCGGGCCTCGAGCAGGGTCGCCAGCTGGGCCTTGTTCGCCAGCTTCACCGCCCGCCACTTCTCCTGGAACGCCGGGTCGTCGGCGAACGCCTCCAGCCCGCTGAGCTTGTCCAGGTCGGTCAGCCAGCCGTCGCCGACGGCCTCGGTGATGAGGTCGCTCAGCCGTGGGTTGGCCAGCTTGATGAAGCGCCTCGGGGTCACCCCGTTGGTCACGTTGGTGAACCGCTCGGGCCACATCTCGGCGAAGTCGTGCAGGACCGTCTCGCGCAGGAGCTGGCTGTGCAGCGCGGCCACGCCGTTGACGTGCACGCTGGCCACGGTGGCCAGGTGCGCCATCCGGACCATGCGCTCCGGGCCCTCCTCGATGATCGACATGTTGATCACCCGGGACAGGTCGTTCGGGTACGTATCGCGGACCTTCTCCAGGAAGCGCTTGTTCATCCGGAAGATGAGCTCCATGTGGCGGGGCAGCAGGTACTGCAGCAGGCCGACGCTCCAGCGCTCGAGGGCCTCGGGCAGCAGGGTGTGGCAGGTGTAGTTGAAGGTGCGGCTGGTGATGTCCCAGGCCTGCTCGTAGTCCATGCCGCGCTCGTCGATGAGGATGCGCATGAGCTCGGGGATCGCGATCACGGGGTGGGTGTCGTTGAGCTGGATCGAGACGCGGTGCGGGATCTCGGTCAGGGGGATGCCCTCGAGGTCGGCGACCCGGACCAGATCGGCCAGGGCGCACGCGGTGAAGAAGTACTGCTGGCGCAGGCGCAGCTCCTTGCCCGCCGGGGTGGAGTCCTCCGGGTAGAGCACGCGCGAGATGTTCTCGCTCATGGACTGCTGGCGCACGGCCTCGATGTAGTCGCCGGCGTTGAACACCTCGAGGTTGAACTGCGAGGAGCCGCGGGCCTTCCACAGGCGCAGGGTGTTGACGACGTTGTTGTCGTAGCCGGGGACGAGCAAGTTGTGGGGCACGCCCATGACGCGCTCGGCCGGGTGCCACGTGCGGTCGCCGGTGGCGGGGTCGATCTCGACGTGGCCGCCGAACCCGACGGACACTGCGTGCTCGCGCTGGCTGAACATCCAGGGGTTGTCGTGCTCGAGCCACTGGTCGGGGCGCTCGATCTGCCGGCCGTCCTCGAACGACTGCTCGAAGATGCCGTACTCGTAGAGGATCCCGTACCCGATGGCCGGGCGGCCGAGAGTGGCCAGGGAGTCGGCGAAGCACGCGGCCAGTCGCCCGAGGCCGCCGTTGCCCAGGCCGGGTTCCACCTCGAGGTCGGCGATGGCGTCGAGGTCCAGGTCCATGCCGGCCAGTGCCTCGCGGGCGACGTCGGTCAGCCCGGTCGCGAGCAGCGCATTGCCCAGCTGTCGGCCGAGCAGGTACTCGGCCGAGAGGTACACCACGGTCTTCTCGGGGCCCTTGCCGCGGTCGCGCACGGTGGTCAGCCAGTCGGCCATGAGCCGGTCACGGACGGTGTGGGCCAGGGCGGCGTACATGTCGCGCTCCCCGGCAGTCCCGAGGTCCACCCCGCGGTCGAGGCGCAGATGGTTCAGGAACTCCTCGGCGAAGTGCTCGGACGTGATCTCCGACGTGGTGGTGCTCAGGCTCATCGTCGCTCCCGGGGTTGGTGTGCGGACCGTGGTCAGGCTAGACCGTTCGCGCGGCGTGTGGCACGTCCGCGCCGGACGCCGGAGGGCCTCGCGCCCCTTCGGGTCGAATGAGCGCCCGCGAGATGCGCGTGCGCATTGGCCGAGCCAACCTCGCGCCCGCTTCCGTCGTTCCAGCGGTCTCCCCGGCTGGTGGATCGACGCGAGCGGGCGCGAGGTCGCCGGCCGCCCCCCAGAACCGCGTCCCTTTCGACGGGAACGGGCGCAAGGTCGGCCGCCGCCCCGACTGTCCGGTGGGGTCGGGCTGACGATGGCCGGACCAGGGGACAGCCGGCGCGGCAACAGGGAAGGACGCGAGCCCTCAGGGGCCCGCGGCGTCGGCTCCGGAGTCCGATCCGGCGCCCGGTCCGGGCGCCTGGGCGTCCTCCCCCGACAGCAGGGCGGTCAGCTCGTCGGCGAGGTCGCGGACCTCGCCGCGCAGGAAGTCGCGGGTCGCGAGGTCGCCGGTGGCGATGCGGATCGTGGCGATCTCCCGGGTGAGGTACTCGGTGTCGGCGACGAGCCGTTCGGTGAGGGTGCGGTCCTCCTGGTACTGCACGCGGTCGCGGTCGGCCTGCCGGTTCTGCGCGAGCAGGATCAGGGGCGCGGCGTAGGAGGCCTGCAGCGAGAGCATGAGGGTGAGGAAGATGAACGGGAACGGGTCGAAGCGCAGGTCGTCGGGGACCAGGGTGTTCCACAGCACCCAGACGACCACGAACGCGGTCATCCAGCCGATGAACCGCGCGGAGCCGATGAACCGTGCGACCCGCTCGCTCAGCCGTCCGAACAGCTCCGGGTCGTAGTCCGGGCGGATCGTGCGTGAGCGGACGCGCGGCTGGTCCATGCGGGCCGACCGGGACGAGGTGCGGGCCACGGCCTACTCCTCCTCGTCCGCGTCGTCGGGGTCGGAGTCCAGGTCGCGCCAGTCGTCGGGGAGCATGTGGTCGATGACGTCGTCGACGGTCACCGCCCCGAGCAGCCGGTCCAGCTCGTCGACGACCGGGAGCGCGACGAGGTTGTAGGTCGCGAAGTACCTCGTGACGGTCGAGAGCGGGGCGAGCGGACCGACCGGCTCGAGCGAGTTGTCGACCACCGCCGACACGAGCTTCGACGGTGGCTCGCGCAGCAGGCGCTGGAAGTGCGCGACGCCGAGGAACTTCCCCGACGGGGTGTCCAGGGGCGCGCGGACCACGTACACCTGAGCGGCCAGGGACGGTGAGACCTCCGGGCTGCGCACGCGGGCCAGGGCCTCGGCCACTGTGGCGTCGGGCAGCAGCATGATCGGCTCGGGGTTCATCATGCCGCCGGCCGTGAGCTCGCCGTAGGACAGCAGACGACGCAGGTCCTCGGCCTCGTCGGGCTCCATCTCCTTGAGGAACTCGGCGGCCTGCTCCGGGGTCACCTCGGAGAGCAGGTCGGCGGCGTCGTCGGGTTCCATCAGCTCGAGGATGTCGGCGGCACGCTCCAGGCCGAGGTCCGTGAGGATCTGGACCCGGTCGTCCTCGGGCAGCTCCTCCAGGACGTCGGCGAGGCGCTCGTCCTCGAGGTTGCGGGCGACCTCGAGGCGGCGCTTGCCGGGCAGGTCCTGCAGGACGTTGGCGAGGTCGGCCGGGCGCAGGGTGTCGATGATCCCGAGCAGGCTGTCCACGCCCTGCTCCTCGGGAGGCCCCCCGACGGAGACCCCGCGCACCTCGGACCAGGGCAGCGTTGTGGCCTCGCCGCGGCGCCGGAACCCGCGCAGCACCCGGGCGACGTGCAGCCGGGTGATCCGCCAGTCACGGTTGCGATCCTGCTCGATGGCGGCGTCGACGATGGTGGCCGGCTGGTCGTCCGTGCCGATGGTGACCCGTCGATCGAGCAGCTCGCCGATCACGAGGGTCTCCCCGGGGCGCTGCTGGAAGCGCCGCAGGTCCAGGCGGGCGGTGACGACCACCTGCCCGGCGTCGATCGTGGTGACCCGCGTCATCGGCAGGAAGATCCGTCGGCGCTGCACCTCCATCACGAGGCCCAGGACCCGGGGCGGCTCGCGGTCATGGCGCAGCACCACCACGAGGTCGCGCACCTTGCCCAACGTGTCACCGGCCGGGTCGAAGACGCCGATCCCGGACAGGTGCGACACGAAGACGCGCGCGCTGCTGCCAGCCGTCACAGCGCTGAGGCTACTGCCGGCGACGTCCCACGAGAGTGACCGACCCACGTGCGTGCGGGGCCGCCGCTGCGTGCGACGCCCGTGTTTGGCATGAGCGCCACCTGCGAGCCGCCCTCCGGTCACCTGCGCGTCGCCCGGCGTGCCGGAGGTCCGGGTCTGCGGGCTGGTAGTCGGTTCGGTCGATTGGATCGACCGAATCGACTACCAACAACGGCGTAGGGTCCTGCGGGTGAGCGACACCCCGGCACCCGCGACCCTGTCCCGGCCGCCCGGCCTCGACGTCGCGCTGCTCGCGGTGGCGGTGCTGGCGATCTCGACGTCCGGGCCGCTGATCGCGGCGTGCACCGCCCCGGCGCTGGCGATCGCGTTCTGGCGGACGGCGCTCGGTTCGGCGGCGACGTCCGGGTGGGTCGCCTGGCGCCACCGCGCTGAGGTCCGGGCGCTGACGGGCGCACAGTGGCGGCTGATGGCGACATCCGGGTTGCTGCTCGGGGCGCACTTCGCCACGTGGGTGCCGAGCCTGCGGTTCACGACCGTGGCGTCGTCGACCGCGCTGGTGGCCACGCAGCCGGTGTGGGCCGCGCTGATCGCCCGGCGTCGCGGCGTGCAGATCGACCGGACGGCGTGGATCGGGATCGCCATAGCCCTGGTTGGCGTGCTGGTCCTGACCGGGATCGACTTCGCGCTGACCCCACGGGCCCTCATCGGCGACGGGCTGGCCCTGGCCGGGGCGGTGCTCGCCGCGCTCTACGTGACCGTGGGGGAGAAGGTCCGAACCACCACCACGACCCCGACCTACACGATGATCTGCTACGCGGTGGCTGCCGCCGCGCTGCTCGGGCTCATCGTGGTGCTGCGGGTTCCGCTCGTGGGGTTCTCGCTCCGCGACTGGATCCTGATCCTGGCGATCACCCTCGGCGCGCAGCTGCTCGGACACTCGGTCGTCAACCGTGTGCTGGCCACGACATCGGCCACCGTCGTCTCGCTGGCGATCCTGTTGGAGATGCCCGGCTCCACGCTCATCGCCGCCGCGTGGTTGGGGCAGGTGCCACCGGCGGCCGTCATCCCCGCGGTCGTCCTGCTGTTCATCGGTATCGCCCTGGTGATCAGCACGACCACCCGCGCCACGGACCCGCCCAGCGAGACCCCACCCGCCTGAGCGGCGCCCTGCTACCGCCCGGTCAGGCCTCCAGCGCGGCGATCGCCTCGTGGATCGACAGGGTGCGCTCGGCGGAGGCCACGTGGAGGTTCTCGATCATCCGACCGTTGTAGGTGACCACGCCGGATCCGCGGCCGGCCTCCCATGCGGCCAGGATCCCGCGGGCATCCTCGACGGCCTTCGCCGACGGCGCGAACGCCTCGTTGGCTCCCTCGACCTGCCCCGGGTGGATCAGCGTCTTGCCGTCGAAGCCCATCTCGCGGCCCTGGGCGCACTCGGCGAGGAACCCCTCGGTGTTCTTCACGTCGTTGTAGACACCGTCGATGATGACCTTGCCCGTGGCGCGGGCCGCCAGCAGCGCGAGCCCGAGGCCGGTCAGCAGCGGCTGGCGCCCCGGGACGTGCTCGGCGTACAGCTCCTTGGCCAGGTCGTTGGTGCCCATGACCAGCACCGACAGCCGCTCGGAGGCCGAGGCGATGGCCCGTGCATCGAGCATCGCCACCGGGGTCTCGACCATCGCCCACAGCGTCGTGCGCTCGGGAGCGCCGTGGCGCTCCATGGCCGCCACGAGCGCGCGGACGGCGTCGGCGGAGTCCACCTTCGGCACCACGATCGCGTCCGGCCCGGCGGCGCAGGCCGCAGCCATGTCCGCCTCGTGCCACTCGGTGTCGGCACCGTTGATCCGGATGGTCAGCTCGCGCCGGCCGTACTCCCCGGAGCGCACCGCGGCGCACGCGGCGTCGCGGGCGGCCGGCTTGGCGTCGGGCGCGACGGCGTCCTCGAGGTCCAGGATCAGCCCGTCGCAGGGGATCGTCTTGGCCTTCTCCAGCGCGCGCTCGTTCGAGGAGGGCATGTAGAGGACGGAGCGCCGCGGCCGGAACGTGCTCATGCCGACACCTCCATCGAGGAGAAGGCGGCCCCGACGGGAGGAGCGGAGGGGGCGACCGTGGCTGCGACCGGGGGAGCCGCGGTCCTGTCTGCGGCGTCGCGAGCGTCGGTGGCCGCGAAGGGGCTCATGCCGACACCTCGATCGCGTCGTAGGCCGCGCGCAGCTCGGGATCGATCTCCGCGAGCTGCTCGGCGAGCTTGACCATCACCAGGCACTGCTTGAGCGAGGCGTCGTCCTCCATCTTGCCGTCGAGCATCACCGCGCCCGTGCCGTCGCCCATCGCCTCCACCACCCGCCGCGCGTGCTTGATGTCGGCGACGCTGGGCGCGAACACCCGGTTGGCGATCGCGATCTGCTTCGGGTGCAGCGTCCACGTGCCGACGCAGCCGAGGAGGAAGGCGTTGCGGAACTGGTCCTCGCAGGCGACCACGTCGGTGATGTCGCCGAACGGGCCGTAGTAGGGGTAGATGCCGTGGGTCGCGCACGCGTCGACCATGCGCGCGATCGTGTAGTGCCAGAGGTCCTGCTGGAAGATCGCACGCGGACCCTCGATGTCGCCGTCCACGGCGTCGGCGCGAACCAGGTACCCCGGGTGCCCACCGCCCACACGAGTGGTCTTCATCCGGCGGTCGGCGGCCAGGTCGGCGGGGCCCAGGGAGAGGCCCTGCATCCGAGGCGACGCCCCGCAGATCTCCTCGACGCTGGCCACCCCACGCGCGGTCTCGAGGATCGCGTGGATCAGGATCGGGCGGGTCAGCCCGGCCTTGGCCTCGAGCTGGGCGAGCAGGCGGTCGACGTAGTGGATGTCCTCGGCGCCCTGCACCTTCGGCACCATGATCACGTCGAGCTTGTGCCCGATCGCCGGCACGAGCCGGGTCAGGTCGTCGAGCACCCACGGGCTGTCCAGGGAGTTGATCCGCGTCCACAGCTGGGTCGGGCCGAAGTCGGTCTCCTGGGCGATGCGAACCAGGCCCTCGCGGGCGTCGACCTTCTTGTCGGCCTTGACGGCGTCCTCGAGGTTGCCGAGCAGGACGTCGACTGTGCCGACCATTGCCGGCACCTTGGCCGCCATCTTCTCGTTGCTCGGGTCGAAGAAGTGGATCGCGCGCGAGGGGCGTGCGGGAATCTCGGTCAGCGGCGCGGGGGCGCCGACGGCAAGCGGGCGGAAGAAGTCCCTGGGGCTCTTGGTTGCGGGCATAGTCGGACGGTAGCAAGGCCCGATCGGACGGCGTTTTCGGGGTGCCGCGTGGGCTCGCGGGGCGGGGCAATCCCCGCCTCATCCCACCTCCTCCCGCCCCTCCGTCCTACTCGCCCTTTCCACCTCCTGCTTCCCTTTCCACCTCCGGCCCACCTCCTCCCGCCTCCTCCCGCCTCCTTGCCAGTCCTGCCCGCCCTTTCCGCTCCGCTCCGGTTCGAAGCTTCGACGCGCACTGCTGCGCACCGCTGCGCGGCGCTTGCTCTACGTGCGCTCACGAAGCTCCGAACCGGGGCTGGCCCTCCCTGTCGTGGTTGGGCATGGTTGGCCTGCTGCCGTGTGGGCCCGGGGCCATGGTCCGGTGGAACCTCGCGGGGTTCCGGTGGATCCGAGGTCATGGCGCGGGGTGTGTGCGAACCTCGCGCCCGTTCCGGTGCATAGGACCATTGTTATGTCAGCCGTACCCACCGGAACGGGCGCGAGGTTCGCTGTGCGGCCGGGCGAGGCCGCCGGCACCGACCCGGGATCCACCGGAACGGGCGCGAGGTCGTGCCGGAGGACTGGCCCGAGGGTCACCGCGCACTGTGGCCGAAACGATCAGGCGTCGTTCCAGTGGTCCTCGGCGGGGATCGGGACGCCGCCGGGGGGCTGGTCGTCCCACGCCCGGGGGTCCTCGATGGGCTCGAGGTGGGTGCTGATCACGGTGTCCGGCAGCGCGTGGCGGATCTCCTCCTCGACCGTCTCGAGCAGGTCGTGCCCCTGCTGCACCGACCACGCCCCGGGGACGAGCACGTGCATCGACACGAAGCGCTGGCGCCCGGACTCGCGGGTCTGCAGCGCGTGGAAGCGCACCGACTCGGTCTGGTGGCGCTGCAGCACCTCCACGATCAGGGCGTTCTCCTCCTCGGGCAGGGACGCGTCGAGCAGGCCCATCGCCGAGCTGCCGATCAGCTTGAGCCCGGCGAACACGATGTTCAGCGCGACCGCCATGGCGATCAGAGGATCCAGGCGCAGCCATCCGGTCCAGCCGACCAGCAGCACGGCCACTATGACGCCGCCGGAGGTCCACACGTCGGTCATCAGGTGCTTGGAGTCGGCCTGCAGCACGATCGAGCGGTGCTTGAGCCCGGCACGCATGAGGATCGTGGCGACGGCGAAGTTGAGTGCCGAGGCCAGCGCGGAGATGGCCAGGCCGATCCCGAGATCCTCGAGTGGCTGGGGGTCGAGCAGTCGCGGGATGGCCGTGAACATGATCAGGCCCGCTGCGGTGAGGATCATCAGGCCCTCGACCAGGGCAGAGAAATACTCAGCCTTGCTCAGCCCGAAGTTGTGGCGCTCGTCGCCGGGCTTCGCGGCGGCCTTCAGCGCCACGAGGGCGACGAAGGCCGCGACGATGTTGACCGTGGACTCCAGCGCGTCGGACAGCAGCCCGATCGAGCCGGTCAGGAAGTACGCCAGCAGCTTGAGCCCGAAGACGACGACTCCCGTGGCGATCGACAGCCACGCGTAGCGGGAGAGGTCGGGCTGGCCATCATGCACGGCGCTCATCCTGTCACCGCGCGCCCGATGCGGCGTGGTGGCGCGAGTGGTGCGGGGTCAACGGGCCGGGCGGGCGTGGTGGGGGAACGTGCGGTGCCGGCGCGGCGTCGTGGGGGAACGTGCGGTGCAAGCGACCGTGCGGCATGGTGGCCAGCGCGCCGGGCGCTGTGGTGGCGTGACCGGGCACGTTCGGCCAGTCCGAAGCCGCCCCATGCCGCGCCCTCGGCCACACCTCCGGCCGCAGGCGGCCCCGGCGTGCAGATCTCCCACAGCGCGGGGGATACTGGCCAGTAACAATCGCCCGTCGATCGAGGAGGAACCATGCCACGCCTGGCGCAGACTGAGGGCCTGACCGAGGTGCAGGAGGAGATCCTCGCGGCGGTCAAGGAGTTCGTGGACAACGAGATCATCCCGGTCGCCCAGGAGCTCGAGCACGCCGACGAGTACCCGACAGCGATCGTCGAGGGCATGAAGGAGATGGGGATCTTCGGCCTGATGATCCCCGAGGAGTACGGCGGCCTGGGCGAGTCGTTGCTGACCTACGCGCTGTGCGTCGAGGAGATCGCACGCGGCTGGATGAGCGTCAGCGGCATCGTGAACACCCACTTCATCGTGGCGTACATGATCATGCAGCACGGCACCGAGGAGCAGAAGGCCAAGTACCTGCCGCGGATGGCGACCGGTGAGGTGCGCGGGGCGTTCTCGATGTCTGAGCCGCACTGCGGGTCCGACGTCGCGGCGATCACCTCGAAGGCCGTGCCGAACGCCGAGGGCGGCTACACCCTCAACGGCCAGAAGATGTGGCTGACCAACGGCGGGTCGTCCACGCTGGTCGCGGTGCTGGTCCGCACCGACACCGACGCCCCCGAGGGTGCGAGCGTGTACAAGAAGATGTCGACGTTCCTGATCGAGAAGCCGGCGGGGTTCGGCGAGGTCCTGCCCGGCCTGAGCATCCCGGGCAAGATCGCCAAGATGGGTTATAAGGGTGTGGACACCACCGAGCTCATCATGGACGAGTTCCAGCTCGGTGCCGACGACCTGCTCGGCGGGGTCCCGGGCAAGGGCTTCTACCAGATGATGGACGGCGTCGAGGTGGGCCGCGTGAACGTGGCCGCGCGGGCGTGCGGGCTGTCGGCTCGGGCCTTCGAGCTCGGAGTCGAGTACGCCCAGCAGCGTCACACGTTCGGCAAGGCGATCGCCGAGCACCAGGCCGTGGCATTCCGGCTCGCGGAGATGGCCGTCAAGGTCGAGGCCGCCCACCAGATGATGGTGCGCGCCGCCCGCAAGAAGGACTCCGGGGAGCGCAACGACCTCGAGGCAGGGATGGCCAAGTACCTCGCCAGCGAGTACTGCAAGGAGGTCGTCGAGGACTCCTTCCGGATCCACGGCGGCTACGGCTACGCCAAGGAGTACGAGATCGAGCGGCTGTACCGCGAGGCCCCGATGCTGATGATCGGCGAGGGCACCGCGGACATCCAGAAGATGATCATCGCCCGCCGCCTGCTGGAGGACTACAAGCTGCGCTGATCGGCCTTCGGCGCCGCTGTGCTGTCGATTCCGACGATCTGATGGTCGGAATCGACAGCACATCGTCGTGGTTGCCGGCCCAGGCGCCGGCCCAGGCAGAGCGTGGGCGCGGAACATCGGGTGCAACGATCCGGGCTGTGGGGCATCATTCCCCGGGGCAGCAGGCGCTGCCGTTGTGGGAGGGATGCACGGATGACGCTGGTGCAGGACGTGATCCACGGGGATGAGGCCGTCACGCTCGACGAGGCGCTGGTGACTCAGGCGGAGAGCTGCCTCGAGCTGGGTTCGCCGCTGTCGCACGACGTCCTGCACGCGCTGCGCGAGGCCAGTGCGCCGGGGGGTCCCCTCGCCGGGATGATGGCCGACCACGGCTCCGTGCGCGGCGGTGACCTGATCGGGCTGCGCCTGCTGGCTGCCGCTCATCGCCTCGTGCTCTCCCGCCAGGCTCCGGGTCTGGCCATCTACTACCCGACGGTCGGCGGCACGGCCCCGAAGGACGATGCTTCGCGCGAGGCGATGGGGGCCGCGCTGATCGCCGCGTTCCTCACGCACCCGGATGTCGTGAACCGCTCGCTGGGCCACATCCCGCAGACGAACGAGACCGGTCGCGCCCAGCCGTTGCGTGGGGCGCTGGCCCGGGTCTCCGCCGCGCACGGGCAGCCCATCCGGTTGCACGAGCTGGCGGCGTCGGCCGGGCTCAACCTGCGGGCCGACGCCATGCCCTGGGCGCACGTGCCGATGTCCACTCCGGTGTCGATCTCCGAGCGCGCGGGCTGCGACCTGCGACCGCTGGACGTCGACAAGGCCGAGGATCGCCTCACCCTGGCCGCCTATGTGTGGGGTGATGACCTTCCGCGATTCGAGCGGCTGCGGTCGGCGTTCACGCTGGCCCACCGGATCCCGGCGACGGTCCGGGCGATGAGCGCGGGGGACTACCTGTCGATGCTCGCCCACGCCGAACAGGTCCCGGGCCAGACGCTGGTGATCTGGCACTCGGCGACCTGGTTCTACCTCGACCGGGCGGCACGCGTCGAGATCCGCTCGGGGATCCGCAAGCTGGCCAACCGGGCCACGCCCACGAGCCCGGTCGTGCACGTGTCGTGGGAATGGAAGCGCGAGTCACCGGACCCGGCGATGTCCTACGCCCTGGTCGGTCGGTCGTGGCCGGCGTCCGGGGCGTGGGCGCCGTGGCGTCCGGGCACGGCAGTCCAGCTGGGATCGGGATCCGCGCACGGGATGCCGATGCGCTGGACCGAGCCGAAGCCGCTGCCCAGCGACCCCCTGGAGTTCTGAGCGCGGCGGGCGGGAGGGGGCGGGTCGCGGGGGCGGCGGGCGGGGCCCGGGGGCGGCCGTCGCGCGGGCCGGGTCGGTTCGCACACGAGGCAGGGCTGATCAGTCGGCGGAGATGGATCTCATCCAAGTCCGCGGCCTTCCGGGCGCAGCAGACTTGGATGAATCGTGGGATCCGGCAGCAGACTTGGATGGGTCCGCGGCGGGCGGCGGGTGGCGGGCGGCGGGGCGAGGCGGGCGGGGGCGAGGCGGGCGGGGGCTGCCGAGGGTGGGTCGTTGGTAGGGCGGGGAGGGCTGCCGCGGGGGCGGGCCCCGGGCGGTTCCGCCCTAGCGGGTCGTTGCGGTGGGCATCGGCAGGTCGAGCCAGACCACCTTGGCATCGCCGCAGGCCCGCCATCCCCAGCGCGCCGAGAGCTTGTCGACGAGTTCCATTCCGCGGCCGCCCTCGTCGTCGGGATCGGCCTGGCGCTTCTCCGGGGCGCGGTCGACGCACGAATCGCCGACCTCCAGTCGCAGGAAGCCGTCGCGCACGTAGGCGCGGACGTCGATGGGGCCGGTCGCGTGGCGCACCGCGTTGGTCACCAGCTCGGATGCCAGCAGCTGGGCGTCGTCGGTGAGCTGCGAGAGCTGGGCCTTGGACAGGAACCGCGCGATGGCGATCCGAGCCTCCCGGGGGGCCATGAGCGTGTTCGGGAGGATCTCGTGCAAGGCCATGGATGAGGGATACCCACACGGCACGCGATCCACACCGCCGATTCGGGGCAATTTCCGACGAGTTCGCCGCGTGTTGGCCGCGACGTTCCCATCGCCGCGATCAGAGGGCGGAGGCGACCGTCGGATCGTTGACGTGTCCAGTCTGGCGACGGCGGCGCCCTCCCGGATACCGTCCCTGCGCTTGCGCGGTGCTCCGGCGTCTCCAGCGCTCCAGCGCTCCGACGTTGTGGGCGGATTCCGGTGGTTCGGCGCACGCCGTCCCCAGCTGACGATTCCCCGCGCGAATGCCGGCGCGCCCGCCCCCAGCCGCGGGGCCTACGTCGCGGGCGGTCCTCGCGGGACGCCTGCGCTGCGGTGCTGAAGACCTCGTTCAGGGCCGCGGCTGTCGTCTGCGGATCCTCGTGGCGGGATGTGCCGAGGCCGCGGACGTGCCGCCACCCCAGCCGCGGGGCCTACGTCGCGGACGGCTCCTCGCGGGACGCCTGCGCTGCGGTGCTGAAGACCTCGTTCAGGGCCGCGGCTGTCGTCTGCGGATCCTCGGTGGCGGGATTGTGGCCGAGGCCGGGCAGGACGTGCCAGGGCACCCCCAATCGCTCGGCCATCCGCTGCTGAACGTCCGGCGGCCAGGCATCATCGATCTCCCCGGTGACCACCGCCGCCGGCAGCATCGCGGCGTCCAGCGCGGCGGCCACCTGATCGGTGAGGTCGGGGGCGGTCATCAGGATCTCGGCGCAGTCCGAGAGCGCGGCCGGGTCGTTGGTGATGAAGCGCCGGGCGCAGAAGTCGGCGACCTCCTGGCTGGGCGGGTCCCAGCCGCTGGCGCGGTCCATCGACTCCTTCGCCGCCCAGACGACCTCGATCGGCGCGCTGGCCAGCGCGGCCTCGAGCTGCAGCAGGGCGGTGTGCCCGTGGGCGGGGATGGAGGCCGGTCCGCTGCTCATGGCGGTCCACGACGCGAGGCTCGCGGCGTCGGACAGGACCAGCTCGCGCGTGATGAGTCCGCCCATCGAGTGCCCCACGAGGTGGACGCGCCGGCCGGGGGCGAACCACTGCGCGACCGCCGCCACCGAGTCGGCCAGCGTGCGTGCCGTGTGGCTGCCCCGCGGCCCGAGCGCCGGCGCGCCGCCCTGCCCCGGGAGGTCCATGGCCGCCACGCGCCAGCCGAACGCCGCCAGGGGCTCGAGGATCGCGAGGAAGTCCTCCTTGGAGCCGGTGAACCCCGGGACGAGCAGGACGTCGCCGCGAGCCCCGGCGGTGGTGCGGGCGACGTCCCCGCGGGCGCCGCTGTCAGAGCGGGCGACGTCCCCGGGCGAGTCGTCGACTGTGCTGCTGCCGTGTGAGGTGCTCGCGGCCCCGATCGTGGGCCCGTCGTCGGCCCCGCCCGCCTGCCCAGCCGCGGGGCGCGCACCGTCCGACTCGCCATCCGCCCCATCGACCGCCCTGGAGGCGGGCCCGGTATCGGGCCCAGCCGTCACATCCGCACCACCGGCCACATCCGTTGCGGCCTCCGCGACCAGGACCGGCGAGGGGGCGTCCGGGGGCGCGAAAAGTCCGACGCCGTCGGGCATGTTGATGAAGGGCGGTGTGCTCATGGTGTGCACAATAGGGGGAAGTTGCCAACCGACGCAGGGGCCGGGTATGACTCGAATCATCGCCATCGCCAACCAGAAGGGCGGCGTGGCCAAGACCACGACCGTCGCCTCGATCGGTGCCGCGCTCGCCGAGCTGGGCCAGAGGGTGCTGGTCGTCGACCTCGATCCGCAGGCCTGCCTGACGTTCTCGTTGGGCGTGGACCCCGAGTCCCTCGAGTTCTCGATGCACGACGTCCTGCTGGGGCGGATCAGCGCCTCGATGGCCGTGATCAAGACCGACGAGGACATGCACCTGCTGCCCGCGACGATCGACCTCGCCGGTACCGAGGCCCAACTGCTCACGCGCACCGGCCGCGAGTTCGCGCTGCGGACCGCGCTGGAGGACATCGGCGGTGAGTACGACACGATCGTGCTGGACTGCTCGCCGTCGCTGGGCGTCCTGACGATCAATGCGCTGACCGCCGCGCAGGAGGTCCTGATCCCGCTGCAGTGCGAGACGCTGTCGCACCGCGGAGTCGGCCAGTTGCTCGACACGATCGCCGACGTGCGGCGCATCACCAACCGCGACCTGGTCGTGCTCGGCGTGCTGCCGACGCTGTTCGACTCCCGGACCAACCACTCGCGCGCCGTCCTTGCCGACATCAACGACCGCTACGGCCTGGACATCCTCGGCCCGGCGATCCCGCGTTCGATCCGCTTCGCCGAGGCGCCCGCCGGTGGCCGTTCGGTGCTGGCCTCCGGGGGGCGGTTCCGCGGTGCGGAGGCCTACCGGCAGCTCGCGCGCGGACTCGTCGATGGCACGGCCGCCTCCGCCCCGACCGCCCTGATGGGAGCCAGCTGATGAGCAACTCGACCTTCGACCGCGTCCGTACCCGAGCCGTCGCCGACCCGAGCGTGGCGGGGGTGGACGTGCAGGGCAAGTCCGCGCTGTTCAGCCGCGACACGGTCAACCCGTCGCTGGGGTCCGTGGTCATCACGTGCTCTGACTGCCACGTCGCGACCGTGGCCTCGTACGCCCGCGCCCTGCACCTGGCGCTGCCGAGCCTGCACCTGCCGGTGGTGCGCCGTGAGTACCCGTCGTGGATGCGTTGCCCCGCCTGCGACGAGCGCCACTGGGTCAAGCTCCGCTTCCACTGAGTGGGCGTTGGTGCGGCCGTTGCCCCGCCGGTTGGGCGGGCGGGCCTCGCCTCGCCTCCGCCGGTTTGGTCCAAGTTTGGTGCGCCCAACGCCGCTTCATCCAAGTTCGCGGCCGGCAACCGCCCCGAGACTTGGATGAAATCGCCGCGGTGGGCTCGTCGTGCGGTGAGGTTGTCGCGGCGGGACGGTCGGGCGGGGGCACCACCGATTTGATCCAACTTTGGTGCGCCCAACGCCGATTGATCCAAGTCGCGGCCGGCGAGTGCCCCGAGACTTGGATGAAACCGCACTGGTGGTGGTGAGCCGGACCGGGCGCCCCGCCCAGCGAACGGGTTGGCGGGCAGCCGGATACCTTCGCCGAGGCGCGGCCGCCCTGCTGCGGCCGACCCAGCGCCCGCCCCGGGGCAGGGGCCGGGGAATGTGACGCCCTCCGCGCTCTGTAGCGGACCACGCTGTACTCGAGCTGCCCAAGTTTCCGAAGTCCTACTCCGGTGGCGGAGGTGCCCGAGGCTTCGGAGCCCTACTCCGAGGCTGACCCACTGGACCCGCTCGAGGTGCTGAAGCCCTACTCCGAGGCGGACCCGCTGGACCCGCCTCCGCTGCTGGACCCGCCGGACCCGCCCTGATCGGCGCCCTGGGTCTTGCCGCCTCGGGTGCGGTTGCGGGTGCGGTTGCGGCGGCGCTTGGGGGCGGCCTCGTCGCCGGAGCTGCCTCCCGTACCGCCGCTGCTCGCCGCGGCACCTGAGTCCGGGCCCTTCGACCCGCCCGACCGCCCGGACCCGGACTTCGCCGCGCCGTCCTTGTGGCCGTGCGGAATCGTCTGGCCGTGATGATGGCTGTGCCCGCGCCCGTGGCCGGAGCCGCCCGAGCCGCCGCGATCGCGGTCCCGGGTGTTCGGCTGGCGACCGCCCAGATCCTCGAGCACCTCGGCGTTCAGGCCCTCGTGGGTGCGCGCGGCGCGGGGCAGCCGACCGGTCGTGCCGGCGGGGATCCCGAGGCCGGTGTAGAGGTGATCGGAGGTGTGGTAGGTCTCGATCGGGTCGTGGAACGACAGGCCGAGGGCCTTGTTGATCAGGCCCCAGCGCGGCACGTCCTGCCAGTCGACGAACGTGATGGCCACGCCCGACGCCCCGGCGCGCGCGGTGCGCCCGACGCGGTGCAGGTAGGTCTTCTCATCGTCCGGGCACTCGTAGTTGATGACGTGCGTGACGCCCTCGACGTCGATGCCGCGGGCGGCCACATCGGTGGCGACCAGGACGTCGACCTTGCCGTTGCGGAACGCGCGCAGGGCCTGCTCGCGGGCGCCCTGGCCGAGGTCGCCGTGGACGGCGCCGGCGGCGAACCCGCGCTCGGTCAACTCGTCGGCGACCGCCTGGGCGCGGCGCTTCGTGCGGCAGAAGACCATCGAGGGGCCGTGGCCGTCAGCCTGCATGATCCGGGCGAGGATCTCGACCTTGTTCAGGGGGTGGACGCGCCACACGTGCTGCTCGACCTCGCTGACCGTGGCCGACTCGTCGTCGACGTTCAGCGCGCGGATGTGGGTCGGCTGCGTCATGTAGCGGCGCGCCAGGGCGATGATCTGCCCCGGCATGGTCGCCGAGAACAGCATGGTCTGGCGGGTCGCGGGCAGCATCGAGACGATGCGCTCGACGTCGGGCAGGAAGCCCATGTCGAGCATCTCGTCGGCCTCGTCGAGCACCAGCACCTGCACGTCGCCGAGCTGCAGGAGCCGCTGGCGGGCCAGGTCGATCAGGCGACCGGGGGTGCCGACGACGACGTCCACGCCCTTGGCCAGGGCCTCGACCTGCGGCTCGTACGCGCGACCGCCGTACACGGCCAGGACGCGCACGCCGAGCTCAGCACCCGCGGCGGTGAGGTCGGAGGTGACCTGGACGCACAGCTCGCGCGTCGGGACGACGACCAGGGCCTTCGGGGCCTTCTGCTCGGCGGGGGACAGGTCGGCGTACGCCGGCGTGTTCGGGGAGGGGATGCTCTGGAGCAGGGGGATGCCGAAGCCGAGGGTCTTGCCCGTGCCGGTCTTGGCCTGCCCGATCAGGTCGCGGCCCTCGAGGGCCTGCGGGATGCACAGCTCCTGGATCTGGAAGGCGTCGGTGATACCGGCCTTGGCCAGGGCGGAGGTGATGGGCGCAACGACGCCCAAGTCGGTGAAGGTTGTCAATTCTCTCCTCGGTTGTGCGCCGATTCTACCTTCTCCGTCGGGGCGGATCGGGTTACCTTCCTCCCATGACCCCCGAGCCCGCCCCTGCCCCCGGTCCGTCGAGCTCCGAGGGCGTGTCCTCCGCCGCGGACGTGGTGCGCCCCTCGTTGTCCGACCCGGAGTACCGCCAGGGCGTGATCGAGCTGCTCGGCCTGCTCGGAGCCGGCGAGTACCTCGCGTTCGAGCGGCTGGTCTCCGAGTCCGCGCTCGCTCCGTCGCTGACGCAGCGCGTGCGGATCACGGACATCGCTGTGGGCGAGCTGGGGCACTTCCACCTGTTGCGCGATCGTCTCATCGAGATGGGCGCGGACCCCGACGAGGCGATGTCGGAGTTCCTCGAGCCGCTCGAGCGCTACCACGCGATGACCGCCCCGAGCGACTGGCTGGAGGGCCTGGTCAAGGCCTACGTCGGAGACTCGATCAGTGAGGACTTCTACCGCGAGGTCGGGGCGGTGCTCGACGAGGAGACCGCCGCGATCGTGCTCGAGGTGTGCAGCGAGCTGGGCAAGACAGCCGTCGTCATCGAGGAGGTCCGCGGGGCCATCGCCCGAGACCCTCGCGTGGCGGGGCGGTTGGCGCTCTGGGGCCGGCGCCTGCTGGGCGAGATGCTCTCCCAGGCCCAGATGGTGGCCGCCGAGCACGAGGGACTTGCCGCGCTGATCCTCAGCGAGCCGGTGTCGTCCCAGATCGACCTGTTCGGCCTGGTCGAGCGGCTGACGAACGCCCACGTCGAGCGGATGACGGCCCTCGGCCTGGCGGCGTAGGGGCCGGGAGGCGGGCGGCGGGTCGGCGGGGGCGGATCGGGCGGGCGGCCCGCCGAACGCCCACGGGCGAACGCCCACGGGCGAACGCCCACGGGCGAACGCCCACGCCGCACGCCCACGCCGCACGCCCACGCACACGGGCGAACGCCCACGCCGCACGCCCACGCACACGGGCGAACGCCCACGCCGCACGCCCACGCCCACGGGCGAACGCCCACGCCGCACGCCCACGCCCACGGGCGAACGCCCACGCCGCACGCCCACGCACACGGGCGAACGCCACGGGCGAACGCCCACTGGCGAACGATGACAGTCCGCGAACTGGCGGTGGCGGCGCGGACCGGTCGCCGCGGTCGCCCGTGTGCTGACCACCGCTCAGGTCGAGCGCACGACGCCCTGGGCCTGGCGGCGTAAGGCTGGGTGGGCGGGGTGCGGACCGCGGAGGCGGGGCGTGACGAACCTGCTGGAGTCCGCAGGGTCCAGCAGCGCGGCTCAGAGAGTGCCGAAGCCGACCTTGCGCGGCTCCGCGGCCGCGATCTCGACGTAGGCCAGCTTCGCAGCCGGAACGACCACACGGTGGCCCTTCTCGTCGATCAGGTCCAGCAGCCCGTCGGACTTCAGCGCCTCCGCGACCTTCTTGGCCACGGACTCGGGCGTATCGGTGCTCTCCAGGACCAGCTCACGGGCAGCCTGCTGGATTCCGATGCGAACCTCCATGGTGGGGCCTTCTCTCGCTAGCTCGGGGGATGGGTCAGGGGGAACTCGGAGATGCCGCGCCACGCCAGCATCGACATCGCCTTCGCCGCACTCTCCTGGGAGATGGGCGCCGGGGAGTGCAGCCAGTAGCGTGCGGCGGTCTGGGCCATGCCGAGCAGGCCGCTGGCCAGGAGCATGGACGTGTCGTCGTCGAGCTCGGTGTCCTCGCGGATGACCTCGGCGATCATCTGCGCACACGTCTCGTTGGTGCGCGCGACGCGGTCGGCGGCCTCAGGGACGTTGGTGAGGTCGGACTCGAAGATCAGCCGGAACGCCCCGGACTCGTGGGCGACGAAATCGAAGTACGCCACGAAGGTGGCGCGCACGCGCTTGCGGTTGTCGGTGGTGGAGTCCAGCGCGATGCGGACGCGGTCGATCAGGGAGTCGGCGCTCTCGTCGAGGACGGCGAGGTACAGCTCGAGCTTGCCCGGGAAGTGCTGGTAGAGCACAGGCTTGGAGACCCCGGCGAGCTCCGCGATGCCGTCCATGCCGGCGGCGTGGTAACCCTGCTGGGAGAACGCCTCGCGCGCGGCGTCGAGCAGCTGCGCGCGCCGCTCCTGGCGCGGCAGGCGCCCTGAGCGATCGGTGGCGACTGACATGAGTGTGATCCTAGCGTCGGGGGCGGGCGCCGCAGGCCGCGCCGGCTGCGCCGTCGGCGAACCAGCTGTGCCGAGGGCGAACCGCGCCGCGGCGCAGGGCAGGCGATTCGGCCGCCGCGAGGGCGCACCGGGCAGCGGGTGAACTGCCCCGAGCGCGGCGGGGCGCACCGGGCAGGTCAGCCCGAGGACCAACTGCTGGGCGGTCCGGGGCGGCGGCAGTCGGCACGCGGCGCAGCGACCCGCGATCAGCGAGATGCCGTGTACGAACCAACCGCGGCAGGGTCGGTTGTCCGGCCCCGAGTGCCCCGCCGGAATGGCACTCCACTTCCACCACCATCTGATGTTCGCGATACGCGGTCGAAATCGAAGTCACCCGCCCAGAGGTCTGGTCGGGCGCCGGAACACGCGCCCGATAACGCTGTGGCTGGGCAGGTGGGGCAGGCCGTCAACAACGGAATCGAGCGCGTTCCTCTGCCGAAGGCGGCGTCCCTGGGCGTGAAACAGCAGGATCGAGCGCGAACCCCCGGGACGATCGTGCGAGGCGCCGCGAGAAGCCCGCGGCACCCGACCCGCGACCCGTGACTCGACTGGTGCTCCTCGCCGACTCCCGTCGCTCGCGGCCGCGCGCAGCCCGTCGATTGCCCCCTGCGTCAGGGGCGGGGGTCAGAGCGCGCCGCGGGCGTCGAGGGCGGCGGCGATCCGTGACATCACGGCCGCCGGCCGTTGGCGGATGTCGGAGTACATCCAGCGGACGATCCGGAAGCCCATCTCCTCCAATGACTCCTGGCGCCGCTTCTCGCGAACAAGCGCTTCGCGGGAGGTGTACTTGACTGCGCCGTCAGCCTCGCCGATGACTCGAGCATCCGCCCAGAGGAAGTCGGGGAAGGCGTCGCCCTCCGGGGTCGGGATGCGGACCTGGAGTTGGGGCAGCGGCAGCCCCGCCACCAGGAAGTGGCCGTAGCTCAGGGACTCGTTGGCAGACTCCCGGCGGGGGTCGGCGAGAGGCACGATCCTGGCCAGGGTGCGCCGTGTCCGGAGGGTCGCGGCGGCGCGGCTGGCCTCGATCAATGGTGCGCGAGAAGCCGCCAGTGCCTGCTCCTTGGCGTAGGCGTCGCGCAGGCGGCTCTCACCCACGCTGGTGCGCAGCTCCAGACGTGCGGCGGAGTCGAGGGTGATCAGCGCCTCGGGTACTCCGCCCAGTGCGGCCACGTCCACCGCAGTTCGGGCTGGGGTTGTGACCAGGAGCCCGCTCGGGTGCGCTGCCCGGTGGTGCTGGGGGAGGTCGCGGACAGCGATGGTCATCTCAGTGCCGGTCCTCGACCGCACTCCCGGCCCGGCCGGGGCGATGAAGGCCGGGATTGAGTGTGCGGCGGCCAGCGGATCATCCAGGTCGAGGTCCCACGCCAGCGCCGCTGTGTGGTGGCTGGCGATCGCGGTCGGGTTTCGCAGCTGCACGGCGAGGGCGAGCTGCAGGTGGTGGTCGGCCGGTTCTGCCGCGACGGCGGTGGTGGCCACGAACACGCCCTGTGTGAGCCGGGTGATCATCCCGGACTGCTCCGCCCAGCGGATCATGGCCCCGGTGACGCCCAGCGGGGAGACATGCGCCGCCGTGAAGGGAGTCGTGGGCGGGGTCCAGGAGACTAGGCGCGGCACGCGGCCACTGTGCGCGACAACGGGCCTGACGGGAAGGCTCGCGGGGATATCTGTGGACAACTGGTGGAGGCGCGGCGGGCATACTGTGCGGCGTGCAGAGCGACGCGATCAGGAGCCTCGGGGACATCGAGGACCGGCACTGGTGGTTCGCCGAGCGTCGGAGCCTGATCAGGTCGCAGATACAGGGGATCCAGCCGCTTGGCCCTGCGCTGGACGTCGGGGCGGCCGCCGGCGGCAACACCCGGGTCCTGGTCGAGGCGGGATGGAGCTGCGTCGCCCTCGAGTACTCGCAGACCGGCGCGGACATGGCCAGCGGGCGCGGCCTGACGGTCATGCGCGGCGACGCCACGAGGCTGCCCATCGTCGGCGATTCGCTGGGGCTGGTGGTCGCCTACGACGTGCTCGAGCACATCGAGGACGACGCTGCCGCGGCGCGCGAGTTCTTCCGGTGCCTGCGCCCGGGCGGGCGGCTGCTGGTGGCCGTTCCGGCGGACATGCGGCTGTGGTCGGCGCACGACGAGGCCGTCGACCACGTGCGCCGGTACGAGCGCGAGGAGCTGCTGGCACTCGTCACGGGGGCCGGCTTCAATGACGTGTCGATCCGCTCGTGGAACGTGCTGCTGCGTCCGGTCGTGGCGATCCGCCGGCGCAAGGACCGCGGCAGCGAGCTCGTCGAGCCGGGGCGGGTCACCAACACGGCCCTGCGGGGGATCGTGGCGATGGAGCGGGTCCTGCCGGTCGGCAGGATGCCGGGGGTCTCGCTGCTCCTGACGGCGGTGAAGGGATGAGCCGCTCGGACAGCCCCGATTCGGGCCACTCATCGTGCCGGCGATCCGGCCCCCACGCCCGTGCCAGCGGCCAGGCCCCCATGACCGGGCCGCGACCGCCGCTTGGTCCTTACCGGCGGCCCGGGCTCGTGGCTTTCCCAGGGCGTGCGTGGCGCGCGACTCCCGGGATGGGAGGGTCTCGCGGCTGCTTCGCCCCGGGGTGCGCAACGGCCCCAGGGCGCCTGCGTACGGAGGGGGCGCCCCCCGGATGAGTGACGCAGAAGTGGGCACGCCGGTGACGCAGTCGCTCAGCGTCGTCATCCCCGTGTACCGGGCGGGGACGGCGCTGGAGTCGACGGTGCGCGAGATCCTGGCGGTCTGCGCTGACGTCAGCCCGACCGCGGGTGTGCGGATCGACCTCGACGAGCTGATCCTCGTCTGCGACAACCCGGGGCTGCCGACCGGTGCCATTGAGCACCTGGCGGGGCTGGCCGACCTCGATGAGCGCGTGCGGGTCGTCTGGCTCTCGCGCAACTTCGGTCAGCACCCGGCAACCGTCGCGGGCATCGTGTCGACCAACGGCGACTGGGTCGTGACCATGGACGAGGACGGCCAGCACGACCCGGCCTACATCCCGGCGATGCTGGCCACGGCCGGGCGCAAGCGCACCCCGCTGGTGTACGCCGAGCCCACCACCACCCGGCCGCACGGTCCGGTGCGCAATGCCGCGTCGTGGGTGTCGGGGCGCGTCGCGCGCTCGGTGTCGGGGGTGCCGGTCCGGTTCCACAGCTTCCGGCTGCTCGAGGGCAGCCTGGCGCGCTCGGCGTGCGCGTACGCCGGTGAGAACGTGTTCCTGGATGTGTCGCTGTCGTGGACGTGTGGCCCGCCGTCGGCCTGTCCCGTGCCGCTGCGCCAGGAGGGGGCGCCGTCGTCGTACAGCTACCGCCGGCTGCTCAGCCACTTCTGGCGGATGATCGTCAGCAGCGGGACACGGCCGCTGCGCCTGATCGCCGCAGCCGGTGTCGTGATCGCGCTCACAGGGCTGTTGGTGGGTGCCTGGTTGATCGTCCAGCGCCTGAGCGGGGCGATCCCCGTTCCGGGCTGGACGTCGGTGGTCATCGCGCTGCTGGTGCTGCTCGGCGGGCTCTACGTGGCGGTCGCGGTGGTCGCTGAGTACGTGGGGCAGGCCGTGCGCAACACGGTCGGGCGGCCGGTGTACGTCCGGGTCGATCCTCCCGAGGCCCGTGCGCTGCACGTCCTGAGCCGGCACATGGCGGTGGGGCCTATGGGGGGTGCGGCGGGGGAGAACGGGTCGGCTGACGGGGCTCGCACCGCAGCCGGTGCAGGTCGGGGAGGGGCGCGGGACGCGGCCGGCGAGGATGGTCGTGCCGGGGACAACGGTGCAGTCGGCCCGGACAGTGCAGTCGACCCGGGGGGTGCCGTCGGCCCGGGGGGTCCGGCAGGTCCCCCGCGATGAGGCTGATCGCCGGATCCACGGGCGTTCTGGGCAGCGGGTTCGCGGAGGTACTGCGCGGTCGGCGTGAGGACGTCGTCGGCATGCAGGTCCCGTGGGGCGACCCTGCCCGCGCCGCAGATCAGGTCGTGTCCTACTGGCGAGCGGCCGAGAGGTCCCACGCGGATTCGCCGATCACGCTGGTCTGGGCGGCGGGCCAGGGGACGGTCGCGTCCACAGCCGAGGCCATGGCCGCCGAGACCAGGGTCCTGGGTGCCGTCGTTGCGGCCCTTGCCGACCAGGTCCGGCCCAGCCAGGGGAACAGCTTCCTCTTCACGTCCTCCGCCGGGGCGATCTACGGGGGGCACGGGGCCGGCGTGATCGATGGCACGACGCCGCCGGCGCCGATCACCCCCTATGGGCGCGAGAAGCTCGCCCAGGAGGCGCTCGTGGGGCGGCTCGCTGAATCCGGAGTCATGCGCACAGTGGCATGTCGCGTCACGAACGTGTACGGGTTGGCTGGTGGCCGTATGCGGCACAAGGGGCTGGTGCCCGCGCTTGTGGAGGCCGCGATGCTGCGGCAGCCGGTGCGGCTCTTCGTGAGTCCGGACACGCGGCGCGACTACCTGTACAACGTCGATGCCGCGCGACTGGCGCTGGCCGAGGCGGAGGCCGCGACGGTCGATGCGTCCGCGACGGCCATCGTTCGAGCCGGCACGACCATGACGGTCCTCGAGCTGGTCGCGACGGTGTCCCGGGTGCTGCGCCGCCGAGTGCCGGTGGTGATGTCGGAGTCGCCGGAGAGCCGGGTCCAGCCGCGGGTCCTGCGGTTCCAGGAGCGGGACGGTGTGCAGGCCGGGATCGCCGTGACCACGTTCGAGGCCGCCATCAGGTCGATGGTGGAGGCCCCGGTCGGCTGAGAGGGCGCGTTCGGTCGCGTCCGGCGCATCACCGGGTGCGATGGCGACGGGCGGCCACGAGCGGGCGACGGGCGGCCACGAGCGGGCGACGGGCGACCACGAGATGGCGGCGGCCGACCGCGAGTGGGCGGCGGCCCCGCGGGCTGCCGCGGCCGGTAGCGTTCGCGGCGTGCGGATCCTGTATGTGTGCACGGCGAACATCTGCCGCTCGGCGTCGGCGGCGCACCTGCTGCGCGAGGCGATGGCCGGATCGCCCGGTCTCCTTGACGGGATCGAGGTGCGCTCGGCGGGGACTGCTGCGATGGCCGGATCGCCCGGGTGCTCGCTGGCGCCGGCACTGGTCGGGCGCGCTGCGGAGCATCGGTCCCAGCCGCTGACGGCGGATCTTGTTGCGTGGGCGGACCTCATCCTGCCGGCCGCGCGTGATCATCGACCGGCGATCCTCGCGCTCGAGCCACGGGCGCGGACCCGCACGTTCACGATCCGTCAGGCGGGGAGGATCGCCGACTGGCTGGTCGATGTGGGGATGGTGGCGGCAGCCCACGAGCGGACGGTGGCCGACGTGGCGACGGCCGGACCGGCGGTGGCGGGGGGCACGGCGGAGCGGCGGGCAGGTGCGGCGACCGTCCCGGGCGCGACGGAGGCGACCGCGGAGGCGGTGTCGGCGACGGTCGAGAAGGTAGCGACGTGGGCGGAGCGGTTTGCGGTGGGTGACCCGCGGCGGGAGGTGGAGGTGCTCCCGGCAGACCTGGCGCAACGGTGGCCCTGGATCGTGCGCGAGATGGATGCTGCGCGCGGGCTTGTGGGCTCACCCCTCCCGGATGAGGTGGGACGGGTGCCGGTCGAGGCCGGGCGGCGATTCCGGCTGGGGCGCGCTGGTCGGTCGAGGGGCGCGGTCGACTCAGCCCACCGCGTGCCGGGTGACTCGCCGGGATCGGCTGGGCGATCCCGAGGCGGACCCGATCCGGATCCCAACGAGATGCACCCCGACGACGTCCCCGACCCACACGTCCTGGGAGCGAGGCTCCATCCACGGGCGTACGAGCAGATCCGCGTCTCGACAGATGCCCTCGTGCGCCTGCTGCGTGAGGTCTCGTCCACGGGGTGACCGGCGCCCGGTGGACCCGACTCGGGCGCGCCGCCCAGTCGCCCGGCGCGGCCGCCTACGACCAGTGCACCTGGCCGACGAAGCCGATCATGACGAGGACCACCCCAGTGATGAGCAGTGCCAGCGTGCCGCGGAACCGCCCGGGGTTCTCCAGGATGCCGGGGGCCTTGTCGAGGGTTGCCTGCGTCCCGCGCAGGGCAGTGCCCGTGCTGGCGTCGCGCCGCTGCCGCCCTCGCACGTCGAGCGCCGCGAGGGCGGCCGCAGCCAGGAGCAGGATGCTCCCGATCCCGATGAGCAGGGCCGACGTCGCCCGAGCCGAGCGCGCCGCCGCGACGGCGTCGGGGGTGGGGGTGTCGGGCGGGATGGGCGTGGCGATGATGAGGTCGCTGATCACCTGGGTCGCCACGATCGTGAGGACGATGACGCACAACGCGGAGAAGATGGCTGCGACGACCGCAGCGAACCGCCCGTCGTACTCACCGAGCGGAACCTCGACCACGCCCTGAGGGCTGGCGGTCCCGGTGGATGCCGGGGGCAGGGCGGGGCCGGGTGCGGCGGGGGTGGCGGGTGCGGCGGGTGCGGCGGGGGTGGCGGGGGTGGCGGCACTGGGCGCGAGGGCCGTGGGCGGGTGTGCCTTGGGAGCAAGGGCCGTGGGCGCAGGGGCCGTGGGCAGGTGGGCCGTGGGCGGGTGGGCCCTGGGCGCGGGGGCCGCGGGCTGGGTGGGGGTGGAGGACTGGGGGCCCGTCCCTGGACCAGTCGCCGGGACTACCCGCGGTCCCTGTGTCGGGGGTTCGACGTCGGGAGCGTTGGCAACCACCGTGGCCCTCAGGAGCGCGGCGTGCGTGGGCGCTGCGCCTGCAGCAAGGTCCGCCGCCTCGGCCGGGGTGGCGACTGGAGCTGCCGCAGGACCCGCGCTCGGAGCCGGGGCGCTCGGAGCCGGAGCGGCAGTAGCCGGGGTGGCGGCTCGAGCCGCCGCAGGACCTGCGCTCGGAGCCGGGGCGGCCGGCGCCGCAACCCGAGCCGCCGCCGGGCCCCAGGAAACCGGCGCACCCGGGGGACGCAGGGACACGGTCGCGGGGACCACTCGCACCGGCGGAGAGTCGACCGGGGCGCCAGCGGCGGTCGCGTGCGCCTGGAAGGTGCCGAAGCGGTCGTCGCCCATGAGCACCCACCTCGCGCCATCACTCATCGGGAGCGTGGACACGGGTTTGCCCTCTCGGTGGAGGGTGAGCCCCTCGGGATCCCACGATGACGGATTGGGCGAGACGGCGAGCATGACAGCGTTCGCGTCGTCGACCAGGAGCGTCGATCCGTTTGCCGTCGGCACAGGTGCGCGTCCCGTGGAAGACGCGGTCAGTGTGAGGGCGTAGGTCATGGTTGCACTGTCGATCCGGTAACAGAGCGTGTCAATGACGCTGTGTGACCATCACCCGGATGGCCGATTCCGCGGGCGATTCCGGCGACTCCCCGGCATCGGGATGGCCCTCGGGGAGCACGTTCCGGACTGTCCGGTCGATGGCGGCGGCCCCGATCGGGTGAGGCTGCGACCCTGATCGGGTGAGGTGCCGGCGAGGGGGCAGAGCCAGGGCTGGGGGGCCGGCCCGCCCCTACTCCTGGGCGGTGGGCGACGCTGCGGGGGACGGGTCGGGGGTGGTGGCGCCGCCCGGCTCGGGGCCGTACACCGCGACCAGCACCGCCAGGCCCAGGACCGCGACCCCGGCGACCAGGACGGCGATCGTCGCGCGGAGGTTGCCTGCCCGCTCGAGGATCTCGGGGACCTTGTCCAGTGCCACCGACGGCCCGCGCGAGCCACCCGTGGCGCGGCGCCGCTGCCTGGCGCGCACCTCGAGCGCCGCCAGCGCGGCCCCGGCGAGCAGGACGACGCTGCCCACGGCGATCAGCAGCGACATGACCATCAACGTGGTGCGCTCGGTGTAGGTGCCCGCGGGCGTGGTGTCGGTGGCGCCCCACTCGAAGCCGCGGACGGCGGCGTTCGAGATCGTCCAGATGACCGCGACGGCCAGGATCGTGAAGATCCCCGCGACCACGCCGGCGAAACGGCCGTCGTACTCGCCGACCTGGACGTCGACGACGCCGGGGCGGGGAGTGGGGCCGGCGCCGCCACCTGAGCCTGCGCCACCCGAGCCTGCGCCACCCGGGGCGCCGCCGCCAGAGCCCGCGACGTCCGGGCCCGCGACGTCCGAGCCCTCCGGATCCGTCCCACCCGCGCCCGCGAGCCCAGCCCCGCCAGGCAGCGCGGCCGGCACCGGCGCGGGTGCCTGCACGACCGTGGTCTCCATGGAGTCGAGGATGGCCTCGGCGTCGTCGGCGCTCGCCCGGAAGGTGCCGAAGCGCTCGACGCCGCTCAGCACCCACCGCATGGTCGGTCCAGGGTCGGGGGCGATGCCGATCGTGACGTCGTCACGCAGCAGCCGGACGCCCTGGGGCGTCCAGCTCGGGGGGTCGGGGCGCACCTCGAAGGTGACCTCTCGGTCGCCGTCGACGAGCAGGGTGAACCCGTCGGCCTCGGCCAGCGGCGTCCTGCCCGGCGTCGAGGCCGTGAGGATGAGGGTCAGCGCCACAGCTGAACTCTCGACTCGTCAGATCGCCGGTGTCAACCGCTCGTCCCGGTGCGGATCAGGTCACGTCTGGAGCGGGCCAGCCGATGGCTGTCGCTCGGGATCAGTAGCCGCCTCGAACGGAGCAGGGGGCGTTCTGGGAGCAGGCGGGGGCGCTCCCCCTTGTCGTCTCACAGCGGGGTCCTCGCGCAGAGAGGCCTCTCTCCTGAGGCAGGAATCGGAGAAGTCGCAATCTCGTCTCAAGTTCTCAGCAGGGCCTTCCGATACCGGAATGCAGTCGGGTGATTGCACAGAGTGATTGCCAGGCACCGATCGGACGACACCCGCTCGGCCCATCACGAGACAGATCCACCACACACATGAAGGGAACACAGAAATGAAGATCTTCTCCTCCAAGAAGCGGGTTGCCGCGATCGGCGTCGTCACCGCAGCCACCCTGCTCGGCGGCGGCATGGCATACGCGTACTGGACTTCCACCGGCAGCGGTAGCGGATCTGCAGCGACGGGCACAACCAGCACGTACACCGTCAACTTCGACAACCCCAGTCCTGTGGCGTCCACGCCGCTGACCCCGGCCGGACCTGCACAACTCCACCATGTGAGCGTCATCAACCCCGGCACCGGCGCGCAACAGATTTCGAGCGTGGTGGTCAGGATCGGCACCGGACCGATCGACGACTGGGCTGTCCTCAACGCCAATGGCACCTGCAGTGCGGCAGATTTCGAGGTTCAGGCCTGGGATGGCACCTGGGGACCGTCCGCTGCAGTCCTCGAACTTCCCACGACGCTCGCTGGGACTGGAAACTCGGGTGACAGGGTTGAGTTGCCAGTCAACGTCCGCATGGTGGATACGCTCGCCAACCAGAACGGCTGCAAGTCACTTACGGCGGCCAACGCAGTTCCTCTCTACGCATCCGTCAACTAGTCACCGGAGAACATGCTGGCTGGGGCGCGCAATCGCAACTTGCGGGTCCCAGTCAGCCGCATGGGGGACCGGTGACCCGGTGGAAGTGAGTGGCTCGGTTTCGGCGATCGGAACTGGTCATGTGGCCGGGGATGACCACAATCAGACGGATCACCGGGCATTGCCCCAACCGAGAGGCGTCAAACCACAAGGAGAACCATGTCGGGCGAGGCGAGGACGACCGGGAGGATCGGGGCTCTGACCCTGGCCGCGGTCGTCCTCGCTGCCACGACCGGCGCCCTGCCCAGCAGTTCCCGGAGCGCCCAGGCCGCCCCCTTGGCCGCGGGCTCCGACTTCACCATCACCAGCACGATCAGCAGCTCGGCCACCTCGGCCACTGGGCCGGCCCTGCTCTACCCCGGTGTGACGCGCTACCTCTGGTTCACGGTCCACAACCCGCTGACGGCGCCGATCACCGTGACCGCCCTGGGCATCTCGAACGTCGATGCCCCCGCGTCCTGCCCGACCGCCAACCTCGACCTCGGCGCCCCCGCATTCGCCGGGGCGATCGTCGTGCCTGCGCGCGACTCGCTGACGGTGCCGACGCCGCGGCCCATCTCGCTCATCAACCTGCCGGACGTCAACCAGGATGCGTGCAAGAACGTCACGTTCACGTTCACGTACATGGGCACCGGCTGGTACACCGACACCCCGACCCCCCCAGACCCGACCCCAGACCCGACCCCAGACCCGACCGCGAATCCGAACCCGAACCCGGACCTGAGGGTCACCCAGAAGGTCGGCACCGCCACGGGCCTGGCGACCACGCCGAACCCGGCAGCGAAGGGCACCCCCGTCACCGTGACGGCGCGAGTCCTCCCCGCGACGGGCACCGGCACGGCCGGCACGGCCAGCCTCAGCTCCGGTGCGCCCACCGGGATCGTCACCTTCTACCTGACCACCTCGGACGGCCGCGAGATCCTGCTGGGTACCGGGTCCCTCGGGCCCGACGGCACGGCCAGCCTGCGCCTGACATCCCTGCCACCGGGCTCCGGCAGGATGCGCGCGGTCTACGCCGGCACCGATACCTTCGCGGGCTCGACGTCGCCGGCCACCACCCTGTCGATCATCGCGCCGCCCGCCCAGTGCACGGCGACGTACACCACGTCGATCATCGCCACCCCAGGATCCCCGGTCATCACCGGCACCAGCGGCAACGACTTCATCTACGCGGTAGGCGCCGACTACAAGGTCACCTCCGGCAGGGGCAACGACTGCGTGGTCGTCGGTGACGGCAACAACGTGGTCGCCAGCGGCTCCGGCGCCGATGTGGTCATCGCCGGCAACGGCCGGAACACCATCACTGTCCTCAGCGGCCGCAACGTCGTGGTGGTGGGCGACGGCAACGGCAACCGCGTCACCGTGAAGGGGACCAAGAAGGGCAAGAAGGTCCGGCGGACCAGCGGGAACATCGTGACGATCGGCGACGGGGCAGCCAACCGGGTCTGGGTGGGCAAGGGCTCCAAGAACGTGGTCGACCGTCGGCGACGGGGCGACGAACCGGGTCACGGTGAAGGGCAGCAAGGGCTCCAGGAACGTGGTGACCGTCGGCAACGGGGCGAAGAACCGCGTGATCGTGAAGGGTGGCAAGAACCGCGTGACCGTGGGCAACGGCACGGCGAACCGCGTCACGATCGGGAAGGGCACCAAGAACCGCGTCACGATCGGCAACGGCGGCAAGAACCGGATCACGGTGAAGGGGAGCAAGAGCGCCGTCGTCCTCGGCAAGGGGAAGAAGAACCGCGTCGTCGGGAGCAAGGGCTCACGGCCCCGAACGACCTGCTACCTGCCCACCCCGCCGCGGTCCTGGCGGGGGAAGCCGGTGCGCTACTACCGCGACACCCTCATCCGATGCAGGGTGGTGACGCGGTGACCCCCCGCACCCACGACGACACCCAGGCCGGCGCCCGCCGCCTGGGTCGGCTCGTTGTCGCGGTGGCGCTCCTGGTTGCCGCACTGCTCGGCGTCACGTCGACTGCCTGGGCCTACTGGACCAGCTCCGGCAATGGCACGGGCTCGGCGACCACCGCGACCCTGAACGCCCCGGGCGCGCCGGTCGCGACCCACACGGGGGGCACCCAGTCGGTCGGGGTGAGCTGGGCCGCGCCCTCGGGTGGGGTGGTGCCCGACGGGTATCGCGTCACCCGGGTCAGTGAGCCGGGCGGCGCCCAGGTCGACGCGTGCGGGACCTCGCCGACGGTGCTGGTGCCGAGCTCATGCATCGACACCCCGGTGCCGACCGGCACCTTCCACTACACCGTGACCGCCGTGTACCGCTCCTGGACGGCGACGAGCGTCCCGAGCAACTCGGTGGTGGTCGTCACGGACGTGACCGCGCCGGTGGTGACCGTGACGCACGTGAACGGCGCTACCCGCACGTTCCCGTTCAACTCCAACGCGGCGGTCGCCACGATCGGTGGTGCGTGCGGGATGGTCCCGGGGGATGTGGCCACAGTTTCCCCGCTGATCGATGGGGCGCCCACGACTCCCGCCACCGCGCCCTGCTCGGGGGGCTTGTGGACGCTGACCCTGACCGCGCCGGTGACCGCACAGGGCAGCATCGTCCTGTCGGCCACGCAGTCAGACGCGGCGGGCAATACCGGCACCGCAACGCCACGGACCGTCACCATCGACACGATCCGCCCGACGGTGGCCTCGATCGTACGGGTCGGTGCCTCGCCGACGGGGAACACCGGCCCGCTGTCGTGGACCGTGACGTTCTCGGAGCCTGTGTCCGGCGTGGCCGCCGGCAACTTCACCCTGGCGACCAGCGGGCTCACAGGCGGGGGTGCGCCGACGATCAGCGGGGTGACCACCGCCTCCGGCACGCCGAGCGCCACGTGGACCGTGACCGCGGCACTGAACGGTGCCACGGCCACCGCCGGGTCGATCGGGCTCAACCTGGCCAACGGCACGCTCATCGTCGACCCCGCCGACAACACCTTGCTCACCGCAGCGTTCCCGGGGCCGGCCTACGGCTACGACACCGTCCAACCCCAGGTGGCCGGTGCGGGTGTCTCCTCCTCGCTGGCCAACGGCAGCTACAAGGCCGGCCAGGCCGTCCCGGTCACGGTGACGTTCACCGAGTCGGTGGTCGTCACCGGCTCCCCCCAGCTGACCCTGGCCACCGGCAATCCCACGAACACCGCCGTCAACTACACGGGGGGCTCCGGGACCAACACCCTGACGTTCACCTACACCGTCGCACCAGGCAACGCCTCGACCGACCTGGACTACGCGTCCACGGCCGCCTTGTCCCTCAACGGCGGCACGATCAAGGACGCCGCCAGCAATGCCGCCGTCCTCACCCTGGCCGCCCCCGGGGCTACGGGGTCATTGGGTGCGAACAAGGCGCTCGTGATCGACACCACCGCACCGCTCGTCACGGTGACCCGCGTGAACGGGACCCTCCAGACCTTCCCGTACCGCACCAGGGTCAACGTCACGTCCGTCGGCGGCGCCTGTGGGAACGCCACTGCGGACCTCGCCCCTGTCACGGTCCTGGTCGGAGGGACGCCTGCGGGCACCGTGAACTGCACCGGGGCGGCGTGGACACTGCCCGTGTCGTGGACGGTGGATGGCACGTGGATCGTCTCCGCCACGCAGGCGGACCTGGCGGGCAACATCGGCACAGCCCCGCCCAGACCGTCATTGTGGACAAGACCCGACCGACGTTGCTCTCGCTCGCGCGTGCGGGGGCCTCGTCCTCCGTGAACTCCGGACCGTTGACCTGGACAGCGACGTTCTCCGAGCCGGTCACGGGGGTCGCGACCTCGAACTTCAGCCTGACCACCAGTGGGCTCACCGGCACTCCCTCGATCAGTGGTGTGTCGGCCGTGGGCGGGTCCCCCAGTGCGACGTGGACCGTGTCGGTCAGCGTCGCGGGGGTGTCCGGATCCAACACCGGTTCGATCCGGCTGAACCTGGCGCGTCGCGGATCGGTGGTCGACCCGGCGGGCAACACCCTGCGCACCAACTCGCTCAACGGTCAGAGCTACACCTATGACACGACGAAGCCCACGATCTCTGGCGGAGTCTCCTCGCCGCTGTCGAACGGGCGGTACAAGGCCGGCCAACTCATCCCGGTGACGGTGACGTTCAGCGAGGCAGTGACCGTGGGCGGCGCCGGGACTCCCCAGTTGACCCTTGCCACCGGTTCGCCCGCAACGGCCGTGGGCTACACCTCCGGGTCGGGCACCACCACGCTGACCTTCGACTACACGGTCGCGCCGGGGCACGCGTCCACCGACCTGGACTACACAACAGCTGCGGCGCTGATCCTCAACAGCGGCGCGATCACCGATGCCGCCGGCAACACAGCCACCCTGACGCTGCCCAACCCAGGCGCGGCCGGGTCCCTCGGCGCGAACAAGGCGCTGGTCATCGACACCACCGCCCCGACCATCACCGGCGTCACCTCCGGCCTTGCCAACGGCACCTACGTCGCGGGCCAGGTCGTCCCCGTGGCGGTGAGTTTCAGCGAGGCGGTGACCGTGACCGGCGCGCCGCAACTGGCACTGGCCACCGGATCGCCCGCGACCACGGCCGCGAACCTCACCTCGGGCTCCGGAACCACCACACTGACCTTCAGCTACACGGTGGTCGCCGGCAACAACTCGCTCGACCTGGACTACGCATCCACAGGCGCGCTGACGCTGAACGGCGGCAGGATCGCCGACGCCGCCCTCAACGACGCCACGCTGACCCTGCCCACGCCTGGAGCGGCCGGGTCCCTGAGCGCGGGCAAGGCGCTGGTCATCGACGCGGCCCCATCGGTCGTCACGGTGACGAGCGTGAACGGCTCGGCGAGGACGTTCCCGTTCACGACGGGCGCGGATGTCGACAAGATCGGCGGGACGTGCGGGACGGCAGTGGGGGACGCCGCCACGGTCTCGCCGCGGATCAACGGCAATCCGACCACTCCGGCCACCGCCACCTGCTCGTCGGGCTTGTGGACCCTGACGCTGGGCACGCCGCTGTCGACCAACGGAACCCGAACGCTCTCGGCGACCCAGCAGGACGCGGCAGGCAACATCGGCACCGCACCGCCTCAGACCCTCATCATCGACAAGGCGCCACCGACGGTGAGCTCGATCGTGCGGGCGGGCGCCTCGCAGCTCGTGAACTCCGGGCCGTTGGCCTGGACGGTGACCTTCTCCGAGCCGGTCTCGGGCCTCGCGCCGGGCAACTTCATCCTGCCCGCCAGCGGCCTCACCGGCACCCCGACGATCAGCAGCGTCGTGGCCGGCGGGCCGGTGCCCAGCGCGACGTGGACGGTGACCGTCGGCATGGGCGGGGTGAACGGGACCAACGCCGGGTCGATCGGTCTGAACCTGACCAGCGCCGGATCTGTGGTCGACGCTGTGGGCAACGCGATGGGCGCAGGGACCACCACCGGGCAGACGTACTCCTACGACACGACCGCGCCGACGGTGACGGGGGTGTCCTCGCCCCTGGCCAACGGCAGCTACGGGGCCGGCCAGGTCGTCCCGGTGACGGTGACGTTCGGTGAGCCGGTGACGGTGACCGGCACGCCACGGCTGACGTTGGCCACCGGACCGTCCGCGACGACGGCGGTGGACTACACCGCCGGGACGGGCGGGACGACGCTGACCTTCGAGTACACCGTCCAGGATGGCGACAACACGGCGGACCTGGACTACGCGGCGACGGATGCACTGGCCCTGGACGGCGGAACGATCCGAGACGCCGCGGGCAACGCTGCCACCCTGGCGCTGCCCACCCCGGGATCGGCCCCGTCGTTGGCCGGCGCCAAGGACCTGGTCATCGACACCACCCCTCCGGAGGTGGTGGTCGACGACATCGGCTCGTTCAGCTTCTTCGGCCTGTACTTCATCCAGGTGACCGGGACGGCCGAGGTCGGCTCTGGGCCCGTGACGGTCCACTTGTGCCTCAACAGTGGGTCTCCGTGCGACGCAGGCGCAGCCACACGGACCTTCACCGGACTCGCGGTCGACGCCAGTGGTGCGTGGCAGACGAACTGGACCAACATGGGCGTTCAGGGGAACTGGTACGCCAGCGCGACCCAGACCGACGCAGTGGGCAACGTCGGCACCAGTGAGGTCCTCGGCCCGATCCCCAACTAGGGGAGTCCGCCAGCATCTGGGCTCCCGCGCCGCCGCGTCCGCCGCCGTGCCCTGCCCCTGCTCGGCCGTGGCCCCTGACGGGCCCTGGCCCCGCCCCGCCCTGCCGCCCCGCGCCCCGCCCTGCCGCCCCGCGCCCCGCCCTGCCGCCCCGCGCCCCGGCCTGGCCCCCCGCGCCCCGGCCTGGCCCCCCGCGCCCCGCCCTGGCCCCCCGCGCCCCGCCCTGCCCCCGGCGCCCCGCCCTGCCCCCCGCGCCCCGCCGTGCCCCCGCGCCCCTGCTCGGGCCGTGGCCCCTGCCGTTCCGTGGACCCTGCTTGGGCCGTGGCCCCTGACGGGCCCTGGCCCCTGCCGTTGACTGGCACTGCACTGGTCCCTTCGCGGGTGAACGTCGGCCGCGACTCTGGCCGCGAGGCTCGGTGGACTTCGCGGGTCACCTGTCTGTAATGGACCGTGGCATGAGGCGGCTTCGCCGACTTCGCGGGTCACTTGTCGGTAATGGACCGCCCGCCGAGCGCCATAGTCGACAACTGACCCGCGAGCTGGGGCCGGCGGGCTCTGGCTCATCGTGATTACCTGCATCTGACCCGCGAGGTTCACTGCCAGCCGACGTCACGCCCATCCTTATGGCCGCACGGCCAGAAGCCATGTGGACGTCCCCGCGCGCGACCCGCGAGGCCCGGGCGGGCCCAGCCGCCCGGGCACGACTCGGCGCAGGGCGGGGAAGAGGGATCCCCGCGCGGGCGCGGGGATCCCTCTGCTACCGAGCGCGGGCGTCGAGGGCTGCCTCGATCCGGCGCAGGACGGCGCCCGGACGCAGGTACATCTCCTCCCACGTCCATCGGATCACGACATAGCCCATGCGCTCGAGGAGCTCCTGCCGGAGCTTCTCGCGGTGCAGGTCCGCGGGCGTGGCGTACTTGCCCAGCCCGTCGGCCTCCCCGATGACCATCTGCTCCCGCCACAGGAAGTCGACCCACGCGTCGCCCTCCGGCGTGATGATGTGCGCCTGCAGCTCCGGCAGGGGGAACCCCAGCTCGACCATGTTCCCGAAGCTCAGGGACTCGAGCCCGGACTCGCGCCGTGGGTCGGCCAGGGCCACCAGCCGCACCAGGTCGGCGCGGGTGAACTGCGTGCTGGCCACGGCCGCTGCCTCCATGAGCGGGGCCACCGCGTCCGCGAGGCTGCGGGGTCGGGTGTAGTGGTCGCGCACCCGGCTGGAGCCGACGTTCTCGACGAGCGCCACGCGGGCCGCGGAGTCCAGGGTGACGAGGGCCTCGGGGGCGCGCACCCCGGCGGCCACGTCCACTGCCGTGCGGGCGAGCGTCGTCACCAGCAGCCCGCCGGGATGCTGCACACGGTGGTGGTGGGGGAGGGCGCGGACAACGACCCTGGCGTCGGAGGTGCTCTCGGACCGAGTGCTCGAACCCGGGGGCTTGGTGAAGGCCGCGGGTGTCGCGGCAGCAGCGTGGCGGTCGACGAGGTCGAGCTCCCACGCGAGCGCGGCGGTGTGGTGGCTGGCGATCGCGGTCGGCCGGAGCATCTGCTGGGCGAGCGCCCGCTGAAGGTGCCGAGCGACCGGCTCGGTCGCGACCGCCGAGCTGGCGATGTACACACCCTTGGCCAGGCGTGTGATGCGACCGGCCTGTCGCGGCCGTGAGGATCATCGGCCGGGTGACGCCCGAGGGGGGCGACATGCGCCCAGGTGAACGGAGTGGCGGGAGGGTCCCAGCGGCTGGTGCGACTCACGCGCAACCGTGCCGGAGGAGCGGCGTATCCGGAAGGGATCGGCGCGGGATCTGTGGACAGGCTGTGTGGTGGCGGCGTGCTTCGGCGGTGCGCGTCTCAGATGCCTGATCGGTCCACGACGCCCGGATGGAGGTCCGTGCGCGACCGTCGGCGCCGTGGGGCGGCGTCCCCCGTGAATGTCCCTCCCCCTACCCCGGCCGGTGACTGTGCGTGGCGGGCAACGCGGCCGTTCGGGGGCCTACCGTGGAACGCGCTATCGGCCTGTGAGCGGATCAGCCCGCTGTCGGGGAGCGGAGGTTGTCATGCGACGAGGGATGCGATCTGCTGGGGGGTGGCGGCTCAGCGCATACGCGGCCAACCGGGCTCGGAGGCCAGTCCGGGCGCCGGTCCTGCGCCCCCACCTGTGGCTCGCGATCCTCCTCGCTGGCGTCGTCGGCCTGGCGGTGCCGCTGCCGTCCGCGGTCGGAGCGTCGGGACTGTCCGAGTTCGACGTGTGGGGTGGTTCGGCGACGATCGCCGGCCAGGCGGTCTGGAGCGGCATGACTCCTGCGGAGATCGACGCAGCCGTCGTCAAGGCGATCTCCCAGGGGGCGACCGTCATCGAGGCGGACTCGAACCTCTCCGAGTACCTGACCGACGCCCAGTTCGCGGAGGAGCTGGCCCTGATCACCCAGTTCACCAGCCGCGCACACGCCAAGGGCGTCAAGGTCGTCTGGTACATGCCGACCCTCGAGTCGAACACGACGAACGGGAAGAACCTCCCGAACACGATGTACAAGGATCACCCTGATTGGGCCCAGGTGGGCCTGGACGGCACGCCCAACGTCTTCTATGGAGGCTCTGGCCAGGTCTTCTGGGTCGAGAAGAACATGGAGAGCGTCTGGCTGTCGCCCAGCTCGGGCTACCGGGACTACTTCATCGACCGGGTTGAGCAGATCGTCGCGACCGGGGTGGACGGCCTGTGGGCAGATGTTCCGATCTACGCCGACTTCGGCCCCACCCAGTGGGTCGACCTCAACCCCGCGGCCGTCGCCCGCTTCCTGGCGGACACCGGCCTGACGGCGCCGACGGTGGTCAACTGGGACAACCCCGTGTGGCGGCGTTGGATCAGCTGGCGCCACGAGGAGTTGGCCCGGTTCCTCACCGATGTCGCGGCCGCCGCCCAGGCGATCGACGCGCAGTTCCCGATCATCGCCGAGACCCTCCCGACCGACTACAACGGTGCCACGATCTACGGGCTCGATGCCGGGTACCTCAAGGACATCCCCGGGGTGACCCATGTGTTCGAGGTCGACTCGATGAGCAACAACTCCGGGTTCCGCGCGGCCCGGGAGGACGACTGGATCTCGCTGATCTCGGCGCTGAAGTACACGAAGGCGGCTTCCGGTGACAAGCCGTCGTGGGTGTTCACCTACGGCAAGCAGGTCGATGACGCCGAGGCGGTGATGGCCGAGGCGGTGGCGGCGGGCAACAACCCGTACGAGCTCCAGGTCCCGGAGATGACGACGACCGTGGGTGACGGTTCGATGCGCACCCGGCTGTTCACGTGGATCCAGGCGAACTCCGAGTACCTCTACGAACGGGACTCCGCCTCCCGGGTGGCGGTGCTGTTCTCCTCGTCGAGCCGCGACTTCGTCGACCGGTTCGCAGGTCTGGGCATGTTCGCGACCACGGACGCCGGCGGCGATGGCCTGTTCTGGTCGAATGCGGCCGTCGACAGCGCCTACCAACGGCTGTTCCTCGCCGAGTTCCGGGGCATGGTCGAGCTGCTCGTGAACAACCACATCCCGTTCGACACGCTGGTCGCCCCCAGCGCCGCAGAGCTGGCCCGGTACGACGTGGTGATGCTGCCGGGCGTCGAGGCCATCCCGGACGGGGAAGCAGCGCTGCTCGACGCGTATGCCGAGGCCGGCGGGCACCTGCTCGTGACGGGTCCCAATCCGACGGCCCTCGACGCGCACGGCAACGCACGCACCGAGTACGCCCTGGCCTCAGCGCTCGGGTTCCGCCGGTCCGACCCGCTGCCGACGTCGAAGGTCCATGCGTACGGCTCCGGGGAGGTTCGCTACCGCTCGGTCCGACTCGGCAAGAGCTACTTCGTCAGCGGGGACCCGGCCGCCGAATCCGCCCTGCTGAGCGATCTCGGTGCCCTGTCCGCGACCGTCGTGACGACCAACGCGGACCCACGTGTCCATTTCGAGCTCGACCGGTCGGCCCAGGACCTGGTCCTGCAGGTGACCAACTTCATCGGGGCCGACGGCACCTTCGCCGTGGCGCCCACCGCATTCAGCGTCACCCTCGAGCTGCCGCCGGGGACGAGGGCGGTCTCGGTGGGGACCACCTCGCCCGACACCCCGGGAACAGTCGTCGCTCCGATCCCCTACACGCAGGGCGCCTCGGCGGTGACGTTCGACGTCAGTCTCGCCCAGTGGGCCATGGTCGTGGTGGGGATCGAGCCGACGGTGCCGGCTGTGGTTCCCGGTGCTCCGACCGGCGTCCAGGGCGCGGCGCGCGAGGGCTCGGTCGACCTGACCTGGGCCGCGCCGGCGTCTGACGGCGGGTCGCCGATCACGGGCTACCGGGTGCAGGTGTACGAGGGTGCGTCCACGACGCCGATCGGACCCGCGCTCGCCTCGCCCGGAGCCGGGCGGACGTTCACGGTGACCGGACTGACGAACGGGACCGGCTATCGGTTCGACGTGGCGGCTGTCAACGCGGTCGGGACGGGGCCTGTGTCGGCCAGGTCCGCCCTGGTGACCCCAGCCTTCGCGCCGCCGGGTGCCGTGACGGGGGTCGCTGGTGTGGCTGGTCCGGTGGGCGGGTCGGGGCTCGGCTCGGTGTCGCTGGCGTGGACCGCCGCGTCGACCGGCGCGGCTCCCATCACGTCCTACGAGGTACAGAAGGCGCTCGTCGCCGCGACCCCCACGTGGGCGGGCGCGGGGTCCGTGCCCGGAACCGCGACGAGTGCCGACGTGACCGGGCTTGCGACGGGCACGTCGTGGGTGTTCCGCGTGCGTGCCGTGAACGCGGGAGGTCCGGGGCCGTGGTCGGCTGCGTCGGCTCCGGTGCCGGTGCCGGTGCCGGTGCCGGCGGCGGTGCCGGGGGCACCGTCGGGCCTGGTGGGGACGGCGGGGGAGAAGCTCGGTGGTGCTGTCGTGGACCGCGCCGGCCACTGATGGCGGGTCGCCGATCACGGGGTACCGGGTGCAGGTGTACGTGGGGACGGCGGAGGCCCCGAGCGGGCCTGCGCTGGCGTCGCCCGGAACGGGCACGACGTTCACGGTGACCGGTCTGGCGAACGGGACCGGGTATCGGTTCGACGTGGCCGCCGTCAACGCGGTCGGTACCGGGCCTGCCTCCGTCAAGTCTGGCCCGACCACCCCGGCCGCCCCCGGTCCACCTCCCTCCCCGGCACCGGTTCCCGACCCGGTCCGGTTCCCGACCCCGGTCCGTCCAGCGGAGGTTCAGCGTCCCCCAGCACCCCGGTGGTATCGCCGGCCCCGGCGGTGGTCCCCTCGCCGAGCCGCACGCCCGTGAGGTGCACGGTCAAGGCGGTGTCGGGCAGGACTAAGGTCACGATCGACGTGAACCCGAACCTTCCGGGGAGCCAGAACTACAGCTTCCTGCTGCAGAAGAAGACCAAGGGCGGCTGGGCGCCGCACGGAGAGGTCCATCGGACGAAGGGCAGGAGCGAGACCCGCACGGTGAACGTTCCCAAGGGCACCTGGCGAGCGCAGTGCTACCCAGCCACGGCACTGCAGGCGGGTGCGATGTCGAAGTCGGTGAAGACCAAGCGGTAGGTGTACGGCAGATTCGGACGCTCGCGATCACCAGGGTGCCGAGGCGTGTGAATGGCAGCGGGATCGACGTACCCGGGTCTCGGTGAGCGAACGATGGCGCACGCGCCCGGGGCTCGACCAGGACTTCGCGGGTCAGTTGTGGGTGATGGGGCCCGTGGCTTGCCGGCCTCGCAGACCTCGCGGGTCAGTTGGAGGTAATGGGCCTCAGGCTGGCTCCGATTACCTCCAACTGACCCGCGAAGCCGGTGGCTCGGTCCCTACCTCGCGGGGATTGGCCACAACTGACCCGCTAGGTCCCTCCCGACGGGGCGGTGGGACCAGGCGACTGGGATGCAGGACCTTGGCACTGTGGGCGATGGGCAGGGTGCCCGGTCGCGGACATCAATGAGAAGGGCCAGGTCGTCGGCACCTCCAACGCCGTCGGCCGCTACCAGGCGTGGTTGTGGGATCCGGTGTCCGGCATGGTCAATCTCGACGCACCAGGCGACCCCGACTCAACAGCGACCGCCATCAACGACAGCGGGCAGGTGGCGGGCCGGTCCGGCACGATCCCCTGGGAGGTCGAGGACGACTACACCGGCGAACGGGAGCGTGGAGACGCAGTGCTCTGTACGCCGATCCAGCCCTAGTCGTGCGCCGCAGCCGGTTCCGCCCCCTACCTCAGCCGGCCCAGAACCGGTGGTGGCCCAGACTCGCAACCCTACGTCTGGATGCTTCCGTGGGCGGAGTCCAGGGCTGTCGCGACCCGACTGCCGCCTGGCGGTGCCGAGCCCCAGTCTGAGGTGAAGCCGCCGGCGGCGTGGACCGCCGCCCGCACCGCGCTCCCGGCGAGTCTGAATGCCCTTCGCGGTGCCGATCTTGTGATGTTGCTCGCCGAGTGGGCGGAGTACCGGGAGTTGGGTCCGGCGGTCTCAGGGCAGTGGGTTGCGGCCAAATAGGTCATCGATGGCCGCAACGCACTCGATCCGGTTCGGTGGCGATGGGCCGGATGGACCTACAGAGGCCTGGGTCGTCCGAACGCCTGAGGCACGGCCGGGGCCGATGAGAGGCCTCGCGGCACGAAGCCTTTGGAGGCCCTACTCCCCGGCGCCCTTGCGCAGGCCGGGTTCGCGGGCGGCTGCGACGAGGAAGCGGGGATTCCCCCACAGGTAGCGCTTCGCCAGCCGCCGTGGTTCGGACGCGAAGCGGAACGCCCACTCGGTTCCGGACTTCTGCATCCACAGCGGCGCTTGCGGCTTGACGCCCGCGAGGAAGTCGAACGCGGCGCCCACGGCCATCGCGACGATCGGAACGGAGCCAGCCAGTCGGGCGACCTCCCAGTCCTGCTTGGGGGTGCCGAGGCCGACCCACACGATGGTTGCCCCGGAGTCCCGGATCCGGTCGTCCTGGGCGGCAACCTCGTCGGCCGACAGCGCCCGGAACGGTGGGCTCTCGGCGCCGACTACGACCGCAGACGGCCACCGCTCGGCGATGACCGACTGCAGCACCTCCAGGGTCTCCGGCGATCCGCCCAGCAGGTAGTGCCGCGGACAGTCCGGGCCGGAGGCGTCGAGGACGGCCTCCATGACGTCGGGGCCGTAGACGCGGTCCCAGACCCGCGCCAACTTCGGGTACGCACGCTTGCCCACCCACGCCACCGGGACCCCGTCGGTGAACACAGCCGACCCGGGCCGCGCTAGCAACTCGGCGTAGGTCGGATCGGAGTCGGCGAGCGCGATCGTGTAGGCGTTCGCGAAGTGCACCGCGACGCCCGGCCCGTTCGCTGGGCCAGCGCTGCCCGACCCGCCCGGGGCACGCCCGGCAGCCCCGCCCGAGCCGCTCTGCCCGACGGCCCCGTCCGCACGGTTGGGTCCGTCGGGCCCGCCGGCCCCAACCACGCCCGCCGTAGACACCACGGCCTCCACCGCGTCGGCGAACGGCGCCACCCGGAACGGGACCGGGCCGACCGCGTACGTCGGCAGATCAAGCACCGGCACGCCCATCAGGCCACGTTCTCCAGGTACCAGCGGTAGGTCGCGGCGATCCCGTCGCCCAACCCGATCCGCGGGGCCCAGCCGAGGCCCGCGAGCCGGGAGGTGTCGAGCAGCTTGCGTGGAGTGCCGTCGGGCTTGGACGAGTCCCAGACGGTCTCCCCGTCGTATCCGACCACCCCGGCGATCGTCTCGGCCAGCTCCCGGATGCTGACGTCCGTGCCCACCCCCACGTTGATCGTCTCGGGGGAGTCGTACTCCCGCAGCAGGTGCAGCACGGCGTCGGCCAGGTCGTCGACGTGCAGGAACTCGCGCCTCGGCGTACCGGAGCCCCACAGGGTCACCGGCCCGCCGCCGACCGCTGCCTCGTGGAACTTGCGGATCATCGCGGGCAGCACGTGCGACGACGTGAGGTCGAAGTTGTCGCCGGGGCCGTACAGGTTGGTCGGCATGGCCGAGATCCAGTCGCGGCCGTACTGCGCGCGGTAGGACTTGATCGCGATGATCCCGGCGATCTTGGCGATCGCGTAGGCGTCGTTGGTGGGCTCGAGCGGGCCGGTGAGCAGCGAGGACTCGGGGATCGGCTGGGGCGCGAGCTTGGGGTAGATGCACGACGAGCCGAGGAACAGCAGCCGCTCGACGCCGGCGGCGTGGGCGGCCTCGAAGACGTTGGTCTGGATGCGCAGGTTGTCGTTGAGGAAGTCCACGGGGTAGGTGGAGTTGGCCAGGATCCCGCCGACCTTCGCCGCGGCCAGCACGACCACCGCCGGTCGCGCGGACAGCACCGCGTCGAAGGTGGCGTCACGGTCGCGCAGGTCCACCTCGGAGGACCGCCAGCCCACGAGGTCGGTGAATCCCTCGGCCTCCAGGCACCGCCACACCGCGGAGCCCACGAGCCCGTTGTGCCCGGCCACGTAGACCGGAGCGTCGGGTTCGATCGGCGTGCCGGCCACGGGTCCCCCTAGAGCGTCGGCCCCACAATGCGGGAGAGTCTAACGCGTAGACGAGGCGGCGGTGTCACACCAGACTCGCACACCGCCTCGCCACAGGGCACGTGCTCGACGTGCTGCTGCAGATCGCCTTCATGTGCTGGCCGCATGGGCACCTCGCTGATCGGCTGGCCAGCCGATCAGCGTCGACCACCCATCTCGACTCCTGGGATGAGTGTCCAACGCAGTGCGAGCGGCCGCGGCTTGCGGAACCGTGCGACTCCCTCGGCCTGTGGTGAATCGCCATCTGCGTCGCGGACCACTCGCTGAGTGTGCCGCTTCGGAGAGCGCGCGCGATGCCAGAGCCGAGACGGAAGCTCGTGTGAGCAAGGTCACACCCAGCCACTCCAGATCACCCGCCCCGCTCAAGTCAGCGCTCGGAGCGTCCGACCCCCCCTGTACGCGCCAGCCACCGGAGAGCCCGGGCTACTCGTGAGGGGAACCACCATGACGACAATGACAAGCAGCCCGCTGTCGACGCATCGGAGGTGGCACCTCCTCCCATTGGTCGTGGCCCTGGTCCTGGGCATTGCAGGCGCGATGGCCTTGACCGCTCCACCTGCGAACGCGGCGTCTGCCCCGGGCAAGCCCACCGGTGTGGTCGGGTCCGCGCTCGACGCCGCCGTGGCGCTGACGTGGAAGGCTCCTACCAGCACGGGTGGCTCGTCAATCACGGGCTATCGCGTCCGGTACTCCTCCAACAACGGGTCGACGTGGTCCGCCTCGTCTAGCACAGGTTCGAAGGCGACCACCTTCAGGCTCACTGGGCTCCTCAATGGCGCCCCCTACGTCTTCCAGGTCCGCGCGGTGAACCGGGTGGGCAGCGGCTCCTGGTCGTCGAAGTCCGCGTCGGTCACCCCCGTGGCTGCCACGGTCCTGCCCCCGGCCCCCCAGCCCCCGGCCCCCCAGCCCCCGGCCCCCCAGCCCCCGGCCCCCGAGAACCCGGTCGTCCCCGAGAATCCGGTCGCCCCCACTTCCACGTGGTGGGCCCCGGCAAAGGGCACGTCCTGGCAGGTGCAGTTCGCGGGCACCCTCGACACCTCGGTGAACGCGGCCGTCTTCGACCTCGACGGTGTGGACACCACCGCGGCCTCCGTGGGTGCGCTTCACGCCAAAGGTGCGAAGGTGATCTGCTACTTCAGTGCCGGATCGTGGGAGGACTGGCGATCCGACGCGCAGTCCTTCCCCGCATCGGTCCAGGGCAAGGGCCTTGACGGATGGCCCGGTGAGAAGTGGCTCGATGTCCGGCAGCTCAGCATCCTGCTGCCGATCATGGAGCGGCGCATCCTGGACTGCAAGGCCAAGGGTTTCGACGCCGTCGATCCGGACAACGTCGATGGCTACACCCAGGATTCCGGCTTCCAGATCTCGGCTGCGGACCAGATCGCCTACAACAAGGGTCTCGCTGACCTTGCGCACAAGCACGGGCTCGGGATCGGCCTCAAGAACGATCCCGACCAGGTCAAGGCCCTCGAGCCCTTCTTTGACTTCTCCATCGCCGAGGAGTGCGCGAAGTACAACGAGTGCAACGCGTATGCGCCGTTCACAACCGCAGGCAAGGCCGTCCTGCACATCGAGTACTCCGGGACTCTGAGCCTCCTTCTGCCCCACCACCAAGGCGCTCGGATTCTCCAGCCTGCTCAAGAAGCTCAACCTCGACGCATGGCGCTCTCCGTGCCCCTGATCGTGGTGGTAATAGCATCGGGGCATGAACGCGCTGGTGCGCGCCGGGTTGTCCCTGATCCTGGGGCTGGGGGCTGCCGCTTTGAGCGGCGGCTGCTCGGCGCCGAAGGGCTCGAGTGAGGTCGCCGTGGTCGCAAGCCCCACCATCTGGGCGCCCAAGCCAGGGGCTTCCTGGCAGGTGCAGTTCTCGGGCCCGGTGGACACATCGGTCGAGGCGGAGGTGTTCGACATCGATGGTGCGGATTCCCCCGCCTCGCTGGTGAAGGAGTTGCACGCCAAGGGAGCGCGGGTCGTCTGCTACCTCAGCGCCGGCTCGTGGGAGGACTGGCGCACGGACGCGGAGGCATTCCCGGAGTCAGTGAAGGGCCGGGAACTCGACGGCTGGCCGGGGGAGCGGTGGCTCGACATCCGTCGCCTCGACGTCCTTCTGCCGATCATGGACCAGCGGATCGCCGCCTGTCGGGCAAAGGGCTTCGACGCCGTCGATCCTGACAACATGGACAGCTACACCAACCAGACGGGCTTCCCGCTGACTGCCGCGGATCAGCTTGCCTACAACAAGGCGATTGCAGGGCTGGCACACCAGCACGGGATGGGCGTGGGGCTCAAGAACGATCCCGACCAGGTCAGCGACCTGGTGCCCCACTTCGACTTCGCCATCGTCGAGCAATGTGTGGCCTACGGTGAGTGCGCCGCCTGGACTCCCTTCGTCACGGCTGGCAAGGCAGTGCTCCATGTGGAGTACGAAGGGAGCATGTCGGAGATCTGTGCCACCACCGAGTCCCTGGGCTTCTCCACGATCAAGAAGCACCTCAATCTCGACGGGTACCGCCTGACCTGCTGACCACTGGTCGAGTCGGGGTCAGCCCGGGCTCTTGAGGTCTGCCAGTTGCCCGAGCAGCCACGGCCAGTACGTCGGTAGGTCCCGGTAAGGGTTGGTCCCACTCAGGTCGGTCAACCAGATCTCGTCCACGCCGGCCGCATGCGCTGACCTGAGCGTGGTGCTTGCGGCCGCGAGGTCGGCACCATGGACGATCCATGATCGGCCGGTCGAGACGTCCCGGCCGCCGTCCGCTGCGTCACGGTGCTCGCGCAGCCAGAACTCCAGGACGTCCGGCCCAGCCTGGGCGAATGGGGGGTGTCCCTCGTGCTCCACCACCGAGTCGAAGTGCTGTGCGACGTCATGGCTGGTCCTCGTGCCGGCATTGGCGACCAACTCCCCGGCTCGGGCCGAGATCCGCAGGATCTCCGCGACCTCCACCGTGCGCCGGACATCCGACGAGGGCGCACAGTCGAGGAAGAAGTCCACGATTCCGTACCAGCGCCGCCACAGGTCCGCCTCCGCGAGGAGTGTGGCCACTGGCTTCTTGGAGTAGGCAAGGTTGAGGTACCCGAGCAGGGGGACTCCATGGGCGCTCAGGGTGTCCACCTCGCGCGTCCACTCGTGATCGCGAACGTCACCGGGGCCGCTTCCCGGGTTGACGATGACATGCCCGAGCACGTCGGCGGCCTCCAGCAGGGCGTGCCAAAGCGTGCGATTGGTGCCGGGGTATCCGTAGGCCGGGGCAAGGAGTCTCATGGCGCCCCTAGATGAAGTTGATGGGATGGGTGCCGAGGCGCATCACGGTGATGAGCAGCGTTGCGCCCAGGACCGTCAGGACGCCCAGGTACAGGGCGATCAGACCGAATGAGCTGTCAACGAATGGCGTCATCGCCATCAGCGCGAGTGAGCAGGTCGAGATGGCCAGCGCCACGGGGCGGATCCCGTGAAGGGACATCCCGATCAGGCACAGCACCTGGACCCCACCCAGGAGGATCACTGTCAGCGTTGCCAGGATCATGGCCCGTGAGGGTGTGGACATGTGGCTGAGGAACGCCGCCAGGGCCACCGTGGCCAACCCGACCGGCACCACGTACATCGCTATTCCACGGGTGATGAGCCGCCTCGCACTGGGGGCGAACGTCGTGGCCTCGAACGGTTGAGCCAGGAGGGCGTCAGACCGCTCTCGCATGATCGTGACCGCCACCTCGGCGGCGGCGATGCCGCCGATCACGACCAGGTTCAGGACGGCCGCTGGCGACGAGGGGTTGATGATGGGGATCCAGAGCACCAAGCAACCGAACATCACCCCGTAGGAACCGAAGGCGGCCACATCGCGACGCACGATGTTCACCGCGAACCCCGGAGTCCGCGGGATACGAGAGGACTCCCAGCACTGCCTGCCGAGAAGGAGCGCGGGGACCACCAGACACTCGGCGGCCACCATTCGAAGACTGTCCACGGCTGCTGGTTGGGAGAACGGGCTGCGCTCGGGCATGGATGCCAGGAGGGCACCTGCCCCTGCCGTTGCGCCGACCACTGCGGCCACGACCAGCCCTGGGTTGTGCTCACGCAACATCAACGGGCTGGCGCTGAAGAAGTACACCACCTGGATGGCACCGACGATTGCTGCCGCACTCCCGAAGGGCTGCCAGCGGACCAGCATCCCCCCGGCCGCTCCTGCCAGGAGGGTTGCTGCGGTCGCCACCAGGATCGCGATCTTCCACGCCCTGAACCCATCACCCGGCAGCCACGACCCCACCACGTGGCTTGACGCCATGCTCCCGCCCCAGGACATCACGACCAGAAGCGCGAGGAACGCGGCCTCGGGTGGGGTGACCGGCCACGGGAAGATCGACCACAGGGCGACCACCGGCAGGGTGTAGGTGAGCCCACGCAGCAAGGCGCGGCGGCCCGCAGAGGCCCGCTGCGGCCGATTCTTCAGCGAGTCGTGCTCCACTGCAATTGGGACCTCGCTCGCCGCGGCGAAGATGTCGGGCCAGCCCTCGGCCTGCGCATCAGCGACGCTGTAGCCCGACATCTCGGCCAACGCGGCCCCCTCCAGCGGCTCACCCGTGCGGCTGCTCACGCCGGACAGGAACTCACGGAGTGACGGACGGGTCGGATGGCCGATCATCCGCCGGACTTCGTGCGGAACAGCGCGTAGGCCCAGTCAGGGTCCCGCGAAGTCGGCAGGTAGGCATCAACACGGGACTTCACGTCCACGGAATCCCCTGCCCTGGCGGGATTGTGGGCTCCGGCTCTCGACTCGGGCAGCTTGGTCAGGGCGACGTAGGTGTCCCGTATCCGGGTGACCATGCGCTCGAGGCTGAATTGTTCCTCGACCCTCATGCGGCCGCGGTCCGACAGGCGCCGACGCTCGCTGGCATCACCGAGCAGGAATGCGCAGGCCTCGGCCAGCGCCTCCGGGCGCCGTGAGGGGACCAGGATGCCGGCGTCCCCGACGGCCTCGGGAACACCCCCGACGCTGGTCGCCACGACCGGCCGCCCGCAGGCCATCGGCTCCAGTGCACCGTACGGGAATCCCTCGGAGATCGAGGACAGCACGGCGATGGTCCCCGAGCAGTACGCGCCGACCGGATCGGACGTCGGTCCCAAGAACTCCACCCGGTCCCCGATCCCGAGCTGGGTGATGAGATCCTTGAGCCCGTCGACGTAGGCCACGTTCGTCGGCGGGACCGGGCCGACCAATCGCACACGGACGTTCGGGACCAGCTCGGCGACCCGCGGCACCGCCCGCAACAAGGTCCGCAGATCCTTCAACGGGTCCATCCGCCCCACGAAGACGATCGTCGGAGTCTCCGGTTCACCCGACAGCGGCCTGAAGAAGGTTGTGTCCACGCCGTTGTAGAGAGTCACGACCTTGGTTGGGTCCGCACCCATCGCCACGGCCCACCGACCGTTGAAGTCCGACACTGGCGCGATCGCTGCCGCAGCCTCGTATCCCACCTGTGTGATGCTCTTCAGGAAGGCCGCAACCATGTTGCGCTGCAGGAACGACCAATCGGTGGCGCGCATCGCCATCAACCGCTCCCGGAAGAACACCCCATGCTCGCTGAGCAGGATGGGCACTCCCTCGGCATACGACGGTAGGGCCGCCAGCAACGACGACCCGCCCGAGGTCACATGCATCAGATCAGCCTCGACAGGGGGGAACGACACCGGCATGATCATCCGCGCGACATAGGCCATGCTTCTCGCCACATCACTACCCGACGACGGGTCGAGCCCGGCCCGCAACCTGATCTCGTTGAGCAACCCGAGCGAACGACGGTCATTCAGCAGCCACCACAGCCGTTCGGAGAGCTCCGGGCGGGTCAGGGCCATCCACGCGTCGAGCGTCACGTCGGCCGTTCGCCCACCGCGGCCGTACGCATGCCCGCAGATGACCTCCCAGGCCTCTTCGAACGCCACCCAGTGCCTGCGCCGGATTGATTTGCGCGGCGGGATCGGTCCCCACATGTCCGCAGCGAACACCGCTCCCACATTCTGCGGCAGGTCGTAGACCGACGCCGCGCGGCCCGCCGTGAGAACCGTGACAGAGAAATCGACTTCCGGAAGACTGCGGACCAACTGATCCGACCACGTCCCGACGCCGCCCTTGGTCACGGGGTAGGTCCCCTCACCCACCAAGCGGACGCGCACCGGAATCTCCCTTGTGATGGCGGTTTCACGGTCGGTGTCCACACCCTCCCCGTCTGGTCTTCGACAGTACCGTCGGGCGGAAACCGGTGTCTACCGCCGTCTCGAAGACAGGCGGAGGACATTGTGGGGGGACAGTTGACGCAGATCGGGCCCTGATCTGGTCAGGGCCCTGGCGGACCCCGTAGGGTACCGAAGGTCATCGAACTAACGGGGAGGTGGGGCGTGTCGCACCGTTCCCCACTCTGGGCGCGTGGCTGCTCCGTGATGCGGTGAACGCGAACCATCGCGGTCCGCGGCCGAGGAGAAGCCAGACCGTCGTCGCGCACTCAGGAGGAGAATCAGATGTTCGCCACTGCGTCTAGGGGCCAGGCCCAACGGATCCTCGGATTGCGCCCGCTGGCCATGGTGCTGGCCCTGGCGCTCGCGGCGCTCTCGTTGGGTGTCGTCGCCCCGCCCTCGCAGGCGGCGGAGGTGCGGAGCGTGGCGCTGCGGTCGCTGGTGGTCTCGTCCGGTGACCCGGCGACGGAGGCGCTGGCCGCCGAGCTCGAGAGGCAGGCGATCCCGTACACCCTCGTGACAGTCGGCGAGGCTGGCCGGCCGACTATCGATGCGGGGTTCCTCGCAGACCAGGCAGCAGGTCGGGGGCGATTCCAGGCCGTATTCCTACCCAATCAGGCTGGCGGGGGTGCCGAAGGTCGGCCCCAACTTTCTCCGAGTGAGCTCACGGCCCTGGCCGCCTACGAGGCGGAGTATGGGATCCGGCAGGTCAACGGGTACGACTACCCCTCCCCGGCGGTGGGGCTCACCGCCACCGGGACGGCGGGCGCCCTGGATGGATCCACCGTGACCGTGACCGGGGCGGGGCTTTCCGGCCCGTTCTCGTACCTCACAGGGACCGTGGCCATCGAGGACTCCAATCCGAGCATCACGGAGACCTACGGAGTCCTCGCCGAGGCGGACCCAGCCATGCCTGCCTCCCAGTCCTTCACCCCCCTGCTCACCACGACCCTCGGCGGGACCACCGGGACGATCGCCGGGGTGTTCGCCCACGGAGGCCGTGAGGAGCTCGTGTTCACCGCGTCGTACAACTGGCAGATGCAGTGGTTCAACGTGATCGCCGAGGGGATCGTCTCGTGGGCGACCCGTGGGATCGCACTGGGCTACAACCGCAACTACCTCAATGCGCACATCGATGACGTCCTCAATGACGACACGCGCTGGAACGCGGTCAACGACTGCACGCCTCCGGACGCGGGTTGCGAGAACGTCCCGATGGACAGCATCCGGATGACGGTTGACGACGTCGACCGACTGATCGACTGGCAGAACCGCACCGGGTTGAAGCTGGACATGACCTTCAACGCTGTCGGCAGCGTCCAACGCGAGGGCGACCCTCTCACCGCCGAGCTGCTCGCCAACAAGGGTGAGTTCAACTGGCTCAACCACACCTACAGCCACCAGTTCCTCGGCTGCATCCGGATGGCGCAGTCCCCAGACGAGCAGGGGCAGACCTGGCGCTGCGCCAACAGCCCTGCGGATGTCGCGGATGTGGACAACAGGTGGGAGCCCGACCTTGCTGCGGAGCAGGGGCCTGACGGCCTCTGGTATGCGTCCCCGAGTGTGATCAGCTCGGAAGTTCAGCTGAACCTCGCCTGGGCAGCCCAGAACGAGTTGCCGAACTTCGACCCGAAGGAGCTGGTCACGGGCGAGCATGGCGGCCTCAAGCGCCTGCCCCAGCAGCCGGTCGACAACCCCTTCCTCGGCCCAGCGCTCAGCGCCAATCGCATCGACTACACCGGCTCGGACGCCTCTCGCGAATCTGAGCCCCGCCTGCTCGATGGGAGTACGGTCCGCACGGTGCCCCGTCACCCCATGAACATCTTCTTCAACGTGGGCAGGTACCTCGATGAGGTGGATGAGTACAACTGGATCTACACCTCCGTCGCCAACGGCGGCAGTGGGATCTGCGAGGACAACCCGACAACGTCGACCTGCATCACGCCCCTGCCGGCGGACGATCCCGAGCAGGCCGAGGCCAGCTTCAACAGCTACATCCTTCCGATCGAGGTCCGCAACGCCCTGAAGTTCGTGCTGACCAACGACCCCCGGCCCTTCTACGCCCACCAGTCCAACCTGGCCGAGGACGGCCTGCTGTACCCGGTCCTCGACGGGGTCATCAACGTCTACAACAGCACGTTCAAGACCAACACGACCCCCCTCGTGCAGGCCAGCCTGACCGGCCAGCACCAGGCAATGACGCGGCTGTCGAACTGGCGCGCCGAGCAAGTCGGCGCATCCGACGGGTATGTCGATTCGGCCGGGGTGGTGCACATCCCGAACAGCCTCCGTCGCCGTGCCAGTCACCGTGCCGACGGGCAGCACCGGCGCGTCACTGGCGCCCTACGGCGGGGCCCTTTCTGGTTGGCTCGATGACGCCACCACGATCACCCTGCCCATCGGGGCAGGGGGCTACCTCCCCACGGCTCCCGATGCGCCGACTGGCGTGAACGCCACCCCGGGAGACACGACGGCCAAGGTCACCTGGACGGCTCCGGGCTCGGATGGCGGCTCGCCGATCTCCGGCTACGTGGTGCGGGCTTTCGTGGAGGACTCCACCGAGAACTCCCTCACGCAGACCACAACTGCCGGTGGCACGGAGGCTCGTGGTTACAGGCCTCACGAACGGCACCCGCTACCGATTCGATGTGGCGGCTGTCAACGGGGTCGGGACCGGTGCGGCCTCGGCCAAGTCCCCGCTGGTCACTCCGGCGGGTCTGCCTGGCGCGCCGACTGCGGTGACCGCCGTGCTTGCCGCCACCGACCCAACCCTGGCAGCCGATGAGGCCAGGATCACGTGGACCGCGCCGACGGAGACCGGCGGCGTGCCGATCACCGGCTACGAGGTGCACAAGTATGACTCCAGCGTCCCGACCGATTGGGTGAACGCTGGGCCTGTCGCCGCCTCATCCACCAGCTTCGTGGCGGGTGGCCTGACCAAGTACAACTCATGGGCCTTCCGGGTGCGGGCGGTGAATGCCGCAGGCGCTGGTGCATGGTCGCCGAACGCCGATGTCTACCTCCCCCCGACGGCACCTGGGGCGCCGACGGGTGTCACGGGGACGGCAGGGGAGGGCTTGGTGGAGCTGACGTGGACAGCGCCGCTGGACACCGGCGGGCGGACCTACGTGATCACGAGGTACGTGGTGCGGGTGTACGAGGGCGACTCCGCTGCTGTCTTCGCCGTGCATGAGCCGACCGGCGCTGGTACGAGCTTCGTGGTGCCGGGCCTGACGAACGGGACCGGCTACCGATTCGATGTAGCGGCGGTCAACGACATCGGGACCGGAGCGGCGTCGGTCAAGTCCGAAGTGGTCAGGCCGGCATTCGCTCCGCCTGGTGCGCCGACCGGTGTGAAGGGTGTGGCGGGTCCGGGTGCCGGCGAGGTGACGTTGTCGTGGGCGGCTGCGCCGGTGGGTGCGGCGCCGGTTGAGTTCTACGTGGTTCAGAAGTCGCCGTCGACCGGGGATCCGGTGTGGGAGGGCGCAGGTTCGGCGACGGCCTCGGCGACGACCCTGGTGGTGTCTGGTCTGGCCGGTGGCAGCTCGTGGGTCTTCCAGGTGCGTGCGGTGAATGCCGGTGGTGAGGGTGCGTGGTCGGCACCGTCGGTGGCGGTGGCTGTCCCGGCGACTCCGCCGGGTGCGCCGTCGGGCCTGACTGCTCAGGCGGGTGACGGGGAGGTGGCGCTGTCCTGGACAGCCCCAACTGACGACGGTGGAACTGCCGTGGCGGGCTATGCCGTGCGGGTGTTCGAGGCGAATTCGGAGACCCCGTTGGCGACTCAAAGCACGCCTGATGCGGGCACGACCTTCACGGTGACCGGCCTGACGAACGGTATGGCGTACCAGTTCGACGTGGCTGCGATCAATGCCCAGGGGACGGGTGCGCCCTCGGCCAAGTCCGCCCCGGTGGCCCCGCTGCTGGTGTGTGGGGCGGGGCTGTGGCTGGGTGAGTACTTCGCGAGCAATGTCCTGGGTGGGACGGCCACCGAACGGTGTGACGCGGCCATCGACTTCGACTGGGGCACCGCGTCGCCGATTCCCGGCACGCTCCCGGCGGACAACTTCTCGGTGCGGTGGACCACTTCGGTGGCCCCTGCGGATGGGGTGACCTGGCGTTTCGATGCCCTGGCTGATGATGGTATCCGGGTCAAGGTCGACAGCACCTGGATCCTTGACGGGTGGAAGGACCAGGGTCCGACCGCCTACCAGGGCCAGTACACCTTCGACGGCCAACCCCACACCGTCACCGTGGAGTACTACGAGAAGACCGGCGGCGCGCGGGCCAAGCTCACCATGGCACCGGGCACCTGCGACGGTTGGTCCGGGGCCTACTACCCCAATAACACCCTGACCGGCACCCCCACCCTGATTCGCTGCGAGGGCGCCACCCTGGACAAGAACTGGACCGCAGCCCCGGCCGCGGTGCTCCCCGCGGACAACTTCTCGGTGCGGTGGACCACGTCGGTGGCCCCCGCGGATGGGGTGACCTGGCGTTTCGATGCCCTGGCTGATGATGGTATCCGGGTCAAGGTCGACACCACCTGGATCCTCGACGGGTGGAAGGACCAGGGGCCGACCGCCTACCAGGGCCAGTACACCTTCGACGGCCAACCCCACACCGTCACCGTGGAGTACTACGAGAAGACCGGCGGCGCGCGGGCCAAGCTGACGATGGCACCGGGCACCTGCGACGGATGGTCCGGGGCTTACTACCCCAACAACACCCTGACCGGCACCCCCACCCTGATTCGCTGCGAGGGCGCCACCCTGGACAAGAACTGGACCGCAGCCCCGGCCGCGGTGCTCCCGGCTGACAACTTCTCGGTGCGGTGGACCACGTCGGTGGCCCCTGCGGATGGGGTGACCTGGCGTTTCGATGCCCTGGCTGATGATGGTATCCGGGTCAAGGTCGACAGCACCTGGATCATTGACGGGTGGAAGGACCAGGGGCCGACCGCCTACCAGGGCCAGTACACCTTCGACGGTCAACCCCACACCGTCACTGTGGAGTACTACGAGAAGACCGGCGGGGCGCGGGCCAAGCTGACGATGGCACCGGGTGCCTGCGAGGGATGGTCCGGGGCTTACTACCCGAACAACTCCCTGACCGGCACTCCGACCCTGATTCGCTGCGAGGGCGCCACCCTGGACAAGAACTGGACCGCAGCCCCGGCCGCGGTGCTCCCGGCGGACAACTTCTCGGTGCGGTGGACCACGTCGGTGGCCCCTGCGGATGGGGTGACCTGGCGTTTCGATGCCCTGGCCGATGACGGTATCCGGGTCAAGGTCGACAGCACCTGGATCATTGACGGGTGGAAGGACCAGGGGCCGACCGCCTACCAGGGCCAGTACACCTTCGACGGTCAACCCCACACCGTCACTGTGGAGTACTACGAGAAGACCGGCGGGGCGCGGGCCAAGCTCAGCATGGCACCGGGCACCTGCGACGGTTGGTCCGGGGCCTACTACCCCAACAACACCCTCACCGGCACCCCTACCCTGATCCGCTGCGAGGGCGCCACCCTGGACAAGAACTGGACCGCAGCCCCCGCCGCGGTGCTCCCCGCGGACAACTTCTCGGTGCGGTGGACCACGACCGCAGCCTTCACCGCCGGCACCTACCGCTTCGACGCCCTTGGCGACGACGGCATCCGGGTGTTCGTCGACCAGGTGTCTGCGTCCGACACTCCTCTCATCGACGGCTGGAAGGACCAATCGCCTACTGCGTACCAGGGCACCACCGCCCTCACCGAGGGCCAGCACACCATCACCGTGGAGTACTACGAGAAGACCGGCGGCGCGCGGGCCAGGGTGTCGTGGGTCGCGCTGTGAACCGACCCGGCTTTGGTGGAGGGCCTGATTCCACGGAGGGGTGGGGTCATGCCAGCACCGGGGAAATATCCGCAGGAGTTGCGGGATAGGTCGACCCGGTTGGCCTCCGAGCTCACTTGGTAGCCAGCTGCCCACCATCGACTCCCTTGCCCCCATCCGGGACCCCACGGGGGCGGTCCCACCGGCACGAGGAATGAACCGATGGCCGACCACGGCGACCTGGCCGACGGCTCCAGGTTGGTGACCCTGATGGAGCGGATCGCGCCGACCGAGGTCTACCACCTCGCCGCGCAGTCGCACGTGCGGGTGAGCTTCGACGAGCCGGAGTTCACCGGGGACGTGACCGGCCTGGCCACGACCCGGATCTTGGAGGCGATCCGGGAGTCGAAGGTGCCGGCCCGCTTCTACCAGGCGTCGAGCTCGGAGATGTTCGGCGCGACCCCGCCGCCGCAGGACGAGTCCACGCCGTTCTACCCGCCCTCGTGGCGTCCCTACGGCGCGGCGGAGGCGCGACGGGCTTCCCAGCTGGCATGCCTCAGTGATCTTGGTCGACGACGACGTCAACGGCTCGCGCATCTCCTCGGTCGACGCGGTGAAGGTGGCCTGGGCCGCGCGGATCTCCTCGTCGCTCGCGCCGTCGGCCACCATCTGCATGATCCCGCCGTATCCCTGCCCGGCTGCCCGGTTGGCCTCGACCTCCTCGGGCGTGACCAGGCCGAGTTGGCCTGCCGAGAGCCACAGGCGGTCGAACGTGGCCATCAGGCCGATACCGCTGGCCGCGTCCTCGGGCGTCTGACCCAGGGCGCCCAGGTTGGCTGCGATCGCTGAGTAGGCCTCGCACCATTCCGCGGTGTTCGCCGGGTCTGTCCCCTGCGCCGAGTCGGTGGCCGGAGCCGCGGGCGCGGCCGCGGGGTCGTCCCCCGTGCAGGCCGACAGCGCGAGGGCCGCAGTCAGCGCGGCGACGCAGTGGACAGCGAATCGAATGGTGGACCGCATGCGTAGGGCCTCTCTGTCGGTCGTCGGCAGCGTAGCCAAGGGATGACCCCTCCGGACGATCGACACCCTTGTGGATGCGGCAGGTTGGCCCAAACAATTCGCGCAGATTCGTCGGGGAAATGGTATCCCTCGGAATTATGGGAGCAACGGATTGGAAATAGCGCCCGTAGGCTCAAGGGCATTCATTGCACCGGTCGCCCGGGCCGACAAGCCCTCCGCAGGCTCAATGCCGGATGTCGGGTCGCGAGTCCCAAGATTCTCGACCACACGGGCGATCGAGGTATGGCCAAGGGATCAGGAGGTGCGAGGACTCGCGGCCCTGGAGCGCATCCCGGAGTACTGGATAAGTTGCCACGAGGCGCAATGGAAAGCACGTTCCTGAGACATTCTTATCACAGAGCGAAGCCGAATCGGATCACCCTCAGTCAACTTTCAGCGCGCAGGAGCCGGTGGTCGTGCTGGGAGGCCGCAACGCCGCGCCCTGGGCGGCAGGTCTCGTCCCAAAGCACAATATAACGGACATCGCACCGCAATCAGGCCGAAGTGGGCGGATTTTCAAGAATGGCGGAAATCGTGACATCCCGAAATATACCTCGGCACCCAAAGGATCTTGCCCGAATCGCGAAATGACCCCCAGATTTGTCCCCCAACGAATCGGACATTCACTCTTGTGTCCTTAGGGTAGCCGCCGCTAAGTTGCGCCGCGCATGCCAATTCAACCCAATGCAACGGGGGCACGTCATGGCACAGACATCGACCAGCAGGATCACGATCAGCATCGCCACAGTCCTGGCGCTGATACTGACTCTGGCAGGCCAGATCGGCCCCTCCGCCTTGCCCGCCGCGGCGGCCGGGCCGGATCCCACGAAGATCCCGCACTACTTCGGGCCCTGGCCGAACTGGGCGAACAGCCCGCTGACGACGCCGGACGTCGCCGTGGCGTTCACCGGCGGAGGCGGCTCGGGTGCGCAGGCCACCGCGACGGTAGGGGCCGACGGTGCGGTCACCGAGTTGACCCTGACCGATCCGGGCGGCGGGTACACGTCCGCGCCCACGGTCGAGTTCATCAGCGAGGGCACTGGCGACGGGGCGATGGCCACTGCGACGGTCGCGGCCTCCGGTGCGGTCACCGGGGTCACGATCGACAACGCGGGCGCCGGGTACACCGCGCCCACGGTCAGCTTCTCCGGCGGTGAGGGCGCCGGGACCCCCGTCCAGGTGGGCAACCCCCTTGGTGGACCGCGCCTACGCCACCGACTTCCCGAACACCGCCGCCCCGTTGCCGGCCCTCGTCGTGATGCCCAACTCCGTGCTGCCCGCCGGGACCCTCACGGAGTTCCTGAGCTGGAATCAGGCAAGCACAGGCGGGAGCGACTCCCCATCGGCCGGCAAGACCTTCACGGCCTACGTCCTGCGCCCCACGGTGACGAACCAGTACTCGGTGGTCTACGCGAGCGACCTGAAGACCGTCCCCCCGCTGCCCGGAGACGGAACCGTGTCTGAGCAGGTCGCCTACCCGGTCAACCCGGGGGTCGCGGTCCAGGCCGGCGACGTCCTGGCGTTCTACGGCTCGGGCATCCCGACGGACACCGGGGTGGGCACCGACATCCTGAGTTTCACCGCGCCCACGGCGCCCATCCAGGGCGGCACTGTGGAGTTGGGCAGCGCCGGGTATCCCGTCGTCCCCGAGAACCGGACCTACTCGTTCGCGGCCACCGTCCTGGACCCCTCCCTCCCGGTGACGCCACTGAGTCCGCCAGCGCGACCGTCTACGGAAGCGTCGACGCGATCACCCTCACCGACCCGGGCAGCGGCTACACGTTCCCGACGGTCAGCATCGACTTCCCGGACGATCCTGACGGCGTGCAGGCCACGGCCCACGTCGTGTGCGACGAGACCAACCCCGCACCTGCAACAACGAACGGCGGCGCCCGGTCACGATCGCCGAGGTGGTCGTCGACAACGCGGGCTCCGGCTACTCGACCGCACCTGGCATCGCCATCCTCAACGGCACGCAGTTCGATCCGATCAACCTCGCAGACGGCGGCTCAGCCGCCACGGCGACGTCCACCTTGAAGATCTCCTCGATCGTCGTGGACGACCCGGGCGACGGGTACGCCACGGCCCCCACCGTCTCGATCACCGACGCGACCGGATCCGGCGCCGGCGCCACGGCGACCGCGACGGTGAACACCGGCTCGATCACCGGGCTGACCCTCGACGCCCCCGGGTCCGGCTACGTCACCCCGGGCATCAAGAAGTTCGAGGACCAGCTGCCCGTGACCTGCACCCCGCCGGCTTGCCCGACCGGGGCGAACGACAAGTACATCCCGGTCGGGGTTCCCACAGTGGCGTCCTACCCCGACGACGAGGGCACCCCCATCGAGGCTGACGTGTACGAGATCGGCCTGGTGCAGTACCGCACGAAGTTCCACAAGGACCTGCCCCCCACCCTGGTGCGCGGGTACGTGCAGTTGATGACGCCCGCCCTGGAAGCCCAGGGGTTCTCCGGCGTCCCGCTGTCCAACGCTCTCAAGGACGGCGTCGGCTCTGCCCCGATCGCCGGCTACAGAGGAGTCACGCCACCGCAGTACCTCGGCCCGTTCATCGCGGCGACCAAGGACCGCCCGGTCCGGATCGTGTTCCGCAACCTGCTGCCGACGGGTGCTGAGGGCGATCTGTTCCTGCCGGTCGACAGCACGATGATGGGCTCGGGCAAGTTCGGCATGGACCATGGCCTCACCGGCACCGGCGAGGTTCTCGACGAGGTCCGCGATCCCCGAGTGCGGCAAGGCGCCCAAGGGTTCGACTGCTTCAAGGACAACCGGCGACCCTGCACCTGCACGGCGGGATCACCCCGTGGATCAGCGACGGGACCCCGCACCAGTGGATCACCCCGGCCGATGAGGTCGACCGGCTACCCGCAGGGCGTGAGCGTGCGCGAGGTGCCGGACATGAGCGGCTGCGAGGCCGACGACGACGGCTGCCAGACGTTCTTCTACACCAACCAGCAGAGCGCGCGGCTGATGTTCTACCACGACCACGCCTGGGGCATCACCCGGCTGAACGTGTACGCCGGCGAGGCTGCGGGCTACATGATCACCGACGCGATGGAGCAGAAGCTGATCGACGACGGGACCATCCCGGCCGACCAGATCCCGCTGATCGTCCAGGACCGCACGTTCGTCCCCGGCCCCGACCAGCTGGCCGCGCAGGACCCGACCTGGGACACCGACCGCTGGGGCGGTGAGGGCAACTTCTGGTACCACCACGTCTACATGCCTGCCCAGAACCCGGGCGACCCCTCGGGCATGAGCGCCTACGGGCGCTGGATGTACGGGCCGTGGTTCTGGCCGCCGGCCACGGGCACGGTGTACGGGCCGATCAAGAACCCGTACTTCGACCCGGCGTGCAACATCGACGACCCCGCCACGTGGACCTACGACACCGACCCGTACTGCGAGCCGGAGCAGATCCCCGGCACGCCGAACATCTCGGCGGGCATGGAGCAGTTCAACGACACCCCGATCGTCAACGGCGTGGCCTACCCGACGACCACCGTGGACCCGAAGTCGTACCGGCTGCGCGTTCTCAACGCGGCCAACGACCGGTTCTTCAACTTCCAGTGGTACATCGCCGACCCTGATGTGAAGAACGGCGGTGGCAAGTCCGAGGTCAAGCTCAAGAAGGCCGAGCTCGATGCTGCCCAACTCGACCCGGTGGTGTTCCCGACCCCGGACACCGTCGGTGGCACCCTCGACGGCCCGGACTGGGTCCAGATCGGCACCGAGGGCGGCTTCCTGCCCAAGCCGGTGGTGGTCAATGGACAGCAGGAGACCACCTGGATCACCGACGCGACCCGGTTCGACGTCGGCAACGTGGACAAGCACTCCCTGCTCCTGGCTCCGGCCGAGCGTGCGGATGCGATCGTGGACTTCTCGAAGTTCGCGGGCAAGACGCTGATCCTCTACAACGACGCCCCCGCGGCCTTCCCGGCGCGCATCCCGTCGTACGACTACTACACGGGCGCCCCGGACCTCAGCCCGGTGGGTGCACCGAAGATCCTGCCCGGGTACGGGCCGAACACGCGCACGATCATGAGGGTGGAGGTGCGCCCGGCGACCGAGGTGACCCCGGCTGCGCCGTTCAACCTGACCAAGCTGAACAACGCCTTCAAGCACAACGCCGAGCGGCACCGGGGTGTTCGAGTCCTCGCAGCACCCGATCATCGTGGGCCAGCAGCCCTACAACTCCGCCTACGGCACCAACTTCGCCGCGGCGAGCAACTGCAACGCGCCCGGACAGCACCTCGACCCGCTGCGACGGGCTCGTGCGGGTCAACGACACCGCGCACGCTGAGCTTCAACACCCTGGCGGCGCCGAACTCGAAGAAGACGATCAAGCTCGAGCCGAAGGCGATCCATGACGAGATGAACTCGTCCACGTTCGACGACTTCGGCCGGATGCAGGCCAACCTCGGCATCGAGGCCTCACCGCCGACACCCGGCCTGCAGAACGTCACGTTGTATCCGTTCATGAACCCGGCGACCGAGATGATCGATGCCACCAAGCTGCCGGAGATCGACGTCACCTATGCCAATGGCGAGGCGGCGAGCAACGTCGACATCAAGCCGATCGGGTTGGCCGATGACGGCAGCCAGACTCTGGCGGGTGACGCACAACGGTGTGGACACGCACCCGATCCACTTCCACCTGTACGACGTCCAGGTGCTCAACCGCGTCACGTGGGACAACATCATCAAGCCACCGGACCCGGAGGAGCTGGGCTGGAAGGACACGGTGCGGATGGCACCGCTCGAGGACACGATCGTGGCACTGCGCCCGATCATCCCCGAGCTGCCATGGGAGATCCCGAACTCCGTGCGCCTGCTCAACCCGATGATGGACGCCGGGTCGACCGAGATGTTCAACAACATCTCCCCGCAGGGCATCCCGACCGCTCCCATCGTGAACAAGCTGGTGAACTTCGGGTGGGAGTACGTCTTCCACTGCCACATCCTCAGCCATGAGGAGATGGACATGATGCGCCCGGTGACGGTGGCCTACCCGCCGAGGACGCCCGATGGTGTGCTGCTGTCCACGCAGGGCGGCGGGGCCAAGGTGACGTGGAACGACAACTCGATCGCCGAGACCGCGTACCTCGTCCAGCGCAAGAAGAGGGCGGGGGAGGGCTGGGACACCGTCACCACGGTTCCCTCGCCGCTGAATGCCGCGAACGGCAAGGGAGTGCGGACCTACGTCGACGGCGCTGGCCTGACAACCGACACCTACCGCGTGGTCGCGGAGAACACCGTGGGGTACGGCGCGGAGTTCCCGGAGATGACTGTGACCTCCACCTCCGAGGAAGCAGTCTTCGCGCTGACCAAGCCGACGAATGTGGCTGGCGCCGGCACTGTCACGGGCGCGGGCGAGATCACGGTGACGTGGGACCCGTCTGTCGCCGATGGGGTGCCAGCGGTGACGGGGTACGAGGTGCTCAAGGCGCCGTCGACCGGGACTCCGTGGACGATTGCCGGTTCGGTGGCGGATCCGAGCACGAGCCTGGTGGTGGGCGGGCTTGCCAAGGGCACCTCGTGGATCTTCCAGGTCCGTGCGGTGAACCCAGACCCAGGCCCTTGGTCGGATCCGTCGGCGGCGGTGGCGATCCCGGGGACGACGCCGGGTGCGCCGACCGGCCTGGCCGGCACGACCGGACCGGGTGCTGGCGAGGTGTCCCTGACGTGGACGGCGCCGGTTGACAATGGCGGTACGCCGATCACGGGCTACGAGGTGGAGTCCAGCCCGGCGACCGGTGCGCCGATCTGGACTGCCGCGGGTTCCGTCACGGGCACGGGAACGAGCCTCCTGGTGACAGGTCTGCCCAATGGCAGTGAGCTGATCTTCCAGGTGCGTGCGGTGAATGGCACCGGGCCGAGTGCGTGGTCCGGGTCCGTCTGCTGCGGTGACGACCCTTCCGGGTGCGCCGACAGGTGTGGGCGGTACGTCAACGCCGGGTTCGACTTCGGTGTCGTTGTCCTGGACCGCGCCGGCCGGTGCTGCCCCGATCACGGGGTTCGAGGTGCAGAAGTCGCCTGCGGGCGGGCCTGTGGACTGGACGGTTGTGGGTTCGGTCACGGGTTCGGGCACGAGTCTGGTGGGGACGGGGTTGCTGAAGGGCACGAGCTGGATCTTCCGGGTGCGTGCGGAGAACGCGGGCGGCAAGGGTGCGTGGTCGGTCCCGTCGGCTGCGGTGACGATCCCGGCGACGGTGCCGGGTCCGGTGACGGGGTTGTCGGGTGTGGCGGGTCCGAGTTCGGTGGCGTTGTCCTGGGGGGCGCCGGGTGATACCGGTGGTCTGCCGATCCTGGGGTACAAGGTGTTGCGTAGCGAGGATGATGGGGCGACCTGGACCGTGGTGACGTACAGCACTGGGTCCACGGACACCACGTACACGGTGATCGGGTTGGCCTCGACGTCGAGCTACCGGTTCCGGGTGGAGGCCCGTAACCAGGTCGGGCCCGGAGGCGGGCCGATGACCACCGCGATCACACCGTTGCCGTCTGCTCCGCCGGGTGCGCCGTCGGGTGTGTCGGCTGTGGCGGGTCCCGGTGGTGGGCGGGCGACGGTGTCGTGGTCGGTTCCGGCTGACTCTGGTGGGACGCCGATCACGGGGTATGTGGTGCAGAAGTCGCTGGCGTCTGGGACTCCGGTGTGGACGGTTGCGGGGTGGGTGCCGGGTTCGGGCAGCACCAGCATGCTGGTGTCGGGTCTGGTCAAGGGTGAGTCGTGGGTGTTCCGGGTGGCTGCTGAGAACTGGGGTGGTCCGGGTGCGTGGTCGGATCCGTCGGCTGCGGTGACGATCCCGGCGACGGTGCCGGGTCCGGTGACGGGGTTGTCGGGTGTGGCGGGTCCGAGTTCGGTGGCGTTGTCCTGGGGGGCGCCGGGTGATACCGGTGGTCTGCCGATCCTGGGGTACAAGGTGTTGCGTAGCGAGGATGATGGGGCGACCTGGACCGTGGTGACGTACAGCACTGGGTCCACGGACACCACGTACACGGTGATCGGGTTGGCCTCGACGTCGAGCTACCGGTTCCGGGTGGAGGCCCGTAACCAGGTCGGGCCCGGAGGCGGGCCGATGACCACCGCGATCACACCGTTGCCGTCTGCTCCGCCGGGTGCGCCGTCGGGTGTGTCGGCTGTGGCGGGTCCCGGTGGTGGGCGGGCGACGGTGTCGTGGTCGGTTCCGGCTGACTCTGGTGGGACGCCGATCACGGGGTATGTGGTGCAGAAGTCGCTGGCGTCCGGGACTCCGGTGTGGACGGTTGCGGGGTGGGTGCCGGGTTCGGGCAGCACCAGCATGCTGGTGTCGGGTCTGGTCAAGGGTGAGTCGTGGGTGTTCCGGGTGGCTGCTGAGAACTGGGGTGGTCCGGGTGCGTGGTCGGATCCGTCGGCTGCGGTGACGATCCCGGCGACGGTGCCGGGTCCGGTGACGGGGTTGTCGGGTGTGGCGGGTCCGAGTTCGGTGGCGTTGTCCTGGGGGGCGCCGGGTGATACCGGTGGTCTGCCGATCCTGGGGTACAAGGTGTTGCGTAGCGAGGATGATGGGGCGACCTGGACCGTGGTGACGTACAGCACTGGGTCCACGGACACCACGTACACGGTGATCGGGTTGGCCTCGACGTCGAGCTACCGGTTCCGGGTGGAGGCCCGTAACCAGGTCGGGCCCGGAGGCGGGCCGATGACCACCGCGATCACACCGTTGCCGTCTGCTCCGCCGGGTGCGCCGTCGGGTGTGTCGGCTGTGGCGGGTCCCGGTGGTGGGCGGGCGACGGTGTCGTGGTCGGTTCCGGCTGACTCTGGTGGGACGCCGATCACGGGGTATGTGGTGCAGAAGTCGCTGGCGTCTGGGACTCCGGTGTGGACGGTTGCGGGGTGGGTGCCAGGTTCGGGCAGCACCAGCATGCTGGTGTCGGGTCTGGCCAAGGGTGAGTCGTGGGTGTTCCGGGTGGCTGCTGAGAACTGGGGTGGTCCGGGTGCGTGGTCGGTCCCGTCGGCTGCGGTGACGATCCCGGCGACGGTGCCGGGTCCGGTGACGGGGTTGTCGGGTGTGGCGGGTCCGAGTTCGGTGGCGTTGTCCTGGGGGGCGCCGGGTGATACCGGTGGTCTGCCGATCCTGGGGTACAAGGTGTTGCGTAGCGAGGATGATGGGGCGACCTGGACCGTGGTGACGTACAGCACTGGGTCCACGGACACCACGTACACGGTGATCGGGTTGGCCTCGACGTCGAGCTACCGGTTCCGGGTGGAGGCCCGTAACCAGGTCGGGCCCGGAGGCGGGCCGATGACCACCGCGATCACACCGTTGTGATGCGCTCCGGGAGTGTCGCGTACCCTTCTCCCCAGACGGGGCCCCGCGGGGGTGGTCCCACCGGCGAAGGGGATGCCGATGGTCCAGGTCAGGACTGGGAGCGCCGCGCCCGCTGACTCGCCGCCCACAGCCCACCCCAGCAAGCACGCCGCGAACGGCTCACCCACCGAGGGCCGCACCGCCCTGATCACCGGGATCACCGGCCAGGACGGCTCGTACCTGGCCGAGCTGCTGCTGGAGAAGGGCTACGAGGTCCACGGCCTGATCCGTCGGGCGTCGACGTTCAACACCGCGCGCATCGACCACCTCTACCAGGACCCGCACGACCCGAATGCCCGGCTGTTCCTGCACTACGGCGACCTGACCGACGGCTCGCGGCTGGTGACGCTGATGGAGCGGATCCAGCCCACACGAGGTCTACCACCTGGCCGCGCAGTCGCACGTGCGGGTCAGCTTCGACGAGCCGGAGTTCACCGGCGACGTGACCGGCCTGGGCACCACCCGGATGCTCGAGGCGATCCGGGAGTCGAAGGTGCCGGCCCGGTTCTACCAGGCGTCGAGCTCGGAGATGTTCGGTGCGACCCCGCCGCCGCAGAACGAGTCTGACGCCGTTCTACCCGCGCTCCCCGTACGGGGCGGCGAAGGTCTACTCCTACTGGATGACCCGCAACTACCGCGAGGCCTACGGGCTGTTCGCGATCAACGGGATCCTGTTCAACCACGAGTCGCCGCGCCGCGGCGAGACGTTCGTGACCCGCAAGATCACGATGGCGGTGGCGCGGATCGCCGCCGGGCCTGCAGGAGCACCTCTACATGGGCAACCTCGACGCGGTCCGCGACTGGGGCTACGCCAAGGAGTACGTCGAGGCGATGTGGCGGATGCTGCAGGCCGACGAGCCCGACGACTTCGTGATCGCCACAGGGACCTCGTACACGGTGCGCGACTTCCTGCAGATCGCGTTCGAGCACGCGGGGCTGGACTGGGAGAAGCACGTGCGGTTCGACGAGCGGTACCTGCGCCCGACCGAGGTGGACGACCTGATCGGGGACGCGTCGAAGGCGGCGGCGAAGCTGGGGTGGAAGCCGGAGACGCTGACGCCGGAGTTGGCGCGGTTGATGGTGGCTGCTGACCGCGCGGCGCTGACAGAGCCGTCGTTCTAGCGATGCCATCCCCGACGACCGTCCTACTTCTTGCTGCTGGTCTCGCATTGGGGCTCGCGTGGCTTCTGTTACGAGCTCAGGCCTCTCAGCAGGGCCATCGAAGACTTGCAGTCGGACTGGTCGTCGGATCGCAACTGCTGCCGACACTCCTGCTGGCGCTCGGAGTTCTCGACCCTAGGTCGGCCACGGGGCTCGGGCTGTTTGTGCTAGGTGCCGGGGTGGTCGAAGCTGCGTTCGTGCCCAAGAGTGGTCTTCAGCGGTATCCGGTCTGGCCGAGGCGCGCATGGGCTGCCCTCTGGCTTGCAGTCGTGTCGATCCAATTGCTCGCGCTCTTGGTGGGCTCGTGGCCTTACCTGCCGCAGCTATCGCTCTTCGCGGGTCTTGGGGTGTTGTGGTGGGTGCGGATCGACCGGAACTTGGTCGAGCGGGGAATCACACCAGTCTGGACCACGTTTGCGGGGCTAATGCTGCTGCTGCTCCCGTTCGGGCTTATGGAGGGCACGGGGTCGGGAGGGTCCGGCGAGGCTCTGGATGTCGATTCGCCGTACTGGAACCCAGCCCTTTCCGCCATGGGCCTAGATGCGCGCTGGTCGGGGATGTTCGCTCACCCCAATGCGCTGGGTGCCTTTTCGGCGATGGGCATTGGGCTGGCGCTGGCAGGAACTCGACTCTCGTGGCCACTTCTTGGCCTTTCAACTCCGCTGTTGCTTGCCTCGTCTTCGCGGACAGCGGGCCTGGCCGCTCTGCTCGGCACCGTCGCGTACGTGGTCCTACAAGGGAAGCTGCGGCTTCGCCTGGGGGTCGTCGTTGCTGCTGGGCTGGTCGGCTGGGTCACGATCCAGTCGCTTGCGACGGACAGCAATGCGGCGACCGGCACCGGCCGCTATGAGGTCTGGGCATCCGTGCCCAGGCTCTTGGGATCGGACTGGTTGTGGGGGCTGGGGGGGCCGGGCGCGGGGGCTGATCTTGTCGAGTCAGGTCTGTTGCCGCCTTGGGCTGCCCGTCTGCACTCGATCGTGTTCGAGCATCTCCTATACAGCGGAGTTCTCGGGCTTCTCTTCGTCTTGATACTGATGCTCTCGCTGCTTCTCTCGGTACGCGGCGAGCGCGGTGGCATCCCTCTCTTCCTGGTTGTCTTGACCCTTGCTCTGGGTGACAACTACGCGCACCTTTTTGAGTTGACCATGGGGGTCGTGGGATACGTGGCGGTGATTGCAGTCTGCACCCCGGAACCCATCAATGGAGCTCAAGGCTCGCAAGGTGGTCGGGTCGGGGCTGAGTGGGGTTTCGGGAGTCAGATGAACGGCGATTCGAGCGCGGCCGAGGTCGCATGACGGTCGCTCGGTGCTTGTCTGGAATCGGAGGGGCTGCATAGTGCACATCGCGCTCGTGGGGTGGTGCTCGCCCCGGGATCTCGTCGGGTTGCTCCACCCGGACGACGCCTCAGTGGCTTCGAGAATCGTCGGTCACCAGGCCGCCTCCGCCGTGAGTGAGCTCGCCAAGGGCTTGGTCGAGGCAGGGCACCGAGTCACATTCGTGACCACGGATCCGTCCCCCGAGGTCGACTCCATTGATCTGCATGGCCCAGAGTTTCATCTCGCGATTAGGCCTGCGAGGCCCCGGCCACGCCACCATCTGCCCGACCTTTACGCCATTGAACGGCGAGCGATGGTGGACGTGTTGCGCGACACCAAACCCGAAATCGTGCACGCTCACTGGACTTACGAGTTCGAGCTCGCGGCTCAGGACTCGGGGCTGCAACACGTGACGACGGCCAGGGATGCGCCTTGGACCATTCTTCGACACGTCCCCGACGCGTACCGCTTGGCACGTCTTGGGGTTGCATGGCGAGCGAGGCCCGGCATTAGGAACTTGGTGGTGGCGTCTCCCTACATGTTGGACGCTTGGCGCCGGCAGATGCTCTATTCACGCATGATCACCATCATCCCGAACATGGCGCCGGAACTTCCCGCGGTGGAGCGGGTCAAGTCCGGCATTCCGACGGCCATCTGCGTGGCTGACCCCAGCCCGCGCAAGAATATCGAGGGCCTGGTGCGGTCATTCAGAAAGGTGCGTAGAGAGATTCCCGAAGCGAGGCTCCGGCTCGTCGGCCAAGGGCTCGGCGAGCTGGACCCCCTGGCTGGTCGTCTGGCGGCAGCTGGCGTAACGGAGGGGATCGACTTCTTGGGGCCACTGAGACGAGAGAAACTGGCCGTTGAAGTGGCGGCAGCGTGGTGCCTGGTCCACCCATCTCTGGAGGAGTCGTTCGGCAACACTCTCGTCGAGGCGATGATGCTGGGCACCCCAGTCATCGGGGGACGTGACTCAGGTGCGGTGCCGTGGGTGCTCGCGGAGGGCGCGGCCGGCACGCTCGTGGATGTCCGCTCTCCACGAGCATTGTCTGACGCCATTCTGGCCCATCTTGAGCGTGCCCCTCGCTCTGTGCCTGAAGTCGCGCATGAGTTGCTTCAATCACGGTATTCGAGGGAAGCCGTGGTAGATGCCCATCTACGCATGTACGCATCGGCAATGGATTAGGGCGCGGCAGGCTAGCTGAACCCGGGGAATGCCGTACGCGACCGCGACCTTTCCGAACGACGTTCGGCCCTTGAGATGCCACAAGATCGCCCCCTCGATTGAACTTACAATCGCCACCACTGCAAGTGCCGCAGAATCACCTTCAACTTGGGATGTGCCCGCAGCTACAAGCGCCGCGAGAGCAAATTGCAGCCCAACGATGGGGAGCGCCGCGCGGACCCAGCGGCGCGAATCCAGGGCGTCTAGGCGTTCTAGGGCAGGCGCATAGATTGCGATCGGCACCACTGCGGCCGTCAGCAGGCCCCACATGGCGTCCCTCGGGTCAGCCGAACGGGCAGTTGCCCAAGCGCCGACGCTGATGCACACGGCTCCCAACAACCATCCGAGCGCAGTCGCTCGGAAGAAGCCCTGAGCCTCCAGTGACGACGCGAGGGGAACCCGCACCATGGGCACGACTCCGAGAAGGCCCTGCGATTCCTGCAAGGGACTCGGCAGACTCCCGATCCTGGGCCCAGAATCAGTGAGAGCAGCGGCGGTGCGGCGAAGAATCCGGTTCCGGCGACGATGACGGCCGGCCAAGTCACCAAGATCATTATGTCCGTCAGGGGTTTGCTGCTGCGGCTCGCCGGGCCGCCCGGCCGCAGCTCGGGGAACAGCGAGTATGTGAAGGCCCGTTGTAGGGCCTCCAGCGGCAGGGTGAGCACCGTGGTAGCCCTGTTGTAGCCGCCCAGCCCCGCATCCCCAACGAATCGCCCAATCGACCAGGGGGCGATTATGTTGGTGCCGTACCGCAGGAGGTCCATCCCGGCTGTCTTGGCACTGTAGATTACTTCGTCAATCGACGCCGAGGTGGGGCGGGTCGGCGTCAACCTTTCGCGCGGAAGGGATGCTGCAAGTAGAGCCAAGGTCACGACCGCTCCTGCCACTGCGGTGACCCCAAGGCTCCAAGCAGTCTTCATACTGAGGACGGCGGCAAGCCCGATGGCCATTCCGGTCAGTTGTCCGATCGCGGTGCGACCCGCGACCGCCGAGGTGCGGCCACCTCGACGCAGGATGCCTGCCAGCACCGATGCCAGTGCGGTCAGGGGGATTCCGAGCGCCAAGACGCGAGTCACGGGCGCCGATTCCGGCACGCCCCACAACTGGCCCCAGACCGGCGCGAGCAGCATGGCGACGAGTGCCGTCGTGCCGCCGAAGAGGAGTGCGAGGGTGACGAGGGACCGGTCGAGTTGCACCGAGTCGTGATCGCGCCGTGCAGCCGACTGCCCGAGCGACGAGCCTCCGAGCATGCCGATCAGCCCGACACCGGAGAGCGCCACCGCGTACGCCCCGAACGCGCTCGGTGGGAGCAGCCGTGAAGTGATCGCCGCATACCCGAGCTGGACCGCCATGACCCCGAAGGAACTCGCGGACATCGCGACGAACCCCCGCAGGACGCGCCGCGAGTTGCTCTCCTCCGGGTTCGAGACGGGCAGGTCACTCATGATGCTGTCCGCTCATCGACGAACCCGGGCCGGCCGGCGCGTGAGCGCGGCGACCTGCTCACGGCCTCCTGCCCACCGCGCGGGTCACCTGCTGGCCGACGAAGATCGCGGGCCATCGCCAGTCCCCGTGGCGGCGCAGGTACCGCAGCTGGGCGCGCCAGGGAAGTCCTTTCGGGGACTGGACCTGCTTCCACCGGGCGCGCGCTGTCGAGGACCCATTCGTCGGTCCGAGGTTCTCCCGGCAGGTCGCGAGGGTCCCGGGCGCCTGGATGATCGGGATGCCCAGTCCAGTCGCGCGCAGCCCGTAGTCGTCGTCAGCGTAGGCGTGCGGGAAGGCGCCATCGATGGGGCCCACCCTGCGGCGAACGGTCATGGGGACCAGCACCACATTGCCATGGAAGGTGTCCGCCCGTTGCGGTTCGGGTGAGGCAGGTAGGCGCCGGAACCGCTGGGGATGCCAGTCGATGCGGATGCGCCCGCCGTAGGTGAGCTCGCCGGTATCTGGGTCCTCAGCGGCTCCGACGATGATCGACCCGGGCAACTCATCGCTGAGGTCAAGCAGCGTCTGGAGGGCTCCGGGCTTGAGGTTCGTGTCGTCGTTAAGCCAGAGCAGGTAGTCAGGTTTGCCCGCGACGGCGGCTCGTTCGGCCCGCGCCATTCCTGCAGCCCAATAGAGGCTTCCAGAGCCGACCTGGATCGTGGCCTCGGGCCAGAGTGCGAGGATCGCCTCGGAGGTCCCATCGGTGGAGCCGTCGTCGGTGACGAAGAGGGAGACGCGCGCGCCGTCTGTCGACTGCTCCCGGAGGGCACGAATGCAGGCGCTGGTAGCCTCGCGGCGGTTGTGGCAGGTCATCACCACGGCGACCGTATGAGTTCGCTCCGTATCCGTTGCCACCCCCCCGTTGGTCATGCCCGGAATCTACTGACGTTCATCGGCGGCCGGTCCTGTCTCGCCAGTCTCCGAGCACCTCGCCCCAGAAGTCGACTAGTTGCGCGGCGAGCACTTCAGGGTGGAACTGTTGGGCCCGCTGATAGGCGGCCTCGGCCCGAGTCGTGACGAGCGACGGGTCCGCAAGCATGATGTCGAGGGCGCGGCCCAGCGACTCAGGATCGTTCTGACGGAAGATCCAGTCAGGTTGGCCGACGAGGTGGGGCAACTCGCCGGCGTCGGAGGCCAGGACCGATCGGCCCGTCATCATCGCCTCGACCACGACCCGACCCCACTGCTCTGACCAAACCGGCGTGTCGATCGAGGGGACGGCCAACACGTCACCCTCCGCGATCGCGGCGTGGGTTCCGGCCGCGTCCTGCGGGCCTACGAAGCGCGCATTGACTCTCAATTGGGCTGCCTTCCCGCGGAGGTCTGCGTCAAAGGGGCCCCCGCCCACGACAGCCAGCGTGACCGCATCTCGCCTGTTCGGCGCAGCCATCGCGTGAAGGATCGTGCCGACCCCCTTCTCAGGAACTAGTCTGCCCACGAAGGTCAGGCGAAGGCGTCCACTCGGCTGAGCAAACGGCGCTCTCGCGAAGACGGACGGGTCGGGCGGGGAGGCACTGATAACCGTGCGAGGTGTCGACGCAGCGAGGCCCGCCCTCTCTGCTGCGCGCAGACCTGTCTGACCCCAGTTTATGTAGCCTGCAGCCCGCCGCAGGGCCGATCCAGTACCAGTGCGTCGGAGGCGATAGGGGAGCGGTGCCTCGGTGAAGATGTTCTCCACTCCATGGATGACAACCGGCTTCCCTGTGGCAAGCATCCGGTTGGTCGTGATTGCCCAGGGTTCATTGTGCACGTGTATGAGGTCCGGCTGGAAACGCAACATTGCTGCGGTCAGCCCTTTCATCCAATGCCGCGTGTGTGAGTGGCTGAGAGTCTGCAGTTGGACCGGCTGGACGTCCGCCGGCCAGGTCGACAAGTCCGCGCCAGCAGGAGTGAAGATGCGGACATGTGGATTGTGACGAGCTGCGGCCACGTAGACGGTCGCGTGTCGGATGTCGGATGAGAGGGCTGATAATGGCGACTCTCGGGCCGCTACTTCCACTCGTAGGCCTAGCGGGCACTTTGGACTGGCTCCTGAACAGTGGTGTCTAAGGATGGCATGGGAAGGGTTGCGGCGACGAGGATCAGCCCGTCCGCCCAATAGGGGGTCGCAGACCGAACCAGGCGATCCGCCGACTTCCTCACGATTCGGCCCGCGAGACCTCTGGCGCCTTTAGATCGGCGCGTGGATTCGTCGCGGATTGACGGGACCTGGTACATGGCCGCGTGCGTTGGCCGCCACCCGTTTCTCGCCACGAGTTGGGCCAAGAGTGGCATTGTCCAGATGGCCACATGGTCAGGGTGGCTCGTTTCCTGCCGGGCAGCAACATTGACCACGGTCGCGATACGGAGGGCGTTAGGTGTCGTGACCACCAACTGGGTCGCGGGCCCTGCTGACACGCGCATTGCGGACAAGAGCCCACCAGGATTGCCCACGTGCTCGATTACCTCGCCGAGGATGATCAGGTCCGCCTCAGGGAGCCCGAGCAGGCGAATCGCTTCTGGGTCGGTACAGTCCGCTTGGTATGCCTCCCATCCCTGTGCCCGGGCCATTTCGACTGAGTCGGAATCGACATCGAGACCGATGACACGGCTCGCGTTTCGTGCGATCGCGTCATGGACCCACCGACCCTCGGATTCGGTGGCCTCGCGCGCACCGGCATCACCGAACCCGACGTGAATCACGGACTTGCCGCGGCATAGGGCACTCAAGAAGGCCTGACGATCCTCAACCACGGGAAGTCGGGGCAGCGGCTTGACCCACCCCGCTGATTCCTCCGTTCCCCGCCATAAGGACGGCGAGATCGCTGCGAGGCTCACTGCTCGGTTGCTGGTATTCATACTCTCGTCTCCTCGCGTTGCCTTCTTGCCCATGTCACGGACTCGGGTCCCGGTAGGTACTTTCGAGCGCACTCGTCCACGACTCGACGGTGAGGAGATCCACATAGGTACTTCTTGCGAGCCCTGAAACCGCGGGGCCTGCGCCTCGCACCTCGTCCAGGGCTACCCGTAAGTCGTCGTCGTAGACCCGGCCGGCGCCGGTCTGTGCGATGAAGTCCGCGCCCCCATTCCCACGCTTCGCTACGACCGGGGTTCCATGCATGAGGGCCTCCGCAATGACTGTCGGGAATCCCTCGTACCATCGGCTTGGGAACACGAGGCCCCATGCCCTTCGAAGGAGGTCATCAACGCCGACCTGGGCGAGGACCCCGGCGAATGTCACATCGGGGTGGGCGAAAGCCTCCAACTCGCCTCTTTGCGGCCCGTCACCGACCACGACAAGGGGCTCGCCTTCAGGCCACTCGCCGAGTAGCTCGGCGATGCCCTTTTCATCGCTCAACCGTCCGACAACGGCCCAGTGCGTGCGAGGGGCAGGTTCGGGACGGAATCGGTCGGGCAGCCCGTTGGGAATCACCACCAGCTTCCCGGCGAGGGATGGGTTCGCGTCCACCAGGGCCTTCCGGCTCCGCTCCGACAGGGTGATGATCTGGTCCGCCCGATTGAGGAGTTGGTTCCGTTTGGCACCTCCCGCGTTGTGTAGCGCCAGGGGCAGGGTGGCGGCTCGCGAATCCCGGTAGCACCCGTGAAGGAGGGCATGCCAGGAGTTGCCTCCGGAGCAGAGGGTGCAGACGCGACCGTCGCGGTAGAGGAGTCCATTCGCGCAGATGGACCGGAAGTTGTGAACCGTGGCGATGAGCGGTCCTTGCCATCGCGCGAGCCATCGTTCCCCGAAGTTCGGGAAGAGATTGTGGACATGGACGACGTCGGGCTGGAAGGCGGTCAGCTCGTCAGTGGGGTCTGGCCCAATCCCTGTAGCCACCGTGAGAGCTGAGCGCACCGGGTACCCCCGCTGGAGCATCTCGGAATCGGTGTACCGCGCGACCAGTCGCACCGCGTGTCCCGCTTCGGCGAGCGCCGATGCTTGACGCCCGACCACAGTGTTCTCGCCGCTCGGGACGTCGGAGCGGTAGAACGAATGGACGAGGGCGATCCTCATGAGCCGAGCAGTACTGCCACAGGGATCTGGGGCCCTGCAAGCGCGTTGACTCGGTCAGATGAGGTGGTCAAGCACTTCCGATCCGATGAGGTGAAGACGCGCTGGGGCGCCTCCGATGAGGTCCGTCTGATCGTCTGGATGTCGAACATATCAGCGACCTGTGATGAGGGTTCGAACTGCAAGTCGCAGCCTTCGTCGGCCTTCGCGAACGCGTCCTGCTCTGTCGCGTTCGACTCTGCCCAATGCCGGTACGTTGATCCGCACCAACCTATCGAAATCGGCATCCGTCAGGTGATCGAATCCACCTAGCTCGTTCCATGCCTTGTGAAGCCGTCGGAATCCGCGGCGCTTCTCCGACGGGAGATGCCAAATCGAGGCCACGTCCTCGTCTCCCTTCACGTCTGAATACACGTCAGCAGTCCAGATGCGGCGGATATAGCTGGGATCCGAGGTGACCGAGATTCCCGGCTGGCTAAGTACAACCGCGAGAACATGTTCCTCTGTGAGTTGGCGACCGAGCGATCTTCCCCCGGCGGCTTCCATCCACTGCCAGAAGTCCTTGATCTCTGTGTTCAAGGCGCAGCGCTGACTCTTTGGGATGGACAGGAACTCCCCACCAATGTAGTCAATGGATGTGTCAATCGGGCGACCCGCCCATTGCGCTGCAGCGATGGTCAGCGAAGCGCGTGAGTGACCCTGCATTTCATGCGAAAGGGGAGAATCCAACTTGTACGCCACTATCTCGTTCTCGGGTAGATCGAACGAGCGGCGCACCACGGTGTCGCTGTCCAGAAGGATCACGGTTTGGTCTGTATAGGCGGTGGACTCAAGTTCCCGGATTACATCAAGGGTGAAGAGGCAGCCCGGAAAATCGTTCGAGAAGGAGGTGGTTCCCACGTATTCATGCCCGGCGGGCCGGGTCTTCACTCCGAGTCGCCGCAACTGCATTGCATAGGGTTCCTCTGAGGGACTCGCGGTCTGTGAAGAGCGCGAGTTCGGCATCCGGGAACACTCGCCGCACCGAGGCAAACATTACGACCATGCAGCGGTAATACATTTGAAACTTGGTGTCGTCAGTCCTTGTCCAGGCGTTGACCGCCTTGCCCCCGCCGTGGAAGAACGCCGTCGCGAACAAGTACCGGCCATTGCTAGGGGTGGTTTCGCCATCGGGCAGCTGCGCTTGCCGCGCTTCCATCAGTACGCCCCACTCCCAGCCACCACAACCTTGACCGTCCGCAGCAGGATCAACAGATCACTGGCCAGCGACCAGTTCTCCACGTAGTACAGGTCCAGCCGGACCGCCTGCTCCCAGTCCAGGTCCGAGCGCCCCGAGACCTGCCACAGCCCGGTCATCCCCGGCTTGGCCAGCAGCCGGCGGGTGGCCACGTCGTCGTAGCGCTCCACGTCGTCCAGCGGGTGCGGCCGCGGGCCCACCAGGCTCATCTCGCCCTTGCAGGACGTTCACCAGCTGCGGCAGCTCGTCGATCGAGAACTTGCCGCAGCCAGCGCCCGGTCTTCGTGATCCGCGGGTCGTCGGCCATCTTGAACGTCGCGCAGTCGGCCGCGCCGTCTGCGGCCGGCCTCCGCTCGGCAGCGGCCCGCAGGGCAGCCCGCTCGGCGTCCGCCCCGGTGTACATGGTCCGGAACTTCCAGCACTGGAACGTCTCCGAGCGCACCCCGGCGCGGGTCTGCTTGAAGATCGCCGGGCCGGGGGAGTCCCGCCGGATCAGCCAGCCGATCAGCAGCATCGGCAGGCCCAGCACCAGCAGCCCCAGGCTCGCCCCGACGATGTCCAGCGCCGCGCTTGACCACCCGCGCCGGCCCGGAGAACCGCGGCATGTCCACCCGCACGAAGGCCCGGCCCTCGACCGGCTCGACGCTCAGCCGGGGGCCGGCGACCTCCACCAGCGAGGGGCTGACCAGCAGCGAGAGGTCGGTCTCCTCCATCGCCCAGCCGAGCTGGCGGGTCCAGTGCGTGTCCTCGGTGCCCAGCGGGACGTACACGATCGTGTCGGCCTGCAGCGAGAGCGCCGAGCTCGATGATCTGCCGGGGGTCGGGGTCGTCGCCGTTCAGCCGCCAGTCACCCGACCACCTGGAACCGCCCGTCGTTGCCGCCCAGGCCTCCCGGATGCGACGCCTCGCGCACCGGGGAGGCGATCACGAAGACGCGGTGCAGCGGCTGGCCGTTGGCCATCGCGCGGTGCAGGTAGCAGGCGCATCAGGTGCCGCTCGACCAGCAGCAGCGTCGTGCCCAGGGCGAACACCCCGAGCAGGAACCCGCGGGCCCGCATGGTGTTCGACGCGTAGGCCAGGGCCGCCACGAGCGTCACCGTCCAGGCGCTGGCCACCACCACGCGCCGGTACTCCTCGAGGCCGTGGCCCAGGATCGTGGTGGCGGTGGACTGCCGCTGCCACAGGGCGGTCGGCCAGAGGACCGCCAGCGCGAGGGCCAGGAACTGCGCGGGAGCCGTCCTCGGCGAAGGAGGCTCCGGCCCCCCAGCCGAGGGCCAGCGCCACGAGGATCGACACCAGCACGACGATCATGTCGAGCTCGAGGAGCATCCGACGCAGCCGGTTGACGAAGGGCTGCGCGCTCCACGAGTCGGAGCGGAACAGGCTGGAGACCATCGTCGGGCGCGGTCATCGGGGCCCCCCCACGTCGGCAGAGCCGGTGGGCTCGAGTAGGCGTCGGCCACGGGCCGTAGGTCTCCTTGAACCACGCGACCGTCCGGGCCAGCCCCTCCTCGAGGGGGACGTCCGGCTTCCAGCCCAGCGTGGCCTTCGCCCGCTCGATGTCGGGCTGGCGCTGCTGCGGGTCGTCGGCGGGCAGCGGCAGGCACATCACGGCGCGCTCGTGGTCGCACCTCGGCCTGGATCCGCTCGGCGAGCTCCATCACCGTGATCTCGTGCGGGTTGCCGATGTTGATCGGGCCGGTCACGTCGTGCGTCGGTGGCCATCATCCGGACCAGCGCCTCGACGGTGTCGTCCACGTAGCAGAACGATGCGGGTCTGGCTGCCGTCGCCGTAGACCGTCAGCGACTTGCCGCCCAGGGCCTGCATGATGAAGTTGCTGACCACCCGGCCGTCGTCGGGCTGCATCCGCGGGCCGTAGGTGTTGAACAGCCGCACCACCTTGATGTCCAGGTCGTGCTGGCGGCGGTAGTCGAAGAACAGCGTCTCGGCGCAGCGCTTGCCCTCGTCGTAGCAGGAGCGCGGGCCGATCGGGTTGACGTTGCCCCAGTAGTCCTCGGTCTGCGGGTGCACGCTCGGGTCGCCGTACACCTCGGAGGTCGAGCGTGAGCAGGATCCGGGCCTTCAGCGCGCTTGGCCAGGCCCAGCATGTTGATGCTGCCGTGCACGGAGGTCTTGGTGGTCTGCACCGGGTCGCGCTGGTAGTGGATCGGCGAGGCCGGGCAGGCCAGGTGGTAGATCTCGTCGACCTGCACCCACAGCGGGAACGTCACGTCGTGGCGCATCAGCTCGAAGCGCGGATGGTCGAGCAGGTGCTCGATGTTGGCCTTGGAGGTCGAGTAGAAGTTGTCGACGCACAGCACCTCGTGGCCGTCGGCCAGCAGCCGCTCGCACAGGTGGGAGCCGATGAAGCCCGCGCCCCCGGTGACGAGGCTGCGGACGCGGCCGCCGGTGGAGGTCGGTGCGCCGTGCTCTCGATTCTTGGCCGGATCCATGCTGCCCCCGTGCTGGTTGTGCGTTCGTTGGCGGGGACCAGCCCCGTTGGCGTTCGTGTGTGATGGTAGCCCCGGCCCGGGGGTCGGGGACAACCAGGACCGTTACGGCTGGGTTACGGATCCCCCCGGGTCCACTCGCGGGGTTCACTGGCGGGCTCCACCGGGTGGGCGTCCGGGCCTGGCGTCTGGGCCCGCTGCGTGCCCGGGCCCGCGTGCTCAGCCGAGGATCGGGTCCGCGCAGGTCAGGTATCGTTCCCCTCATCAGCGCGCTGCTCGTGCGCGCACTCGGCTTGCTTGGGGGAGCCCGATGACCCTGCACGACTACATGGCACTGCTGCGTCGCAGCTGGCTGCTCATCACGGTCTCCACCCTGCTGGGCATCGCGCTGGGCGTGGCCGCCTCGCTGCTGAGCACCCCGGTGTACAGCGCCTCGGCGCAGCTGTTCGTCTCCGTGCAGAGTGCCGAGGGCGAAGGTGTGGGCACCGCGTACACCGGCGGGCTGTTCGTCCAGCAGCGGATCGTCTCCTACACCGAGGTGGTCGACTCACCCGGTGTCCTCGAGCCCGTGATCGACGAGCTCGACCTCGTCACCACCCCCACCGCCCTGGCCGGGCAGGTCACCGCCACCTCACCCAAGGGCACCGTGCTCATCGACGTCGAGGCCTCCGACACCGACCCGCAGCAGGCCGCGGCCATCGCCAACGCGACCGCCCTCTCGCTGGGCAAGGAGATCCAGCGGTTGGAGACCACCACCACCGGGGCCGTGCCGGTGAAGGTGTCGATCACCACGCCGGCGGCCGTGCCCGTAGCGCCGGTCTCGCCGAACACCCGGCTGAACCTGCTGCTCGGCGCCTTCCTGGGCCTGGGCCTCGGCGTCTCGATCGCGCTGCTGCGCCACACCCTCGACACGACCGTCAAGACCGGCACCGAGCTGGCTGAGGCCACCGGCTCGACCATGCTGGGTGTCATCACCTTCGACCCGCAGGCCAAGAGCAATCCGCTGGTGGCCATGGACGCGAGCTCGGTGCGCTCCGAGGCGTTCCGCTCCATCCGCACCAACCTGCAGTACGTCGACGTCGACCAGCCGCCGCGCTCGGTCGTGGTCACCTCCTCGGTGCCCGACGAGGGCAAGACCACCACGGCCTGCAACCTGGCGATCACCCTGGCCCAGGCCGGCTCCCGCGTGCTGCTCATCGAGGCCGACCTGCGCCGGCCCCGGGTCGCGGACTACCTCGGCCTCGACGGGGGCGTGGGCCTCACCGACGTTCTGATCGGCCAGCGCGCCTTCGACGACGTGGTCGTGCCGTGGAACCGAGGGCTGCTCGACGTCCTGCCCTCCGGCCCCATCCCGCCGAACCCCAGCGAGCTGCTCGGCTCACAGCAGATGGGCGCGCTGCTCACCGAGCTGGCCACCCGTTACGACGTGATCCTGCTCGACGCCCCGCCGCTGCTGCCCGTCACCGACGCCGCGATCCTGACCAGCCTGGCCGACGGGGCGATCGTCATCGCCCGGCACGGCGTGACCAAGCGCGAGCAGGTGGAGCACGCGGCCGAGGCGCTGCGCCAGGTCAGCGGGCGGCTGCTGGGCGTGGTGATGAACTTCGTGCCCGCCAAGTCCGGCCGGCGCGGCGGGTACGGGTACGGGTACGGCTACGGGTATGGCTACGGCGCCGACAGCGGGTACGGGGACAAGTCCTCCACGCGTGGGCACCTCACCCCGAGCAGGCCTCGCAAGCGGTGACGCCTGCCCGCGACGCCTCCGGGGGGTAGGCCCATGCGGGGCGGGGACGTCGGGGGGAGGCTCGCGTGAAGCGGATCCTCCTCGTTGCGGGGCTCATCGGCGTGCTCCTGGTCGTAGCCGCCGGCGGGTGGGCGGCGTGGACGATGCGCTCGGCCGAGCAGCACCTGCAGGCAGCGCGCGAGCACCTGCTGGACGTGCGGTCGGCGATCGCGTCCTACGACGCCGAGGCCGCGACGGCGGCCGTCGCCCTGGCTCAGGTCGAGTCCTCGGCAGCTGCGGACCTCGCCGGGCGGCCGGTGTGGTCGGCCGCCGCGGCGCTTCCCCGGGTGGGCGACACCCCGCACGCGGCGCGCTCGCTCGTGCTGGCTGCGGACGCCGCCACGACGGCGGTCAGTGGTGTCGCGGACGCGGCCGGATCCCTGACCGCGGGGGACCTCTTCGCCGACGGCCAGGTGGACGTGGACGCGGTCGCGGCGGCCGGAGCCGCAGCGGCGGGCGCCCAGGCGTCGCTCGACGTGGCGATGGGTCACCTCGCGGAGATGCCGTCAGCGTCCTCTGGGGCGTGGGTCCTCGCCCCGGTGGAGGACGCGCGGGCCGAGCTGACCACGCAGGTCCAGGAGCTGGCGTCGGCCACGCGATGCTGGAGGAGGTCGGCTCGGTGCTGCCAGACCTGCTGGGCGCCGACGGGCCGAAGGAGTACTTCGTGGCCGTCCAGGCGCCCAACGAGACGCGGGGCACTGGCGGGCTCGTCGGGACATGGGCCGTGCTGCGGGCCGAGGACGGCCGGATCTCGGTGGCCGACGTCGGCTCCAACGGGGACCTCCCCAACCTCGACGCGCTGCCCGAGTCGCTGGGCGAGGAGTACGTGTTGCGCTACGGCCAGGACCCGCGGCTTTTCGTCAACATGAACGTCTCCCCGGACTTCCCGGCCGCGGCGACGCTCTGGCTGGCCAGCTGGGAGAAGGCCACGGGGAAGCGGCTCGACGGGGCGCTCGGAGATCGACGTCACCGCCATCGGGGACCTCCTCACGGCCGCCGGGGCGACCCTGACCGCGCCGGACGGGATGACCCTCACGGGCGAGCAGTTCACGGACTTCGCCCTGTCGGGCATCTACGAGAAGTTCCCGACGGGGCGCGGACTCCGCGGCGCGCAAGGACTACCAGGAGGCCCTGGCCGCGCAGGCGCTGGCCGCGGTGCTGGGAGCCGGGGATCCGATCGCATTGGTGCGGGCGCTGGGCGAGCAGGTCGGGGAACGCCGGGTGGCGGCGTGGGTGGAGGACGACGCGGCCCAAGCCGTCATCGCCGACTCCGGGGTCGGCCACTCGCTGGCGGGGGTCGATCCGCACACGGTCGAGCCGGTGCTTATCAACATCGGGTGGTCGAAGCTCGACACCTACATCGCTCGGGAGTTCGAGTACGGCGTGGGGCGGTGCATGGACGCCAACGGCGACGTGCGCTCGACGCTCACGATGAGGTTCACCAGCGACATCCCCGAGGGGGTCACGCTGCCGGAGTACGTGGTCGGGGCGGTTCCGGTGGGGCCGCAGGGTCCGGTGAACCGGCTGATCCTGCAGTCGCACCTGCCGGCGGGCGCCGAGATCCTCGAGGTCGAGGTCGACGGGGAGAGCAGCCAGTACTTCGACTTCATGGAGGCGGGGCGGCCAGCGGTCGGGTACATCCTGGACCTGGCCCCGCGTGATGCCCGCGAGGTGACGGTGCTGTTCCGTGAGCCCGGGGAGGCCGGGCAGGGGGAGGTGCTGGTGCAGCCGATGGCCCGGGGGGCGGCGGTGACGGTGACGGACCGCCCCTGCTGACTCGAACGATCCGGGGCCGTGCGGTGAGAGGGCGTCGCCCTCCGGTTCACAGCCACGGCGTCTCCGGTGGTTAACAGTGAGTTACGGATGGGTTCCTGGCGATTCCGTGATCTGCCCGCCTGCTACGCTGCGTGCGTATTCGTTCTCGAATTCCTCAAGGGGGAGCAGATGAAGGTTCGATCGATGCTGGCCGCTGTCGGCGCCGGAATCCTGATGGCCTCGGCCATCCCTGCAACTGCGCAGGCCGTGGACCCGCTGTACCCGCCGGTGATCAAGCCGATGACATGCTCGGCGAAGCGCAGTCTCGAGGGCCAGCAAGATCAAGATCAGCATCGACCCGAACCTGCCGGGTGCTGGGTACTACACCTTCCGCCTCCAGAAGAAGGTCAACGGCGAGTGGAGGCCCAGTACCGCAAGACGTACAAGACCCAGGGCAAGGGCGAGACCCGCACGGTCAACGTGTCCGAAGGGCACCTAGCGAGCCAAGTGCTACTCGCAGGCCTTCCCGATCGCGGCCCCTGCGCTGGACGCGACCTCGAACTCGGTCAAGATCAAGAGATAACGTACGCCTCGAGCCCGCCCCACGGGCGCGCCCACGGCCGACTGGCCGTGTGTGCGCCTCTGGTGCATTTGGGGGCGCGGTGGCCTGCCCCGCCGGGGGCGTCCGGGTGTGGTCGTCTGAACGGCCGGACGTGGCGAGTGCGGGGTGTGTCTGCGTCGAACGCCGGGCCGTGGTCGGTGCCGGGGCCCGACCCTCCTCCGGTCAGGTGCGGTACAGGTCCAGGGTCCGCTGCAACTGGGGGACCAGGTGGGCCTCGGCCGCGGCGAACGGGGCGTCCAGCACCTCGGCCCGGGCGATCCGCTCCTGCTCGCCTGGTTGGCGCCAGTCGAACGCCTCGCGCTCGCTGTCGGGGATGTGCAGGGCGGCCGCGACCGACTCGGGGCCCACCTCCCCGCGCCGGACCGCCAGCAGCAGCCGGTACAGGTGGGCCTGGGCGATCAGGATCCGCCACAGGACCGGGTCGGTCCGCGGGTGGAACCCCGTCAGCAGCTCGACCAGCGGCGCCATCGCCGCGGTGAAGGCCGGGTCGCCCCCGTGCAGCGCGGCCTCGAACTCGCCGTAGGACCTCACCCGCGCGCGGTCGCCCTCGGTGACCACCATCGCCTCGGTCGCCTGCTCGACCGCGCCGGCGTAGATCCCCTGCCGCCGGGCGATCGGCCCCTCCCTGGGGCTCGGGACCGTGTCCGGGTCGTACGGGATGCTCGGCGGGCTCTGGGCCAGGAAGAAGTCCTCGCTGAACGACAGCATCAGCCGCCGGCCGATCGCGTGCCGGAACGCCATCACGGGGTCCAGCCCGAGGTCGACGTGCGTGAGCTGGCGCTGCCCGACGCGCACCAGCCCCAGCGGGGCCATCAGCCGGTACATCGTGGAGACCAGGAAGTAGTCCTCGCCCGCGCCCCCGAGCCAGCTGTTGGGTCCGTCGAGGTGGCCCTGCCTGGCGGTGCGGGCCAGTTCGACGATCCGGGCGTGGGCCGAGTCGGAGGCCCCGGTCAGCTGGAACGCCAGCGGCTCCAAGGTGGCGTACAGCCGCTTGCGCGCCTCGTACTCGTAGCCGCGGCGGGCATCCTGCGCGGCCTTGGCCTCCTGCAGCGCGGCCCTGCGCTCCTCCAGCTCGAGGGCGTTGGCCTGCTTGATCGCCTCGACGGCCCGCTGGTTCTCGCGGGTCGCGAAGTAGTTCCAGACAGCCACGGCCAGGGAGACCGACGCCCCCAGCAGGGCGACGATGATCGCCGGTTCCATCGTGTCTCCTCTCCTCAGGTGGGTGGTGGGGTGGTGGGTGGTGAGCGGCCCGGTGGGCGGGTGGGCCCGGTCGGCCCTGTCGTGGGGGTGGGGTCGGCCCGGTCGGCCCGGTCAGGTGGGCTCCCGGCCCCTTGGGGGGTTCGGCTCCCGGCCCCCTGGGCGGGCCCGGTCAGGGGGCCGGATGCTCGTCACGTGGGCGCGCGGGTCAGGTGCCGCGCGCTCGTCACGGGGCCGCGCCGGTCAGGTGCCCGGCCAGCAACTTGCCCGGGTTCCGGGAGCCGAGGCGTTCGGTGGTCCAGATGGCCAGCAGCTCGTGCAGCGCCGCGCCGCACACGGACCGCAGGAACGCCAGCTCCGGCGCGTCCACCTCAGGGCTCCATGACCCGTGCGCCGTCGCGTTGCGGACGTCGCGCCCCGACTGGCCGAACCACGCGGCCGCCGCCGGATCGAGGCGGGGCAGGGCGCCGACGAGGTCCTCGAGCTGGACCGGCTCGCCGGGCGCCCGGAACCGCCCCAGCAGGGACTCCAGCAGCGCGAACAGCAGCGTGGCGCGAGTGGCCGGGTTGAGCGACGTGTGGTGCGCGCGGCGGAACAGGTCGAGCATGCCGTCGATCGTGGCGGTGCGGCCCCCCGCGGTGTAGTCGGCCAAGAGGGTCCAGATCGGCTCGGCGAGGGCCAACGCGTGCGCGTCGAGGTCCTGGTGATCACCGGAGCCGAGGCCCATCAGGACGGTCTGGCGCAGCACGGTCTCGCGTCGATGGCGCAGGTTGCCCTCGTAGGCGTACCAGCCCAGCAGCTCAGGGTCGGTGAAGCCGGCCAGCCCCGCGATCCGCAGCCCGGCGACGGCGAGGTCGCGGTGGCCCAGCAGGTCGGCCATCAACGGCTCGTCGAACGGGGTGCCCTCCGGCGTGCGGCGCGATCACGGCCAGGCCAGCCACCGAGACGCCCTCGACGGCCAGCCGGGCGATGAAGTCGCGGCGGATGTCCTTCTCCTCCATGCTGACGATCTCCTGGGCCGTCAGGCTCACCAGGGCGCAGCCGCCGGGGACCGGACGGATCGCGCCCTCGTAGGCCAGGCCCACCAGGGGCGACCAGCTCAGGACGTGGCCCGCGGGCGGGGTGAGGTCCACGCCGGCCGTCATGGTCGCCGACCACCACGCCGGCCGGGGCAGCAGCCGCTCGGCGGGGGCGGCCCCGCGCACGGGCACGGGCTGGGTGGCGGGGGCGGGGGATCGCCGGGTCGAGGGCCGGGCCGGCGGAGGTCTGGTCGCGCTCCTCGCCCTCGACCGCTCGGGCGGCCGCGACCGGACCGACCTCCGGGTCCCCACCCGCGAGGTCATCGGCCGGGGCTGCGAGCTTGTCGAGGGAGGCGATCAGGACGTCGGCGAGCACCTGCTCGGCCACTCCCGGGGTGATCCGGGCCTCGGCCGCGTCGGGCCCGTCGTGGACCGCGCGGCTGCGCGCCCGGTACAGATCGCGCGCCGGCGCGTCAGCCCAGGGCCCGAGGAGCTGTGCCACCCGCGTGGCGAACGTGTCCTGCAGCCCGCTGCGGACCTCCGGGAGCAGCAGGCCCTCCAGCGCGCTGACCGCGATCACGAGCCGCTCGGCTGGGGCGAGGGTCGCCTCGGTGGTGGCCAACAGCTGGCCCAGCGCGGGGCCGAGCCGCTCGTCATCGCGCAGCCGCTGGACCACGGGCACCAGGGTCGCGGCCCGCTGGAGCTGGGCGTCGGTCAGCGGCGCGCAGGCGGTGTCGGCTGAGTACACGTACTCCTGGTCGGCCTCGCACTGGATCCGCAGTCCGGTGTGGCGGCCCCCGTCAGGGAGGTGCACGTGCCCGTCGTCGGGCAGCAGGAACGTCACCGACGTGCGTGGCCACCCCGGGGCCGCGCCGGGCGCAGCGAGCATGAGGGCCGCCCACACGACGTCCGCCACCTGGTCGTGGAAGGCGGTGAGGAACGGCGAGCCCAGGATCTGCGGGATCAGGTCGTTCCAGGCGGTGCTGCGGAACTTCATCTCGGACATGCCCTCGACGTCCTCGTGCCCCGGGGCCAGGAACGGCAGGTCGATCTCCCCCTCGAGCAGCAGGAACACGGGGTCGGCGGCCTCGTAGGCGGCTGCCCAGTCGGTGAACGCCCCGAGGGTGATCGCGTCGTACGAGTCCCAGGTCGGCTTCACCAGCGTGCCCACGGGGAGGTCCACTGCGGCCGGTTCCATCCGGAGTCGCGGGATGTGGGCCATCAGCTGCACGTTGGTCACGGGGACTCCTCACCGATCGGCCGGTTCAGGATGGCAGTCGGGTCCGCTGTTGTCACCCCCCTGGGGGCTGGGGCGGGCGCGCCCGCTCGTTTCCGCGTGCCCGTCCCACGTGTGCTTCGAGGTGGCGGCAGGCGAGTGCCGGGTCGGCGACGGAGGGCAGGGCCGGGTCGGCCGCCACCGGGTGTGCACCGGGTACAGAGAGGCGCGAGACCGAGCTGCCCCGCCGGCGCCGGTCGAGATGATCGCCACCGCCGTCGGGGAGATCACTGTGCGGTCTCCTGCGGGCGCTGCGAAGGTGGTGCCCAATTGCGCTTCTTGGGGCAGAACGGCACCAGGTTCAGTCGTGGACCACCGCTTGGTGGGCGACGTTCCCGCACGGGGTTCGCCGGCCGGCAGTCGTCGCACAGCGCCAGCGCCGAACCTGACTGTGCGCGCGGACCGCGGGAAGCTGTTCGCGGCCGACCTGCAGGTCCGTGGGATCGGCGAGGACGCGCTGGGCGGTGGCCCGCGCCACGGCCAGGCGTCGTCGGTCCGGGAGATCGTCTCTGGGCACATCGTCACGGTAGCGCGGCCGGGGTGGGGGAGGGTCCCTCGCGGGCTGATGGGCGTGACCGCCGTCGGGGGCGTGACCACCACCGTCGGGGGCGTGACCACCACCGTGGGCTGCCCCTCGCCCATTCTCCGCCGGGGGTCGGGGGAACTCGACCAGGTCGTCGCCATCCCCCTCGCGTCCGTCGGCGTGCCGTCGATGTGGTCGATTCTGGGCCGGGTGCCGCGCCCGTGGGCTAACCTTGCCGGGATCTGGTTGCTTCGGGGTGCTGGGCGCGGTGGTGCATCAACCAGCTCGGCGGCATGGATGAGCTCGTGCGGCGCTGCCACGGCCGAACTCGACCATATCGGCGGTATGGCATAACCGACTTCGAGTTGGGAGTCGTTGTCGACCGAGGCCTCCAGCTGATCGGCCGAGGGTGCGGCCGCCCGTCCGATCGACCACTGCCGGTAGCCTCAGGGGATTCGCGGTCGGGCCCCTTCTGAGGGGCCTGGCGGGTGACGGAGGAAGGGGCTGGCGTGACGACAGGGACGCACCGTGGCGTGCGGGGGCACGACGAGGCGCTGCCCGCGCCGGCGCCGGTCGAGATGCTCGCCACCGCCGTTGGGGAGATCGCCGTGCGGCGCACGCCCGTGCGTGGGGACGGGCCGCACGAGGCGGCGGTGCTGGTCCACGGGCTGGGCGGCAACTCGCTGAACTGGGTGGACCTCGCCGAGGGGCTGGCCGACCGGCTCGAGTGCGTGTCGCTGGACCTGCCCGGGTTCGGCGCGACGCCTCCGCTGGCGTCCGCGGACTACTCGATCCCGGCGCACGCCGGGGCGGTGGCGGCGACGATCGAGGCGCTGTTCCCGGGTCAGCCGGTGCACCTGTTCGGCAACTCGATGGGTGGGGCGGTCGCGCTGCAGGTGGCGGCGCGGCGGGCGGACCTGGTGCGCACGCTGTGCCTGATCTCCCCGGCGCTGCCCGACCTGCGTCCGCACCTGACGAACATCCACATCCCGGTGATGGCGATGCCGCGCGTGGGCAACGTGCTGTTCAACCGGTACCAGAAGGTGGCGGCGCACCAGCGGGTGCAGGCGACGTTCGACCTCTGCTACGCCGACCCGTCGCGGCTGCACCCGCAGCGCCGGGCCGAGGCGGAGGAGGAGGCGTCGCGGCGGGACGAGCTGCCGTGGATCCGCGACGCGTTCGTCGGGTCGACGCAGGGGCTGCTGGCCACGTACCTGGACCGGGGTCCGGAGCGGCCGTGGGCGCTGGCCCGCTGGGTGGAGGCGCCGACGCTGCTGGTGTACGGCCGGCAGGACAAGCTCGTGGACCCGAAGGCGGCGCACCGGGCGACCAAGGAGTTCTCGGTCGCGCACGTGATGGTGATTCCGGACTCGGGTCACGTGGCGATGATGGAGCACCCGGAGCTCGTGGACCGCTGGTGGCGGGAGTGGCTGGGGTAGGGGAGGGACGGGTGGAGTAGGGGCGGCTGTCGCGCCGGCCGTTCACGCCGTGGCTTGGGGTGGGTCCGGCGATCTGCCGCATGACTGTCCCGCTCATGGCCCGCGGCCCGTTGCGCTCAGCTCTGAGCGGTTGCGCGGGCCCGGTCCCGGACCGGGTCGGCCACCTCGGTGTCGTCCAGGCGCGCGAGGATCGTTCTGCGGTCCACCAGCCCGGCTCTCAGGAGCGCGTGGACGAAGGCGACGTCCTTCTCGCGGCCGGCCAGCAGCTTGGCCACGCACAGGTCGTACGGTTCCATGCGCAGGGCGGTGACTCCGTTCATGTCCGGGGTGGATACCGCCTTGCAGCGACCCAACCAGCCGCTCGGGGCAATCGGGGTGTCGAGGCTCACCCCGTCGACGTGGAAGCCGAATGTGCGCGTCGAAGGGAGACCCTTCGCCGATGGCGCCGGCGAGGACGTGCGACTTGCGGATCGTCGGGTCCTCGAGGGCTGCGATGTCGATCTCGCGCGACCAGGGTCGTCTCCGGTGGGGGTCCTCGAACCACGCCAGGATCGACTGGCTGCCGATCACCACGACCTGATCCTCTCCCAGGATCGCACCGGCCGCCCTGACGGCGTGGGCGAACTCAGGCCACTGCATGCGGATACACCGAGCCGATGGCTGCCCAGCGCTCCTGGTCGGTGAGGACGCCGGCGAACGGGGACTGCTGGCGCATGTCGTGCCCATGCTCGGTCGGGTCGATCAGGGCGGCGGCCACCGCCTCCGGGCCGCCTCGATCAGGCCTCCACTCGTCGCACAGCGCCAGCGCCGAACCCGAGCTGTGCGCACGGACCGCGGGAAGCTGCACCCGACCGACGTGGAGCAACGCAGGATCGGCGAGGATCCGCTGGGCTGTGGCCCGCGACACCGCCAGTCTGCGACGCTCCGGGAGATCGTCTCTGGGCACATCGTCACGATAGCGCGCAGCGGGGACAACGGGCCGTCGAACTGCCTGGGTATCGGCCGGACATCGCGGTCGGCCACGCGGGGCCGAAGTGCAGGCGTCAGCGGATGTCAGTAGGTGGGCTTGTCCGGCTCGATCTGGTTGACCCAGGCCACGATCCCGCCGCCGACGTGGACGGCATCGGCGAAGCCGGCGTCCTTCAGCACGGCCAGAACCTCGGCGGAGCGCACCCCGGCCTTGCAGTGGACCACGATCGGCTTGTGCTGGGGCAGGTCGGCCAGGGCGGCGCCGGAGAGGAACTCGCCCTTGGGGATCAGCTGCGCGCCCGGGATCGACACGATCTCCCACTCGGCTGGTTCGCGGACGTCGATGAGCAGGAAGTCGCGGTCCCGGACTCGCGCTCCTCGAGCATGTCCGCCAGCTCGGTGACCGAGATGGTCGAGCCCTTCACCGCCTCGGAGGCCTCCTCGGAGACCGCCCCGCAGAACGCCTCGTAGTCGATCAGCTCGGTGACCGTGGGGTTGGTGCCGCACACCGCGCAGTTCGGGTCCTTGCGGACCTTGACGGTGCGGTAGTGCATGTCCAGCGCGTCGTCGATCATCAGCCGGCCGAGCAGCGGCTCGCCGATGCCGGTGATCAGCTTGATGGCCTCGGTGACCTGGATCGACCCGATCGAGGCGCACAGGACGCCCAGCACGCCGCCCTCGGCGCAGCTCGGGACCATCCCGGGGGGGGGGCTCGGGGTACAGGCACCGGTAGCAGGGCCGTGCTCGGCCCAGAACACCGACGCCTGCCCGTCGAAGCGGTAGATCGAGCCCCACACGTACGGCTTGCCCAGCAGCACGCAGCGCGTCGTTGACCAGGTAGCGGGTGGCGAAGTTGTCGGTGCCGTCCACGATCAGGTCGTACTGCGCGAAGATCTCCAGCACATTGGTGGAGTCGAGGCGCTCGGTGTGGAGCACCACCTCGATCAGCGGATTGATCTCCTGGACGCTGTCGCGCGCGGACTCCGCCTTCGACCGCCCGATGTCGGAATGGCCGTGGATGATCTGGCGCTGCAGGTTCGACTCATCGACGGTGTCGTAGTCGATGACCCCGAGGGTCCCGACGCCAGCCGCGGCCAGGTACATCAGGGCGGGTGAGCCGAGCCCGCCAGCTCCCACGCACAGGACCTTGGCGGCCTTGAGCCGCTTCTGCCCGGCCATGGCGACGTCCGGGATGATCAGGTGGCGGCTATAGCGGCGGACCTCCTCCACGGAGAGGTCGGCTGCGGGAGCGACGAGTGGGGGCAAGGGCATTGCGGTCCTTTGCGGGTGAGGTCGGCGCTTCGCAAGATGCCGAGAGACTACCTTTTCGGACCTGATTCGGTGCTACGGTCCATGTCGGCCGGCGGTGCTGGTCCACGGGCTCGGCGGCAACTCGCTGAACTGGGTGGACCTGAGCCGAGGGGCTGGCCGACCGGCTCGAGTGCGTGTCGCTGGACCTGCCCGGGTTCGGCGCGACCGAGCCGCTGGCCTCCGCGGACTACTCCATCCCGGCGCACGCCGGGCGGTGGCCGCGACGATCGAGGCGCTGTTCCGGGTCAGCCGGTGCACCTGTTCGGCAACTCGATGGGCGGGGCGGTCGCGCTGCAGGTGGCCGCGCGGCGGGCGGACCTGGTGCGCACGCTGTGCCTGGATCTCCCGGCGCTGCCCGACCTGCGCCCGCACCTGACCAACATCCACGTCCCGGTGATTCGCCTCCCACGCGTCGGCAACGTGCTACCTTCAACCAGTACCAGCGCGTCGCGGCGCACCAGCAGGTCCAGGCGACGTTCGACCTCTGCTACGCCAACCGTCGCGGCTGCACCCGCAGCGCCGAGCCGAGGCCGAGGAGAGAAGCTGAGCGGCGGAACTCGCTGCCGTCGATTTCCGCGACGCGTTCGTCGGCTCGACGCAGGGCTCCTCGCCACGTACGTGGACCGCGGTCCGACGGCCGTCAGCGCTGGCCCGCTCGGTCGAGGCGCCAACGCTGCTGGTGTACGGCGCCGACAGCTCGTCGGACCCAGCGCGGCGCACCAGGCGGCCAAAGGAGTTCTCGGTCGCGCATGTGATGGTCACCCGGTCTCCCGGCACGTGGCGATCGATCGGCACCCCGGGACCGTGGACCGGCTGCGTGCGGAGAGTGGCTGGGTGGGTCAGGGGGTGCGATACGGCTCGGTCCCCCATCTCGACAAGGCCAATGTCACGCCCTTTGCCGTCCGTGGACCAACAACTCGACCGCCGGCGTCGAGCGCGCGCCTGTACTGTGCATGGCACGGATCCCGTAATCGAAAGGCGGGCTCACGGCGAATTGGAGCAGAACCGCGGACTTGCCACAGCGACCACGGATTACAGCACATCGAACCGGCGGATGCAGGCGGGCCGCAGTCTACGTGCTGCAACAGCTAGGGCATTGGCGGGGTTCGTGTTTACCCACGGCCAGATCTGAAGGACCCTGCGGAGGCGTCGAAGCGATCCGATCAGGGCAAGCGCCCCGTCTGGAAGGATCGCGAGACTCTGCCTGGTCTCGTGCTGGGTACATCTCGGTGACCGAGCTGTCGCGCATGTTCCCGTGCTGGGGGTACCGGCTGGTGCCTGCTCCTCGTGATCACGCCATGGGCGCGACCCCTGGCCGCCCGGTAATCGTCTCGATGAGTTGTGGTTTCCTAGCACTGACGGCGTAGCGGATCAGACTCGCTCCAGTCACATCAGGTGCCCCCTACCACGACCGCCCTGAGCCCTATGTCTCCCTACTCGCCCACGTCGTCGTCGCCTTCCAATGGCGCCCCGATGCTGCGCTGGCTCCAACGCTGCCTCTGCCCGATGGGCTCGTCCTCATGGTCGGAGTCACAGCTGTCGCCATACTTGCATCCCCTACATTAGCGCTAGTGCCAACGAATGATGCTGGACCTTGGCGCAAGGCTACGACACGTCAACCACTTCACGTCGTCGCCAACATGTCTTGCAGAGGTGGATTCGGCCAGGACGGGTAGTCCTATCCGGTGGGTACCCATGCCACAATCGCTGGGGCCGCCCACCTCTCCGTCAAAGACGCGCGCGACATCATCACCCCTTTCCCTGGAGCCTCGTCCTCGCCACGGGTCCCCCTCAGCGACAGTCTCGGGGTCGATCGCCGTGCATGTTACTGAATAGACTGGCCCCGAGGAGGCATCCCATTCGCGAATTCCTCCCTTGCTGCCCCTCAGGTTCGGCGCAGTCGTGCTCCTCGGCGGTTCCCTCGCCGCGCCATTCGAATTGGGCCATGCCATCTCGTTGTTGCTGCTACCGCTGAGCGTGAGCAGCGTCCTGGTTGACGCTGACCCCAAGCTCGCACACCTCACCATGCCTCTTCCCGAGATGGGGATCCTCCTTATCGATCGGGTCACACTACTCGGGCCTACCCACCGCTCCTCGTCGGGCTGGACCCGCAGGCTGGTTGTCTACTGCACGCCTCGGCTTCGAGGAGCGTGGAGAGACGTATGGGCGTGGCCGGGGTGGAACTGCGCCATCCCGGAGCATCCCTCCTGTCGGTCTGGCGTGGCCAGATCGAGCACCCCTTCTTGTCGCCGCTTGGCGAACACAGCACCCCACTCTTCATCTTTACGGCGTCCTCGTCCGTGCTCACTGCAGGCATCACCTGGACCACGCGGAAGGCGTGCCTGTGAGGTTTAGCAACGATAGCTCTGGCGCAGCTTCAGGATACCTAGCTGACTCTCGTCCTGGCCCTCAGCGCTACGGCAATCAGTAAGATCCGCAGGGGAGTCCTACTACGCTGCCAAGGTGAGAAAGGCGGCGTTGGCTGGCCACGGCTTCCCAGTTCCTCATCGGCTTGGCAGCTTCGGGGATTGTGCACAGCCACAGAAGGATCCCCTCATCACGCAGAACCCCCAGCGTGTCGATCGCGGTGTTCCCCGTCGGGTCTCCCATGCTCGGCCCCTTCCTTCCCGATCGGCAGGACACCAATACCCCTTACGAACCGGCCCATCCTCGCACCACGACTGCTCGAGGCCGATCGAGCTCGGGGCAGGTCAACGTCCGAGCATGCGCCCGCGGCTCTCGCCGGCCCCAGCTTACTACAGACGCATCGGCGAGGTCGTAAGCCAGCGGCTGCGTTCTACAGTCTCGCGTGAGGTGCCCCAGGAACGGATGCGCAACGGCGGCTGTCACCGCGGGTCTCTCAATAGCGGCCCCTACGCGAGCCGAAACAATGACACCAAGACCCTGGCGCTGTGCTTCACCAGGCTTGGGGACGCGTTGGCGATTCCCGTACGTGGAGGAGTGGCTCGACGCCGACCCGACCGTCGTGTGACGATCGCGGTCGACAGGACGCCCTCTTCTGAAGCCTTTGTAGAATCAGCGCGTGCTCGCCGTGACCAGGTCCGGATCGTGAAGCTCCCGGGCCGTGATCTTTGGCACGAGGATTTCAGCCCCAGGCCACACGCTTGCGTTGCGCGCGTCCATGTGGCCCAGATCCCGGAAGCCTCCCTTGCGGACCCCAAGAGAGCGTGAGTGAACGTCGTCGTTCACGGTGCGGGGCAATCGTGGTGAGGCAGATCGCCGCGCTTGTTCGGGGTCGGCCTCCCGCTGCGCGCTGATGCTGCCCGCGCCCGAGTCGGCTCGGCGCGTCTGCCACCGCGGCCCCACGAGGTCGTCCTGGGCGTCGTATACCCGGTATCCGGGAGGGTTGGTTAATGGACCCGGGGGGTGATCTGCCCGTCGTGATGGCCCATCGTGATGGCCCGAGTCTCACCCGACTCAGGCACTGGTCAGAGGGCGACAGCAGCGGTGGTGGGAGA
>CAVVEV010000011.1:0-146970 GCA_963747335.1 uncultured Actinomycetes bacterium | reverse complement strand
CCCAGATGTCCACAATGTGAGACGTCCCGTCCATCCCGCAACCTGCGCTGCGTTCGCGACGATTCGACGTCCGAGGCGCAGCGCAACCCCTGTGTCGCCGGCCGGAGACGCAGCGCAACCCTGCGGAGGGCAGGGTCCGCGTCAGTCGCAGACCGCACCTCTCGACGCAGAGCCCACCAGCTTGGCGTACTTGGCCAGCACGCCGCGGTCGTACCGAGGCGGGAGCGGGACCCATGCCTGCCGACGCGCGGCCAGCTCGGCGTCGTCGACGAGCAGGTCCAGCGTCCGGTTGGGGATGTCGATGCGCACGCGGTCGCCGTCGGCGACCAGGGCGATCGGACCCCCATCGACTGCCTCGGGGGCCACGTGGCCCACACACAGGCCGGTCGTGCCGCCGGAGAAGCGTCCGTCGGTGATCAGCAGGACGTCCTTGCCCAGGCCCGCGCCCTTGATTGCGGCGGTGATCATCAGCATCTCGCGCATGCCCGGGCCGCCCTTGGGCCCCTCGTACCGGATGATCACGACGTCGCCGGCCTGGATCGTGCCGTCCTCCAGCGCGTCCATCGCGGCGCGCTCCCGCTCGAACACGCGCGCGGGGCCCTCGAACACCTCCACCGGGATTCCGGCGTTCTTCACGACCGCACCCTCAGGCACCAGCGAGCCGCCGAGGATGGTGATGCCGCCGGCACCGCCCATCGGATCGCTCATGGCGCGCAGGATCGTGCCGTCGGGGTCCGGGGGGTTCACCTCGGCCAGGTTCTCGGCGACGGTGCGGCCGGTGACGGTGAGGCAGTCCCCGTGCAGCAGCCCGGCGTCGAGCAGGGCCCGCATGATCACCGGCACTCCCCCGACCCGGTCCATGTCGCTCATCACATAGCGGCCGAAGGGCTTGAGATCACCGAGCAGCGGGACCTTCGCGCCGATCCGCTGGAAGTCCTCCATCTCCAGGTCGACGTCCGCCTCGTGGGCGATCGCCAGCAGGTGCAGGACAGCGTTGGTGGAGCCGCCCAGGGCCATGACCACGGCGATGGCGTTCTCCAGCGACTTCTTCGTGATGATGTCGCGGGTCGTGATCCCCTGGCGCAGCATCTCCACCACGGCCTCACCGGAGCGCCGGGCGAAGCCGTCGCGGCGGCGATCCACGGCCGGCGGGGCTGCCGAGCCCGGCAGGCTCATCCCCATGGCCTCCGCCGCGGAGGCCATCGTGTTGGCGGTGTACATGCCCCCGCATGCCCCCTCGCCCGGGCAGATCGCGCGCTCGATCTCGTCGACCTCCTCGCGGGTGATCAGCCCCCGGGCGCACGCCCCGACCGCCTCGAAGGCGTCGATGATCGTGACGTCGCGGTCACCGACCCGACCCGGGAGGATCGAGCCGGCGTAGACGAACACCGATGCGACGTCCAAGCGGGCGGCGGCCATGAGCATCCCGGGAAGGGACTTGTCGCAGCCGGCGAACGTGACCATCCCGTCGAGGCACTCGGCCTGCATGACCGCCTCGACGGAGTCGGCGATGATCTCTCGGCTCACGAGCGAGAAGTGCATCCCCTCGTGACCCATCGAGATGCCGTCGGAGACCGAGATCGTGCCGAACTGCAGCGGGTAGCCGCCGCCAGCGTGCACACCCTCCTTCGCCGAACGGGCCAGCCGCTCGAGCGACAGGTTGCACGGGGTGATCTCATTCCAGCTCGAGGCGATTCCGATCTGGGGCTTGGGCCAGTCCTCGTCGGACATGCCCACCGCACGCAGCATCCCGCGCGCGGCAGCCCGTTCGAGCCCGTCGGTGACGGTGCGGCTGCGGGGCTTGATGTCGGGGGCAGCAGGGGTCTCGGTCATGGGTCCCAGCGTAGTGGGCGGGCAGCGACCGCCCAGCGCTGCCCGAGTCCGGCCATACGACCGCCCGCTCTGCCTGATCGGTCCCCGATCGCGCTGGACGGAACCGTCCGCCGTCCGGGCGATCCCCACGCGCGCGGTCCCCGGTGCCGAGTCCATCGTTCCGCGATCGCGCGGCTCGATCCTGGATCCAGCCGGGTCCCGACCGCGCTTCTTCTCCAGGCGGATCACGTCGCCAGGGCGGATCACTCCGCGTCGACGACCACGTTGACCAGAGGCTCGCCAGCGGCCCACCGCCGCAGCTGGGCTGCCACCAGTCTGCGCGCACGGGGCAGGAAGGCTGACGTGTTGCCGCCGACGTGCGGGCTGATCAGGACGCCCCGGGTCCGCCACAGCGGGTGGTCGGCGGGCAGTGGCTCGGGGTCCGTGACGTCCAGGGCCGCGCGCAGGCGCCCGGACGCGCACTCCGCGAGCAGGGCGTCGGTGTCCACGACCAGCCCCCGCGAGACGTTCACCAGAAGTGCGCCGTCACGCATCCGTGCCAGGAAGTCCGCGCCGACCATCCGGCGGGTGGCGGAGGTCAGGGGCACGATCAGGATCACGACGTCGGCGGTCGGCAGCAGGCCGGGCAGCTCGTCGATCGAGCGGACGTCGATCCCATCCACCGTGCGGGCGGTCCGGGCAACTGCGCTCACCTGGCACTCGAAGCCGTCGAGGCGGCGAGCGATGGCCCGGCCGATCGAGCCGAAGCCGACGATCAGCACGCGCTGGTCGGCCAGGGCCTCGTGCCGGTCGTACAGCCATCGGCCCTCGGGCATGGCGCGTGCGAAGTCGTCGAGGTGACGCAGGCTCGCGATCGTCAGTCCGACGGCCAGCTCGGCCGTGGAGGCATCGTGGACCCCGGCGGCGTTGCACAGGGCGACCCCGTCCGGAAGCGCATCGAGGACGTTGTCGACGCCAGCTGTCAGCGTCTGCACGACCCGCAGGCTCGGCATCCGGGTCATGATCGTCAGGTCGGCCGCGGAGGCGGTGTACGGCGGGATGAAGACCTCGACGTGAGGAACGCACTGCGGGTCGGGGTCACCCGAATCCCAGACCTGGGCTCCGCCGGACACGTCCTCGGGCAGCCCCTGGAGGATGTACGCAGGGAGCAGCGTCGTCACGGGCGGGCCACCCCGGAGTCGTCGTCCCCAGGCGTGAGGATCGTCGACCCGGCGGGATGCTCCACCCGCGAGCCGTGACCGAGGGTCCACACGGACTGCCTGCCCATCACGGTCCACTCGTGCGGGCCACCGACCAGCGCGGTGTCCTCATCGATCCCCAGCACCGTGACCCCCGCGGGGGCGTGCAGGAGCACCCGCGTGAGCAGGTCCGGGGCCCAGCCGAGCATCTTGTCGAAGTGCGGGATGACCCGCAGATGCGGCAGGAGACCCAACCCCGGATCGACCGGGCGGTGCAGGGCCCGCACGTGCGGCACCCAGCCGGTCATGGCCATCGCCCCGGCACTGCAGCCGGCCAGCGCCGCACCTGCGCTCCATGCGGCGAGCACCTCGCGCCACAGCACCGAGTCGCGCAGTGCCCCGGCCAGGTGAGCGGGGTTCCCTCCGGACATGTAGATCAGGCCGGCGCCACGCACCTGGTCGGCAATCGCCGGATCGTCTGCCTGGTCGCGGTCGTGGACGACCAGCGGCACCGCCTCCACGCCGAGCCGCGCAGCCTGTTCGGCACCCAACCGGGTCCACTTGGCGAGCACCGACGGGCCCTCGGGAGCGGCAGCCGTGGGGATCTGGACGTACTTGGGCGGACGTCCGGCGATCAGGTGCCGCTCGACCTCCAGCATCACCGGCAGGTACTCCCCCGAGCCGACCAGGGCGATCGGCCCGGGCCTCACACCCACTGCCATGTCGACCCCTCGCGGCTGTCACGGACCTCCACGCCGACCCCGGCCAGGACGTCACGCAGGAGGTCGCTGGCAGCCCAATCGCCCGCCGCACGGCTGTCTGCCCGCACGTCGACAAGTGCCTGCACCGCTCGCCCTGCGAGTTCGCGGTCGTGCGTGGCCGACGCCCCCTCAGCCTGGTGGAGGAGCGCGACAACTGCGGCGCGCTCCGGGCCGGCGGATTCGGGCAGGGCGGCAAGGACCACCCGGGCGAGGTCTGCCGCGTCCGGGGTGGCCTCGCTCCCGGCTTCGCTCCCGCCTTCGCTCGCGGCCTCGCTCGCGGCCTCGGCCACATCGGCCGACTGGGCTCCTGAACCGTCGCCCGATTCCGCGGCACCCCGACCCACGGCTGCACCCGCCCCGAGCCCAGCGATCCGATCCTCGAGCTCGGCGATCGTCAGGCGTGCGCCGTTGGGCACCACGTCCTCCACACCGGCCACCCGCAGGGTCACCGAGCTGCGCCCGGCCACCCACGCCGTGCCAGCGTCCAGGTCGAGCACCAGCGCGGTGTGCTCGTCCACTCCGAGGATGAATCCGACGCCCAGGTCGGCCTCGATCAGCCCCAGCCGCCGACCGCCGACGTAGCAGAAGCGGGTGTCGTGCGTGCCGCCCTCACGATTGTCGTAGTGCGGGATCACCGCGCACCGCCAGCCGAGGACCCGTCTCATCAGCCCGATCCCCGGCTCCCAACGGGGATCCTCACCCACCTTGTAGATCTCGTAGACGGGAAGGGCCCAGTCCCCCAGCGTGACGACGGCCGCGGACGCGAACACCAGGCAGCCCGACCGGCCCGGCACCAGCATTGAGGCGAGGGCCTCAGGCACGCCTGTGCCGTCCCAGCAGCGGCGTGCGTAGCTCGGGGAACCCGGCCCCGCGAAGACCCAGTCCGCGGCCCGGATGTCCGCCAGCGCGCGTTCGACAGTCAGGGCGTCGGCCGAGGCGGGCAGCGTGATGGGACGCAGGGGATGCCCCAGAGACTCCGTGAAGTACTGGTTGATCTTCTCGAGCAGTTCGTCGGCGTTCTCCTGGAAGGCGAACGGGCTGTCCATGAGGCGGGCATCGGTCGGATCCGGGAGTCCGGAGAACGCCGACCGATGCACGCCGAGCATCCCGGTGGTCGTCTCTCCCGAGCCCATGATGACCAGACGTCTCGGCATCCGCGAAGCCTAGCCCGGAGGGACTCCGCGCGCCCGCGCGCTGCGTGTGAGCAGACAGGGCGAGCCGACGCCGACGAGGACCGCCAGGGCGCGAGAGCACTGCGCGACTGTGGAGGCGCCCTTGTCACGGACACCCCTGTACAGGTGGCATTCACGACCCGGGTCCCCCCAGCACACGGCCCACCGGTCCCGATAGGCTCGCCCCGTCCCAGCCGGCGGGCAGTCGTCGGTGCGTTCGATCAGGAGATGCCCATGTCCCTCGCCACCCCCGCCCCCGCGGTCATCGCCGATGTCGTCGGTCGCAGCGCGGTCCGCAATGCGGTCCTCGTCATCGCCGGGGCGGCCTTCGTCGGCCTGGCCGCACAGGTGGCCATCCCGCTGCCGTTCACACCGGTCCCCTTGACCGGCCAGACGTTCGCCGTCCTGCTCACCGCGGCGTCCCTGGGCATGTGGCGCGGCGCGGCCTCGATGGGCCTCTACGCTGTCGCTGGCCTCGTCGGCGCGCCGTGGTTCGCGGAGGGCTCGAGTGCCTTCACGGGCGGCGCCCTCACGGTCAGCTTCGGCTACATCCTGGGCTTCATCGCCGCCGCCGCGCTCGTCGGCTGGCTGGCTGAGCGCGGGGCGACCCGCACCGCGCCGAGGACCGCTGGCCTGATGGTGCTGGGCAACGTCGTGATCTACGCCATCGGCGCCACATGGCTCGCTGCCGCGATCGACGTGTCGATGTCCACGGCGATCTCGCTGGGCGTGACGCCGTTCCTGGTCGGCGACCTGCTCAAGGTCGCGCTGGCCGCCGGGCTGTTCCCGCTCGCCTGGCGCGCTGTGGAGAGGTTCACCGCGGAGTAGCCCGCCCGTTCACCACGAAGCGCCCCGGTCAACTCGGCCGGGGCGCTTCGTGCGTCTGCTGAGCGCTGCTACTCCTCGACGCCGAGCCGTTCGAAGATCAGCGCCCGCACTCGCCCTGCATCGGCCTGGCCGCGGGTGGCCTTCATGACCGCGCCCACGATCGCCCCGGCCGCCTGGACCTTGCCGCCGCGGATCTTGTCCGCGACATCGGGCTGTGCGGCCAGAGCCGTCGTCGATCGCTGCGAGGAGCGGACCGTCGTCGGAGACCACCGCCAGCCCCCGCGCGGACACAACCTCAGTCGGTGACCCCTCGCCGGCGAGCACGCCCTCGATGACCTGCCTGGCCAACTTGTCGTTGACCGTTCCAGCCACGACGAGCGACTCGAGCTCGGCGACCTGGGCCGCGCTGATGGGCAGGTCCGCGAGCTCGACGCCGGAGTCCTTGGCGATGCGCGACAGCTCGCCGGTCCACCACTTTCGCGCCGCGGCCTGGTCGGCACCGGCCGCGATGGTCGCCTCCACGAGGTCCAGCGCCCCCGCGTTGACCACCGTGGCCATGTCGTGGTCGGTGATCCCCCACTCGGCAGCGATCCGGGTTCGCCGGATCGCCGGGTTCTCCGGCAGGGTCGCACGCAGCTGCTCGACCCACTCGCGCGACGGCGCGATCGGGACGAGGTCCGGCTCGGGGAAGTAGCGGTAGTCCTCGGACTCCTCCTTGATACGCCCCGAGGTGGTCAGCCCGGTGTCCTCATGCCAGTGCCGGGTCTCCTGGACGACCTTGCCGCCAGCCGTGAGCAGAGCGGCCTGCCGGCCGATCTCGTAGCGAACCGAGCGCTCCACCGACCGCAGGGAGTTGACGTTCTTCGTCTCCGAGCGGGTGCCGAACGGGCCTGCCGGGTCGGAGCGCAATGACACGTTCACGTCGCAGCGCAGGGACCCCTGCTCCATCCGGACGTCCGAGACACCCAGGGCCCGCAGCAGCTCGCGCAGGGCGGCGACGTAGGCCTTGGCGACCTCGGGGGCGTAGCGACCGGCCCCCTCGATCGGCTTGGTGACGATCTCGATCAGCGGGATGCCCGCGCGGTTGTAGTCGACCAGCGAGTAGTCAGCCCCGTGGATTCGTCCGGTGGCACCGCCGACGTGGCTGTTCTTGCCGGTGTCCTCCTCCATGTGCGCACGCTCGATGCCCACCCGGAACGTCTGGCGCCCCTCGGGGGTCTCGTAGTCGACTTCGAGGTACCCGTCGAAGCAGATCGGCTCGTCGTACTGCGAGGTCTGGAAGTTCTTGGGCATGTCCGGGTAGAAGTAGTTCTTCCGCGCGAACCGGCACCATTCGGCGACCTGGCAGTTCAGCGCCAGGCCGATGCGCATGGCCGACTCCACGCCGACTCGGTTCAGCGCCGGCAGCGCTCCCGGCAGCCCCAGACAGACCGGGCAGACCTGGGTGTTCGGCTCGGCGCCGAACACCGTGGAGCAGCCGCAGAACATCTTGGTCGCGGTGTTCAGCTCGACGTGGACCTCGAGTCCCATGACCGGGTCGAAGCGCTCCAGGGCGGTGTCGAAGTCCATCAGCTGCGTCGTCGGCTGGGTCATCGCGCCGGCACCTCCTCGATCAGCAGGCCGCCCCATCGGTCGAACAGTGCCTGTTCCAGCGCACCGCCCACCCGGTAGAGCCGGTCGTCGGCCATCGCCGGGGCGATGATCTGCAGGCCCACCGGGAGGCCATCCTCGGGGGCGAGGCCCACGGGCAGGCTCATCGCGGCGTTCCCGGCGAGGTTCACCGGGATGGTTGCGACGTCGTTGAGGTACATCGCCAGCGGGTCGTCGAGCTTCTCGCCGAGCTTGAACGCCGTCGTGGGCGCGGTCGGCGAGATGAGCACGTCCACCTGGGCGAAGGCCGCGGCGAAGTCGCGCTGGATGAGCGTGCGGACCTTCTGCGCCGAGCCGTAGTAGGCGTCGTAGTAGCCGCTGGACAGGGCGTAGGTGCCCAACATGATCCGGCGCTTGACCTCGGCGCCGAAGCCCGCCTCGCGGGTCAGGCTCATGACCTCCTCGACCGAGCGGGTGCCGTCGTCGCCGACCCTCTGGCCGTAGCGCATCCCGTCGAACTTGGCCAGGTTGCTCGAGGCCTCGCTGGGCAGGATCAGGTAGTAGGCGGCCAGCGCGTAGTCGAAGCTCGGGCAGGACACCTCGACAACCTCGGCCCCGAGCCGCTCCAGGATCGCCACTGCCTCGGCGAAACGCTGGCGCACTCCGGCCTGGTAGCCCTCGCCGCCGAGCTCCTTCACCAGGCCGATGCGCATGCCCGCGACGTCGGCGCGCTTGGCCGCGGCCACGACGTCGGGCACGGGCTGCTGCAGGGAGGTGGAGTCCATCGGGTCGTAGCCCGCGATGACCTCGTGGAGCAGCGCGGTGTCCAGCACCGTGCGGGCACACGGCCCGGCCTGGTCCAGGGAGGAGGCCAGGGCCACGAGGCCGTAACGCGACACGGCCCCGTAGGTGGGCTTGACGCCGACCGTGCCGGTGACGGCGGCCGGCTGGCGGATCGAGCCACCGGTGTCCGTGCCGATGGCCAGCGGGGCCTCGAACGCGGCCAGCGCCGCGGCGCTCCCCCGCCGGATCCACCGGGGATCCGGTCGAGGTCCCACGGGTTGTGCGTGGGGCCGTACGCAGAATGCTCCGTGGAGGAGCCCATCGCGAACTCGTCCATGTTGGTCTTGCCGAGGATCACGATCCCGGCCTCGCGCAGGCGCCGGGTGACGGTGGCGTCGTACGGCGGGTGCCACCCCTCGAGGATCCGGGAGCCGCACGTGGTCGGCGCGCCCTTCATCGTCAGGACGTCCTTGAGCGCCAGTGGCACGCCGGCCAGCGGGCCGAGTTCCTCTCCGGCGGCACGGGCGGCGTCGATCGCGTCGGCGGCGGCCAGGGCCCCCTCGGAGTCGACGTGCAGGAAGGCGTGGATGTCACCGTCGACGGCGGCGATCCGATCGAGGTGCGCGGCCGCGAGCTCGCGGGCGGAGACGGCCCGACTCGTCAGGAGCTCGGAGTGCTGGGACGCGGTGAGGCGGGTGAGGTCGAGATCGTGGGCCATCTGACTCACTCCTCGTCCAGGATGCGCGGGACGCGGAAGCGATCGTCCTCAGCCGCAGGCGCGCCGGAGAGAGCCTCGGCCTGCGTCAGGCTCGGCCGGGGGACGTCCTCGCGGAAGACGTTCTCCAGGGGCATCGGGTGCGAGGTGGCGGGCACATCCGGCGTGGCGACCTCGGTCACGCGCGCGACCGGCGCCGAGGATGTCGGCCAGTTGGGCGCTGTAGTGGTCCAGCTCGTCCTCGGTGAGCGACAGCCGGGCCAGATGGCCGAGGTGGGCCACCTGCTCGCGCGTGATCGCCGATGGGTTCTCAGGCATGGAGCACATCCTAGGTCGGGTGCCGGTGCCCCCCGACACCCGCGCAGGCTGTGGCTGGGCCCACGAGACCAGCGCGGGCGGACCCCGCCGAAGGTGGGCCCAGCGCAGGCGGGCCCAGCGCAGGCGGGCCGCGGCCGGCTCCCCCTGCCAGCCGCGACCCACCTCACGCTCGTGGCTCCCCCTCCACGGGCTGCGCCTCCCCCGCGGCGCACGCGTAGATTCCCATCGGGTCCCGGATCGGGCAACCAGTTGTCCACAGATGGGCGGAGACGATCGGCGATTGCCGCACCGTCAACCAGGGCCCATCCACGCGTGACCCGGACTGGCACCTGCCGTGGCTACCCGCTGACCTTCGCCATGGTCGAAGCGGCATCCGGCCCCCGCTCCAGCAGCACCGTGAATCCGTCGGCGTCGAGCATCGGCCTCGCCAGGGCGATGGCCTTGTCGGCCTTGGACCCGGCGTTCTCGCCGACGACCACGAAGTCGGTCTTCTTCGACACCGACGAGGCCACCTTGCCGCCACGTGACGTGACCGCCTCGGCGGCACTGTCCCGGGTGTAGCCCGGCAGCGATCCGGTGATCACCACGGTGAGCCCGGCCAACGGCTGCGGGCCGGTCTCCACGACCTCGTCGGCCATCCGGACCCCGGCCGCGCGCCAGTTCTCGACCACGTCGCGGTGCCAGTCGACCGCGAACCACTCGACGACAGCCTCGGCGATGATCGGGCCGACTCCCTCGACCGCCGCGAGCTGCTCCACCGCGGCCCGGTCGATGGGCTGCCGGCCGGCAGTCGGGTCCCCCGCCGACCAGGCCGGGTCGGTCAGAACCCCGAACTCGCGGGCCAGCGCCTGAGCGGCCGTGGGGCCGACGTGGCGGATGGACAGCGCGACCAGGACGCGCCACAACGGCTGTGCCTTCGCCTTCTCCAACTGGGTCAGCAGGACCTCGGCATTGGCCGTGAGCTGCGGGCCGACCTCGCCCGCCTTGGCCGCGCGGGTGAAGAAGGGGACGGTCCGCAGGGTGGCTGCGTCGAGGGCGAACAGGTCGCCCTCGTCGGTGACCACCCCCGACTCGAGCAGCGCGACGCCGGCCTTCCAGCCCAGGCCCTCGATGTCGAACGCCCCGCGCGAGGCCACGTGGAACACCCGCTCGCGCAGCTGCGCCGGGCACGAGCGCGTGTTCGGGCACCGGATGTCGACGTCGCCCTCCTTCGCCGGAGCCAGCTGCGTGCCGCACTCCGGGCAGTGGGTCGGCATCACGAACGCCCGCTCCGCCCCGGTGCGCTCCTCGACCACCGGGCCGATCACCTCGGGGATCACGTCGCCGGCCTTGCGCAGGAACACCAGGTCGCCGATCAGGACGCCCTTGCGCGCACCTCGCTGGCGTTGTGCAGCGTGGCCATCTCCACGGTCGAGCCGGCCACCTTCGCCGGTTCCATCACCGCGTAGGGCGTGACCCGCCCGGTCCGTCCGACGTTCACCCGGATGTCGCGCAGCCGGGTCCGGACGACCTCCGGCGCGTACTTGAAGGCGATCGCCCAGCGCGGCGCCCTCGATGTGGCCCCGAGTTGCCCCTGCAGCTCCAGGTCGTCGACCTTGACCACCACACCGTCGATCTCGTGCTCCACGTCGTGGCGGTGCTCGGCGTAGTACGCGATGAAGGCGCGCACGGCGTCGAGATCGCCCACGACCCGGGCACGATCGGAGGTGGGCAGCCCCAGTTCACGCAACACGTCGTAGCCGTGCGACTGGGTCTCGATCGCCAGCCCTTCGCGAGCACCCACCCCATGCACGGTCAGGCGCAGCCGGCTCATGTTCGACCGGACCCGCTCCACCTCAGCCGCCATCCGGGCGACCCGTCCCTCCGCGCGCTCCACCGCACCGGCCGTCGCACCCCGCGCCCGCGCCGCCTCCAGCGCGGCGGTCGCCTTCGCCAGCTCCTCCTCGCGGCGGTCGATGCGCTGGCGCAGCGTCCCGGCGGCGGTGTTGCGCGGGTTGGCGAACGGCGAGCGACCCAGCGCCAGCTGCTCGTCATTGATCCGCTCGAAGTCGGCCACCGGGAAGAAGACCTCTCCGCGCACCTCCACCAGGGCCGGCACGGGCGAAATCCCCGTCGGAGTCAGCCGCGCGGGGATCGCCGGGATGAACTGGACGTTGTACGTGACGTCCTCCCCCACCCGCCCGTCCCCACGGGTGGCCACCGACACCAACCGCCCCGATCGGTACACGATGTCGACGGCCAGACCGTCGATCTTCAACTCGCACAGCACCGGCGGGAATCGATCGACCGCACCCTCGACCCGCTCGGCCCAGGCGATGAGCTCCTCGTCGGTGAACGCGTTGTCCAAGGAGTACAGGCGCTCGAGATGCTCGACCGGATCGAACATCTCGGCCCGCGACCCGCCGACCGACTGGGTCGGGGAGTCCTGGCTGGCCAACTCAGGATGCTCGGCCTCGAGCGCCACAAGCTCGGCGAACAGGGCGTCGTACTCCGCGTCGGAGATCGTCGGGGCGTCACGCTGGTAGTAGGCCGTCCGGGCGGCCTGCACCTGCTCGACCAGCTGCACCCAGCGCCCGCGGGCCTCGTCGATCTGCGTCACGCCCGCAGGCTACCCGCGACAGCTGACATGCGGGGCCGGCCGCCCGGCCCTCGCGAGGTTGCGCTGCAGTTGCGTCGCCCGACACGGGGTCGCGCTGCACGTCGGTCGCCATTTCGTCGCAAACGCAGCACAACCGAGCGAGGCGGGAGGGGGCCGGGGGCCGGGGAGGGGGCGGGGGGGCCGGGGAGGCGGGAGGCGGGGGGCGGGGGCGCCGGGCCTACTCGGAGGACTCGAGGAGCCTCGCCGCTCCGCGCATCAGGGCACCTGTCTCGCGGGCCCACGCCGGGGATGCGCCGGCGAGGCCGCAGGCTGGGCTCAACCAGGTCCGGTCCCCGACGTCGGCGATCCCGAACCCGATCCGGCCCCACAAACCCATCACCCGACGCGCGAGCGCCTCGGGGTGCAGCCGCGGGTCGTCCACCGAGGGAGCCGCGCCCAGCACGACCACTCCACCCGCATCCCACCACGCACCCAACGCCTCGTCCGCCGACTGCCCGAGCAGTTCGGTGTCCACCGCCACGGCCCCGAACCCGGCGCGGCGCAGGACGTCGAACGGCACCTCGCGATCGCAGCAGTGCGCCACAGTCGTAACAGCGCCCGCACGGGTTGCCGCCTCCACCACCACGCCCAACCCGGACACCACCTCGGGCACCTCGGGGACCCGCAGGGCGCCGCGGCCGCTCGGCGTGCGGATGTGCCCGGCCAGGACGATCGGCAGCGCAGGCTCGTCGACCTGGACCACGACCTGCGCTCCCGGGATGCGGCGTGCGACGGCGGCCACGTGGTCGGTCACGGCCTCGGCGAGAGCCGCACCGAGGTCGGCGCATGCCCCGGGGTCGGCCACGAGCCGGGTCCCGCGCACTGCCTCCACGCCCGCGGCCAGCGTCCAGGGACCCGCCACCTGCACCTTGACCCGACCGGTGAACCCGTCGAGCTCGAGCTCCATCCGGTCGACGTCCTCGGCGAGCCACGAGACCCCGCGGCGCATCTGCCGGCCGAGGTCCCCGCCCGAACGACCCCCCGCCAGGCGCCAGCCGTCCGGGGTCGTCTCGGCGGCGAACTCCCCGGTGACCGAGGACACCAGGGCCAGCGTGCGTCCGATCATGTCCCCACCCGGGCCCCGCGCAGGGAGCTCGACCAGGTGCGGGATGTCGAGCTCACCGGCCACGATGCGCGCGGCCTCGGCTGAGTCCGTCCCCGGCATCGAGCCGATCCCGGTCACTGTCACGGTCGATGCGTCCTGACGGGTCTCCACGGTCCCATTGTCCCTGCGCATCAGCCCACGACACCATTCCCGCTGCTGGCCTGACACCCTGTGGCCATGGACACCGTGCGCTTCGCCGTCATCGGCACCAACTGGATCACCGGAGCCCTCATCGATGCCGGCCGCACGGTCGACGGCTTCGAGGTGGTGTCGGTGTGCTCGCGCTCGGCGGACTCCGGCCGCGCGTTCGCCGACCGATACGGGATCGCGCGCGTGCACACGACCGTCCCCGATCTCGCGGACGACCCGGAGGTGGACGCGGTCTACATCGCCAGCCCCAACTCGTTGCACGCCGAGCAGTCGATCGCGATGCTGCGTGCGGGCAAGCACGTGCTGACCGAGAAGCCGATGGGTGCCAACGCCCGCGAGGTCGAGGCGATGGCCGCAGCGGCCCTCGAGGCCGACAAGGTGCTCATGGAGGCCTACACCTCCCCGTGGGAGCCGAACGTGCAGGCGATCCGCGACGCCCTGCCCGATGTCGGGACGCTGCGCCGCGTGGTGCTGGCCAAGGACCAGTACTCCTCGCGCTACGACCTGCTCAAGGCCGGCGAGCTGCCCAACGCGTTCAACCCCGCGTTCGCCGCAGGGTCGCTCATGGATCTCGGCATCTACGCGGTTGCCCTGTCCCTGCTGCTGTTCGGCGAACCCGCCTCGGTCCACGCGACAGGTCATGTCCTTCCCAGCGGGGTCGACGGCCAGGGCACGATCCTGCTCAGGTACGACGGCTTCGAGGTGGCGTGCCTGCACTCGAAGATCGCACCCGGCGGCGTCGGATCGGCGATCACAGGGGAGCAGGGGGTGCTGCACTTCGACGACTGCAGCGTGCCGACGACCGTTCGCCTGGACCTGCGCGACGGGACCTCGCACGATCTCACCCGTGAGCAGTCCTCACTGCACATGCGTTACGAGGTGGAGCACTTCCTGGCGTGCGTGCGTGCCGGCGATCAGTCCACCACGTGGCCGGTCGCGAACTCCCTGGCCGTCATGCGGATCCTCGACCGCGCTCGCGCCGAGGTCGGCGTCCGCTTCCCCGCCGACGGGTGACATCCCGGCGGGCGCTCTCGGTCACGGACGAACGCCCACCACGCTCGCTCGAGGGCGCCGTGCGGGCCAGGGACCCGATCGCCCGCACGCGGTCGACTTGCAGGATCCGGACAATGGCTGGTCGGTCTCGGACACAGGTGTCCGCATCGTGCCAGTCCATCCGGGTGGAAGGCGGCCGGTGCGCCCCGTCAGCCCAGCCCGAGAGCCCGGAGCAGGGCAGCCGTCGCTGCCGCGGAGAGCACGACCACGAGGAACGGCGCCCGAAGGATCAGGGCCACGGCCGCAGCCGCGACCCCGGCCGCACGGGCGTCGAGAACGAAACCCGTCGTCGACCAGAACGTCTGGATGGCCAGGAGCGCGGCCAGCAGCCCGATCGGGAGCAGCGCGGCGGCCCGACGGACCAACGGTCGTTCGAGCAGCGATTCCGGGAGCAGGTGACCCGCCCACTTCGTGACGAACGCGGCCACGGAGGCCAGGAGCACCGCGGGCCACATCAGGGTCGCTCCCGCGTGAGCCACAGGGCGCCTGCCACGGCGAGTCCGGCGCCTGCGAGGACCGGCATTCCCGGGCGCAGCACGGGTGCGAGGATCAGGGCCAGGACGCCCGAGGCGAGGGCCAGCGCCCACGCCGACCGGTCCACCAGCCGCGGCCAGAGGAGGGCCAGGAACCCGGCGGGGATGGCCGCATCGAGCCCGAGCACCGTGGGGTCGCTCAGGGACGCAGCGCCGAGCGCGCCCAACGCAGTGCCCAGGTTCCACAGGATGAACACCGACCATCCCGTGGCCCAGAAGGCTCGACGGGTCGCAGCGGGATCACCCTCGTACGCCAGCGCCATCGCAGTGGACTCGTCGATCGTGAACTGGGCGGCTCCCAACCGACGCCAGCCTCGCAGCCGCTGGGACGGGTGCCCAGCCGGGCTGAGGACCGTGGCCAGGTGCAGGGCGTAGAGGCCGTTGCGCAGCCCCAACAGCCACGCCGTGAGGACCGCCGCCACCAGTCCCCCGCCGGCGGCGACGACCCCGACGAACGCGAACTGCGAGGCACCCGTGAACATCAGGGCGGACAGCGCCTGCGCCTGCAGGACGTCCAAGCCGGCCGCGACGCTCACCGCACCGAAGCTGATGGCGTACGCGCCGACAGCGATCCCGATCGAAAGCGCCCGGGCATTGATGCCGGCCGGGTCGGCTACCTCGGCGCCCGCGTCGGAGGGGAGCCCGGTGGGGGCCCCAGCCTCACCCCCGAGGCTCACCGTGCAGCCCGCGCGATGGTCCCCGAGCCCACCACGCGGGTGCCGTCGTACAGCACAGCCGCCTGACCGGGGGCCACGCCCCGAAGCGGGCTGGACAGATCGGCGACGAATCCCGACCCGTCGGCGATCACCACCGCGGGGATCTCCTCCCCATGCGCCCGGACCTGCACGCCCAGGGCAGCTGACCCCTCCAAAGCAGGCCCGCACCACCGCGGGCGGATTGCGGCGATCCGGTCCACGTCGAGCATCGCCGCGGGCCCGACGGACACCTGGCGACCGACGATGTCCACGTCGACGACGTACCGCCGGGCACCGTCCGGTGCCGGCGTGCCCAGCCCCACCCCGCGCCGCTGGCCGACCGTGAAGGCGTAGGCACCCTGGTGCGCGCCGACCACCTCCCCGGTGGCGGCGTCCACGATCTCCCCGGGGGCAGGTCCGAGGCGCCCCTGGAGGAAGCCCGCGGTGTCCCCGCTCGGGATGAAGCAGATGTCGTGGGAGTCGGGCTTCGCAGCAACGGCCAGCCCGAGGGCGGCGGCCTCGGCCCGCACCTCGGACTTCAAGGAGTCGCCCAACGGGAACATGCAGCCGGCGAGCTGGTCGGCGTCGAGGACACCCAGGACGTAGGACTGGTCCTTGCCCGGGTCGACGGCCCGGTGCAGCTCGCGGCCGCCCGGGCCATCAGCCAGCTGCGCGTAGTGCCCCGTGCACACGGCGTCGAACCCGAGGGCGAGAGCCCGGTCGAGGACGGCGGCGAACTTGATCCGCTCGTTGCACCGCAGGCACGGGTTCGGGGTGCGCCCGGCGGCGTACTCGGCAACGAAGTCGTCCACGACGTCGGCGGCGAACTCCGCGGACATGTCCCATACGTAGAAGGGGATCCCCAGGAGGTCCGCGGCACGCCACGCGTCGCGGGAGTCCTCGATGGTGCAGCACCCGCGCGCCCCCGAGCGGTAGGACTCCGGGTTGCGCGACAGCGCCAGGTGCACCCCCGTGACGTCGTGGCCGGCTGCGACCGCGCGCGCCGCAGCCACGGCCGAGTCCACGCCGCCGGACATGGCCGCCAGGACCTTCATGTCAGCCCCCGTCGCGAGCAGCGGCCGCCATCTGGGCACTGATCCGGACCTGGCCGGCGCGCCCCGCGCGGCCCAGGGCCGCAGGAAGGGCGGCAACGAGCGCATCGACATCGGCCTGCGTCGAGGTGTGCCCCAGGCTGAAGCGCAAGGACGAGCGGGCGCGGACGGGGTCGATCCCCATGGCCAGCAGGACGTGGCTCGGCTCCGGGACTCCGGCGCTGCAGGCCGACCCGATTGACGCCTCGACCCCGGCCGCGTCCAGCAGCATCATGAGCGCGTCGCTCTCGCACCCGGGGAACGAGAGGTGTGCGTTTCCCGGCAGTCGGGCGTCCGGCCCGCCGAGCGCCCCGTTGACGAGGGAGCTCGGGGCCACCTCGAGGACCCGGCTGAACAACTGGTCCCGCAAGGCTGCCGTCCGCACCGATCTGGCAGGCACGTCTCCGAGCACGTGATCCACGGCCGCCGCGAACCCGACGAGAGCCGGCACATCGAGCGTTCCGGAGCGGATCTGGCGCTCCTGGCCACCGCCGTGGGTCAGGGGGGTCAGATCGAGCCCTCGCCGCGCGACCAGCGCACCCACGCCCAACGGGCCACCGAGCTTGTGCGCGGAGATCGCCATGGCGTCCGGCAGGGTTGCATCAACAGGGATCGAGCCGACCGCCTGCACGGCGTCCACGTGCAACGGCACGCCCGCCTCCGAGCACGCCGCGGAGATCTCTGCGATCGGCTGGACGGTTCCGACCTCGTTGTTGGCCCACATGACAGCCACGAGCGCGGTCTGGCCCGGATACATCGCCAGTTCGGCGCGCAGCTGGTCGAGGTCGACCCGGCCCTCAGCGTCGACATCGATCCACACCACCTCGGCGCCCTCGTGCTCGCCCAGCCACTGGACCGGGTCCAGCACGGCGTGGTGCTCGATACGGGATGCCAGCACCCGCCGGCGTGCGGGGTCCTCGGCCGTGCGCGACCACCACAGCCCCTTCACCGCGAGGTTGTCGGCCTCGGTGCCGCCCGCGGTGAAGACCACCTCACTGGGCGCGACCCCCAAGGCGGCGGCGATCGTCTCGCGGGACTCCTCGACCCGTCGTCGCGCCGCACGCCCGGCTGCATGCAGGGAGGACGCATTTCCTGTGGCCGAGAGCGCCTCGATCATGGCCTCCCGGGCACAGTCCAACAGGGGCGTGGTCGCTGCGTGGTCGAGGTAGGCGCGCATGGTCCACCAATCGTAGGCGAGCCGGGCCGAACCGGCTGCCCACCTCGCGCGAGGGGCCACTCTGGCGCAGCCATCCGGCGCGGGCCCGACGCTGCGTCATGGATCCGGCCCTTCAAGTGGACCGAATCCGATGACGCAGGCCTCGGGGTGATCGGGAGCAGCCCCCAGAACAGCACTGCGGGGCCCGACCTGACGGCCGGACCCCGCGGGCAGGGGTGTGCCGATCAGCCCTTGCGCTTGGCGACCTCATCGGTCAGCTGCGGGACGACGGTGAACAGGTCACCGACGACGCCGAAGTCGGCGAGCTCGAAGATCGGGGCCTCGGGGTCCTTGTTGACCACGACGACGGTCTTCGAGGTCTGCATGCCAGCCCGGTGCTGGATGGCGCCGGAGATGCCATTGGCGATGTACAGCTGCGGGGCGACGGTCTTGCCGGTCTGGCCGACCTGGAACTGGTGGGGGTACCAGCCCGCGTCAGTCGCCGCACGCGAGGCGCCGACTGCACCGCCCAGGGAGTCAGCCAGGGCCTCGACGACGCTGAAGCCCTCGGCGCCACCCACACCACGCCCACCGGAGACCACGACCGCGGCTTCGGCGAGGTCGGGGCGACCGCCCTTGGCCTGCACCACGCGATCGGTGATGCGTGCGGACTTCGCGGCGTCGGAGAGCTCGACAGTGATGTCAACGCGGGCGCCGGCCGCTGGGGAGGACTCGGGGGCGGTGCTGTTGGGACGCACGGTGATGATCGGGGTGCCGACCGGCACCTTCGACTTCACGACCGTGGCGCCGCCGAAGACCGACTGCGTCGCTGTGCCGTCAGCAGCAACGTCGACGGCGTCGGTGATGATGCCGGAGCCGGACTTGATGGCCAGGCGGGCAGCCACCTCCTTGCCCTCGGCGGTGCTGGCCACGAGGACCGCGGCCGGGGACTTCTCAGCCACCAGCGTGGCCAGGACCTCGGCCTTGGGAGCAACCGGATGGGCGGTGAGGTCAGCGGCGTCGGCGACGTAGACCGTCACCGCACCGTGCTCGGCCAGGCCGGGGATCGCAGCGTCGGCGCCGGCGCCCACCAGCACAGCAGCGGGCTCGCCCATGCGCTTGGCCAGGGTCAGCAACTCGTAGGTGACCTTCTTCACGGTGCCGTCGACGTGCTCGACGAGCACAAGTACTTCAGCCATTGCGGGGCTCCTCAGATGAACTTCTGTGCGGACAGGAAATCGGCGATGGCCACGCCACCGTTGCCGTCATCGGTGACGACCGTGCCCTTGGCCTTCGGCGGGCGGGCGGCTGCCTCCTGGACGACCGACCAGGCTGCGGCCAGGCCGACCTCGCTGGCGGCGATGCCCAGGCCGGCCAGGTCGACGGTCTCGACCGGCTTCTTCTTGGCCGCCATGATGCCCTTGAAGGACGGGTAGCGGGGCTCGTTGATCTTCTCGACCACGCTGACCACGGCCGGCATGGACGCCTCCACGACGTCGTAGCCGTACTCGGTCACGCGGTTCGTGGTGACGGTCGAGCCGTCCACGGTGACGGAGTTGCAGAAGGTGAGCTGCGGCAGGCCGAGGCGCTCGGCGACCATCGCCGGCACCACCGACATCCGGGCGTCGGTCGACTCGCATCCGAGGATGACCAGGTCTGCGTCGCGACCCTTGATGGCTGCGGCCAGCGCCAGGGACGTCGCGACGGCGTCCGAGCCGTGCAGGCCGTCGTCGACGATGTGCACGCCGGAGTCGGCGCCCATCGACAGCGCCTTGCGGATGGTGTCGGTGGCCTGGGCCGGACCCATGGACAGCACGACGACCTCGCCGCCGTGCGCCTCCTGCAGTCGCAGGGCCTCCTCGATCGCGTACTCGTCGATCTCATTCATCACAGCATCCACCGAGCCACGGTCCAACGTGTTGTCGGCGGGGCTGAGCGTCTTCTCCGCCCAGCTGTCCGGGACCTGCTTCACACAGACAACGATCTTCATGGTCGCGTCGTCGACCTCTCTCCTCGCCCGGAGCACGAGAGGTGCGCCGGTGGCCAGAACTACTGATCCGCTGGGCGAATCCGCCGCCCGCAGGCACATATTACCCACGGGTAACAAGTGCTGCTGATCGGGTCAATCGTAGGTGCGCTCCCCGCCGGGCGATGCAGCACCCCGACCCGCTTCCATGGGCCGAAGGTCCCGGGGGCCAGCATCCCCGCACCCACTCGGGACCGCGACCCCGCGCAGCGGCACTCCCCGGGTGTCCCCCGAGGTGTCCCCCGCCAGAAGGGTGCAGGCCCACCCAGCGCCATAGACACCCACTGTAAGGGTTCCCTATCCTCACATGAGGGGCCATCTGGCCCGGGACTGCACCCTCGACCGAGGGAGGACAAATGGGACGCACCGAGTGGACCTGCCGTGCCATCCCGGTTGTGGCCATGCCGCGCTCCTCCCGCCGGGGTCACCGGCGTCACGATCGACGAGGGCACAGGAGCATCGATGCCTGATCGACGGCACCGGGTCAACCTCCTCGGTCACTTCGGCCTCCTCGTGGACGGTCGCGCCGTCGACCTGCCCCTGACCACGCAACGCGTCGTCGCGATGGTCGCCCTCGGAGGCAACCAGGGTCGCAGCCGATTGGCCGGCCGGTTGTGGCCCGAGGTGACCGAGGACAGGGCACGTGCAAGCCTGCGAAGCGCTCTCTGCCAGGTTCGCCAGATCGCCCCGGACCTCCTGGTCAGCAACGGATCCGTCCACCTCGGCAGCGATGTCTCGGTCGATTCCTGGATCCTGGACAAGGCCGGGCACCGCGTCATGGCAGGCGTGCCCAACGACCCCACCGACAGGAACCTGCGCCGGACCTGCGAGCGCGAGCTGCTCCCCGACTGGGAGGACGACTGGGTCGTCCCCGAGCGTGACCGGCTCCAGCAGGTGCGCCTGCGGGTGCTCGAGGGGCTGGCCTGCGCAGCCATCGAACGCGGACTGTACGGCTTGGCCATCGACCACTGCTTGGCCGCACTGCGAGTCGACCCATTGCGGGAGAGCGCCCACCGGGCCCTGATCCGCACGCACCTGGCCGAGGGGAACCCCGCAGCTGCCCTGCGGGCCTACCGGGAGTGCGTCGATGTCCTCGACTCGGAGTTCGGCATCGAACCAACGGCGGAGACCAACGACCTCGTCAGCATGGTCGTCCCGGCTGCACGCCGGCCGCTGCGGTGGCACCAGATGACCCAGGGCGTGCACTCACTCGCCTCGGCCCTGTCCGTGATGGCCACCTCAGTGGCCGTGTAGGCGGTCGGGCACCACGACGCAGCGGGTGGTGGGTCGCCTCGCAGGAGGCACCCACCACCCGCTGCGTCATGGCTCCCCTGCCCGGGTTCCGGGTGGCGCTCGGGCAGGGGAGAGCCCCGTGGCGGTCGGGGGCACGACCGCCACGGGGCTCCTGAGCGTCAGAACCTGAAGTCTGCGCTCGTGATGGAGTTGGCAGTCGTGCGCCCAACTCCAGGCAGGATGATCGTGCCGAGCGTCGCTCCTCCGGCGCCCTTGATGGTCACGGTCGTGGTCCTCGCGGCCGAGTCGTAGGCAACGGTGACTCGGCCGGCGAAGTTCCCTCGGGTGACCCCGAGGCCGCGGATGTCCAGCCGCTCCTGGCCACCGCGCGGGTTCGCGTCGAACCCGGTGACCGTGTCAGTCCCGAACTCCCCGGGACCGAACCTGTAGGCGTCCCGAGCGGACCCGCCGACGAGAGTGTCGTCACCGGTCCCGCCGTTGAGCGTGTCCCGACCTGAGTTCCCCCGAAGGACGTCGTTGCCGGGCCCTCCGAGGAGGTTGTCGCGACCTGATCCGCCGGTGAGTGTGTCACTGCCCTCACCACCGTCCAGTCGGTCCCGACCTGCCTGCCCGAGCAACTCGTCGTCACCGGCCAGCCCGGAGAGGGTGTCGTTGCCGCCTCCACCCGCGGCCCGGTCTGGCCCTGCCGTCCCCGTCCATCGGTTCCCCCCGCGCGTCCCGATGTAGGAGGCACCCACAGGGGTCCCACCAGGCGCCTGCCCGGCTCCCGGCCCAGCGGGTTGGGGTGCTGAGGGTGCCCCGGGAGCCGCAGCTGCCGGCGGTGCCGGCGGTGCCGGCGGGACCGGCGGCGGGGGCGGCGTGGTCACCGGATCCGATGCCTCGGATGCGACCTCCTCGATCGTTCCCTGACCGTCGGTGTAGCGGGCGACCACCCGGAGGGCGCGATCGACCTGCGCCCTGCCCGGGATGAAGGTCGGACCGGTTCCGCCGCTGATGGCAGTGAAGCCACCACCACCAACTGCGCTCTGCTCCCAGGTGAACTCGAACTCCCCCACGCCGTCCGCATCCGTGATGAAGCGGGCGTCGGCCGCCATCGGCTGACCCATCAGAGGCGCGAGCGGGTTCACCGTCGGGCGTCCCACCGGAGCGTCGTTGACGTTCGTCACTGGTGCGCTGGCACCCGAGACGACGACCTCGCGCTTGTTCTTGCCGTCGAGGAAGCTCACCTCGGCACGGACCGGGAACCCGACCACCTGGTCACCCATGGCAGCGGATGTTCCCACGGCGAACGTGGTCCACGTGCCGGGCACCGACTCGTATGTCCACGTGATCGTCTTCGCGCCGGAGATGCCGTCGACGTCAGCGATGTTCTCCGACACGGTCAGGACCTGGTCCTCCACCGGCGACGTGTCGCTGATGCTGACGTTGCCCGTGGGCGCCTGGTTCGGCTCGACGCCGTCCATCGCGAGTGTCACGTCGGCGAACTGGAGGTACTCGATGTTGCGCAGCCGATCCGTCCCATCGAGGCCGCCGGCGACGGTGTGCTGGACCGTCATGTCCGAGCGGCTTCCACCCTCCGGAGTGATCACGTACTCGTCGCGAACTCCGGAGAACACCGCGGTGTCTGAGCCGGCTGCCGGCTCGGTGTATGCGATGACCTGCCGGATGGTGCTCAGGTCGTTCGGGCTGATCTCTCCGCTGAAGATCAGCGGCTCGACCTGAGCCAGGCCCGGGAAGTCCCGGTTGTCGGGCAGATGCCGGATGAACACGTCGAGCCAGGCGTCACCATCGATGACGTCATCGCCGGCGCGGCCCTCGAGCAGGTCGCTTCCGGGACCCCCGAGCAGGATGTTGCCGCCGGTGAACGCTGTTTCGTCAGGTCCGAGGGCCGGATCGCGATCCCCGAGGACCATCTCCAGGTTCTGGATCTTGTCGAACTTCTCCGCGGTGAGCTCGTGCCCGGTGAGGGCCTGCTCGACGGGCGAATCCGCCGAGCGGTTGTCGCCGCGGAGGATGTCGTCCGCCTCCCAGCCCGACAGCCCTTCCACGAGGTCGAACCGGTCAGCGAACGGCGCGCCCGCCAGCGGGGTGTCGCCGAAGAGCGTCATGTCGTCGTTCGCCGGCACGGAACTGCCGGTGTGGGTGACCCAGTCGAAGCCGAGCATCCCGTGGTTGCGGTTGGTGCCCGGGCTGGCGAGCATGATGTCCATCCCGCCCTCGGCGTCGTAGTCGTCGTTGCCCCCACCGGAGGCCAGGACATCGTCACCACCGACGGGATCGTTCTGGAGGGTGTTGGCGTTGTCGCCCTGGACGAGGTCGGTCGCGCCCCCTCCCTCCAACCAGTCGTCGCCGAGGTTGCCGGCCAGGACGTCGATGCCGGAGCCGCCGCGGATGAAGTCGTCGTGCAGCCCGCCGAAGCTCTCCGTGGCATCGCTTCCATGGCTGATGTAGTCCTTGCCCGAGGCACCGAAGATCAGGTCAAGGCCGGGCCCGCCGTTGATCCGATCGGAGCCGGATCCTGCCTTGATGACGTCGTCGCCGTGGACGTCGGTGATGTAGTCAGCGCCGTCACCGCCGATCAACGTGTCATTGCCGTCGTCGCCCTCGAGCCGGTCGGCGCCGGCCGAGCCCTGGATGGTGTCGTCGCCGAGCCCGGAGCGGATCCGGTCCTCGTTGGCTCCACCGATCATGAGCACGTGGTTGTCACCCTGGAACCGGATGAGCCCACTCGCCTCGCGGACCAGGCTCCCACCCGCACAGCTTGCCGGGACTGCCGGCAGCGGGTCGGCTGGGCCCACCTGCGACAGGTCGATGACGCAGTCGGGGGCTGCGAACACATCGGCCGGCAGGTTGGCGGCGTCCGTGTTGCGCGAGATCAGAGCGGCGAAGGAGTTGTTCTCCAGCTGCCCGAGCAGGTTGGTTCCGTTGAGCCGGGACAGGTAGTAGAAGCGGTCGCCGAACTGCAGGGCCTCCAGTTGGCTCTGGAACACCCGGTTGAACGTGGAGCCGAGCATCGAGCCGAACACGCCCGCTCGCTCCGCAAGTCCGCCGACCCAGAAGTCGACGTCCTCGAGACCGACCGAGGCGGTCGTGCTCCAGGCGCCGCTGCCCTCCATGAAGGCTGCCCGGTCATCTGGGGCGCCGGCGCCCCCGTTGACGACGAGGCTGGCCGCAGCACGCTTGTCGGCTGCAGTCGTCGCCGTGACGATCGTCGGGTGCAGCCCGTAGGCCGCCACGAAGTTGACCAGCGACTCGGGATTGCGCAGCGCCGCGCCGAAGTCGTTCCAGCTGGAGTAGGGCTCGATGGCGCTGTCCGCCTTCTGGGCGAAGAACTGCCGGCGCGCGTCGTTGAGGCGGGGCACACCGGCCTCGCGAGCACGGGCCATGTTGAGGGTCGCAAGGTCCAGCGGCAGCCCAACCAGCCGGTTGCGCAGCACGTCGGTGACGAACTCGTCGATCTCGTTGCTGACCTCCATGATGTTCCCACGGACCAGCGCGCCAGCGCCCTGGTCTGCGGAGATGGTCCCGTTCGCGGTGAACGCCATCGGGTTCAGGAAGGCGTCGAACAGGCTCATGTCGGCCGACGTGCCGTTGGCCGAGACTCGGCGCACGTTCTCGGTGAGCATCGAGTGCCCGAACCGGTAGACCACGTGCGCGAACTCCGCGCTGATCGCCGGGTTGATGATCGGGCTGTAGCCGCTCTCATTGCGCGGAAGGACCTCGATCGCCGGGGTGATCTTGCGTGCGAACTCCTCGAAGACCAGGTGCTGGTACTCCATCTCCGTCACGAGGCGGGCCGCCTGGAACAGGCGCTCGCCGTTCCAGCCACCGGCCCCCGCGCCGAGCCGCCACTCGGCGACGAACGCCGGATCCTCCGCGATGTGGTCGTTCACCAGGCTCTTGACCTGCTCGACCACGCGGTTGTGCTCCGAGTGGAACACGTGGTGCACCGCCGTCAGGCCGATGTTCTCGTTGCCGCGGCCGTCTCCGGTGATGTAGTGGGCGTCGAGGGTCTCGTCGTCGTAGGTCGACGGGTCGTTGTCGTCACCCATGGTGGTGTTCGCGTCCGGTGTCTTGCCGTTGTCGGGCACCGCGTGGTGAGCGATGTCATCGAGGAAGGCGTGCCCGGTGGTCTGGTTCGGCACCCGCTGAACCAGACCGTCATTGCCCGGGGTGAACTTGCCGTAGAGGTCGGTCAGGACCAGGGGGACGTCGAAGATGTCGGTGTCCCCCAGCGTGACCCCCAGCAGGTCCTGGGCCTGGTTCTTGACGTCGATCCACCGGGCGAGCCCACCACCGGCGGACTCCGGCGCGTCGAGCAGGTGGCCGGTCGCGACCGGATCTCCGGCACCGTTGGGCACGTACTCGCGGAGGAACACCTGGTGCGAGGGGTGCGACGTGTAGGTCTGGTTCTGGTCGACGAACGGGGTGGTCAGGTTCTTGTGCTCCCGGACGCCCGGCTCCACGTTCGTGGCTCGGGTCAGCACCATGAAGTTGGTCGGGCTGCCAGCCTGGTACAGCGGGTCGCCAGGTTGCAGGGGGACGATCACCGTCCCGTTGCCGCCCTTGGCAACGAGGTCCAGACCGTGGTCGAAGAACTGCCCGAAGAGGGTGAACCACGCGTTCGAGCGGGCAGACAGGCCGGCGTCGGTCGTCGTGTTCGGGATGAACAGGCCGGTGGGCGCGGTGGCAGGATCCCCGTCGACGTCGATCAGGTCCGCCCCGGTGCCCTGGCGCTCGGCTGCCGCCACTGCCGCCGGGTTCGAGGTCGTCTGGTCGACGATCAGGTTGCTCGCGGTGCGCGGCTGAGCGTCACACACGATGCCGGCGACCTGGGCGTAGGACGTGGTGCCGCCACCTGGTGCGCCGGTGCAGGCCGGACCTGCCTGCCGGAAGTCAGGCGTCAGCAGCCTCGGGAAGGGCTCATCGGCAGCGCCGACGGTCTCAAGGTCGGGCAGCAGGTTGTTGTGGACTCCGGTCACCGTTCGCAGGCCCGTCCCGGCGAGCTCGCTGATGACCTGGTTGTCCCCGGGCCCCATGGAGGGCTTGCCGTTCGGGCTTGCCTCAGCGATCTTGATCTGGCGCAGGATGAACTCGAGGTCCTCCTTGACCAGCTGCAACCCGCCGGGCACCCCGTCGGGGGGTTCGACGGCCGCCGCGGGCGGGACCAATCCGCTGATGAGGACGGCAACAGCCACTCCGACGCCCATCCCCGACTTGAGCTTGCTTCGCTTGTTGGCCCTTCGTGAGCCAGATGATCCGGACATTGACTGCCACCATCCGTGAGATCCCGGACCCGCCTCGCCCCGAGGCGGGTGCGAGCAGCAGTCCTGGTCCCCCAAGCCTGTGCAGCGCAGGCGGAACGTAGGATCATGCCCATGACGGCAGCGTGATCAGCGCGTCATTCGGGCATCATGGCAGCGTTCTTCGGGCCCACCAGCCCTTGCTCGGTGGCCCCGCAGGGTGTATCGGCTCCGCGGGGCAGGGCCTTGAGCATGTGTCGCACGGGGGTCGCCGCGGGCGCCCCGCCGAATCCGAGGACCACCCTGACCGGCAGGATGAACAGGGCCCCGTACGCTCCCGCTGCCCACTACCGGACGACGACTCCGACGTAGGATCCAAGCACTATGCGCATCCTTCACCTGACGTGGGAGTACCCCCCTGTGATGTACGGGGGGCTGGGCCGTCATGTCCACGCACTGGCCAACGCGCAGGCCGCCAACGGCCACGATGTGGTCGTGATCACCCAGGCGCCGAACTCGGCCGCGCCAGCTCGGGTGCCCTGGGGCTCCACCAGCCCGGTCCGGCTGCTGCGCGCGACGATCGACCCCTCGACATACGACCCCCGCGACCTGCTCGCCCACGTCGCGGAGATGGAGTGCGAGTTCTGTGGTCACGGGAATGCCCTGTTCGCCGACTGGCAGCCCGACGTCATCCACGCGCACGACTGGATGGTCGCCCACGCCGCCGTCGACCTGCGCCGGTGCTCCGGGGCGCCGCTGACCGCCACGATCCATGCCACGGAGGCGGGAAGGAACCGCGGGTGGGTCACCACCGAGCTGTCCACGGCGATCCACGGGATCGAGTGGTGGCTGGCCAACACCGCCGATGCCGTGATCACGTGCTCGGCCACGATGCACGGCGAGGTGCGCACGCTGTTCGGCGTGGGGAACTCCCACGTGGTGCCCAACGGGATCGAGCCCGATGACTGGAGGCGCCCAGAGTTCGAGACCGCTCGAATCAGCGCCGAGAACGCCGACGCCCACCCCCTCATCGCCTACACGGGCCGCGTCGAGTGGGAGAAGGGGGTGCAGACGCTCATATCGGCGATGCCGGCCCTGCGCCAGGCGCATCCGGGCATTCGCCTCCTGGTCGCCGGACGCGGCAGCTACCTCGACGACGTGCAGCGGCAGGCTGCCCACCTCGGGCTCGACGCTGCCGTGCGCTTCCTCGGCTGGGTCAGCGAGGAGGACCTGCGCGCCATCGTCGCTGCTGCGGACCTGGTGGTGGCTCCCAGCCTGTACGAGCCGTTCGGTCTGGTCGCCCTCGAGGCTGCCGCGATCGGGACACCTCTCATCGTGTCGCAGACCGGTGGGTTGGCGGAGTTCGCCGACGAGGACCGGCGGGCCGTGACCTTCACGCCCGGGGAGGCCGACAGCCTGGCAAGGACCGTCAACGCGGCACTGGCCGATCCGCGGGCCACGCACGAGCGGGCCGAGCGAGCCCGGGAGTCCGTCCTCACCGACTACGGCTGGCGGGACCTCGCCCGCCTTACCACCGAGGTGTACGCGCAGTCCGCGGCTGCCCTCGGCTCCAGCCCCGAGGACCCGCGCCACCAGATGGCCGAGGCCCGCAGGGCGCTGCGCCCGCCGCACTTCGAAACCCCTCCGGGCAGGCTGTTGGACGTCCCGCAGTGACCGCCGGCGTGGGCCCTCGTGGCCAGCGCCCCCCGGGCCTGACCCGCGGCATGATCGTGGCCGAGATCCTGATCGTCCTGGCGCTCTCGCTGGGCCGCTCCGGGATCTACTCGATCGTCAGCTTCCTGGCCGACCTGACCAGCGGGGTCCCCCTGGCGGGGCAGACGGCCGTCCTCAACGACTCCCTGGCCCCCGGTCGCCCGGTGCTGGATCTCGTGCGTCAGGTCCTGCGCATCGGCTTCGCCCTGGCCCCGGTCGCCCTTGTCTGGTACCTGCTGGTGCGCTCCGGCGAGGGCCTCCGCGCGATCGGCGTGGACCTCACCCAACCGGGGCGCGACCTCCTGCGCGGAGCCGGGCTGGCGGCCGTGGTCGGCGGCATCGGTCTGGTTGGCTACCTGGTGGCCTACCAGGCGGGGGTCAACCTCGCCGTCGTCGCGCAGGCGCTTCCCGACGAGGTGTGGCGATGGCCGGTGCTGATCGGGGCTGCGCTTCAGAACTCGGTCGTCGAGGAGGTCCTCGTCATCGGGTTCGTGATGCGCCGGCTCACGCAGCTCGGATGGGGTCCAGGCGCGACGATCGGCACGAGCGCGCTCGTGCGAGGCAGCTACCACCTCTACCAGGGGATCGGCGGGCTCCTGGGCAACATGGCCATGGGGGTGCTGTTCGGCTGGCTGTTCGTCCGCTGGGGTCGGGTGATGCCGTTGATCGTGGCCCACGCGCTGATCGACATCGTGGCGTTCGTGGGGTACGCCGTGCTCGAGGGTCGGGTGGACTGGCTGCCGTCTGTCGGCTGAGGCAGACTCCCGACCATGTCCGAGCAGCCGAACGACCCCCAGCAGGTGCACGTCTCCCTCGAGATGCCCGACGCGCACAAGGGCGGGGTCTGGGCCAACTTCGCGCGTGTGTCGCACAGCCCGTACGAGTTCACCCTGGACTTCGCGCGGATCGACTTCGCGACGGCACCGGACATGCAGGGTGTCGTCGTGGCCCGGGTGAACCTGTCCCCGCTGATGGTCACCCAGCTCATCGAGGCCCTCGAGACCAACTGGGCCACGTACGCCCAGAAGGCGATGCCCCGCGAGGTCGACGGCCCGGCGTCGTAGCAGCGCCTGGACAGCCCTGCGCAGGCTGCCGCCCGGCGGCGCTCCACCGGGCCACACGTGTCCTGAGCCTGCGATGCTTCGGCTGGGGCGCACCGCGGGCGACACCCGACGGGGTCGCCCCGGGAGGAGGCGTGCGCAGATGGCCGTCGACGGCGGGCCCGAGCTCGTCCAGCTGCTCACCCCCGAGGGGGTTCTGGTCGAGCATCCGGACTACGCCCTGTCGCTGACCGACTCCGCCTGGCGTCACCGGTATGCCGACCTGGTGATGGTGCGCCGGCTCGACGCCGAGGCCACCGCCCTGCAGCGCCATGGCGAGCTCGGGCTGTGGGCACCCTGCCAGGGCCAGGAGGCCGCCCAGGTGGGCGCTGCCCGGGCCACGCGCGCCACCGACCGGATCTTCCCGACCTACCGCGAGCACGGGATGGCCTACGTGCGTGGCGTGGACCCAGTCACGCTTCTGGGGCTCTTCCGCGGGACGACACTGGGTGGCTGGGACCCAGCCGAGCACGGCTTCAGCCTCTACACGATCGTCATCGGCGACCAGACCCTGCACGCCGTCGGCTACGCGATGGGCATACAGCGCGACGCGACCGACGATGCCGTCGTGGTCTGCTTCGGTGACGGCGCCTCCTCCCAGGGTGACGTCGCCGAGGCGTTCGTCTATGCCGCGGTCAACGACGCGCCCGTTGTCTTCTTCTGCCAGAACAACCAGTGGGCGATCTCCGAGCCCCTGGAGCGCCAGACCCGGATCCCGCTGTTCAAGCGCGCGGCCGGCTACGGGTTCCCCGGTGTGCGGGTGGACGGCAACGACGTCCTGGCGGTCGAGGCGGTCGTGACCGCGGCGCTGGACCGGGCCCGTCGCGGCGGCGGTCCGACGCTGGTCGAGGCCTTCACCTACCGGATGGGCGCGCACACCACCTCCGATGACCCAACCCGGTACCGGACGACGGCCGAGGGTGAGGCATGGAAGCTCAAGGACCCGATCGAGCGGGTACGGGCGCACATCTCACGCTCGGGCATCGCCGACGCGGCGTTCCTGGCCGAGGTCGAGGCCGGGGCGGATGCCCTCGGAGAGCACATGCGCGCCGCGTGCCGGGCGATGCCCGATCCGACGCCGGTCTCGATGTTCGACCACCTCTACGCCACCGATCATCCGATCGTGGACCGGGACCGGGCCTGGCTGACCACCTACCTCGCCGGCTTCGCGGACGCGGGACGGGGGCACTGACATGGCCGTGCTCACGATGGCCAGGGCCCTGAATGCCGGGCTTGCAGCGGCGATGCGCGACGACCCCAAGGTCCTGCTCATGGGCGAGGACATCGGCCGCCTCGGTGGGGTGTTCCGCGTCACCGACGGGCTGCAGGCCCAGTACGGCGAGGACCGGGTCATCGACACGCCCCTGGCAGAGAGCGGGATCATCGGCACTGCCGTCGGCCTGGCAATGCGCGGGTACTCGCCTGTGGCTGAGATCCAGTTCGACGGGTTCATCTTCCCGGCGTTCGACCAGATCACCACGCAGGTCGCCCGGCTGCACCTGCGCTCCGCCGGCACCCTGTCGATGCGGATCGTGATCCGTGTGCCGAACGGCGGCGGGATCGGCGCCGTGGAGCACCACTCCGAGTCCCCCGAGGCCTACTTCGCGCACACCCCGGGGCTGCGGATCGTCACCCCGAGCACCCCGGCCGATGCCTTCATGATGATCCGTCAGGCGATCGCCCATCCGGACCCGGTGATGTTCTTCGAGCCGAAGCGGCGCTACTGGGACAAGGGCGAGGTGGACGTCGATGCGCCGCTGGCGCCGCTGCCTGAGCTGTTCACGGCGCGCATCGTCAAGCGGGGCCACGACGCGACGCTGGTGTGCTGGGGCCCGGTGGTGCGCACATGCCTGGACGCTGCACTGGCTGACACCGACCGCGACCTCGAGGTCATCGATGTGCGGAGCCTCGCGCCGCTGGACATGGCCACGATCGTCGAGTCGGTGGGCCGTACCGGTCGGCTGATCGTGGTGCACGAGGCCCCGGTGGTCGGTGGTGTCGGTGCCGAGATCGCCGCTGAGGTGACCCAGGAGTGCTTCTACCAGCTCGAGGCCCCCGTGCTTCGGGTCGGCGGGTTCCATGCGCCGTACCCGCCGTCGCGCATCGAGGACATCTACCTGCCCGACCTGGACCGCATCCTCGAGGCGGTCGACCGGTCGATGGCCTACTGAGGAGGCGCCGTGCTGAATGAGTTCCGGATGCCGGACGCCGGCGAGGGCCTGACCGAGGCCGAGGTCCTCGGCTGGCGGGTGGCCGTCGGCGACGCGGTCGTGGTGAACCAGATCCTGCTCGAGGTGGAGACCGCCAAGGCTGCTGTCGAGCTGCCCAGCCCCTACGCCGGTGTCGTGGTCGAGCTCCTGGCGGCACCCGGTGACGTCGTGCCGGTCGGGCAGCCGATCATCCGGATCGAGGACGGGGTGGCGCCGCTTCCGGGCGCCCACGAGGCACCGGCCGCGCCCGAGGCCGAGGCGGAGCTGGGCGGAGGTACTGGCGGGAGTGCCGGTGCGGGTGCAGCAGGCGCCCCCGCCGCTGCAGGCGAGCCCGCACGCACGGCCGTCCTGGTCGGGTATGGCGTGAAGGCGGAGCAGACCCCGCTGCGCAGGGCGCGGCGGACCCCGCACGGGGCCGACCACGTCGAGCCCGGACCGCCCGGGGAGCAGGGGCGCCCGGTCCGCCAGGGCGGGTTGGAGCTCGGTCGCGCGCTGGAGACCCGGCTCGGAGGCGAGCAGGTCCGGGCCAAGCCGCCTGTGCGCCGACTGGCCCGCGACCTCGGGGTGGACCTCACGCAGGTGGTGCCCACCGGGCCCGACGGGTCGATCACCCATGACGACGTCTCGCGCGCGGCTGGGGCCGCCCGCGGGGTCGGTGCCCCCAGCCGGGTCGCCCCCACTCCTGCGTCGGTACGAGCCGCGGATCGCGGTGGCAGTGAGGTGGTCCCGCTGACGCACGTCGGTCGCATGATGGCCCACGCGATGACCTCGTCCGCGTTCACGGCCGTGCACGTCACCGAGTGGGTCGACGTCGATGTGACGGCCATGACCACCCTGATCCGGGCCGCGCGCTCCCGGGAGGACATGGCCGGCCTGTCCGTGACGCCCCTGACGTTCGCCGCGCTCGGACTCGTGCGCGCGGCAGGACATCACCCGACCGTGAACGCAAGCCTGGACGAGGCCGGCGAGAACCTCCTGGTGCACAGGAGCGTGCACCTCGGGATCGCCGTGGACTCGCCCCGCGGGCTGATCGTCCCCCGCATCCCGGATGCCCAGGACCTGGACCTCCGCGGCATGGGCGACGCGCTGGCTCGCCTGGTCGAGACCGCCCGAGCAGGGCGGTCCCGGCCGGAGGACCTGCGCGGGTCCACGATCACCATCACCAACGTCGGTGTCTTCGGTGTGGACGGCGGGACGCCGATCCTGAACCCGGGCGAGGTGGCGATCCTCGCCCTCGGCCGGGTCCTGGCCCGACCCTGGGTGGTGGACGACCGGATCGAGGCCCGCGACGTGCTGACCCTGGCGCTGTCGTTCGACCACCGGGTCGTGGACGGCGCCACGGGGTCGCGGGTGCTGCGCGAGGTGGCCGACTTCATGTCTGACCCCGCCACCGCGCTGGCCCTCGGCTGAGCGGCGGTCGCCCAACCAGCAGTGGGGTCACAGGGTGTCGAAGAAGTCCACGACGATCCGCTGGAAGGCCTCCCGCGACGCTGGGTCGGTCAGGGCGTGCTTCGCCTCCGGCTGGATCACGTGCGCGGCGCTGGGACGTGCGGCGAGGTAGGCCTCGATGGTGTCGTGGCCGATCACCTCGTCATGCCCGGACTCGACGATCGTGACCGTGCCCCGGAACAGCCCGAGGTGGGCCAATGGCGTCGGCGCCGAAGTCGTGTCGCCCTGCCTTCGCCGGCCGAGCCCGCGATCGAAGCAGTCGTCCGCGTACAGGGCCGGCGCGCGCAGGAGCATCCGGTTCACCGGACGGGACGCACTGAGCAGGACCGAGAGGTACGCCCCGTAGCTGGCCGCGCACACCCCGATCCGGTCGGGATCAACGCCAGGAACTGACGCGAGAATGTCGTAGGAGGCGACGACGTCGGCGAGGTTCTGCCGCGGCGTCATCTGCGTGAGCCTGCCGGTGCTGTCCCCATGACCACCGAGGTCGACCGCCAGGCAGGTCGCCGAACGGTGGCGGGTGACGGCCTCGGCCCGCTCCACGTTCGTCGCCCGGCTGCTGCCCAGCCCGTGGACGAACAGGACGGCCGCCCCGCTGGGTGGCTCCGCAGACACGAGCGTCCCCGCCAGGACGCGCTCAGCACTGGGGAGGGACACAGTCCGGTGGATGGTCATGGGACAGTCTCCCCTCACTGCGGTCACCCTGGGCGTCCGCGACGGCTCCCGAGCCTGCACCCTGCGGCGCGTGGCTCCACAATGCACGGGTGCGCACGCTCGTGATCGTCCTGGGTGACCAGCTGGACCGGCAGTCGGCCGCCCTCGACGGCTTCGACCCCGGGCGGGACGCGATCTGGATGGCCGAGGTCGCCGAGGAGTCCACGCATGTCTGGTCGGCCAAGCAGCGCATCGCGGTCTTCCTCGCGGGCATGCGGCACTTCCGTGACGACATGCGGGCCTCCGGGCGGACGGTGCTGTACCGGGAGCTGGCGCACGCTTCCCCCAGGCGAGCTCCGACCCGCCCGAGCCGAGCACCCTGGCCGAGGCACTGGCCCTCGACGTGGCCGGGCATCGGCCCGAGCGACTGGTCATGCTGGAGCCGGGCGATCACCGCGTGCTCCTGGCGATCCAGGCGGCGGCCCGTCGTATCCGCATCCCACTGGAGATTCGCACCGACCGGCACCACCTGTGCACGATCGAGGAGTTCGCCGCCCACGCGGCGGGACGCAAGCAGCTGCGCATGGAGCACTTCTACCGGATGATGCGCCGCCGGCACGGGGTCCTCATGGACGGTCAGGAGCCGGCCGGAGGCAGCTGGAACTTCGACTCCGACAACCGGTCGGCGTTCCCCGCCGCAGGCCCCGGCATGATCCCCGAGCCGCGCCTGTTCCCGCCGGACAAGGTGACCGCCGAGGTGCTCGATCTCGTGCGAACCCGGTTCGCAACGCATCCGGGCACCGTCGAGGACTTCGGGTGGCCGGTCACCCCGGAGCAGGCGCGCGCCGCGTTGACGGACTTCATCGAGAACCGGTTGGCCCTGTTCGGCCGCTACCAGGACGCGATGTGGGTCGGCGAGCCGTGGCTGTTCCACTCCCGGATCTCGGTCGCCCTGAACCTCAAGCTGCTCGACCCGCGCGAGGTGATCTCCGTCGCGGAGACCGCGTGGCGCGCGGGCCGGGCACCCCTGGCCGCCGTCGAGGGTCTCATCCGCCAGGTGCTGGGGTGGCGGGAGTACGTGCGCGGGATCTACTGGACCCGGATGCCCGCGTACGCCGGGCTCAACGCGCTCGACGCCGAAGGGCCGCTCCCCGAGTGGTACTGGACCGGGGACACCTCGATGGCATGCCTGCGCGACGCCATCGGCCAGACACTCCGGCTCGGCTACGCCCACCACATCCAGCGGCTGATGGTGACAGGGCTGTTCGCACAGCTGCTCGGCGTCGACCCGCGTGCGGTGCACGAGTGGTACCTCGCGGTCTATGTCGATGCCGTCGAATGGGTGGAGCTGCCCAACGTGCTGGGGATGTCGCAGTACGCCGACGGCGGGGTGATGGCCTCCAAGCCCTATGTGGCGACCGGCAAGTACATCGCGCGCATGTCCAACGCGTGCCGGGCCTGCCCGTTCGACCCCGCGCAGCGCATCGGTCCGACGGCGTGCCCGTTCACGACCCTCTACTGGGACTTCCTGATCCGGCATGACGAGACTCTGGCTGGCAACCCCCGGATGGCCCTGCAGATCCGCAACGCACGGGCACTGCCCACCGACGAGCGGGCGGCCATCCGGGCCCACGCCGACGAGGTCCGCGCCGAGCACGGCTGAGGACCGGGCGTGAGCCCGACCGCCCTCGGGTCAGCGACTCGCGGCCCTCGTGCGGTGCTCCCGCACCCGGAGCTGGGTCAGCCTGGCGACGCCGATCGTGGCGACCAGGAGCCCTCCGGTGACGGCGGCGATCAGCATCGCCATCCCCACCGCCAGGGAGCCGGACCACCCGAGGAACTTGATGACGACCGTGGTCGGGTTCTGAAGGACGAAGACGATGAGCACCACCGACAGCAGGAGCGCGCCGATGATGGCCGCCCACGCAGCACTGGCGCGCGTCAGGCGAGGCGCCCGATCCGCTGACGAGGCGCCGTCCGACGGAAGACGCGACGCTGGAGTGGCGGGCGCGGGCGAACTCGTGGCAGCCGCCTCCGCCTCCGGCGCGGGGGTCACCTCGTTCGGTCCCGTGCCCGTGACATCGGCTGACACGGGATCCGACTCGGTGCTCACTGGGCGGACGCCGTCGTCCTGGGACGGGTCGAGTGTGTAGTCGCGCGATGCGCTGTTCGAGGGATTCATGTCGCCTCTGGTCCTCTCGGCCGTCGCCGGCCGGTTGCCGTTCCTGTGCGGGAGGCGACGCGGACGCGGGCTGTTCGCGGGCCCCGGTCATTCCCACGCTACGCCGGGTGTCCTGATACCAACAGTCGTTCGACGCCCAAGACCGTGGAGCTCGGGAGAGGAGCTCCACGGTGGATTCGACTACGAGCGGTGGACTGCCTTCTTGGCCTTGTCCAGCACCTCGTTGACCTTGTCCTGGACCTTGTTCAGTCCACTCTCAGTGTTCTCCTGGACCGTGTCCAGGCTGTCCTCGACCTTGTCCTTGACCTTGTCGGTCCGCTCCTGGGCCTCGCCGGCCACCCGTTCGGCCCTGCCCTCCGCCTGCAGATCCTCGTCACCCGTGAGCAGGCCCGCAGCTTCCTTGGCGTGGCCCTTTGCCTGATCTGATTGTGCGCCCATGGCGCACCGACCTTCCTGTTGCCTCAGGGCCCCACCCGAAGGGCGTGATCCCTCCTTCCACTGTCCCACAGTTCCCGAGGGCGGCCGACCACGCCGGCGTGGGGAGGGGGCCCTGGGCCGGTACAGCATCAGCGGCGCCCCGTCCGGGGCCAGCCATCAGGCTTCGAGCAACTCCTTGAGGTTGGCCAGGTTCGTCGACACGCTGCGGGAGTACATGCGGGTGACGATCGGGTCGGCGAGCTTGCCGAAGAACCCGCCGATGGTCGGGACGTCCTGGTGGAAGATCACGCGGGTGCCATCGGCGACGTCCTCGAAGCTGTACGTGTAGGTGAACGCCATCGGCGACTCCACGCTCTCGTAGCCGAACATCACACCATCCTCGAGGTCGGTCACCTTGGCGGTCCATTCGACGTTGCGGCCCGCCACCCGGGTGACGCCCTTGGTGGTGGTGTCCGACTGCACGGGTCCGGGGGGTGTGGCCTCGTACTCGATGATGTTCGATGACCAGTCCAGCAGATGCGCGGAATCTGCGACAAAGGCAAAGACGTCGGCTCGCGGCTTGTTGATGACGATGCTTTCCTCGACGACCGGCATGGGTGGCTCCTCGGGATCGGCCCCGACCCCCGGCCAGCGAGAGCCGCTGACCCGATGATGCTCCGCTGGCGAAGCTAGCGAGCTGTGAGCCGACCTGTCAATGACTCAGACAACTGCCCGCGAGTTGGCGGCCTACCGAGACCACCGTGAACCGGACGCGGACGATGCGGGCGACGCGGATCGGGGCAATCCCTGGCCCGGCTGCCAGCGCACCTCCAGGTCACTGGAGATGGCGTTCGAGGAAGGCCACCGTGCGCTTCATCGACCTGTCGAAGGCGGCCTCGAAGGTATGGCCCTCGCCCTCGTACCACTCCACGGTGACGTCGACGTCGGCACTTTCCATCTCCCGGGCGGTGTGCCGGGCCCAGCGGGGCGGGCAGGTGGTGTCGGCGGTCCCGTGATGCATCAGCACCGGCTCACTGACCCTGTCGAAGTGGTTGTCGGCCGAGATCGCATCCCAGTGGTCGGGGTTGTCGTCCGGGCTGCCCCACCGGTCCTCGACGTAGTCCCAGTACGGGGAAGGGCCGGCGAACTGCTCGTAGTTGTCGGCCTCATCCGAGGAGACGGCCGCGAAGACAACCCCCGCGTCCACGAGGCCCGGCGCCATCTCGAGGGCCTTGTAGACGACCCCGCCGCCCATCGAACGTCCCATCAGGGCGATCCGGTCGTCGTCGACCGGAACCTCGCTGGTCCTGCGCAACGCGTTCACGGCGTTCAGCACATCGACCGAGTAGCCCAACCGGGCCGTGCGCGCCAACGCCGGATCGTCGTCGGACTCGGCGTGGTTGCGGTAGTCGACGTGCAGGGCGATGTAGCCGGCGGAGGCCAGGTAGCGCCGTTCGCGAGGCATGCCCTGCCCTCGTACATAGACCTCCGGATCGATGTAGCCATGCGCCAGCACAACGGCCGGGAACGGTCCGCGCCCGGTGGGCACGTTGATGACTCCGGAGATGCGCAGGTCCTCGCTGCGGTAGGTCACGTCGTACGAGCGGTAGTCGGCGGTGCGCTCGCGCTCCGCACCGAGCCGCAGCCTCCCGCCCGACAGCTCCCGGTCGAACCAGCGCTCCAGCCGGACCGGCCCACTGGTCGGGGGCGGGCCTGCCGGCATCGCAGCCGCGGCGCTCGGGGCCGACCCGCTCGGGGCCGACCCGCTCGGGGAACCGGGCGGGGTGCCCGCGCTCACGGAACCGGGCGGGGCGGTGCCGGACGGCGCCGGCGCCGGCGTCAGCGGCGTCGCGGTCGCCTGTGGCGATGGCGAGGATGTCTCCCTGGCATCGGTGCCCTCGTCGGAGCAGCCCACAAGGACCAGCGCGGCGCACAATGTCGCAACAGCGAGCCGAGAGGTCGCCGACCTCCATAGAAGTGTCACCCCCCTGTGTCTACCGCATCCCACGGCAGGCGCCAGTCGAACCGGTCGCCGCGCACCGTCAACCATGCAGTCCCATCTCCACGGGCTCCGAGGGGCGGCGCCAGCCCAATGCCGTCACGACGCGGACACACTGGCTCGCGTTGACGCATGCGCCGTCGGCCTGCCACCCTGCCCATCTCATCGGTCTGCGGCGAACGCGAGGCGCCCCCTATGGATCGCGACCTCGTGGACCAGGTCGTCGACACGTTCGCGACCGCGTGCGCCGGCCCGCAGCCGGTGTCTGCCGGGTGGGACGTCCAGAGGGGAACGTGATGAGAGCGATCGAGCAGCACGGCTACGGCGATCCGCGTGAGGTGCTCCACCTGGTCGAGCGGGAGGTTCCGACATACGAGGCCGATCAGGTACTCGTGCGCGTGCACGCCAGCTCGGCCAATCCCTACGACTGGCACCTCATCTGTGGGGAGCCGACGCTCATGCGCCCGCAACTCGGCGGGATCCGGGCACCGAGAAGGATCGTGGGCGCCGACTTCGCCGGCGTCGTCGAGCAGCTGGGCGCTGACGTGCAGGGCTTGGCTGTCGGGGACGAGGTCTACGGATTCGCCGACGGGGCGTTCGCGGAGTACGTCGCCGCGCCCGCGGGCCGCGTGGCCCGCAAGCCCGCCACTCTGACGTTCGCGCAGGCCGCTGCCGTCCCGCTGGCGGCCATCACCGCGCTGCAGGGCCTCCGGCACGGCGAGCTGGCCGCGGGTCAGCACGTGCTGGTCATCGGCGCCTCCGGCGGCGTCGGGACGTTCGCCGTGGAGCTGGCCAAGCACGCCGGAGCCCAGGTCACCGGTGTGTGCAGCACAAGCCGCCTCGACCTGGTCAGAAGTCTCGGGGCCGACCACGTGATCGACTACACCGCGCAGGATCCCGCCTCGGGTCCGGCGCTGTACGACCTGATCCTGCAGCTGGGCGGCACGTATCCGCCGCGCGCCCTGCGGCGAGTGCTCACTCCTCGCGGGACCCTGATCCAGTCCCACGGCGACGGCAGCCGACGGCTCGGACCGCTCGGGAGCATCGCTTCCGGCGTCCTGCTCAACCTGGTCTCCAAGCAGCGGATCACCCTGTTCGTCGCGGACGAGGACACCGCGAGCCTCAACGAACTGCGCGACCTGATCGAGGCCGGTCACATCCGACCCGTCATCGACTCCGAGTACCCCCTGGAGCGGGCCGCCGAAGCGGTGGCCCTCGTGAAGGACGGCCGACCCGCAGGCAAGGTCGTGGTGACCGTCGCCACGTAGGTCGACCGGACGGCACCGGGGCGGCAATCAGCGTTCGCTGGCTTGGCTATCGAGGCGGCCTGGCGCGGCTGACGTCGGCGTCGACCTCAGACGGGCGTATCGGGGCGCTTCGATCAGCCCCCGTTGGAGGCCTCCATCGCAATCCGTGCCTGGCAGCGCTCGAGGATCATCTCGAACGCACTGGCGAGGCCCCCGAGCGGCACCGGGACCGGCTGCTCGGAGGCGCCGTCGACCGACATCCGCAGGTCGAGGCCGAACTTGCGGGTCGTCTCGGAGACCGCGTGGGCATCGCACCGGTTCACCCAGAACTCCAGGGGCAGCACGAGCGTGGTGGCGTCGGCGGGCAGTGCCCAGGGGCCCACCCCGGCCGCTCCGCGCACATCGGCCCCGATCAGCACGGTGCCGATGATCGCGGTGATCTCGTAGGTGCTGCGTCCGGCGACCCTCGTGTGCACGAGATCCGCCTCGATGCGCTCGCCGGCGACCTCGATGCCCTCGACCCTGATGTCGAGGGCATCTCGCACGTGCTCCGCGGCGCACACCCGAGCCCGGATCCCCTCGAGGACCGAGGTGTCCTCGATCGGAATCGCCGCCGTGCGCGGAGTCGGGTCAGCGCGGGTCGAGTAGGTGATCCGCATCGATGCGGTCGGGGGTCGCCGATCAGCGCACTCGGCCTCACCGAACCTGGTCTGCAGCGCCACCCGGACACCACCTCCCGGCAGCGTCGATCGGCGTCGCTGGGCCCCCGCAGAGGCGAAGCCGTCGACCGCCAACTCACGGGACAGGATGACGAGGTCGTCCTCGGATTCGTTGGACAGCACGACGTTGACCCGCCCTCGCTCGAAGAGATCGCGCGGGTAACCCAGCTCGACAGTCGCCGTGACACCCGCTGGACCCTGATCGCCGACGACTGCCCGATCCGAGCCGACCTCGGACGGCCCGCACGATGCGAGCACGGCGATCCAGGCGACTGCCATTCCGCCGACCGGGCGCCGACGAGTCACGCGCCCGCCCCGGGGCGAGGGACACCTGTTGTCACCCATCGCCTCAACCCTAGGCGGAGGCTGCGCGTTCACCACGTGAGCGCCCGCCGATCTAGCGCAGCACGATGCGCGCCGCGGCGAGCCCCGAGTTGTGCGCAGCCTCGATGCGTGGGCCGTCGAAGGCGTCACCTGCGAGGACGATGCCCCCGTCGGCGGACACCCAGCACGGATCGGGCCACGAGGAACGTGGCGTTGCGAAGCGCCACTTCTTCACGTGCGCCTCGAGGACGGCTGCGCCGCCGAGCCAGGGACCTGCGAGGTCGACCAGCAGGGCCAGGACGTCAGCGGCGTGGCGGTCCCAGTGCGTCTCGCTCCACGCCGCCGACGCATGCAGCGTGATCGCGGGGGTGGCGCTGACGCCCTTGGCAACGTTGTCGGCGACGAAGCTCACGTCATCGCTCGGTCGTTGGACGCCGCCGGGCGCCTCGATCCGCGGCGGTCGGTCAAGTGTGGCCAGGAGAGCGATCGTGCGGTCGTAGTCGGTGCTCATCAGTCGATCGTCGAGCTCGATCCCTGCCTCGGCGAGCAGCCCGGACGCCTGCGGCAGAGGAGTGGTCACCAGGACCCGGTCGGCGACGCGAACCGAACCGTCGTCGGTGACGACCCGCCAGTGCGAGCCCCTCGGACGAACGGCGTCGGCCATCGTCGAGCACGAGACGTCGAGGCCCATCGCCAGTTCCCGAGCCAGTGAATTCATCCCTGCAGGCGCGACGTAGCGGGGGTGCGCCTCGGCAGCGCCGAACCCGTGCGACCACACCGTCAGAAGGCCCCGCTCGATCCAGTCATCGACGCGATGCTGGAACGCCGGGGTCCGCACCGTGAGGAACTGGGCTCCGTGGTCCAGAGTGGCCCCACCGATGCGCCGGGTGGCAAGGCGGCCACCGGGTGAGCGGCCCTTGTCGACGACTGCGACGTCGGCGCCGGCGGCCCGGAGTTCGTTGGCCGCGACGAGTCCACACATGCCGGCCCCGACGATCACCACCCGCATCAGCGTGCAGCGACCGGGTTCACGACCTCAGACACGGTGCACCTCCCTCGGAGCGCACCACGTTACGCGTGGCACCGCGAGCTTCCCCACCCACACGGCCACCGGACCATCGAGCATCACGTGACCCGTCCAAGACCCGGGGGGGCTCGCCACGACGCGCCCGGACGCTCGCAGCACACCCCCCACCGACTCCGACCCCTCGGATCACGCCAGCGGACCCCGGAACTGACAGCTCAGACGGACTCCTCGTTTCCCCTGCCCGCCCTCATGACAGGGGCGGACTGCCCGCTTCACCAGAGGGAGACCGCCTGTCGCGAGTACGTGGCGTCCTCCAGGTTCGCGACCAGCCAGCGCGCCACATCGGCGCGGGCGATCCGGGAACCGCCCAGCTTCCCCTCGGTCAGCACGTGGACCTCGCCGGTCGCCGGCTCGTCGGTCAGCCCCACGCAGCGCGCGATCGTCCAGTCGAGATCCGTTGACATGATCGCGCGCTCCTGGCCGTTGTGATCGGCGATCGCATTGCGGAGCAGCACTCCCACGGTCATCCGGACAGCGAGGGGGAACTGTGGCGCTGAGTCGCCGGCTCCGACCGTGCTGACGGCAAGAAGGCGGGTGCCGGCGGGCAGGGCGGCAACGATCGTGGTCATCGCGTCGGTGATCGCTGTCGAGCGCCCCATCCCGTGGCCCCCGATCGCGCTGATCACGCCCTGCACGCCGTCGACAGCGCGGGCTACCACCTCCGGATCACGGGCATCGCCGACGTGGAGGGTGACCCGCGGATCGACGGCACCCTGCTGCGACGGGTCGCGCACCAGGACGGTCACCTCATGACCTGCGGCCAGCGCCTCGTCCACGATGCGCCTGCCCGTGGCGCCTGCGGCACCGAATATCGTCACCTGCATCAGCGTCGCCTCCCATGAGTAGGCCGCCATCCCATCACGGTCCCTTCCGGCGCGCGAGCCACCCCGCGCCGCGGCAGGCCACCCGGCAGTTCGCAGCCACCCACGCCACCAGCGGCCGTGACGGCCCCGGTCCCGGAACGCGTGCTTGACTGTCTCGGGTGAGCGCCATGGGCGACAGACCCACGGGATGGGTCGACCTCTACTGGCTCCCGCTTGGCGCGGGCGGCCATGTCGTGCGTGGGAACGGCCGCGTCTACGAGCGGCTCGCGGCGCGGCAACATCACCGGGCCGCCATGGATCTGTACCACGCCGGTCTGATGCTGCACAGTGGCGGCATCACCTACGCGATCGAGATGGGCCCGGTGTGGAACATCTCCGCGGACGACCGCGGTGTCGTGCGTGAAGGGCCAGTCGGAGCGAGATGGCTCGGCCGTCTCCGCGTCTTCCGCTATGAAGTGCGGTGCTGGGCCGGCGGCCTCATCCCGGACATCGCCGATGCTGTCGACAGCCCTGTGCGCACCACTGACGACCCGGAGAGGGCCGACGACGTGTTGAGAATGCTGCGAGAGGCACCGCCACTGACCTGGGGTCGAGACGAGCTACGAACTGGGGAGATGTGGAACTCCAACTCCTTGGTTGCGTGGGTGCTCGGGCGCACAGGCCACGACATGAGGCAGATCGTCCCGCCGCGCGGAGGGCGCGCACCGGGATGGAACGCGGGCCTCGTCCTCGCAGACCGCCAGCTCATGGGATTGGACTGGTCAACGGGCAGCGCCCACCACCAGGCCGAGGGAGCTCGGTGCAGGGCGGTGTCGTCGCATCGGCTGATCCGCAGTCAGGGCGCAGGAGCGGGGGCCGACACCATGCCTCACGCGGGCCATCCTCCAACGCCCCACCTGGATTGACGGATGACGCACTGCGTAATACATTACATATATGACTGAGGACGAGCTCCTGGCGACTCGGGCGGAGGCCTTCGGGGCGCTGTTCGTCCTCATGCAGCACCTGTCACGCCGGGCAGACCGGGAGCTCGCGGACCTGGGAATCACCTCCCGCCAGTGGCTGCTCCTGGCGATCCTGACGAACACGTTCCCCGGGTCCAACCCCTCCCTCAGCGAGGCCGCCGAGAGGTACGGCAGCTCACGGCAGAACGTCAAGCAGGTGGCACTCGGGCTCGAAGCCCGGGGCTTCGTGCGACTCGTGCCGGATCCCACCGATGCGCGGACGACACGGATCGAGCTGACCGACCGGGTCCGCGATTTCGACGATCCCCAGATGGTGCAGCGCACCGGGGCCATGCTCGGTGACGCCTTCGCGGGCCTGACGCCCCCCGAGACCCGCGACCTGCTCGCCCTCGTGCGCCGCTGGCTCACCGCGCTCACCACCCCCACCGCAGGAGAGGAACACCGCTCGTGATTGGCGAACCTGACGATGGCCCGGTGACCGCCGGGACCGAGACACCCGGGGATGTCGGGACCGGCCGCTCCCTGCGCGCTCGCCACGACCGGGTCGTCGCGGCGGAGTTCGCCACTCAACCGATGATGCCGAGAGGGGCGACGCTCGCAGCCGAGGACCTCACGGGACTGCCTGACCCCGTGCGTCGGTACATCGAGCGCTCGGGTGCGGTCGGCCGGCCCCGCCCGCAGACCATGCGCGTGGTGATGGACGCTGCCATGTACAGCAAGCCCGGGCAGGCTCCGATGCGGGCACGGTCCGTGCAGTACAACTCCTTCGGCCGGCCGACGCGGCTCTTCCTGATGGACGCCCGGATGTTCGGGCTCCCGGTGCGCGCCCTGCACGTGTACCGTCAGGAGCAGGCGACGTTCACCGTCCGGGTCGCATCGACCGTCACCATGGTCGACCTCAGCGGCGAGGCGATCAGCGCCGCCGAGACTGTGACCGTACTCAACGACATGTGCCTGATGGCGCCCGCAGCGCTGCTCGATCCGCGGTTGTCGTGGCGCTCGGTCGACGACCGGTGCGCTGCCGTCACCTTCACCAACGGCCCGCACGTCGTGACGGCGACGCTGATGTTCAACGACCACGATGAGCTCGTCGACTTCTGGTCCGACGACCGTCCGGACAGCAGCACCGGCACCTTCGTCCCGATGCGCTGGTCCACGCCTGTCACCGAGTACCGCGACGTCGACGGCCGACACCTCCTGCACCGCGGGAGCGCGGTCTACCTCCGCCAGGACGGCCCGTTCACATACGGCGAGTTCACCCTGCGTTCGATCCAGTACGACGTGACAGGCCCGCTACGGGACTGATCCGTCCCGCGAGACCGGTGTTCAATAGCCCTGTGTCGTGGCAGACCCATCCAGTGACGTCTGACCGGTTCGAGGACTTCGCTGACGTCATCAACCCGAACCGGCGCGCGACGCACTGCTGGTGCCTGTCGCATCGCCTGCGGGCCGGGGACATCGAGGAGCCTATCCCGTGGACCCGCCCGGTCAGATGGACACGACGATGGCCTTCGTCGGCACCCGCTCGATGTTCCAGCGGGGGGGCTTCGAGGTCATCGGGACCACAGACGCCATCGCCAGCAAGATGCCGCGCCTGATCATGCGGCGCGAGCTGGCCTGATACGAACGAGGAGCCGCAGGAATGGCCGAGCACCCCGAAACCCACATTCCGGTCACCTACGACAGCTGCGCCCAGGTCGAGGGCCCCTTCTACCACGGCACGAGGTCCGCGCTGCCGGTCGGCGACGAGCTCGTTGCCGGATACGGCTCCAACTACCAGGACGGTCGGGTGTCCAGGAACATCTACTTCTCCGCGCTCGCGGAAACCGCCGCATGGGGGGCTGAGCTCGCCACTGCGTTGGCAGGCAGCGGCGAACGGGGTCACATCTACGTGGTCGAACCCCTCGGCCCCTTCGAGGACGACCCGAACGTCACCAACAAGCGGTTCCCCGGCAACCCCACCCAGTCCTACCGGACCCGCCACCCACTGCGCATCGTCGCCGAGCTCGACGATTGGAAGGGCCACGACCCCGAGGTGCTCGCGGGCATGCTGGACCACCTCGCGCAGTTGCGCGAACAGGGCCTCGACGTCATCGAGGACTAGGGTTCGCGACATGTCGTCACCTGACATCCCCTGGGAGCCGCCACTGGCCGGCGGCGAGACCGAGCACCTCCTCGGAGCGCTGGACCGCCTGCGCACCACGTTCCGGTGGAAGGCCGACGGTCTCGTCGACGACGACCTACAGGTCACGGTCGGCAGCTCCTCGCTGACGATCGGGTCCCTGCTCAAGCACCTTGCCTTCGTCGAAGCCTTCCAGTCGCGATTCAAGCGCGCTGGACAGTCACCGGGCGCACCGTGGGAGGCCGTCGACTGGGAGGCCAATCCGGGTTGGGACTTCGCCTCGGCCGCCGACGACAGCGCCGAGACGCTCTACGCCGGCTATGACGATGCAGTCGCGGCCGCCCGGGCCGTCTACCAGACCGCTGTCGATGAGGGCGGCCTGGACCAGCTGGTCCACATCGCCACGGACGACGGGGGGCACGCGAGCCTGCGTCGACTTCTCTTCGACCTCGTCGAGGAGTACGGCCGGCACACGGGGCATGCCGACCTGATCCGGGAGGCCATCGACGGCCGGGTCGGCGAGGATCCACCCCCGGGCTGGCGCCCCGAGTCCGGCACGGACCGGATGCCAGGGCAGTAGCGCAACGATCCGTCCACCCGGGACCGGGACTGGTCCTGAGACCTCGCAGCCGTCACGGTCAGGTGGCCGTTCACACCGACCCCTTACCCATGCACGATCGGGTTCCTACCTGGGGCGGCAACAGTGTGATCACGGCCGCACGCAACCGCGGCCATCCACTGATTAAGGGATACCACCATGAACCGCAGGACCACGATCGGCGCCAGCATCGCAGCTGGTGCGACAGCCGTCCTGGCAGCCACCGCCATCGCGGTGGCCAGCCCCACCACCTCGAGCCCGGCAGACGACGCCACCCCGAACCCGAGCTCGACGGCCACAGCGGACTCGGGTCACACGGCCGAGACCCCGCTGACCGGAAGTGACGCGGAGAAGGCCACGGCAGCGGCCAACAAGGCCGTGCCCGGGGGCACGATCATCCGCGTCGAGACCGACGGCGATGGTCAGGCCAGCTACGAGGCTCACGTCCGCAAGAGCGACGGCAGCGAGGTGGTCGTCCTCATGGACGACAGCTTCAACGTCACCTCCGTCGAGGAGTTCGACGGGCGCGGTGGCCGCGGTGACGGTGGCCGCGGCGGCCCGAACGAGACGCCTCTGACCGGGGACGACGCTGAGAGGGCGACCGCTGCCGCGACGTCCGCCGTCGAGGGCGGCACCGTGATCCGCGTCGAGACCGACTCCGATGGCGGGGCAACGTACGAGGCCCACGTACGCAAGGGCGACGGCACCGAGGTCGTCGTGCTCATGGATGCCGACTTCATCGTCACCTCCGTGGAGGAGTTCTCCGGGGGTCGCGGCGGGCATGGCCGCGGCGCCCGCGACGGGGACCGCGACGGGGACCGCGACGGCGCCCGGGACGGGGACCGCGACGGCGCCCGGGACGGGGACCGCGATGGCGACCGAGATGGTGACGCCAGCGACGACGCGACAGCCTCACCCAGCTCGACCACGTCCGCCTGAGGCTGGGGCAGACTTCGGCCATGACTCCGCGCGTGATGGTGGCCGACGACGACCGGGCGATCCGGGAGTCGTTGGCCACCGCGCTGGAGCTGGCCGGCTACGAGGTCACCACGTGCGCCGACGGGGTGCAGGCTCTGGCCACCACCCGGTCGGCGCACTTCGACGTGGTGATCCTCGACGTGATGATGCCCGGGGTCGACGGCCTGGGCGTCTGCCAGGTGCTGCGCGCCGAGGGCAACCGGGTCCCGATCCTGATGGTGACCGCCCGCACGGAGACCGCCGACCGGGTCGCCGGCCTGGACGCCGGCGCCGACGACTACGTGCCCAAGCCCTACGACATCGAGGAGGTGCTCGCCCGCGTGCGCGCCCTGCTGCGCCGCGCGGACACCAACCTCCCGAGCGGCGCTGAGGAGGACCCCCTCGGTCTCGATGCCCCCCTGGAGGTGGGCCCGGTCCGGCTCGACCCGGCCGCCCGGCGGGTCTGGTCCCACGGACGCGAGGCGCAACTGTCGCGAACCGAGTTCGACCTGCTCGAGCTTCTGATGCGCAACGCCGGGATAGTCATGGAGCACCACCTCATCTACGACCGCATCTGGGGCTACGACTTCGGCCCGGAGTCGAAGAACCTGGCGGTGTTCATCGGCTACCTGCGGCGCAAGCTCGACCTGCCCGGCGACACGCTCATCCGATCGGTGCGCGGCGTCGGGTACACGATGAGGGAGGACTGAGCAGTGCGCCTGCAGACCCGGCTCGCGCTGCTCTTCGGTGCCGTGGTGACTGCGGCGGCCGCGCTCATGGGCGTCCTGGCCTACGCCGCCACCGCTGGGCGTCTGGCCTCCGAGGTGGACGCCTCGCTGCTCGAGGTGTCCGCGCCCCTGGCCGAGGACCTCGCCGAGGGCCGCGTGTCCCGCGACCTGGCCGACGACGGCGACGGCCCTCGCGGCCGCAGCGACCGTGGCCTGCTGCTACCCACCCAGGCGTTGCTCACCGACGGTTCGGTCGTGCGCTCGCCCACGAGCACGGTGCTGCTCCCGGTCGATGACACCGACCTGGCACTGGCGCGCTCCGCCGAGCCTGACGAGCGGTTCCGGGACGTCACGGTCTCAGGCGTGCCGCTGCGCATGGTCACCCAGACCGAGGGGGCCTCGAACGGCGCGATCCAGGTGGGCCGCGACATCACCGAGAACGTCGCGGTGCTCCGATCCCTGGCTTGGCTGCTGACGCTGATCGGCGTGGTCGTCGCTGCCCTGGCTGTCCTGGCCGGCTGGCTTCTGGCCCGGCGCAGCGCGGCCCGCCTCGTGGAGCTCACCGAGGCCGCCGAGGCGGTGACCGCCACCGGCCGGCTCGACGTGCCAGTGGCCACGGGGGGCACCGACGAGATCGGGCGGCTTGGATCCGCCTTCGACGCGATGCTGCTGCGGCTGGGCCAGGCACGCGAGGACCAGCAGCGCCTGGTCCAGGACGCCGGGCACGAGCTGCGCACGCCCCTGACCTCCCTGCGCACCAACGTGCACCTGCTCGGCCAGTACGACGCACTGCCGCCGGAGACGCGCGACAGGGTGATCGCCGACCTGCGCGGTGAGACCAGCGAACTGACCCACCTGGTCAACGAGATCGTGCACCTGGCCGAGTCCGGTCCTGCAGACGCCCCGCCCGAGCCGGTCGCGCTGGCGGGGCTGGCCGAGTCGGTTGTCGCTCGCGCCGAGCGTCGCACCGGCCGGATGATCACCCTGACCGCCGATGGCTCCACCGTGCTGGGCCACCCGACCGCCCTGGAACGTGCCATCTGGAACCTGGTGGAGAACGCCGCCAAGTTCTCGCCCGCGGATACGCCCATCGAGCTGGTGCTCGATCAGGGATCGGTCGTCGTCCGCGACCGCGGGCCCGGCATCGACCCGGCCGATCTGCCCCACGTCTTCGACCGCTTCTACCGGTCCACCGCTGCGCGCGCCCTGCCCGGGTCCGGGCTCGGACTGGCGATCGTTCGCGACGTCGCCGTGGGCCACGGCGGTCGGGTGTTCGCCATCAACCAACCGGACGGCGGTGCCGCGCTCGGCTTCACGATCCCGCTGGCCAACCCCGACGCCTGACGCCACCTCCGCGCGCCCCGCTCAGGCGGTGTAGCAAACCTCGAGCCCGGCCGGGAACGGGTGCTCCGGGGCGAGGCGGTAGTCGACGCTGACGACCACGATGTCCAGGTCCCGGGCGAACCGGCTGCGGATTGCGCAACTCCGGCAGAACCGGCTCCATCAGCCGTCACCATGTCCCACGCCGGAGACGTGATCGTGGACGTGCAGGGCATCAGGTGGCCCGTTGACCTGCTGACCGTGGGCCTGACATCGCTGCACGCAGCGTGCCGATGGGGCATGATCCGCACCGTCAGCCTGGCGCGACCGGCAGGTGGCGCAATGGTTGTGGCCCCTGATCTGAGGAGTTCCGATGACGTCTGCATCCGAGGACCTGGCCACCATCTACCGGGACCTGCACGCGCACCCGGAGCTGGGGTTCGCCGAGCACCGCACCGCGGGCATCGTGGCCGACTGGCTGTCCCGGTGCGGGTTCGAGGTGGCGACCGGGGTGGGGCGGACCGGGGTGGTGGGGATCCTGCGCAATGGCGACGGGCCGACTGCCCTCCTGCGCGCGGACATGGACGGCCTGCCCGTGGCCGAGGCGACCGACCTTCCCTACGCCAGCACCGACGTCGCATCCGGCGAGGGGGGCGATGTCCCGGTGATGCACGCCTGCGGCCATGACATGCACATCACCGCGCTGCTCGGTGCCGCCGAGCGGCTGGCCGCCGAGACAGGGTCATGGGCCGGCACTCTGATGGTGGTGTTCCAGCCGGCCGAGGAACTCGGTGCCGGGGCCCAGGCGATGCTCGACGACGGCCTGCTCGAGCGGTTCGGTCGCCCAGATGTGGTGCTCGGCCAGCACGTGGCCCCGATCCCCGCTGGTGTGATCGGGTTGCGCTCCGGTCCCGCGTTCGCTGCCTCCGACGCATTGCGGATCGTCCTGCACGGACGCGGGGGACATGGGTCGCGCCCGGAGGTGTCAGTCGACCCGGTGGTGATGGCCGCGGCCACCGTCATGCGCCTGCAGACAGTGGTGTCCCGTGAGGTCGGCGGCAGCGAGACCGCGGTCGTCACCGTCGGGGTCATGAGGGCCGGGACCGCTGTCAACATCATCCCCGACCACGCCGAGCTGCTGGTCAGCGTCCGGACCTTCACCACTGAGGTCCGCGACCGGGTCCTGGCTGCGATAGGTCGGATCGCCCGAGCCGAGGCGGCCGCCTCTGGCGCCCCGGCGCCCCCGGACGTCGAGCTCACCTCGTCGTTCCCTGCGGTCTCCAACGACCACGCCGCCGTCGAGCGCACCCGCCCAGCCCTGCACGCCATCGGGGCGATGGTGGTCGACCCGGGACCGCTGACCGGCAGCGAGGACGTCGGACTGCTGGCCATCGCTGCTGGGGTCCCATGCGTCTACTGGCTGCTCGGCGGCGCGGACCCCGCACTCTTCGAAGGGGTCGAGGACTTCGAGGAGATCGCGCTACGGACTGCGGCACTGCCCTCGAACCACTCGCCACAGTTCGCACCGGTCATCGAGCCGACGCTCACCATCGGGGTCAACGCTCTGGTGGCCGCGGCCCGCGCCTGGCTGCCGCGCCCCGACAGTCGGTGACCCGACACGTCGGCACATCCGCGGGCCGCCGCTTCGCGGGCGTTCCGACGGCCCTCCGCTCGCTGCTCGGCGGGCAACCACTGCACCGCCGTCCTACGCTCCAGAGATGGCTGTCTCCAACTCACTGAGCGTCACCGTGAACGCACCCCTGGCACAGGTGCTCGACTTCCTGCGCGACATCGACAACCAGCACACCTGGTTCCCAGGCAACGAGGTGTCCGAGGTCCTCGAGCGCGACGAGAACGGGCTGCCCTCCAAGGCCCGCCTGGTCAACGATGTGAAGGTCGCCAAGGACGACTTCGTGCTGGACTACGTGCACACCGACACCGGGTTCTCCTGGCGGCTCCCTGCGGCGACCAAGGTGCAGAAGGTGCAGGAGGGCTCATGGAGCCTGGCCGACAAGGGCGCACAGACGGAAGCGACCATGGCGCTGACGATCGATACCGCGTTGCCACTGCCCGGCTTCATCCAGAAGAAGACCCTCAACGACACGCTGAAGGGCGCCACCTCCGCGCTGGCCAAGCAATTCTGAGCGTCCGGGCGCACCGCTCCCGTCCGTGACCGACGAGGGGCGGGCACATCCCTATCCAGTGCCGGGCAGCTCCTTGGTCCCCCCGATGACGAGCGTGACCTGCGCGTCGATGGGAGCGAGCCCGGCCTCGTCGAGATCCGCGCGGAGCTGGGCGGGGTCGGCCTCCGGAAGGCTGCCGAGGGCCTCGATGATCAGGTTCCCCTGCTCGAAGGCCACCCGGGTGACCGTCCAGCCCTCCTGCTCCGCCCACTGCTCGGCCACGGGCTGAGCCTGCAGGACGACCTGGTGGGCCACCGCGGACCAGATCGTGCCGGCCGCCAAAGGGATCGCGACGATGCCCACTGTTGCCACGACGACGGCGACGGTGCGCTTGGAGAAGTCGGGGATGGGCCGGCCGGCGTGCACCATGACGTGCCGGATCCGGTAGAGCAGCAGCACGATCGTGCCGGTGGCCACGATCGCGGCCACGTTCGTCGTGAACAGCAGCAGGGCACCCAGCGCCTCGATCACGGAGCCCGACTCGAGCGTGAGGCCCACCACCGCCAGCGGTGGCACCAGGGAGATCGCGATCGCCACACCGGGCAGAGTGTCGGACACATCGGAGCGGACCAGCGCGAACGCACCGACCACCCCGGTGGCCAGGGCAGCCGTCAGGTCGATCAGCTTCGGGCTGACCCGGCCGGCGACCTGGGCGTTCGTCGCCGCAAGGACGTCAGTGGCGTGCAGGGTCCCGACCAGGTACCCGACGCCGACCACGACGGCGGCTCCGGCGAGCACCAGCCCGACGTTCTCGAGCATTCGCCGCCGGTCGACCAGCACCAGCGCCAGGGCGGTCCCCAGGATCGGGATCATCAGCGGGGCCACGATCATCGCCCCGATCACGGTGGCCGTGGAATCGGCCACGACACCGGCCGAGGCGATGATCGCTGCGAGCACCAGAAGCACCCAGAACGCCGACATCTTGCGTCCCCGGTCCTCGCCACCGGTGAGGAACAGCTTGTCGGTCATCCGGTCGACATCATCGACGGTCACGTGCCTGCCCAGTTCGATCACGGCCCGCACGCTACCGGCCCGACAGCGCGAGTGGGGGCAACCCGCGCCGCCCATTGCTCCCCGGAGGATCCAGCCGTGACCCCGTCACCGGGTGCCTGCTTCAGCGCGGCCAGACTGCGACTCGGCACTGCCCGTCCCCGACTCTCACGGGTAGGTGACCGGGACGCCCCCGTCGGGGCACTGGGAGAAACTCCCCTCACCCTGGCTGAAGGCGAGGGCGGCGGACCACGTGAAGGTGCTGCCGATCTCGGGCATCGACGACAAGGGGAAGGTGGCGGTGTGCACCTTGCTCGGTTCGGCCCAGACGACGTTCACCCCGGTGGTCCCCGGGGACGGAGTGCCTCCGCGCTCGACGAACTCAACCCACACCATGTACTCCGCCGATCCGTCGGCGCTGAAGATGCTCGCCGAGTAGCCCCCGGTTGCTGGAGGCACGTCGTTCGCCGTCCACGTCAGCCGCAGGTCATTGCCGATGTGCTCCAGCGTGACCGACTCCAGCTCCACCGGCGGTGTGCCGATCGGCGCACAGGCGAGAGTGGCTGGGGGGTAGGACGGCGCACCCGCTTCGACCGGATCGGTGACGTCATCGGTGCACCCTGCCATGACCAGGACCACTGCCGACACAAGCGGCGGCAACGCGCGACTGTTCACGACGTACCCCCTTCAGTGGACGCTCCATCATCGCAGGTCCGCACCCAGCAGCATGCGCCAAGGGCTCATCAGCGGGAGACTGGGGTGTGACCCAGCAGCAGCCCTACGAGTCGATCGGTCGGTGGGGCGAGGTCGAGATCCGCCGCTACCCGGCCCACACGATCGCCGAGGTGGTGGTCGACGGGGACTTCGATGATGCCGGCAACCGTGGCTTCCGCCCCCCTGTTCGGCTACATCCAGGGCCAGATCGCGATGACGGCCCCCGTCGTGCAGACCCCGTGCGACGAGGGGCACTCCGTGGCGTTCGTGATGCCCGCCGGGCGAGACCTCGAGACGCTGCCGGCGCCGAACGATCCGAGGGTTCACCTGCGCACTGTCCCAGAGCAGGTTGCTGCGGCCCTGAAGTTCTCCGGCTGGGGCAATGCGGGCGATCTCGACAAGCGCGGCAGGCACCTGCTCAACGCCCTCGAGAACTCCCCCTGGCAGCCGGTCGGAACCATTCGTCTGGCACGGTTCAACGCCCCGTTCATCCCACCGTTCCTGCGCCACAACGAGGTCGTCGTCGATGTGGAGGAACGGCCCATCCCTGAGTGACGTCAAGGTCGCTGGGCAAGGGCGCCGGGCCCTGGCAACCCATCCGGGGCCATCGTGACCAGCCCTGGGACGGTGAACCCACGACGTCCCATTGGGCGTACCGTGGGGCAGGTGAACCCCCCACCAGGTACCCCAGCGCCGCACTCCTCCGTCATGGCCACGCCTGGTGAGTCGGGTCGGTTGGCCGCCCTGCGCCGGTACAACATCGTGGTGGGCCTGATCCTCCTCGCCCAAGCCGTGGCCGTCGTCGCGCTGGCCAATGACTTCACCCTTCCGGTCACCGCGTCCTACCTCGAGGGCCCGCCCGGAACCACGCCCGGCGATCCGGTCACGTTGCTGAACACCCCGATCGGGCTGGCGGTCGCCGGGTTCCTTGCCCTGTCCGGGCTCGCACTGCTGATCGTGGCCACCGCCTGGTCCCGTGGGTATGCCGCCGACCTGGCCCAGCAGCGCAACCGGGCCCGGTGGGTCGAGTACGCGCTGACCTCATCGATGATGATCGTGCTGATCGCCCAGATCACCGGCCTCACCGATGTCGGCGCCCTGGCCGCGATCTTCGCGGTGAACGCGGCGATGATCCTCTTCGGCTGGCTGCAGGAGGTCTACGAGCAGCCCGGTGGCGGGTTCCTGCCCTTCATCTTCGGGTCCATGACCGGCATCGTGCCGTGGTTGATCATCGCGTTCTTCGTGATCGCCCCCGGGTCCACCTCCTCCGCCGAACCCCCCGCATTCGTCTACGGGATCATCGTGTCGCTGTTCCTGTTCTTCAACGTGTTCGCCCTCAACCAGTACCTGCAGTACAAGCAGGTCGGGCGCTGGTCTGACTACCTGGTCGGGGAGCGCACGTACATAACCCTGAGCCTGGTGGCCAAGTCCCTGCTCGCATGGCAGGTCTTCGCCGGCACCCTCGCCGGCTGAGCACCCCAGCAGCAGGCCAACGGCGCATCCGCCGAGATGTCAGGACGTCGCCCGGCTGGGCGCTTCGGGCATGGATCTCAGGTCGGGGCGCGGTCCCACTCGGTGCGCGGGATGACGAACAGGTTGTCCCTCGGCTTGCGCCGGTCGCACGCGACGAGGACGTCCAGGTTCGGCAGCACAACGATCCCCTCGGGCTTGTCCTCGATCCCCTGGATGCGCCACACCACGGGCGCCTCGAATGACCCGGCGAACGCGTCCGGGGCAGGCTTCCCGGCGGGCACGACCGCGATCGACCGGCCCTTGTCGCTGAGCAGGATCAGGTTGCCCGCCGGACCCACCGCAGCATCGCTGAGGTCCGGACAGGCCGCGACCATCTCGGCGGTGGGCGCCCACGCGGCGAGGAGGACCAGAGCCATCGCCTGCGGCGTGGAGCCGCCAGCGTCCTCCCACCATGGCTGGCCGGGATCGAGCCACCTGTCGCCGCCGAATCCCCGAGGCAGGTCACCTGCGGGCCCGAACTCCAGCAGGGCGGCGGGATCCTTCTCCTTGACGATCAGCAGGTGCCCGTCCTTGAGCATCACCACACCCTCGGCGTGCGATCCGCCTGGATCCCGCCACGAGCGTCGCACGGCCCCGGACCCGACATCGTCGGGGATCTCAAGGGTGATGTGGGCCAGGACCTGCCGCTGCCGGGCGTCCATGTACTCCGCCCGGCACGGGAACTCCTGCACCAGCAGGATTCCCAGGGCGCCATCCACGGCGATGGCCTCCAGCTGCGGGTCCACGTCGGGGATCCGCGTCCCGAGCGCCTCGCGCAGGCTCAGGGTCTGCCAGTCGAGGTCCTCGATGCCGTCCCCCACCTCAACCCACGCGATGGTCGCAGCCCGGTCCCCGATCGCGGCAACGGTCACCTGGGCATCGCGGTTCCGGCCGATGGCCAGGCCCGAGACCTCCGACAGGGGAACGGGAGACACCAGCCGGGCGGCGACGTCCAGGATTCGCATGCGCCCATACTGGCGTGTTGAGGTGCCGTCAGGCGCGGCGCCGCAGCTCGCGACGACTGCGCGAGGCGTCCACGTCGAGGCGCCGATCGGTTCCGCCCAGCACCGCCTCACTCCGGGACCCAGAACCCCCGGCCGCCGTACAAGTCGCTGACCGAGCCGTATCCGCCGACGCCGCCGGCGCGCCCGTGACGCGACCCCAGGTAGGAGCCCACGACGGCCGCGCCGAGGTCGTCGAGCTCCGGGGCGAGCACGCGGCCATCCACCCGGCGGGCGAGCGAGTCGATGAACCGCGCCAGGCCGGGGTCCTCGCCGAGCCGGAAGAACGTCACCTGCGCCCCGAGCCGCCCGGCCGCCTCGAGCTCGGCGACCGTGCACTGGATGGTCACCGGGTCCGGCGGGTAGTCGAACAGCACATGGCCGTTCGGCTGGAGGTGCGCGGTCGGCTCGCCATCGGTGACGACCAGCAGCACCGGCTGCTCGGCCGGGTGCTTGCGGAAGTGCCGGTTGGCCAGCAGCAGGGCGTGGTGCAGGTTCGTGCCCTGGGTCCACCTCGGCTCCAGGGCCGTGAGCCGCCCGATGTCCATCACCTGCGCGTGTCGGCCGAACCCGATCAGCTGGAGGTGGTCGCCGCGGAACCTGGTCGCGACGAGGTGGTGCAGGGCAAGGGCGGTTCGCTTCATCGGGGCCCATCGACCGTCCATTGCCATTGAGAACGACGTGTCCACCAGCAGCGCGACGGTGGCCCGGCTGCGCGCCTCGCTCTCAGTCACCTCGATGTCGTCCATACGGATGCGCACGCCGTCACGAGGATCGCCGCCCTCGGCGACCGTGCGCTGGATCGACCGCGTCAGGGTGCGCGTGACGTCCCAGGGCTCGACGTCGCCGAAGGCCCACTCGCGGGTCGCCCCGCTGCGCTCCCCCGCCGCTCCGGCCTGGCGGACGTCGCGCTGGCCGGGCCGCGCCGAGAGCCGGGTGGCCACGTCCCGCAGCAGCGCCCTGCCGAGCTGGCGCATCGCCTTGGGCGACAGGCGCAGGGAGCCGTCCGAGGTGCGCCGGACGTACCCACGCTCGGCCAGCTCGCGTTCCAGCTCGCGCAGGGTGCGGGCGTCGACCGCAGCCTGCTCGCCGAGCTGGCGTGCCAGGGCGTCGAGGTCGATGTCGTCCATGCGGGCCCCGGCGTACTGCTGGGACAGCTGCTCGGCGAGTGCGTCGAGCTCGGCGAGGTCCTGCAGCACCCCGGTGCCGTCACCGAGGCCGAGGCCCTGGTCGCCGCGGAACGACTCGGCGCCGGACCAGTCCTCCCCCGGGCGCAGGGCCTGAAGGGTGGCGTCGAGCCGGGCCAGGGACTGCTGCAGCGACGAGGATCCGAAGGCCTGCTGCGCCAAGGACATGAGCTCGTCCCGCTGCTCGGGGCTCATCGAGTTGAGCATGCGTTGCGCTGCTGCAGCACGTTGGGCCAGCGCGTCGATGAGCTCCTCGACGGAGCCGGGATTCTCCGGGAAGTACTGGCCGTGCTCGGCCATGAAGCGCTCGAACGCCTCGTCGGTGTCCTCACCGCGGGCGTGCGCCTCGAGCAGGTCGTTGAGGTCGGACATCATCCGCTCGACCTGCTCGCGGTCGGCGTCCGTGGCGTTCTCGAGCGCCTGCTTCATCCCCGCGAAGCGCTGGTCGAGCATCTCGCGACCGAGCAGGTCCTTGATGCTCTCGTAGTCCTCGCGGGCCTGCGTGGATCGCCACTCGTAGTCAGACAGCGAGGTCACCGCCGCGGCGGTCGACGCGGGCAGGTCGGCCAGGCGCATCTCGGAGAAGCGGGCGTCGTCGTCGAGGTCACGGGCCAGCTGCTTGCGCTCGGAGAGCACAGCGCGGTCGAGCAGCTCGCGGACCTGCTGGAGTGTGCCGTCGAGCCGGTGCCGGCTGAGCAGCTCCCTGCGGCGGCGCGCCACGTCACGCGCGAGGTCGTCGAGACCACGCTGCTCGCGACCACCGCGACTCAGGAACTCCCGCACCGCCCACTGGGGGCTGTGGCCGGCCATGACGTCCTCGCCGATCGCCTCGAGGGCCTCGGCGAGATCGACTGGGGGCGCGAGCGGATCGCCGCCTGCGTAGCGGCTGTAGCGCGAGCGCGGGAGCCGATCTGCGCTCACCCGTACACCATCCGCTGGTCGACCTGCTCCTTGCTGACCTTGCGGGCCAGGTACAGCCCCTCGAGTGCCAGTTCGATCGCCCCCGCGCGCTCGCCCTCGGTGTTGGCCCCGAGCCGTTCGGTGATCCGCTCGTAGCAGTCGGCCTCGCCGAGGTCGGGCAGCCCGGCGAGGAACTCGCCGGCCGACACCTGGGCGCCGGTGGTCACTGCGGACCCGCCGTCCAGCGCCACCACGAGAGGTCCCATGTCGATGCCGCGGAACGACTCGCGGACGGTCTCGGCGATCGCCGAGCGAAGCAGGTGGACGAGCACGTCGCGCTCGCGCCCCTCCTCGCCGGGCTCGAACTCCACCTTCCCGCCGAGGACGTCGACGATGCTGTCGAGGTCGACCGGACGGGCAACGGCGTCCGCCTCGCCCTGGGCTGTCGCGCGGTGCAGGGCCGCTGCCGCGAGCGTCTCGGCGGCAGCGATGGACAGACGGGCGGAGATCCCGGAGCGCTGGTCGACGCTGCTGGACGCGCGCAGCCCGCGGGCGAAGCGCGCCAGTATCTCCAGCAGGTGGTCGGGCACCTCGGCGACCAGGTGGGACTCCTGCCGGATCACGGCGACCTCATCGGCCAGGGCCACCGGGTAGTGGGTGCGGATCTCGGCACCGAACCGGTCCTTCAGCGGCGTGATGATCCGGCCGCGGTTGGTGTAGTCCTCGGGGTTCGCGCTGGCCACCACGAACACGTCCAGGGGCAGGCGCAGGACGTACCCACGGATCTGGATGTCGCGCTCCTCCATCACGTTGAGCATGGCGACCTGGATGCGCTCGGCGAGGTCGGGCAGCTCGTTGATCGCCACGATGCCGCGATGGCTGCGCGGGATCAGCCCGAAGTGGATGGTCTCCGGGTCGCCGAGGCTGCGGCCCTCGGCGACCTTCATCGGGTCCACGTCACCGATCAGGTCCGCCACGCTGGTGTCCGGGGTGGCCAACTTCTCGGCGTACCGCTCGCTGCGGTGCCGCCAGGCGACCGGCAGGTCCTCACCCAGTTCGGCGGCGCGGCGCTTCGAGACCGCGGTGATCGGCTCGTAGGGGTGCTCGTTGAGGTCGGAGCCGGCGATCGCCGGGGTCCATTCGTCGAGCAGGCCGACCAAGCTGCGCAGCAGGCGGGTCTTGCCCTGCCCTCGTTCGCCGAGCAGCACGACGTCGTGCCCGGCGAGCAGGGCACGCTCCAGTTGTGGGAGCACGGTGCTCTCGAAGCCATGGATCCCCGGCCAGGGGTCGCGCCCCTCGGCCAGCGCCGCCAGCAGGTTGTCGCGGATCTCGTGGCGCAGATGCTTCTGCCGGTGGCCGGAGGCGCGCAGCGCCCCGACAGTGTCGAGGTCGGGCGGCGGCGTGGCCCCCACGGGGGCGTCGGTGGTCGGCAGCTGCGGATCGGCGGGGCCGGTGCTCATGTCGACACGCTACGTCCAGCCGGGGCAGTCGGCGAGCGCGCGAGCTGAGGGCGGAGGCGGGACCCGACGGGGTCGCTGCTGGGGCACCGGTCCCAGGGGTGAGGCCCGAGGCACCCTTCAGCCGAGTCGACGCAGGACGGTGCGGGCGGCGTTCCAGCCGCACATCCCGTGCACACCACCACCGGGAAGTGTGGAGGCCGAGCAGAGGAAGATCCGCGGGTCTGGGGTGGCCCACGGCGCCGCGGACAGGACTGGCCGTGCCGCGAGCTGGCGCCAGTCAGCCGCCCCACCGCCGATGTCACCGCCGATCTCGTTGGCGTTGTGCGCCTCGAGGGCTGCGGGGCCCATGGAGTGCCGGCCGATGATCCGCTCCCGGAAGCCCGGGGCGAACCGCTCCACCTGCGCCTCGATCGCAGCGGTCATGTCCACGGTGCTGCCATGCGGCACGTGGCAGTAGCCCCATCCGGTGTGCTTGCCCGACGGGGCCCGGCTCGGGTCGGCGACGGTCGCCTGGGCGAACAGCACGAACGGCCGGTCCGGGATGCCTCCGCGGGCGACCGTCCGTTCCGCACAGATGACCTCCTCAGAGGGTCCGCCGATGTGCACGAGGCCGGCGTCAGCCAGGGCGGGATCTGCCCAGGGGACGGGACCGTCGAGGGCCCAGTCGACCTTGAACGATCCTGCCCCGTACCGCCAGCGCTCCAGGCGCCGCCGGTAGCGACCGGAGAATCGGTCTCCGGTGATCGCCAGCAGTTGGCGCGGCGTCACGTCGAACAGCACCGCTCGCGCGGCGGGGACGTCGTCCATGGAGCGCACCCTGTGCCCGCAGCGCACCTCGCCCCCGAGCGCGTTGATCCTGGCCACGAGCGCGTCGGCGATGGACTGGGACCCACCGACGGCGAACGGCCAGCCATGGGCATGGCCGAGCGCCAGGAGGAGCACGCCGACCCCCGTGGTCAGCACGGACGACAGGTCCAGCATCGAATGCCCGGCCGCGCCGGCCAACAGTGCGCGTGCCGAGGTGTCGCGCAGCACGACCCGGTCCACCCAGCTCGCCGGCCACACCCCGGTCGCGCCGAACGCCAGGGTCCACAGCGGCTCGTGGGGGGGAAGGTGGGTCGGGTCGAGGACTCCGGCCAGCATCCGGTCGGCGTCGCCGGCCAACGCGCCCATCACCCGCGACCAGCGCGGCCCGTCCTGGCCCAGTGTTGCCGCGGTGGCAGCAACATCGCGCTGCAGGACGGCGGAACGTCGCCGCGTGATCGGATGACCCAAGGGAGTGGCGGCATGGGCGAACGCCAAACCCTCGCCGGCCAGCCTTACGGACCGAAAGGCGGGCGAGGCCATGGCCATCGGGTGCGCGGTCGAGCAGATGTCGTGGTGGAACCCGGGAAGGGTGACCTCCTCGGTGCGCAGCCCTCCACCGGGTCGCTCGCCGGCCTCCAGGACGAGCACCCGCCATCCGGCCTCGGCGAGGGCGACCGCGGCGAACAGGCCGTTCGGACCGGAGCCGACGACCACGGCATCGACATCGGGGCGCATCAGCCGGACCTCAGGAGGGGCACAGCTCCTCACTCTGGCATCGGTGAGCACATCGCGCACGCGAACGGGAGTCGACGGCTCAGGCGGTTGCGGTGGGCAGGTCCACGATGATGGTGAGCCCGCCGTCCGGGGATGGGTCGGGTCGGATCCAGGAACTGCGCGGCGGTCACCGCCTCGGCAACAACTGCTGCCAGGTCCACGGGTTCGGTGTGCCCTGCCCGCGCCTCGTCGAGGCGGGCCAGAACCAGCAGGTCCTCGGTCAGCTCGCTCATCCGTGCGGTCTCCCGGCGGATCCCGTCCATCGAGCGGCGCAGGTCCGCCGGGTTGCGCTCCGCTCCGAGGTCGAACAGCTCGGCGTAGGCCGACACCGCCGCGATCGGGGTGCGCAGCTCGTGGGACGCGTCGCCGATGAACCGGCGGAGCCGGGCCTCGGTGGCCACGCGTTGGGCGAACGCATCATCGACCTCGTCCAGCATGGCGTTCATCGCCTGGCGGCCGAGCTCCCCGACCTCCGTGGCCGGCTGGGGAACATCGACCCGGTGCCCGCTCCCCGCGGCCCCGAGGCCGCGCGTCTGCTCGGTCAGCAGCGTCAGCGGTGCCAGCCCGATCCGGACCAGCCACCATCCGAGGATCCCGGCCACGACCAGCGCCAGACCCGCGACGACCGCCTCGATCGCCGCCAGCTGGCGCAGCGTGGCCAGTTCCTCGTCGATGGGCAGGGCGATGATCAGCTGTTCCACATCTGCTGACCACGATGGCGACAGCGTTGGGTGCCGCGACCGTCCTGCTGCTCGCCGCTGGCTGCTCGGGCACCCCGTCGACCGACGCCGCATCTGCGCAGGTCTCCTCCGCAGAGCCCTCGGCAGCGGCGTCCAGCGCCTCCCCGGCCACCACCACGCCTGCCGCGATCCCCAGCCCGACCACCACCGTCGCGCTGACCCAGCCCACCGGATGCACCGGCGGCGGGGGGATGCGCGGCGGTGGTGCACCCGGAGGTGGCGCGATCCCCACTCCGACCTACGCCAACGTGGCCTATGCGGACCTCTCCGACGCGCAGGTGCTCGACCTGTTCGTCCCCGACGGCGACGGCCCGTTCCCGCTGATCATCCGCATCCACGGTGGGGCGTTCAAGGTCGGCGACAAGTCCATGGACGAGGCCGATGCCCAGACCCTGATGGACACCGGGTTCGCGGTCGCCAGCCTCAACTACCGGCTGTCGTGCGAGGCGCTGTTCCCCGCCGCGGCCCAGGATGTCCTGGCCGCGACGCGGTTCCTGCGCGCCAACGCTGCGAAGTACAACCTCAACCCCGACGCCTTCGCGACCTGGGGCGAATCTGCCGGCGCGAACCTCGCGGCCATGGTGGGCGTCGCCGGCGGAGGGGGCTCCTTCCTCGACGATCCCGCGCTGGGCAACGCCGACGTGTCCAGCGCCGTCCAGGCGGTCGTGGGCTGGTACGGCCCGTACGACTTCCTCACGATGGACGCCCAGTTCGCCGCCGACACGCCCGCCCAGTGCTCGAGCGTCGACCAGCACGATCCGGCGACCTCACCGGAGTCGCTCTACGTCGGTGCACCGATCCAGGACGTCCCGGACCTCGCGAACGCTGCCTCGCCGGGCTCGAGCTGGCCCTACGTCGTCCCCGGGGTCACGCTGCCGCCCTTCATGCTGGCTGCCGGCACCGCCGACTGCCTCATCCCCAACCAGCAGTCCCAGAAGTTCGACGAGCTGATCCGCAGTGTCGGGGGAACCTCGACCTTCACGCTGCTCGAGGGTGCCAGCCACGGCGACACCGTGTTCAACGAGCAACTGACGGCCCCCACCCTGGAGTTCCTCACCACGACGCTGGGCAGCTGACTCAGTTCGATCTCGCCACGGCGCCCTCCAGCGCCAGGCGCGGCCCGATCATGGGGCAAGGTGGATGCATCAGGGGACCTGTCCAGTTCTTTGGGGAGGAGAGTCGATGCGTGGTCCAGCGCTCGCTGTGCGTGCCGTCACCCTGATCGCCGCGGCCGCGGTCGGTGCTGCGCTGGCAGCGTGGGCCGAGGCCAGGCGCATCCGGACCTTCCCGGACCGGGTCGCGCTGGAGGACCTGCTCCGCGAGCCAACGGGTGACGACGTGGTGGTCCAGCGACCTGACGGCACCCGGTTGCGGGTCCGTGTCGCCGGCACCGGCCCCACCGTCGTCCTTGCGCATGGCATCGCGCTGACCCTCGGGGAGTGGAACCTGGTCTCCGAGCTGCTGCTCGCCGACGGGTACCGGGTGGTGGCGTTCGACGCGCGCGGGCACGGGCAGTCCACGATCGGAACCCAGGGGATCAGTGCCCCCGTGATGGCCACCGACCTGGCAGCTGTCCTCGAGGCGACCCAGTCCACCGACGCGATCCTGGTGGGGCACTCGATGGGCGGGTTCCTGGCCCTGGAGGCCATGCTCGAGCTGCCCAGCGTCGCCGACCGATTGGCAGGGCTCGTCCTGGTGGCCACCTTCGCCGGGGACATCCTCGACGGGGCACCGCTGAACCGGGCAGAGGCACCGATCCTGCGACGCAACCTGCTGGCACGCCTCGGGACCAATCCCACGATCGGGACGTTGTTCGCCGCGTCCTTCTTCGGCCCCCGGCCCTCCCCCGCGATGCTGACCGCGTTCCTCCACCTGGTCATGGCCCGCGATGACGCACCCCTGCTCCCCCTCCTCGATGCGTTCACCACCGACGACCTGATCGCCCGGCTGCCTGCGATTGACGTTCCGACCGTGATCGTCTGCGGACTGGCCGATCGCACGACGCCCCCACGGGACTCCCGACAGATGGCCGAGGCCATTCCCGGGGCCCGTTCCGTGTGGGTTCCGGGCGCCGGTCACATGCTGCCCTGGGAGGCCCCGCAGGCCATCCGCGAGGCGGTGCATTCGGCGCCTTCGTAGCGGCCCTCCTCAGCGGCTCCGCGCTGCTCGGCGCTATCGCGGCCGTGATCGTGACCAGCCTGCGCACCTGACACTCGCACCTCGTTCCGCAGCCGCCCCTACGACATCATGTCAAACACTCTTGACATGTCGTCATGCACGCTTTACATTGGCTATGTCAAGAACATTTGACATCACATCACCTCAGGAGGTCGATATGTCATTCGAGGAGAAGACAACCTGGGTCAGTGTCGTGATCGGCGCCCTGGTGTCCATCGTGTACTTCGCCACTGTGCTGCCCCAGCTCGCCGACACCGCGGCGGCCGACATCGCGTACCAGAAGCCGCTGATCGTCGCCGTCATCGCATCGATCATCCTGACCATCGTCGGCACCATCGCGATGGCGATCGCCACCGCCGTCGGCGCAGAGATCACCGGGACCGGCTCGGTCGACGACATCGACCGCAAGGACGAGCGCGACATCAGCATCGGCCAGCGCGGCGACGTGGTCGGGTACTACCTGGGCTCCGCTGGTGCCGTGGTCGCACTGATCCTCGCGATGCTCGAGTCCGACTACTTCTGGATCGCGAACACGCTCTACCTCTCGTTGGCGATCGCCGCCCTGGTCGCGGGGGTCGTCAAGCTGCGCGCATACCGCAGGGGCTTCTGATGGTCCGGCCGACGCGAGTCACGAACCGGATCCGCGCCCTGCGGTTCGCCGCGGGCGAGATGACCCAGGCCGACCTGGCCGACCAGGTCGGCGTCACCCGCCAGACCATCATCGCGATCGAGCAAGGCCGCTACTCCCCCTCGTTGGAGGTCGCGTTCCGGATCGCGCACGCGCTCGGCGCACCCCTCGACGAAGTATTCGGCTACCCCAAGGAGGAGTCATGAACCACCCCCGTGTCCTGATCCTGGGCGCGACCGGCCGGACCGGCAGCAGCGCGCTCATCCAGTTGCTGGAGCGTGGTGTGCCGGTGCGGGCGATCGTCCGCTCAGCAGACCGGCTGCCTTCGGGATCCGCCGGCAATCCGCTGCTCGAGGTGGTCGAGGCCGACCTGCTCTCGCTACCGCCTGAGGTGCTCGCCGAGCACCTGGCTGGCTGCGACACCGTCATCTCCTGCCTGGGCCACACGATCAGCGTGCGCGGCGTCCTCGGGCCACCTCGTGACCTGGTCACGCAAGCCGTTCGCCTGGTGCGCGCGGCGGTCGAGGCCAGGGAACCGAGCGAGCCGGTGCGCCTGATCCTCATGAGCAGCGTCTCGGTGAACCAGCCCGGGCGCGCCGACTCGGGCAGGGGCCTCGGCCAACGTGCCTACATCGCGGCAATTCGCGCACTCGTGCCGCCGGCACGCGACAACCAGCGTGCCGCCGACGTCCTGGCCCACGACGTCGGCCCCTACAGCCCCCGTCTGCAGTGGGTCGTCGTGCGGCCGGACACCCTGACCGACGGGCCCGTCGCTGAGTACGCAGTGCACGAGGCTCTGGTCGCCAGCATCTTCAGGCCGGACAGCACGCGCATGTCCGAGGTGGCCCACTTCATGTGCGAGCTGGCCACGGACGACGCCACCTGGCAGCGCTGGAAGGGCCAGATGCCGGTGATCGTCGACGCCTCGCCGACCAGGTCGTGATTGGCGATGACCAGCCGCAGCCCCTAACTCGCCCACGCACCTGCAGAGTTCACTGGATCCCGGACCCAGACGAACTCCAGGGGCGAGCCCGGCGCCCTCCTGTCGGCAACCACCTGCCAGATCTCGCCGCAGTCCACGCACTGCCAGATCATCGCCAGGTCCGGGAGGTGCAGATACCCAGGAACCGCGCAGCGGTGCTCCGGTGGGCTGTCGGCACCTCGCCCAGCCCACGAGACGTGGTCACGTGCGGCCGACTCAGGCGCAGTGCGTGGTGACCATGCCGTCCCGACTGTGTCCATGGCCTGAGGCTACGAGCGGCTGGTTAGCCGCGGGTTACACACAGCCGCCGGTTCTGTAACACGCTGGTCCTTCGGCCGGCCCGGCGCACTCGCGCTCTGGACGTGGGAGGATCACGGTCAGGCGGTGGACAATGCGCATCCAGATCGGGTACCAGCTGACGTTCGAGTTGGCGCAGGCCACGCCGATGATCGTCGTCCTCAATGTGCACTACAGCCGGTCCTCGGACCTGCTCGCACCGGACACGATGATGACCTCCCCCTCGACCCCGTTCACGTCGTACCGGGATTCCTTCGGCAACTGGTGCAACCGGGTCACCGCCCCCGCGGGGACCTTCCAGATCCGGGCCGACACGGTCATCAACGACCCGGGACTCCCGGACGAGATCGCGTCCACCGCGCGCCAGCATGCGGTCGAGGACCTGCCCGAGGATGCGTTGCCCTTCCTGCTGCCCAGCCGCTACGCCGACAGTGACCGTTTGGCCGACACGGCATGGGACCTGTTCGGCGCCATCGAGCCGGGCTGGCCGCGAGTCCAGGCCATCAGCCAGTGGGTTCATGACCACATCACGTTCGGCTACCAGTGGGCCCAGCCCAGCAGGACCGCGTGGGACGCCCACCAGGAGGGCCGCGGTGTGTGCCGGGACTACGCCCACCTCGGGATCGCGTTCTGCCGGGCCCTGAACATCCCCGCGCGGTACTGCACGGGCTACGTCGCCGGCGTCGAGCTGGCAACACCCGACGAGCCGATGGACTTCTCCGGCTGGTTCGAGGTCTACCTCGACCACCGCTGGCTCACCGTCGACCCTCGCAACCTGCATCCCATGACGGGGCGGATCCTGATCGCCCGGGGCCGGGACGCCGCGGACGTGGCGATCACCACCAGCTTCGGCCCCAACATCCTCAGCGACTTCCGGGTCTGGGCCCACGAGCAGACACCGGCCTGATTCGCCCACTCGCGGCGGGTCAGTGGCTACGCTGCCGGGCATGAGCCGGATCTTCGCCACAAGCGTCGCCTCCGTCTACCCCCACTACGTGGCCAAGATGGAACGGAAGGGTCGCACGAAGGCCGAGCTGGACGAGGCCATCGAGTGGCTCACGGGTTTCGACGAGGCGGCGCTGAGCGGCCATCTCGCCGCGGGCACGACCTTCGAGGAGTTCTTCGCCGCCGCACAGCTGAACCGGAACGCCCCGCTGATCACCGGAGTGGTGTGTGGGGTGCGCGTGGAGGACGTGGAGGATCCCCTCATGCAGAGGATCCGCTACCTCGACAAGCTGGTCGACGAGCTGGCCAGGGGCAAGCCCATGGCCAAGGTCCTGAGGGCCTGAAGGCGAACGGCTGGTTTGTGACAATGGGATCGGAGTCGCTGTGGGCGCGGATGCTCGCCCGGGTGCGCGAGACCACGTGGGCGCTCGATGCCAACGACGGGACCATCGCGGTCGCCGGCATCCTGCAGGGCTTCGCGGGGGCCGGCGCAGGAGACCGACTCCTGATGTTCACTGCGACCGCGGCGACCCTCGCTGGAGCGCTCAGCGCGGGTGGGGCGAAATGGGCGGAGGTGGCCGCCGAGCGTGAGGCGGAACTTGGCATCGCCGCGGAGGAGGCGCGGGAGATCGCGGCGGATCCGGCCGGCGAGCTGTCTGAGCTGGCGGCATACTGGCAGGGTCGGGGGCTGACCCCGGACCTCGCCTGGCAGGTGGCCGAGCAGCTCACAGCGCACGACGCGTTGGCCGCCCAGCTGGACGCGGACCATGGCCTGGAGGAGATCACGCCAGCGACCGCTCCTCTGCTCGAGGGGGCGCAGACGTCGGTCGCGTTCGCTCTTGGAGCAACCGTTCCCATGCTCATCACCTACTTCGTACCCCTGGCGATCGAGAGCACCCTGATCATCGTGGCGGTCATCGTCTCGCTGTGCCTCACCTCCCTGGTCGCTGCTGGTCTGGGGCGCCTCTCAGCCCTGCGCATGCTGGGCCGCAGCCTCACCGTGGGCCTGGGCACCATGGGCATCAGCTACCTGGCCGGGCTTGCCTTCTTCTGACCTGCCCTGTGCGGGACGAGGACCTGCTTGTTCGTCGGTCACGACGAATCGGAGGCAGGTGGCCCGATGCCGAGGGACCGGGCTCGACCAATTCCGGGAACCCCCCACGGAAGCAGCCTCACCCGTCGCCGTCCCACCACTGCAGGACGCGGGTGCCGAAGAGCGTGAGCCATGTGGACGGCTCTCCCTCGGGGACATCGGTCGCGAACCACACCGCGCCGGCGAAGACGTGCTGGTTCACCCACGTGCCGTCGGCCTGGCGGGCCGCGCGGACAATGTCGATCGCGTCGGACATGCGCGGGTCCGGTGCCACGCCGTCGTGGCTGCTTGCCACCCGGAAGTAGTCCAGGGCCTTGAGAGCGCTGTAGTGCCACCGGGTCGGCGAGGAGAACATCGTCACCCAGGGCCCGACGACCTGGCCGTCGGAGGCGCGGTACATCAGCCGGCGCGACAGCAGGTACTCCTCGCCCCTCTTCCGGGCGCGGTGCACCGAGTCGTCACCGGTTGCCGACTCGTGGGCAAGCAGCCCGATCAGCGAGTTGATCGTGGAGTGGAACGACGATCGGGTCGCGCCCTCCACCCATTCGCAGTTCCAACCGCCATCGTCGAGCTGGTGCTCGACGAACCACCCCGGCAGGCTGCTCACATCGGCCCCGAGCCACGTGCCGTTGGCCAGGGTGTAGGCGTTGATGCAGCAGTCGACCTCACCGCCCCAGTAGGGCAGGTTGTCGTACTCCCAGCGGCTGTTCTGCGCCAGTAGATCGGCCGTTCCGGCCAGCGCGGAGCTGTCCAGCCCCCAGCCGTGCAGCGTATTGAGGGTCCAGGTGGTCGCTGTCCACGGCTGCCCGGACGCCTGGTCAGCGAAGTCGTAGCCGGCCGGGAAGTAGGCGCCACCGGCCCACTGCCCGTCGGGATCCTGAAGCTCGAGGAGCCGGGCACCGAACCCCTCACGGGCGACCCTGGCTCGGGTGGCCCCCCACACCTCGGCGGGCTCGCCCAGCAGGTCGCGCTCCACCTGCCAACGCAACGACGGGTCGGAATCGAGCAGCCACGCCCGCAGCGGATCGGTGATCGTCATGGGCTCCGACGCTAGTCCTGCGAGCGCGGCTATCCGCTGTCACGCCTGCGAGTGCCACCTACTGCGTCGTCGGCAGGCCCGACTGCTCCCACGCAGCGATGCCGCCCTCGATGTCGTACACGTGCCTGAACCCCACCTCGTGCATCGCCTCCGCAGCCTTCTTGGAGACCGCACCCGCTGCGTCATAGAGGAAGTAGCTGCCGGCTGTGTCGAGGGCGGCGACCGCCTCATCGAAGCCGGTCGAGGGGTACTCGAGGTTGATCGCACCGGGCAGGTGACCGCCTCTGTACTGATCCGCGGGGCGCAGGTCCACCGCCACGAAGGTCGGATCCTCCTGGTTGCCGGCCAGCAGCTCGTAGGCGCCGCGCGGGATCAGGGGGATGACCGGTGCGCCGAGCTCCGTGGCGTCCGCGGCATCGACCTCGACACCGAAGATCGTCGTGATCCGGTCCTCGAGCTGCTCCTGGGTGAGCATCCCGCCGGAGAAGTCGACGAGCGTGCCGGAGGCGTCGTAGAACGCCGTGACCGGCAGGCCCTGGGAGCCGTAGGACAGCCAGAGGTCTGAGGGCGGGTCGGCACCGATGTCCTCGGCCAGGTCGAAGCCCGCACCCGACAGGTCGAACCGGCGGGCCATTGCTGCCCCGTCGCCGGGGTCGCCAGTGTCCACGCCGATGAAGTCGACCTGGCCGGACGTGGCCTTGGCGACCTGCACGAACCCGGGGAGCTCCTCGTTGCAGTAGACACACCACGAGGCGAAGAAGTTGACGACCACGGGTCGACCCTGGTGCTCGCTCAGGCTGACCGTCTGGTTCGCATCGAGCAGCCCGGGCAGCACGAACGCCTCCTTGCTGGCGGAGTACTTCCCGCCCGCGGTCGAGTCGCCTCCGCCGGAGGCGAGGGCGAGCGCTGCGACGCCACCGAAGATGACGACGACGAGAGCAGAGACCGCGACCACGGCGATCCGGCGCTGTCGCTCCGCCCGGGCGGCAGCAGCCTGCTTGGCCGTCGCCCTCGCCTCTCGCTGTTCGGCCTTCGTCATGCGCGGGGTGGACATCGGATTCCTCTCTGCTCAGCCCAGCCCGAGGAGGCTGCCCAGACCGAGCGCCTCGAGGACTGACTGCGTGATGGTGGTGACCATGGACATGCGGTTGAACGCCAGGAGCACGCCGAACCCGGCCAGGACAACTGCGGACGTAGCGGTGATCGCCAGGAAGTGCTGCTTGACGAATCCGATCGCGCCCGTGAATCGGTCGAGCGCGAGTGCGGCGGCCAGGAAGGGCACAGCCAGACCAGCGGAGTAGGCGACGAGCAGTGCCGCACCGCGGGCGGCCTCACCGCTGCTCGCAGCGATCGCCAGGACGCTGGTGAGCACCGGGCCGATGCACGGGGTCCAGCCGAATCCGAACGCGACACCGGCGACCGGGGCAGCGAACGGCCCGAACCGGTCCAGCTGCGGGTGCCATCGCTTCTCCTGGTACAACCAGGGCGCCTGCAGCACCAGGGACGCGAGGAGGAACAGTGCCATCGCCAGCACGACGAGCCCAGACAGGCGCGTGAGCAGGTCGCGGTGGGTGACCAGAGTCTGGCTCACGGCCGTCACCGAGAGCCCGAGCAGGATGAAGACGGAACTGAATCCGAGGATGAACCCCAGCGAGGTCTTCAGCGTCTGGGCCAGGTGGTTGCGCCCGCCGGCCTGCACCGAGGAGATGCTCAACCCGGTGACCACCGCGACATACGCGGGCACGACCGGAAGCACGCACGGGGACAGGAACGACACGATGCCCCCGAGGAACGCCCCGAACAGCCCGAGCTCCGCGCCCGTCATGACGCGTGTACTCCAAGGGCAAGCCGCAAGGCGGGGATGGAGCAGCTGGCTGGGGACATCGGCTGCCTGTCATGAGGTCGATGGGCGCAGACCTCATAATACCCCCTGGGGTATGTGCCCGTGACTGCGGCTCCTCTTGCTCTGGGCGTGGCCGCGGTCCTCAACAGCGCTGTGGGGCGCTGCGGCCAACCGGTCCTTGCGGCCCCATCGACGGTCCGGTGGACAGCGCCGCCTCCCACCAGGGATGCCCGCCGGGGACCAGCCCGGTCAGAGGGAACCGGCCACCTGCGCTCGGATGAAGGCCTCGATGGCATCGACCATCTGGTCCAGGCCGGGTTCTTCGATCGGGTAGTGGCCAGCACCCTCGAGGATCACGGTGGTCACTGGGACCCGTCCGATCCTGTTGAGGAAGAGCTCGCTGAGGTGCAGGGGCGTCCAGCGGTCCTCGCCCGGCTGGGTCAGGAGGATCGGGCACACGTCGAAGTCGTCAGGCTCCACGGCGGGCCGGTAGGCGATGTAGGAGTCAAGGAAGGCCATCGTCATGGCGTTCCCGGCCGAGGTGCCGTCATGCAGGCACACCTTCAAAGCGGCCTGGTCGTTGACGAGAGTGTGCATCTTGCTCGCCACCCGCATTGGCATCCGTAGCCCGGACAGTGGGGTCCTCGCGGCGAAGCGCACCATGGGGGCGCCCACGCGGGACATCGCCACATTGAGCGCCGTCTCGTCGGCGACCTGCTGGACGGACTGGTCGAGGAAGCACATGCCCACGACACCGGCCACAGCGTTCGTCGCGGCTGCGACCTGGTAGGCCAACATCCCGCCCGCGCTGAGGCCGTAGAGGATGATCGGGCGTTCGTCCCTCGCCCCCTCCACGGCCACGAGGTCGATGCCTGCCTGCACCCAGTCGTCGTAGCGGACGCGTGCACCGGGGGCCACCCGGGTCATTCCGTACTCCGGCATGTCGATCGCGATCGTCTCGTATCCGCGCCGATGCAGTGGAGCCCCCAGGATCGTCGACAGCTGCCTCCCGTTGGTCCCCACGCCGTGGAACAGGATCACCTTGGCGGGCGCTGCAGGATCGCGGTAGCAGTCGAGGTGGATCTCGTGACCGTGCCAGGGCCACCACTCCTCAACCGGCTCGACACCCGCGTGGAGCTGGTACGCCGGGGGCAGGAAGGCCTGGATGTCGCGCCAGGCGCTCTGCGTCGCATACGACATGTCGGGCTCCGTCCGATCCTGAGATGTGCCGGACTCCGACCGTAGGCGGTCCGGCCCGAGTATGCGGGCCGGCGTCAGGCGCTGACGTCCACCGTCGATGGGCCGTCGGGACGGACGCGGCGCACGGTCAACCGCTCGGCGATCCGTTCCTTGAGCTCAGGGACGTGGCTGACGATCCCGATGACCCGGCCATTTCCGCGCAGGTCGTCGATGACGCCCATGACGTCGTCGAGGGTGTCCGGATCGAGGCTGCCGAAGCCCTCGTCGATGAACAGGGTGTCCAGCTGGGCCCCCCCTGCCTGCGCGACCACGACGTCGGCGAGGCCCAACGCCAGGGCGAGTGACGTATAGAACGTCTCGCCACCGGACAGCGTTCCGGGGCTGCGCTCCCGGCCTGTGTGTCGATCGAGCACCGCCAGGCCAAGGCCGACACGGGCGTCCTTGCGCACGGCCTCATCGATGCGGAGCAGCTCGTACTTTCCGGCGGACATGGACTCAAGCCGCACGTTCGCGGCCGTCACGACCTGCTCGAACCAGTAGCGCAGCACGAACGTCACCAGGCTCATGCGCGGGGAACCGGCCATCCCCCGGGCGTACAGGTCCAGGGAGACGAGCTCCTCGTTCGCGGCTGCCAGCTCGGCCCGTTGAGTTGCGCACGTCCGGACCTCGGCCAGGCGCTCGGCGAAGCGCTCACGCTGCCGGCGGGCGACGGTCGCCTCCTCGTGCGCCGCGCGTGCGGCGCCCTCGAGCCGCGCAACCTCGGCCTTGGCGCCCGCCACCTGAGCGGCCGCCATGGCCGGGTCGACATCCGCCACGGCCCGCAACTCGGCTGAGTCGAGCTGGGTCCGTGCCGCGGCCACGGCTGCCTCCCACTCGTCCACGGTTCGCTCGAGATCCTCCAGGTCGGCGGTGGCCAGATGCGCGGACCGGGCATCAGCGAGGTCGACGAACCCGGACCTGCAGGCCTCCGCGTCTGCCCGGGCCGCCGCGGACGCCAGGTGCTCGAGCCCTCGGAACAGGTCGAGCACGGCGGCCGAGAGTGACTCCCGTTCGCCGGCCGAAGCCACGAGGGCGGCAGCTCGGTCCCGGACACTCGCGCACCCCGCACGAGCGGCCAGCACCTCCCCCTCACGCCCTTCGAGGTCCTCGGCCAGGTGCATCGCCTCGGAATGCGCCCCCGCCAGGGCCTCGGCCAGCTGGATCAGTTCGGCACCGAGCTGGGACTGCTCCGCGCTCAGCTGCGCAACCCGGGCGTCCAGCTCGGGGAGGGAGGCCTGGGCCTGCTCGCCGGAGGCCACCGCCGCGCGAATCTCGCCGATCCTGACCTGCCACTGCTCCGCCGGGATCCCGCCGGCCAGACGCGTCGAGTGCTCGAGGTCCGCCTCGGCGCGCACCAGCGCCACCTCCGCCTCGTCGAGGATCAGGCGGGCCTCGTCGCGGGAGGAGGCCGCCTGCCGCACCTGCTCCTCAGAGACCCCGGCCATCGTCGACCAGGCGGGTGCGGGGTGCTCCGGGGACCCGCAGACGAGGCAGGGGTCTCCGGAGACCAGCCGTGCGGCGAGCTCGCCGCGAACATCGGCCAGGCGCTTGTCGACCAGGAGCCGGTGGTCGCCGTCGGCCTCCTCATGCACCCGGCGTGCTGCTCGCCTGGCCACCCGCCGCTGCTCGACGAGCTCGCTGAGCTCGGACAGCCGCCCGGCTGCCTCCGCCTGACCGGCGATCGCAACAAGGACCGCTCTGGATGCGGCCACTCCCATCGCCGCTTGGTGGGCGGCACCGAGCTCGGCGCGGGCCTCAGCGAGTTCGACGGGGATCACCCGGCTGCGCTCCTGGGCCGCCTGACTCGCAGCCGTCAACTCCACGAGCGCGGCTCTCTGCCGTTCCAGGAGCTCGCGATCCTCGGCCAGACCGTCCTCGATCAGGACCAGGTGGGCCAACTCCCCTGCTGTGGTCCGATCCTCAGCGGCCTGCCCCGCCAACTCCTGCCACCCCGCGCCTTCGAGATGCTCAGGGTCGGCAGCCCGACCGGGACTGGCTGCCACGACGGCTGCGCGCAGTGCCGCGACCCGCTCCACGGCACCGTCGACGAGCTCCATGAGCGGTCGTACCGGGATCGCCCGGCGCGCCCGGGCCAACACGCCACGACGGACCTCGTGGTCCGCTCGCTGCTCCAGGGCCTGCGCCAGGGTCGCCTCCCACTGCACCCTTTGCTCGAGACGAGCGGCCACCGAACTCGCGTCCGCCAGTACAACGCGCGCCTGGACCTGCGCCTCCTCGGCCAGATTCGCCGCATCGCCAGTCGCATGGACGCGCTGGGCGAGCTGCTCGTCCAGGGCTACCAGGCCCTCGAGCCGCTCCGGCACCTGGAGTTCGCCAAGCTCCGCACCCTCGTGGGCATCGAGGCCGGCGGCCTCACAGGCCGCCGCAACCCGGGCGCCGAGCTCTGCGTCGGCTGCCTGAAGCGCACGACTCGCCTGCTGGGCACGAGCCTGGAGGGAATCGGTGACGGTCCGGAAGAACTGGGTGCCGAAAAGCTTGCCCAGAACCTCCCGCCGCTCGTCATCGCCGGCGCGCAGGAACGTCGCGAACTCACCCTGGGGCAGGAGCACCACCTGGCGGAACTGCTCGCGGGTCAGGCCCAGCAGCTCGCCGACGATCGTGCCCACCTCGTCCTTGGCGTGTGAGCGGCTCTCCCACTGGCCCGCCACGAACCGCTCGAGATGGACGCTGGCCTTCTCCTTGGTGACGCCCGTGCCCCGCTTCTTCGGCCGGGAGTACTCCGGCGAGCGGGTGATCCGATGCCGCCCACCCCGAACCGAGAACTCCAGCGTGACCTCGGACCGGTCATCCGCGCCGGCGAAGTCCGAGCGCAACCGGGCCGGATCGCCGGAGTCGCTGGCCAGCCCCCCGTACAGGGCGAAGGTGAGCGCATCCAGGATCGTGGACTTGCCGACACCGGTCGGACCCTCGAAGAGGAACAGCCCGCCGGCACCGAGCCGGTCGAAGTCGATGACCTGCTCATCGGCGAACGGCCCGACGGCATGCATGCGCAGGGTGTGCAGCCGCATCAGGCCGACACCTCCACACGCTGGGCGGCCAGCACGACCTCGGTGAGCACGTCGCGCTGCACCGGACTTGGCGCAGTGCCCGACACCGTGGCGACGAACTCCGCGCAGATCTCGACCGGGTCGCTGGCCTCAGTGATCCGGGTGAGGCCCAGGGGCGACTCAGCACGCTGCGGGGCGAACTCGAGGACCAGCGTGTGCGGCCAGAGGGCGCGCAGTTGCTCCATCGGGTTGGCCAGCCGGCCGGGATCGGTCAGGACGACCTTGACCCAGGCATCGGCCAGGTCCGCGAGATCGCCCTGGGCTCGCTCGACGAGGTCCGAGAGTCGGCCGCTGACCTGCACCAGGGGACGGGGGACCGGCGCCGCCACCCGATGGGTGGTCACGACGCCGAGGCCATCGATGTCGACGACGGTGACGGACTTGACGTGGTCACGCTCGGAGAACGAGAAGGCCAACGGCGACCCGCTGTACTCGACCACGGTCGACGAACCTGCGAGGCGAACCTCCTGCGGACCGTGCAGGTGACCCAGGGCCACGTAGTTGACCCCGTCGAACACCTCAGCGGGAGTGTCGCCGACACCGCCCACCCGGATCTCGCGCTCGGACTCACAGGCCGAGCCCCCGGTCACGAAGGCATGTGCCATGACGACCACGCGCCTCAGCCCGCGGGCGGCGGCATCGGCGCGGATCCGATCGGCCAGGACGCCGAGGACGGCCGCATGCGAGCGTTCCACCTCCAGCTGCGCGACGGCCGCGTCAGGCAGCACGAACGGGATGCCGTACACGCCCACCTCACCGAATCCATCGGTGAGCAGCACCGGCTCGGTGGCCTGCTCGATCGAGGTGCGCAGGTGGATGCCCGCCTCGGCCAGCACCTCGCCGGCATACTGAAGGCGGACCGCGCTGTCATGGTTGCCACTGGAGATGACCAGTGGGATCCGGGTGCGGGCGAAGGCGGCCAGCGTGCGGTCCATGAGCGCGATGGCATCGGCGCCGGGCTGGGCGCGGTCGTAGACATCCCCGCTCACGAGCACGGCGTCGCACTCCTCAGAGGCGGCCAGCTCCAGGAGCCAGGCCAGGAACGCCTCCTGCTCGGCCAGCAGCTCGGCACCGTGCAGCCGGCGGCCCAGGTGCCAGTCGGAGGTGTGCAGCAATCGCATGCCGACACCCTGACACGGGGGTCCGACACTACGGCCGAACGCGCCCTGCGACCGGCATGGTGTCGCACCGATGTCGGCCGCGGCACCCGCTGATACGTGCGTGGCGAACGCCGTGTCAGCCCTGCCAGCTACGCTCCCGGACGGAGGTGGCGATGTCCACGACAACGACCGACGAACGGCGGATCCGCGCTGCCCGGATGTCGAGCCTGCTGCTCGACGACCGTCCCACCGCTGATCGCGCGGTGGCCGATGTCGTCAGGTGGTTCGGGGCGATGCAGGGTCAGGACTACGGCAGCGTCCTGTGGTCACTGGGCCTGCGCACCGGGCGCGCGCGCGACGAGGTGGTCGCGGCGTTCGAGTCGGGCGAGATCCTGCGGACCTGGCCGATGCGCGGCACCCTGCACGTGCTGCCCGGGGCCGATGCCCGCTGGATGATCACGCACCTCGGTGCCCGCGCCCTGCGGGGGGCCGAAGCCCGCCGGCAGTTCCTCGGGCTCGCCGAGGAGGACGCAGACCGGGCAGCGGCCGTCCTCAGCGAGGCGATGGCTGGCGGCCGGGCCATGACCCGCGCTGAGTGCGTGACCATCCTCGAGGGTGCGGGCATCCCCAGCGCCGGGCAGCTCGGATACCACCTGCTCTGGTACGCCAGCCAGAAGGGCGTGACCTGCGTGGGGCCGCAGCGTGGTAGGGAGCAGACGTTCGTCCTGCTCGACGAGTTCGCCCCGCCTGCCGTCGAGCTCGACCGGCCTGCCGCTCTGGCCACCATTGCCGAGCGCTTCGTGCGCAGCCACGCCCCCGTCAGCGCCCACGACCTCGCGCGGTGGGCTGATCTCACGATGGCCGACGCCCGCGCGGGACTCGCCGCGGCCGAGGGACTCGTCCTTCGGCCGTTCGGCGGCCGCGACATGTACGTGACCGAGGCCCAGCTCGATGCTTCCGACGGCGCCCCGTCCCAGTCCACCACCCACGCCGCCGGGACCTCGGCCAGAGCCGCTCTGCCCGCACGCGCCCTCCCCGGGTTCGACGAGCTGGTCCTCGGATACCGCGACCGCACCGCCCAGATCGCCGTCGACCATGAGAAGCGCGTCGTCCCCGGGGGCAACGGCGTGTTCGCGCCCACACTCGTCATCGACGGGCGCGTCGTCGGCATGTGGAAGCGCCGGGAACTCACACGCCGGGTGGACATCGTCGCCTCACCCTTCACCCGGAGCACCGCGGCCGACCGACGCCGACTCACCGGGGCGCTCGAGGAGTTCGCCACGTTCGTCGGCAAGCCCGCCCGGATCACCTGGTCCGACGACTCCCCCGACTCTGCCGCCCCGTCGGGGTGATCCAGCCCCGCCCCCCCTCACCGGGGATCGGCCATGAGGTCACCGAGGCGGGCCAGCCGCTCCGCCATGGTGTGCACGTCGGCTGGCGCTGCGGCGCCCGACTCGACCTCGGCCCAGGCCAGCGGAGTGGCGACGTACGGGTGCGCCCGCCCGCGCGGCGAGTAGGGCGTGATGGTCGTGCGGGCAGCCAGGTTCTGCCCGACGTCCACGAACACCCGACCAGGTCGGCGGTCCTTGGCCATCTTCAGCTCGACGAGCCCCGGCAGGGCCGTCGCGAGGGCCTCGGCCATCGTGCGCGCGAGGTCCACAGCGTCGCTGCTGGGCACGGGCCGCGGAAGCGGGACGTACACGTGCAGGCCCTTGGACCCGCTGGCCACGGGCACCGCCGAGAAGCCCGCGCCGGCCAGGATCTCGCGAGCCACCAGCGCCACCTCAGCGCACTCCGCCAGCCCGGCGGGGGGCCCGGGGTCGAGATCGAGGACCATCCGCTCCGCAGGCCCGGGGGTCCCGTGCAGGCCGAACTTGCGCCCGATCCGCCACTGCGGGGTGTGGAACTCCAGGGTGCCCTGCTGGACGAACCAGACGAGGGCAGCTGCATCCTCCGGCGTCCCGGCCAGAAGCGGGTGGTCGATGTACCCGGAGTAGTCCTCGCCGGAGCGACGCAGGTGCACGTGCCCCATCCATTCGGGGGTCCCGGGGCGGACGGCCTTCTCGAAGAAGTCGGGCTGCTCCACGCCGTCGGGCCAACGGCGGCGCGTGATCGGCCGGTTGGCGAGCTGGGCAAGCATCGGCTCGCTGACGGCAAGGATGTAGGCGAAGATCTCGGCCTTGGTCGTCCCCGACTCCGGGTACAGGACCTTGTCGAGGTTCGTCAGGCGCAGCCGCCGTCCCGCCACGACGGTGGGGACGGGGCCGGACCCCGTCGGGCTCACCACGTGCTCCCGGGCAGGTCGGCGGGGGCGAGGTCTGGTCGCATCCGGGCGAGCGTCGGCTGGCGCAGCGCCCCGGAGGCGGTCCGGCCGAGGTGGCGGACCTCGGCGACGAGGAGCGGCTCGACCCACGTGAGCCGGTCGCCGAAGCGACGCAGCAGCCCGTCGGCGTCCTTGCTGACGTGGATCGCAGGATCGGGCCCCGCCCGCGCGATCCCGTGGAGCACACCGAGCAGGGCCGCAGACAACCGGTCGGTCATCCCACTGCCCACCGTGCCGAGGAAGTCCCCCGATGCAGCGGCGACCGCCAGGGACGTCACCCCACCGCCGGACTCGGCGCGCACCCACCCCACGACCACGACGTCCGTGAGCGTGCGGTGCGGGAGCTTGACCCAGTCGCGGCTGCGCACGCCGCACGCGTACCGACTCGCGCTGCGCTTGGCCATCACGCCCTCGAGGCCCTGCTCGCGGGTCGCGGCGAACAGCGCGGCCCCGTCCTCGAACACGGTGGACGCCAACCACGCCCCGTCGGTGAGCCCCGGAAGGTCGAGGGAGGCCAGCAGCGAGCGTCGCCGTACCAACGATTCCCCGCGGATGTCACGCCCGCGCCAGGCCAGGACGTCGAACACCACGAAACGCACCGCTGTCCCGCCGCGCATGGCGCCCGCGAACGACGGACGGCCATCCGGATCGAGGGCCACGCACTCACCGTCGACGATCGCGGGACCCACCAGAGGCGCCAGTGCGGCACCGACCGACGGGGCGGCGATCGCCGGATGGCGCCCGGCGAGGTCCATCGCGTTGCGGCTGCGCACTGCAACACTGCCGTCCCCACGAACGAGCGCCAGGGCGCGGATCCCGTCCCACTTCACCTCGAAGGACCACCCCGGGCCCGCCGGCGCTGCGAGCGGTTCCGGTGGTCCAGAGGCCAGCATCGGGGCAGCCGTGGCCCACAGGTCCTCGACCACCCCTGCGCCCGCCACGGGCCCATCATGGCCGGAGCGTCGGCTCGTAGCCCTGCTTCCCGACCGCCGCTGCCGCACAATGACGTGATGCGCGCCATGTGGAGTGGGAACGTCGCCTTCGGGTTGGTCCACATCCCGGTGAAGATGTACGCCGCCACCGAGGACCGGGACGTCAAGTTCCACCAGGTCCACCTCGCCGACGGCGGACGGATCAAGTACCAGAGGCAGTGCCAGACCTGCGAGCAGACCGTCACGTTCGCCGAGATCGGCAAGGGCTACGAGGACGAGACCGGCCGGCGGGTCATCATCTCCGAGGAGGAGCTCGACGGCCTGCAGGTGCCGCACGGCCGGGACCTGGAGATCATCGAGTTCGCCCCCGCTGCCCAGATCGACCCGCTGAACTTCGACAAGGCCTACTACCTCGAGCCGGCGACCGGAGCCGCGAAGCCCTACGTGCTGCTGCGCCGCGCCCTGCAGGAGACCGACCGGACGGCCGTGATCCTGATGACCATGCGCAAGCGGACGCGCCTGGGGCTGCTGCGCGTGCGCGATGACGTCCTGGTGCTGCAGACCCTGCTGTGGCCCGACGAGGTCCGGGTCCCGGACTTCGAGGGGATCGGTGACGAGGACATCACCGTGCGACCCCAGGAGCTGGCCATGGCCGGTTCGCTCGTCGAGAGCCTCAGCGCGGACTTCGACCCGACGGGCTACACCGACGAGTACCGCCAGGCCGTCCTCGACCTCGTCACGCAGAAGCTCTCCGGCGAGGACGTGATCCTGCCCAGCGCCCCGGAGGCAGCCGACGACTCCGGGACCGTCATCGACCTGATGGCCGCCCTCCAGGAGTCGGTCCGCCGGACCCAGGCAGCGCGAGCCGCGAGCGGCGAGGCGGAGGCGGACGCCGCGCCAGCCAAGACGGCCAAGTCAGCGAAGGCGAAGAAGGCCTGACCCCAGCCCACGCAGCCGAACGTGGGCCGCGCGACAGCGGCCGAACGGCCTGGAATCGGCGGATGGCGCGGGTCGGGTCACCCCGGCTTGGTCGCCTGGAGGGTGTAGCTGGCGGCCAGGCGCTCGGGGCGGTCGATGAGGCGAAGCTCGCCGCCGCCGATCGGCTCCATCAGCCCGGGCAGGCCGTCCCACGGAATGCTGTCGTGCTCCTCCAGTCCCGTGATCTGCAGGCCACGCTCAAGAAGGGCCGTCACGACCTCGCCCAGGCCGTGATTCCACTCGTAGCTCGTGTTGTGCTGGAACTCGACGTCGGTGCTCACGTACGTGCCGCCCTCATCCCAGACCGTGGGCTCGGCCTGCTCGAAGTACGGGTGCTCGACGCGCAGCGACCCGGACTCATCAGGATCGGCCAGCGCCCAGAGCATGGGGTGCCCCTCACGCAGGAACAGCCGCCCGCCCGGCGCGAGGAGGTCAGCCACAACGCCGGCCCAGCGCCGGATGTCGGGCAGCCAGCACAGGGCGCCGATCCCGGTGAACACGAGGTCGAACGACCCTCGCCCGAGGACATCGGCGGCCTCGTGCACGTCGGAGACCACGAACTCCACCGGGGTCCCGCACCGCTCGGCCAGCGCCCGCGCCTGCTCGATCGCCGCCGGCGAGAAGTCCAGCCCCGTCATCCGGGCGCCGAGGCGCTCCAGCGAGATCGTGTCAGTCCCGATGTGGCACTGCAGGTGCACCCCGCGGCGGCCCTGGACGTCCCCGAGCCGGGGCAGGTCGAACCGCACGACCTCCGAGAGGTACTCGGGATCGGTGACGAAGTGCTCGAGGTGGTAGTCCGGGGACGCGGCGTGCGCCGGGGCCCGCTCGTCCCACTGGGCCAGGTTGACCGCCGCATGGTCGGCGGTGTGGTGCGCGGCGGCGCGGTCCGCGGGGGCTCCACCGACAGCGGCGCCGAGCGCGGCCACGTCGTCAGGGGCCGCGTGATGATCGGTGGGCTCATGCGAGGTGATCTCCATCGGGTCATTCAACCCCGATCTCGCCGCAGTGGGCGACAATCGAGCTTCAGCGCTTGGAGGAAACCACCGTGGACGGCCGCACCGCGACACCCGACCAGGATCCGCGGGTCCGGCGTGCGCCCACCTCACCCGCGCGGCGCCGATTGACCCGGGCCGAGATCCGCCGTCGGCGCCTGGGCTGCGTCGGGTCGCTGCTGGTCAGCGCGGTTGCCTTCGTCGGGCTCGGGTTCGCGATCATGACCGGAGCCAGCTCCCTGGGCGGTTCCCTCACCGACCCGATCGAGAGCGGCCCGTCCGACATCTCCGGGATCCCCGAGGCCACCCCCGTGGAGTGGGACGGTGATCAACCGACCTACGGGGTGGACATCTCGTTCCCGCAGTGCGGCCGCACGTTCAAGGACATGGGCAACGGATACGCGATCATCGGTCTCGACGGCGGCATGCCCGACCGGCCCAACCCGTGCTTCGCCGCACAGTGGCGATTCGCGACCCGGCAGGCCGGCGCCGCGGTCTACGTGAACACCGCCGACAACAACACCGGCGACCCGGTGAAGGTCGGGCGCCGCGCAGCCAAGGGCGACCTCGAGGCGCTCGCCGAACAGGGCGTGCCCGCCGGCACCCCCGTCTGGCTGGACGTCGAGCTGCCGGAGGTCTGGAAGGGCTCGCAGGCCCGGCACCGTGCGGTCATCACCGAGCACCTGAGGGTCCTGGCCGAGGCCGGCTACCCCGTGGGCATCTACTCCGCTCCAGCGCTCTGGGAGGAGATCACCGGGGGTGCCGCGGTGGGCGTGCCCACGTGGGTGGGGATCGGGACGGCGACGGCCGAACGGGCTGCCGCCACCTGTGGGCGCACCTCGTTCGGAGATCGAGAGCCCGACATCGTCCAGCGCATCGGGACGGGCAGCGACGGGAAGTCCCTCGACCGCAACCTCACCTGCCCGGGAACGAACCTCACCGGACTGGTCCGCCCGAACTGAGCGATCGCGGGGCGCGGTCGAGGCCCTTTCCCGACGACGCAGCTCAGCCGGCGTCAGCCGGCCTCGGCAGGACGGCTGGGGCGATCCTGCAGGAGTCCCCCTCGCCCGCCGGCGGAGGTCGGTGCCCGGCACGCAGATGGTCGTAGCGCGGCGACGAACGGGCCATCAGCCCATCGACGTACCAGCAGCTCGGGATGACGGTGACGCCCGCCTCATCTGCGGCATCGAGCACGAACCGGGTGAGCCGGGATGCGATCCCCCGACCCTCGTACGCGGGCGAGGTGACCGTCCGGTAGATCTCCCACACACCATCGGAGACGGCCAGGGACACCCACCCCACCTCGACACCGTCCAGGGTGGCGACATACGAGATCTCACTCACGCGGCGAACGACCAGCTCCGGCTCAGCCATGGGTTCACGGTAATCGCCACCCGGGGCACTCGCATCGCCCGCCGCCGCCGCGACCACCCCCGACCTGGCCCTCGCCACGCCGGACGAGCAGAAGCGACACGGTCACATCGACAGGTAGCACAGAGGTCTACACTGGCCCCAAGAAGGCCCAAAACACAACGAAAGGCACATCAATGGACTTCAACAGCACCAACTTCTGGGACGTCCTCCTCTGGAGCTTCTTCTTCTTCATCTGGATCGCCGCCGTCATGATCTGGTTCCGGGTCATCTTCGACATGTTCGGGGATCACACCCTGTCGGGCTGGGCCAAGGCCGGATGGGCGCTCCTCCTGATCTTCGTTCCGTGGCTCGGCGCGTTCATCTACCTGATCGCCCGCGGCAAGAGCATGGGTGAGCGTCAGATGGCCGCCATGGCCGACGCGCAGGCCCAGCAGGAGAAGTACATCCAGAACGTCGCCGCCAAGACCAAGTCGCCGGCCGAGCAGATCGCCGACGCCAAGGGGCTCCTGGACACCGGTGCCATCAGCCAGCAGGAGTTCGACGCCCTGAAGGCAAAGGCGCTCGCCTGATCACAGCAACTCCAGAGGGGCCCGGGACGTCACTGTCCCGGGCCCCTCTGCATCTCCGGCCCGGCATGGAACCTCGCAGCCCTGTGGTCACTGCGGGAACACCGACGTCGACCACGCTGCCGGGCGGCATCGGCACCTACCCGCCCAACCCCTGCACCCGCACGACACCCGGCATCGGGGCGTCCGGCGCATCGGCGGCGCCACTGACCTCCAGGCGCACCGCGTCGCCGACTGTCACGTGCGCCCAGAGGCCCAGGTCAGCCGTGACCACGACGCCTGCCACGGGGTAACCACCCATCGTGCCGGAATCGGGCCCGAGCAGCATCCAGTCCCCGGACGGCAGCACCTGCACCGTCCCGGGGAGGACCCCGAGAGAGGGCAGGTCCACCCGAGCCGCAGCGGGTGGCTCCTGCACACGACCCGCGGTGAGCCGCACACCGATCCGGGAGGCCTCCAGGACTCGGACCTCGCAGGACTCGAGGTGCAGGTGCGGCCCCGGGACGACGCGCACGGCCGGGCGCTGTGCCGGGGCCCTGACGAAGTCGCCCGCGGTCGCGGACGTACACGCATGGGCAACGGACACCAGGTCCCCGAGGCCGACGGGCGCGGGCCCGATCGGCCCGAGCAGGCAGGTGGATCGGGACCCGAGGACGGTGGGCGGCTGGAACCCCCCGGCCACGCCCAGATACGCGCGGCCGACGGATCGGATCTCCACCCGCGCCCCGGCGGGGACGTCCAGGGCTGTCCACGTCGCGGCAGGCCGACCGTTCACGCTCACGGCCCCCCGCCCGGTCACCGCACACGTGATCGCGACGTCCGGCTCGACCTCGATCAGGCCGACGACCTCGAGCGAGGCCTGCTCGATCGACCCACCGACCAACGCGGTTGCCGCCGCATGGGCGTAGCGGTCGAAGGCGCCCGAGACGGGCACGCCACTGGCGACATGGTCACGGCCCGCGTCCTGGTGAAGCGCGGACCCGACCAGTCCCATCACGCGCAGGCCCGCCATCAGGGCGCCTCGAGGAACTGGACCCGGTCCCCCACGCGCAGCAGGGCGGGGTGCCGTGCGTCGACGTCGAACAGCTCGGCGGTGGTCGACCCGATCACCTGCCACCCGCCCGGCGTCGGCGACGGGTAGATCGCACACATCCCGGCGGCCAGGGCCACCGAGCCTCGGGGAACGCGCGGACGGGGGTCAGCGCGGCGCCAGACTCCCGAGAAGAGTGGATCGTCGGTGGTCAGATAGCCGAACCCCGGGGAGAACCCGATGGCTGCGACCGTCCACGCCGCCGCCCCATGCCTGGTCACCACCTCCGCCGATGGCACGCGCAGCATCGCGGAGACCTCAGCCAGGTCCGACCCGTCGTAGCGCGTGCGGATCACGTGGATCCGAGGGCCGTGCTCATCGCGTTCTGGATGGTCCGGCATCTGCCTCGGGGTCGAGCCGGGCGAAGACCACCTGCTCGTGGGGGTCCGGGAGATCGGACGGCTGCGCGAAGACGACCAGGAGGCTTGCCAGGCCGGGGACGAGGGTCGCCCTGGGCCACCGCCGACGCACCCGGTCAGCAAGCGGCAGGACCCACCCGGTACCCGGGTCCGGACGCTGGGCGGGCTCGATCAGCAGGGCCCGGTCGCCGAACGAGTGGACCACGAGGCCAGGCTCAGCTCCGACGACAGATGCCTCCCCTGCGAAGACGCCCGCGCCCCCGCTCGCCCGTTCAGTACCCGCCCCGCTCACGCGGAGAGTCGCGAGACCCACCCGTGTCGGCAGACCCGCCGGCCCGGATTGGGCAGCCCCGCCGGCGTTGGGGCCAGCGTGGTGGTCGGGCGACCGAGTGCGCGCCTGGCGCCACCACCCTCCACCCGGCGGACTCCAGGGCCGCCCGGATCGCCGTGGCGGCGGCGACGGCCCCCGGCGTGTCCCCGTGGACGCACAGCGAGTCCACCGGGACTGCGATCCGCGGCCCATCGACGGGGTCGACATGGCCTGCAGCCAGGGCCAGGGCCTGCGCGACCATCGCGGCGGTCGCCACGTGCACAGCGCCAGGCTCGGTGCGGGCCACCAGCTGCCCGTTGCTCCGGTAACCGCGGTCCGCGAAGCCCTCAGAGATCACCACGAGGCCGTGGCCGGCGGCGATCCGGTCCAGCTGGCCACCCGGTTGCGTCGCGACAGCCACCGGGTATCCGAGCACGGCCCCTACGCCAAGGATCGTGTCCGCCACGACCTGCGCCGCCACGGGATCCGCGACCGCTTCGTTGTACAGCGAGCCGTGCGCCTTCACGTGGGCCAGCGACGCCCCGTGGCTCTCGGCCTCGCGTGCCACCAGGAGGACCTGCTCGACCAGGTCGGCGACCAGGTGCGAGCACGCTGAGGGATCGCGGTACAGGTCCTCGAGGTGGGAGGCCCGGCCGAAGCCGGCGCGGTCACGGTAGGAGGGGTGGGCACCGATCGCAACCCCCCGCTGGGCCGCCGCAGCCACCGCGCGACGCAATACCGCTCCCCCACCGGCGTGCGCCCCGGTGGCGATGTTCGCCGACGTCACGATGGCCAGCAGCGCGTCGTCGTCACCGACCCCTTCCCCCAGGTCCGCGTTCAGGTCGATCCGCATCGCACCCACAGCTCAGGACGCCGCGAGTCTGCCGTTGGATCCGGAGCACGGCATGGGCATGGGCATGGGCATGGGCACTGGCGCACGGGCACGGCGATGTGCGGGGTCATCCCGGCGCTCCTTCCCATGGCCCCCTCGGGGCGAACGCGCCCAGCATGGCCGGACGTCGCCCACCGGTCAACGCACAGACAGAGCCGGCACCCACGGCAACCCGCGAATGGGCTGTCCTCCGCATGTCCGACCGTCGCCCTAGAGTGATCCTGTGGCAGCCACCCCGCAGACACAGGACACCGACTCCCGGCTCGAGCAGGCGGGGGTGCCCCCGTGGGTCGCGCGGGCGCACGAGGGGGCAGCAGTGGGCGCGGCCGTCATCGGACCTGACGGGACGCTGCTCTGGGTGAATCGGGCCCTGCTCGACCTCCTGCAGCTGCCTGAGGACGAGCTCGTCGGCCATACCGTCGCCGGAATCGTGCACGAGTCCGACCGGCAGCGCATGGCTGCCGCGTTGTCGGCGCTCGGAGACCAGCCCGTGTCGATCGCCCGGGTTCAGGGGCCGACCCCCGGCAGCTGGTTGCACGTGTCGCTCAGCCTCCTGCCCACCGAGGGCGATCGCGACCCCGCGATCCTCGCCCAGACCGTCGACGTCACGCACTCGGTCCAGTCCCAGGTGTCCCTGGAGGTCATGAGCGACAACGTCCTGGACGTCGTCGCCCTGATCGATGACGCGGGCCGGATCGCCTGGGTCTCCCCCTCGATCCACGCTGTCCTGGGCCCTGAGTCCGACTCGGCGCACATCATCGGCCGTGAGATCACCACGCTGATAGCCCACGAGGACCTCACGGGCTTCGCCGACGCCCTGGCGGGCTCCGAGCCCGGCCAGGAGCCGACCACGCGCACTGTGCGGTTCCGTTCGAGCTCAGGGGCGTATCGCTACATGTCCGTCACTGCGCGCCCCGTTTCCGATGCCGGGACCGGACGCCGCACCGCCATCGCCATGCGCGACGTGACCGAGGAGTTGCGCGCGAAGCGCGAGCTGGCGCGCAGCGAGGAGCAGTTCCGGATGGCGATGCTGGGGGCGCCGGAGGGCATGGCCGTCACGGACTCCCAGGACCGGATCGTCCAGGTGAACCCAGCCCTGTGCGAGCTGCTGGGTACCTCCGCGCAGGCTCTGATCGGGCACAGGTTCCGCGAGTACATCCCCGAGGAGGAGCGCGAGCAGGTCGACCAGTGGCGCGAGCGCCTGCTGTGGGGCAACGCCACGATCGAGCGCTGCCAGCACCGCCTGAGCAGCCACACCAGCGAGGTGTGGGTGGACCACTCCGTCGGGATCATGCGCGATGACCTGGGCAACCCTGCCCTGTTCGTGCACCAGTTCGCCGACCGTACCGCGGCCCGCCGACTCGAGGCCGACCTCGCCTACCGCGCCAGCCACGACCTGCAGACCGGGCTGGCCAACAAGGAGTCGCTCAAGACTCGCCTGACCCAGCGGTTGGGGCTTCCGCCGGAGTCCGCGGACACGGTCGGTGTCCTGTTCTGCGACATCGACAACCTCAAACCCATCAACGACCGCTACGGCCACCTCGTCGGTGACGCCGTGATCTCGGCGGTGGCCAACCGGCTGGAGAGAGCCGTGCGTCGCCAGGACGAGGTGGCGCGCTACGGCGGGGACGAGTTCTTCATCGTCCTCGACCACTGTGACTCCCTCGAGGAGCTCGCGCTGGTCGCCCGCAACGTGCAGGCCGCTGCCAGCCACCCTGTGGAGGCTGCGGGGGCATCCATCGACGTGAGCATCTCCGTGGGCGCTGTCCTGGCTGAGGCCACCGCCGAGACCGACGAGGCCCTGCGCCGCGCTGATGAGGCCCTCTACCGGGCCAAGCGCTCAGGCGGGAACCGGATCTGTGTCGAGGGTGTCGAGGGTGCCGAGGAGGCCTGATCTGATCCGACCAGCCCTGCACCGGTGAGCCGCGTGGCGCCCCATAACTCCGCCATATCGCCGCACGGACACCCCGATATTGACCTCCGACCTGCGGTGTTGATGTCGGTGAAGCCGTAGCGATTCGGGGTGATGCGCCCGAATGCGTGATGATGTGACCGGCATTGTTGTGCTGGCGCTGATGATCCATTACGGTGCGCCATGAGGCGGTTACTCTCTGGAAGGAGAGTCGTATGGGCGGGATGCGGGCGGGCCTGTCGCGTGCCCGGCATCCGGCTGTCTTCCTGACCACCTGGGTGCTCGGCGCACTCGTGGGATGCGGGGTCGCACTCGTCGCCGTGGCCAAGCTGCCGGCCGAGCTCGCCACCCTGGCGGCGGCGGACATGGCCCCACCGCTGATCATGATGGCGGCGCTGATCTTCATCACCGAGCTGCGCCCCATCATGATGAGCCGGTTCGAGGGCGACCCGATCTCGATCTCCCAGGCCTTCGTGTTCGCCACCATGTACCTGTGGGGCCCCTGGCCGGCGCTGGTCCTGGTCGCCGGTGCCACGCTCATCAGCGAGCTCCTCGCACGCAAGGCCGCGTGGAAGCTGTTCTTCAATGTGGGCAACTACACCCTGTCGGTGCTGGCAGCCTGGGTGGTCCTCTCCTTCGGATCGTGGCCGGCTCCCGGCACCAACACGGTCCAACCCCGCGACCTGGGGCTCGTTGCGCTGTCCTGGATCGTCTACCACGTGGTGAACCTGGCCTTCGTGGCCGGGCTGGCCGAGGACCAGTCCTGGTGGGCGTCGTTCACCGAGGACTTCTGGTTCTACACGGTGTCGACCTTCGCCGTCCTCACCCTGTCACCGTTGGTCGCGGTGGTGGCGATCCACCCCGAGTCGTGGGTGCTCCTCCCCCTGCTGATCCCGCCGCTGCTCGCCGTGCACCTCACGGCGCAGATGTCGCAGGAACGCGAGCGACTGGCCCAGGAGCGCGAGCACCGGGCCCTCCACGACCCGCTCACCGGCCTGCCGAACCGGACCCTGCTGGCTGATCGGATCGAGGCAGGTCTCACGCGAACCCCGCGCCGGGGGGAGCGCCTCGTTGTGCTGTTCCTCGACCTCGACTCCTTCAAGACCGTCAACGACGGGCTCGGCCACGGCATCGGCGACGCCCTGCTGGTCGATGTGGCGGAGAGGCTGCGGCAGGTCACGCGACCGGGCGACACGCTCTCACGGTTCAGCGGGGACGAGTTCGCCATCGTCTGCGAGGCGATCAGGGACAGTGAGGTTGAACTCCTCGTCGACGCGATCCGGCGGTCGATCTCCGCCCCGTTCACGATCGCCACCCACGAGGTCACGCTCACGGCGAGTATCGGCGTGGCTCCTGCCTCTCCGGGTTCGAGCGCGCAGTCCCTGCTCCGGGAGGCCGACTCCGCCATGTTCCGCGCCAAGAGCGCGGGTCGCGACCAGTCCGCGCACTTCCATCAGGCGATGCATGAGCAGGCCACCGCCCGCCTCGACGACCAGTTGGGACTGCGCAGGGCCCTCGAGCGCGACGAGCTGCGCGCGCACTTCCAGCCGGTCATCGACCTCAACTCCGGCGAGGCCGTCGGCATGGAGGCCCTCATCCGGTGGCAGCATCCGGAACGCGGCCTGCTCGGCCCTGACGAGTTCATCCCCCTGGCCGAGGAGACCGGCCTGATCCTGCCGATCGGCGCGTGGATGCTCGAGGCCGCACTCAGCCAGCTGCAGCGTTGGCGCCGGGAGATCCCCGAGGCACACGACCTCTGGATCGCCGTCAACCTGTCACCGCGCCAACTGACCGATCCCGACCTGATCCACAAGGTCGCCCGGGCACTTGCCGAGACCGGAGTGCCCCCGGGCAACCTGCACCTGGAGATCACCGAGACCGCGGTCATGCGCTCGTTGGACACCTCGACCTCGACCCTGGACGCCCTTCGGCAGCTCGGCGCCCACCTGATCATCGACGACTTCGGCACCGGCTACTCGTCGCTGGCCCGGCTCAAGAAGTTGCCGGTCACCGCCCTGAAGATCGACCGATCGTTCGTCGATGGCCTCGGCAGCCGGGATCCCTCCGACCTGTCGATCGTCGACGCGATCATCAACATGGCCGACTCCCTGTCGCTGGGGGTCATCGCCGAGGGGGTGGAGACCCGCGAGCAGCTCGAGATCCTGCAGTCGCTGGGCGCCAAGCTGGGCCAGGGCTACCTGTGGTCCCGGGCCCTGCCGGCAACGGGACTTGGCTCCTGGCTGAGTTCAGTGCCCCGGTACGAGGAGCTTGCGGAGGTCCGCGGCCTGCTCAGCGTCCGCCGCCGCTGACCCGCACGACCCGCTCGCCCGCTACGCCCTCGTCACACCCTGGGCCACCGGTCGGGGGTCCCTCGAAAGAGTACGGATTCCGGACCCTGAGCGTCACAACGGCGCCGAGAGTGACGGTATTCGGCCACCGGACGACGCAAACCACCCGTTCGGCGCAACCTCTCACCTTCTGATATGTCCGCATTGCCTCGTACTCTTGGCGCGTGAGGTTGATATCCGAGGACGGCAGCACCAGGCCGTCGCAGCGTGGCGAGGCGGAGCTGTTCGAGCTCGCCGCCATCGGGATGGCCCTCACCTCGGTCGACGGCCGGTTCCTGTTCGTCAACCCCAAGCTGTGCACGCTCCTCGGCCACACCGCCGGGGACCTCGCCAGCTCCGGACTCTTCGACATCACGCACCCGGAGGACTGGTCGAACGTGGCCAAGGCCCTGGGCGACCTCAACCGCGACGAGGCCGAGTCGTTCCACCAGCGGCAGCGCTGCCTTGCCGCAGACGGGGCGCAGATCTGGGTCGACCTGGCCGTGACCCCCACCGCCGGCCGCCCGGGCCTGCCGACCCAGTTCCTGGCCCAGTTCACCGACGTCACGGCCGAGGTCGAGAACCTGCAGACGCTGCACGCGGCCGCCCGGCACTTCCAGGTACTGAGCGAGAACTCCACCGACGTCGTTGCCCAGACCGATCCGCAGGGCGTCATCACCTGGGTCTCCCCCTCGGTCACCACCCTGCTCGGCTGGGAGACCGGCCTGCTGGCCGGGCGGGCGCTCACCGCGTTCGTCGCCAAGCCCGACCTCGAGCGCTTCTCGGTCGACCTGGCCAGCATCCGCCACGGAGCGGAGATCCACGACGAGGTGATCCGGTTCCGCTCCACCACGGGCGCCTACCGGTTCATGTCGGTGACCGCGCGAGCGCTCACCGTCGAGGGTGGCCTTGTCACGGGAATGGCCTTCGGCCTGCGCGACGTCACCGAGGAGCTCCGCGCGAAGCGGGAGCTGGCGCGCAGCGAGGAGCAGTTCCGGATGGCCATGCACGGCGCGCCGGAGGGCATGGCCGTCACCGACGCGCACGACCGGATCGTCCAGGCAAATCCCGCCCTGTGCGACCTGCTGGGCACCAGCGCCGAGCGACTGATCGGGCACCGGTTCCGCGAGTTCATCCCCGAGGACGAGCGCGAGCAGGTCGAGGACCTGCGCCAGGAGCTGCATCTCGGCGCGCTGGAGACCGTCCGGCTGGAGCATCGCCTCCTCAGCCCCCTCGGTGAGGTCTGGGTCGACCATGCCGTCGGCATCCTGCGTGACGAGATCGGCAATCCGCAGCTCTTCGTCCACCAGTTCGCCGACCGCACCGAGACCCGCCGGATGCAGGCCGACCTCACCTTCCGTGCGACGCACGACATCCAGACCGGCTTGGCCAACCGGGCCAGCCTGCTGACCCGACTCGAGACCCGGCTCGGGATCACCCCCGCCCCCGCGGACCACACCGGCGTCCTCTGGTGCGATATCGACAACCTCAAGCAGATCAACGACCAGCTCGGCCACCGCATCGGCGACGTCGTGATCGCCGCGGTCGCCGACCGGCTCAAGGGTGCGGTCCGGCACAAGGACATCGTCGGCCGGATCGGTGGTGACGAGTTCGTCATCGTGCTGGACCAGTGCCCCGACGAGGAGACGCTGCTCACGGTGGCCACCAACGTGCAGAAGGCCGCCAGCGGACCCGTCAAGACCGACATCGGCAACGTGAAGGTCACGGTGTCCCTGGGAGCTGTGCTCGCAGCCTCGACCACCGACACCGACGATGCCCTCTCGCGCGCCGACCACGCCCTGTACCGGGCGAAGCGGGCTGGTCGCGACCAGGTCGCGCTCGAACCCGTCGAGGTCATCGACCCGCTCACTGCGGCCGCCGCGGAGGACCCCCCGCTGGAGCGCTGACGGCCGACCGACCGCTCCTTGGCACCTCGGCGTGGGCGAGCCAGCTCGATGAGACGCCGCCCGATGAGACACAGATCACGTTATGGGCCCTCCTCGAGCGGGCATGACTGTTCAGTACGCCCGGAACCGGTCGGCTCCAACGCCGCCGAAGAGGCCCCCATCACGGCCTGCCGACCGCCCTCGCGGGCATGTCGCTCGGGCTCCGCCGTCGTCCACAGGAAGGACGCAGCCATGAGTCGCCACGACTCACACGACTGCCCCGACACTCGAACGAACCAACGGAACTCCAGCCCTGCGCGCCGCGCAGGCGTGCTCACCGCCGCCATGTCACTGGCCCTGCTGACTGCAGCGGGCGCCGCCGTGGCCGCACCCCAGACCTCCCCCGGGGCCCCCCTGGCCATGGATGCCGTCCTCCGCGCCACCACCCCGGCGACGGTGGAGTTCAGCGCCGAGCAGGTCGCGCTCAGCAACCGCGAGGCAGCCGCTCGAATCGCCCGCTCCTCCCGATCGGCCACCCGTGGTCCGGTTCCGACAGCTGACGAGGCGACCGACGAACCGGCCGTCAGCCCAGCCTGGCCGTCAGGCGAACTCGCGGCGGACCCCACCGCGGAGGATGAGCCCCAGCCGGAGCCCGAGGTTGTTGGGTCCCGGTACACCGAGGTTCGCCTGAAGGTGCGCAAGTCCCCGGACACCGACGCCGATGTGGTCACGGTCCTCGATCCCGCCGACAAGGTGAAGATCACCGACGTCACCGAGGACGGCTTCCGCCAGATCATCTACAAGGACAAGCCACGGTGGGTCTCTGCGGAGTACCTGTCCAAGTCCAAGCCGAAGGTCTCCGCGTCCGGTGGCCTGTCCACGGCCCCCTGCGCCAGTGGCTCCGGGGTCGAGGGTGGACTGCAGGCCAACGCGATCGCCGCGCACCGCGCGATCTGCGCCCGGTTCCCGCAGGTGACCGCATACGGCGGATACCGCGGAGGCTCGGCGAACCACTCCTCCGGGCGCGCCCTGGACGTCATGATCAGCGGCTCCACAGGGACCGAGATCGCCAACTGGGCGCGCGCCAACGCAGCGGCGCTGGGGATCACCGAGGTCATCCACGCGCAGAAGATCTGGACCACCCAGCGCGCCGGTGACGGCTGGCGCGGCATGTCCGATCGTGGGTCTGCGACCGCCAACCACTACGACCACGTCCACCTGTCGTTCCGCTGACTCAGGTCCGCACGCCGGCCAGCCGGCGACCGGCGTTGGCCATGCGGCCGGTGCTACGTTCCCCGGCGTGAGGATCCTGGTCACCGGAATGTCCGGAACGGTCGCGCCGCGGTTCGCCCACGCTGCCCGCGCGGCGGGGCACGAGGTCACGCCGTGGCTGCGCGACCAGGTCTCCCCCAACGATCCGCTGGCCTGCGAACGCTTCCTTGACGACCAGCGCCCCGACGCAATCGTGCACATGGCATTCGGCGCGGAGTCCTGGGCAGGGCGGCTCGCCAGCCACGCCCATAGATGGGGAATCCCGATGGTCTTCACCTCGACGACCATGGTCTTCGCCCCACGCCCCAACGGTCCCTACACGATCGCGTCACCGCGCACCGCGACCGACGAGTACGGCAGCTACAAGGTCCGCTGCGAGAACTCCATCTGGGCGGCGAACCCGGACGCGATGGTCGCCCGGCTCGGGTACCAGATCGATCCGGACGGGCACGGCAACAACATGATCGCGCACACCGACGCCCAGCAGGCCACCGAGGGAGCCGTGCAGGCGAGCCGCCGCTGGATCCCTGCGTGTGGCTTCCTCGATGACACCGTCTCGGCGCTCCTGGCGCTGGTCGCCGACCCACAACCCGGCCTGCACCACCTCGACTCGAATGCCCGGACCGCGTGGACCCACGCGCGGATCCTGCGCGGCCTCGCCGAGACGCTCGGGCGGCCCTGGGACATCGTGGAGAGCGACGAGCCAGACCACGACCAGCGCTTGATCGACTCGCCGCGGATCGCGGGATTGGACACGCGGCTGGCCTGACAGGATGGGCCCGTGCTCGTCCTCCTCCCGCCCAGCGAGGGCAAGACCGCCCCCACCGAGGGCCCGGTACTCGACCTCGCTGCCCTCTCGCTACCCGGCCTGACCCCAGCACGTCGCACGGTGCTCAGCTCGCTGACCAGCCTGTGCCGATCCCGACCGGCAGATGCCCTCGATGTCCTGGGCTTGAGTGCAGGTCAGGCGATCGAGGTGCAGCGCAACAAGGGCGTGCGGAAGGCGCCCACGGCACCCGCCTGGCAGGTCTACACCGGTGTCCTCTTCGCGGCCCTGGACATGGGTGGTGCTGATCCGGCCGCCCAGGCCCGTCTGGCCGACTGGGTCCTCGTGTGGTCCGGGCTCTGGGGGGCTGTCCGCCTGACCGATCCGATCCCGGCCTACCGGCTGTCCGGTGCCGTGACGCTGCCCGGCCCGGGCCGACTCGCGACGTTCTGGCGCCAGCCTCTCTGCAAGGCGCTGGCCGCGCCGGCACGGGACGGGCTGATGGTGGACCTTCGCTCCGGGACCTACGCGGCGAGCTGGGTGGGGCCTCCCGAGCGCACCGCCACGATCCGGGTCATCCATGACAGAGGTGAGGGGCGTGTGGTCGCCAGCCACTTCAACAAGGCCACGAAGGGCCGACTCCTGCGGGCGCTGGCAGCGTCAGGGACAGCCCCGGAGACGGTCGACGAGCTCGTCGATGTCCTGCGCAGCATGAGGTTCCGGGTCGAGCCGGGGACAGCCCGCTCCGGCGGGCGAGCGTCCGCCTCACGCATGCTCGACGTCGTCGTCGACTCTCTCTGACCTGCTCGTCGCGGCACGTCCGTTTCGCACGGGAGAGTGGACTTGCGGCGAGTCCCTTGTGCGACCGCTCACGCACGGCGTATCTTCCGTGCACGGACGGTCACGGATCGGAGGTGTGCGATGGGTATCAGTTGGCGGCGTGAGGACGATCCAGCGGCCACCGTGGTTGCGACCTCCCGCTGGACCGAGGCCGCCCAGGGTGTGACCGAGAGGTTCCGCCAGTTCGACGACCTGCCCCTGGAGGAGGCCGTTGAGGCGGCCCTCCTGCGAGCCCCGGGGAACATGACCCGTGACGAGTTGACGCGCCGCATCTCCGCCAGCCGCGGGCAGAACCCGCCACTGCCGTCACCCAGATCCACCTGAGGCGGGACCGGTAGCCCACCGACAGGGACTCGGGGCCGGACCTCAGCGCACCGGGTCGGCGATCATCACGATGTTGTCCTCGTAGCCTCCGGCCTCGGGCAGGTACAGCCCCCCACAGGTGACGACCACCAGCCGATGGGGCACCGTCGGGTCGAACAGCCTGTCGACCGGGAGGGCCGCCTTCGCGATCCGCTCCACGCTGGTCACCCGGTAGCGCAGGCGCTCCCCATCCGCCGAGGTGACCGTGACCCGGGCACCGGGGCGCACCTCGGCCAGCCGCTCGAGGGGGCCGGTGCCGTACCGGACGGAGTCCACGTGCCCACCGAGCACTGCGGAGCCCTGGGAATCACCGGGCAGGGCGCCGAACCGGTACCAACCAACCTCCCGTGGGTCCGGCGGGAGTTCCATCTGGCCGTCGCTGGTCACACCGGTGGCGGTGACCGGCATCGAGATGTCCACGGTCGGGATCACCAGTCGGCGCGGAGGCTCAGCCTCCTTGGGGGCATCGATCTTCGTCGCGTCGACCACGGGAACCGTCGACCCCGAGCGTGTGGGTGCGGAGGGTTGAGGGGTCTGCGGTGCAGCATCCGCAGGACGGGTGAGCCCGCCGTCGGCGGCTGTGCCCGAGAGAGTCACCCGCTCCAGGCCGGTCCCCACGCCCGGACCGGGCATGCCCACCCACGCCGCCAGCGAGACAACGACAAGCACCAGGGACGCCACAAGGGTGGCGGCACTGGTGCGACGGCGGCTCATCTCGACCTCTCAGGCGTGGAACGGAGGATGTCGAGGGGGCGGACGAGATAGTCCACCCCCTCGACCATCATTGTGTGGTCACTGACCGGAGGTCACCAGCCGGCGGCCCGACAGGGCGACACCAGCGATACCGAGACCCGCGGCCAGCAGCAGCCAGCTTCCGTTCCCACCGGCGGCCGAGCCCGACTCGCCCCCGGGAACGCCACTCGGGGAGGAGTGACCCAGGGCCACCGTCTGGACGGCGATCTGCAGATCATCCGCGGTGCCCCAGGCGTAGGCGATGGTGCTCTGGCCCTCGGCAACGGGCACAGCGTCCGTGGCCGGAGTCGTGCTCACTGCGGTGCCACCGGCCTGGATCTCGACCTCATAGTCACCCGCGGGAAGGGCTGCAGGCCCGATCTGCTCCGGGTTGCTGAAGGTCCCCACGCTGTCGCCGTTCACCAGGACGTCCACCTCAGGGGCCTCAGCCACGTGACGGGCCACCAGCGTGCCCGAACCGGCAGCGACAGCCTCGGTGTCGTTCTCGAACGGAGTCGCGGTCAGCTCGCCGTCCGCGTCCAAGTGCGCCACGACGGTGTAGCTCTTCCCGCCTGCGACGGTCACGTCGGCCGGGCCGATGAGCGCGTCGGCATCACAGTCGGTGTCACCCTCCCCGGCAACAACCTTGATGGTGTACGTGCCCGGGGGCAGGTCCAGCGGGCCGGCGAGGGTGCCGGGCTCGAAGTCGGCGATGAGCTCATCACCGTTGGCACAGACATCCACGGTCGCTCCGGGAACGCCATGCAGGACGGAGACGCTGGCCGTGTCCGCGGCCGCGGCAGGAAGCGCGAAAGCGACACTGGCGGCCACCAGGGCTCCCGTGCCGATGAGGGTGGAGGTGATTCGCATGGTGACTCCTTCGTCGGGAAGCCCGTTGTTGGGTCCTCACCCATACTTCGTGGGGAACGCCCACCACGGATGCACAATCCACGCACAATTTCCGTGAACGGCTCAGACTGCGCGGGCAACCGCCAGGAGCCTGGGTCGCGGGTGTCGGAAGGCCGCACCATGGCCGGATGGTCGCCGGAGTCCCGCGACCATCAGCCACCACCCTCCCGACCAGTACCGGCTCGGTGCGTCGCCCGCCTCGAGGAGATCCTTTCAGTGGGCTGAAGGTGAGCCCAACCTCGTGGGAGTGTCGCCCCTGAGATCGAGGGGTGGCCGTGTGACCCGATGGTCGTTGTTGCCCATCGAGAAGGGCACGGTGCCCCACGCTCACGCCTTCCGTTCAGGTGGCGGGGGCCGTCCCGCGGACTGGCTGCATCGCGGGACTCCACACGCTGCAGTGTGGGGCCCGGCCGGCCGCGCCCTCGACACCATGTCCCTGCTTGGAGGTGCCCGTGTATCAACCCGATCTGCCCTCAGCGACGTCTGGCCCGTGCTGCACGCCCGGTTCGGGGTGCGGGTGATCGCCGCCGATTCCCACCCGATGCGGGGGTGTCAGGCGAATGCGGCGGACCTCGCCGCGGCGCTATCCCAGGGGGTCGGCCACGACGAGACGGGCCGCCTTCGTGGGCGAGGTGTTCAGCCTGCAGCTGCGCGACCCCCGGACGCTGGACCGGGTCCAACGCGCCCTCGCGGCCTTCGGCCCGGCCTCATCGGGGGGGAACGGGCCAGGTTCGACCGTCGGATCGACGAGTACGACGCGCCGGGGGCAGTCCGGGACCTCACCCGCGCGCAGCGAGCACAGTGGTTGGGCTGCGCATCGCGCTGCGATCGCTGCCACCGCGATCGCTGGCGTCGCTGCACACTGACCACTGGGACATCGCTTACCCGAACCGTGATCCTGGAGGGCGCACAACTCATCGGTCGAGTTCGGTGTTCCAGCCCTTTCCGAGGGCCGCCGCGATGGCAGCCCTGATCCGGACGCTGGCCGAGGTGGGCCTCCTCTCGTCGCGCGAGGTCGGCCCGTGGGTCACCACACCGGAACCCGACTGTGATTGATCGAGTCAGGGCTCAGGAGTACCCGTACGCCGCGACGTGAAGCGCGGCCTGCTAGTGGCCGAGGAAGTCCTTGACGTAGACGACCACCATCGCCGCGATGAGCGCGAGGCCGGCCGCTGCCAGACTCTGGGTCCGGGACCGGCCCCGCAGCCGGGCGATCGCCCCACCCATGATGGCTGGCAGAGTCGCCAAGGCGATGAGGCTGCCGAGCAGGGCATCGTCGCCGTCGAAGACCACGTACGGGATGCCTGCGATGATCGCCACCAGCAAGCCCCCGGCCAAGCCCGCAACTGCCTCTTGGATCAGCGGAGTCTCGGCACGACCGGCCTCCGCGGTGAAGTGCGCAGCGAACCGGAATGCCACGAAGTGTGCCAGCACCAGGCCCAATGCCGTGCCGAAGAGGGTGGCCATCACAGCATGGTCGGTGGGCAGCCGGTCACGGGGCAGCGCGACGAGCGCCGCAAGCAGCACAAGAGCCACATAGAGGGCACTGGCGAAGAACTCCCGGGCCAGGGCCCTGCGGTGCACCGCCCCTTCATCGTCACCTGGGATGAGCGTCGATTCAGTCTCGGACGGGGTGGACATAGAAGGGCTCCTCAGCACGTAGATGTGGGTGTCTCGTCAGGTTCAATCGGCGTCCGGGGCGTCCCCTGGTGTGCCAGCTGTTGGCGTACGTTGGGCGCGGGCCCACCGGGTCACCTCCGTGATGATTCGCACCACCAGCGCGAGGAGCACGAGATTGGCGATCATCTGCACGACCACTGTCATCCGGGCCACGTCGCTGACCGCGACGATGTCACCGAACCCGACTGTGCTCATGATCGTCATCGAGAAGTAGATCGCCGCGACCTTGTCGACAGGCTGGCTGAAGGAGGTTGGGTCGCTCGCGGACAGGGCGACATAGGTCATCGAGAACGACAGGACGAACAGAGTCCCCAGCAGCGCAAGTGCCTCGACTGCGGCGACCGCCGGCTCTGCGTGGCGAGCGATGCGACGGGTCTGGCGCACGACGATCCACACCAGCAGGCCGATGCTCGCCAACGAGCTGAGCACGGCAGCGACCGCCGCCGGTCCGGCGTTCACCGGCGTCAGGGCATAGAGAAGCAGGACCCCGGCGACAATGGCCATCGGCCGCAGCACCAGGACCAGGCTCTCGCGACCAGAGGGCAGCGCCAAGGGAGAAGACATGCGGGAACGCTAGGGCGGACAGGCTGGAGCCGACGGCGTTTGTCACCCCGCCCTGTCATCCCGCCTGGTGCAGCCGCGCACTCCCCCGGTCGGCGGCCTGGAACGTTCCGCCAGCGGCTCAGACCTCGGCCGAACGCAGCTGCTCAGCCCTGCCGCGCAGGTCGTAGTAGTGCAGCGTCGTGCCGACGAAGGCCACGGGGAGCAGCAGCGCCAGCAATGTCACGCTGATCAGGCCGATGGCCCAGAACGGCCAGGACGTGACCAGCAGCAGGATCGCCCCGACGAGCCCGGGCACCACCAGTCCGATGGACAGCAGCAACACTTGCACTGCGAGGGCGCGCCACCGATGCCCCGAGGTGAGCTGGGCGCTGCGCCGGAACGCCGCCCGCACGGGCAGGTCCTCGACGACTGCGGCCACCGGGGCCACCGCCCACCGGGCCACCAGCCACCCGGCCACCGGCAGCAGGACCAGCGAGCCGGACATCAGCGAGGTCACCACCAGGAGCGCTAGCGCGGTCAGGATCGCCGAAGGCTGGCGCCACCCGGCCCCCAACGCCGCTCGAGGGCTGAGCGGGCGTCCCTGGGAATCGTCGCGGACCAGAGCGATCACGCTTGCCGCCACCCACCCGATGAGTGGGATCACCACCACCGCGAGCACCAGCAGGCCCAATTGCGCCAGCCAGCGCCCGGTCGCGCTATAGACATCGGTGATGTCGGTGCTGATCCGCGGGGCCAGCAGCAGCCCGCGGATCAGGCTCGATCCGACGAGGACCCCGAAGAACACCGCGCAGATGCCCAGCACGGCCCCGACATTGCGTCGCATCCACCCGAAGGCTGCGGTCACGATCTGGCCAGCCCGACGGGTTCGGTCGGGGGGCTCGGAGCCGGCGTGGCGCCAAGTCGTCCGGCGGACCGCCACGACGGCCGCCAGCAGCAGCGCCAGCAGTGCGCCCACTACCACCGCGGGCTTGTTGAGCAGGTCAATGAAGAGCAGCGACCCGTTGGCGGTCAGGTCGCAGAACCCTCGCAGCGCCGGGCCCGGGGCAGGCGGCAGCGATACCGCCGGGGGGCGTCCCTCCTCCTCCTGCCAGGTGATGGGGCTCGCCCACTGGGTCTTGGTCACCGGCCCGGTCGGGCCGTTGTTGAACGACGGTGCCTTCTCGCCCCAGCGCCCGGTGTAGGAGACCCACGCGAACGGCCCCGTCGTCGGTGGCGCGCCCGGCGGGATCACCTCGATCTGGGGCTGAACCTCCAACCCCGGGGCAGTCGTGTTGTCGCACCCGAACCCCGCAGCCGCGCTCTTGCCGAACCAGGTGGCCTGCGTGTAGTAGGCCGCGTGCGAGCCCTGACCGGGGTAGACCACGGGGCGATCCCCGACCTTGATGAGCCCGCCCCCGTCCCACGGTGAGACCTGGGACCCCTCGTGCTGGGCGAAGGCGACGCTCTCTGGGGTGACGCCGAGGGCCTCTTCGGCGGAGGCCGCCGGGAGGACGACCTGCACCATCTCCCAGTCACCTTCGTGCTTGTCGTTCCAGTCGTTGAACGTGTAGAAGAACCAGTACTGCAACGCCGCCTTGCCCGGGTGCTCCGGGTCGGTGGCCAGTCGGGCGTAGAGAGTGGGCTGCACCCCCTCGGAGGCAGTGCGGAACCACTGGTCGTAGGTGCAGCCCGGGTCCAGCGGGTTGCCCGGGTAGTCCAGGTACCACCCCTCCCCCTTGCCCACGAGGTCGGCCGCCGTGGGTCCGGCCACCTGCTCGCCGTCGGGCCCGCGAAGGACGACTTCCGGGTTGCCCAGGACCGTGGTGACCGGCGTTGGGCGGTACGGCTCGCCGTCCCCGCAGGGCTCCGTCTGGTCGCGGGCCACGACGATCGGCGCGTACTTGGTGGCCAGCTCAGTCAGAGGGTCGGTGGCCGCCGCAGCAGCTCCCATAGGCAGGGCGGCCCCCAGGAGCATCGCGACCAACCCGACGAGTAGGACCAGCGCACCTAACCGACGAGCGCCCCCGACCCGCCCCTGCCTGACGCCTCGAGGACCCGCATCCTTCACCTTCCCGGGCCCGCCAAGCGGGTCGGAGATTGCAAACACCACGCATCCTCCTCGTCATAGGTCCAAAGCGGTGCTTTCGCGGCAACTGTCGCCCGACTCACGCCGCAGCCGCTGGGAGGGTGACGCGGCGGGGTGACACGGGCGTGGGTGACGCGGCCTCTGGCGTCCGTGGGCAGTCGGACTACCGCGCGAGCCCGCTGACTCCTGGAAGTAACCCTCGGCGGCTCGTCCAGCCTCTTGGCGGCGGGCGGCCCGTCCTGTCGGTTCGGACTGTCACCGCGCGGGCGATCGATGGGCAGACGGGCGCCGGGATTACGGCGCCGGCTGGACAGGCTGCAAGTCAGGCGGCCTCGACTGTCGGCGGCCCGACGTCCCTATCCTCCTGCTTGCGGGCCTGGTCGCAGGGCTCTTGGTCAACTCGTGCGCCACTCTCGGGACGGCCATCCCGAGCGTGGCCGGGCCGCGGACCACCTGCGCGAGACGTCGGCCCTGCCCGGCGACGCTGTAGCCACCAACTCGGTGCGGACCCATGTGGGCATGTCACCCCGCACGTCACCCCTGAGGGTCAGCCCCTCACGGACCTCCTACTGTGTGGTGCGAACCCCAACCCGATGCCCAAGATGCGTCCCGGGGACCTCCCAATGGTGGGCGGCGAGGACGGGCCGCTCCTGCTCAGATCTCACGGCCAACGACTTTCCCAACCCGGACCCCTGCCGACGGTTGGGAGGACCATGAAGGGAATGACCATGAGCGCCGAGATCTCGGCCCCACCCCAGGGCGGCTCCGAGGCAGTAGCTGAGGCCCCGCGCCGCGTGAGGCGGATCCTCAACCTGCGCTTCTCGGCCACTGGGCTGGCCGTGGCAGGATTCTTCTTCGCCGTCTCTCTGCTCCCCTCGCTGCTGCCGCGGGCGCCCTACGTGCAGGGCCTCGCGTCCGGGATCACGCTGATGATCGGCTACGGGCTGGGAGCCGGGAGCCAGGCGGTCTGGGACTACTTGGAGATCCCGAAGCTGAAGGGCCGGACGCGTACGGTCGTGTTGGGGATTGTCGTGGTGCTCATTGCGTGGATGACCGTCCAGGCTGTGTGGAAGCAGGTCGGGTGGCAGAACAACATCCGGGAGCTGTTCGGGATGGAGCCGACCTCGCCGACAACATGGCCGGTGATCCTGCTGACCACGGTCGCGGTGGCCGCACTGATCCTGATCGTCTCCCGGTCGTTGCGGGTGCTGTTCGGGAAAGTGGCGGGCTGGTTGGGTCGGCACCTGCCGCGGCGGCTTGCCTGGGTGCTGGGCGTGACGGGGTTGCTGCTGCTGTTCTGGGTGTTGCTCACCGGTGTGCTGGTGCAGGGCTTCTTCGCCGCAGCGAACGCCGCGTTCTCGGTCCGCGACACCGACACCCCACCCACCGTGTCCCAGCCGGTGGAGCCGGAGCGCTCAGGCAGCGCCGCATCGTTGGCCGCGTGGGACACCCTCGGGCGGCAGGGCCGGATCTTCACCGGGTGGGGTCCCCGCGCCGAGCAGATCAACACGTTCTCCGGCGGCGGGGCCAAGGTCCCGATCCGCGCCTACGTCGGGCTGAAGTCGGCCGAGACCCTGCAGGAGCGCGCCGACCTGCTACTCGAGGAGCTCAAGCGATCCGGCGCGTTCGACCGTGAGGTCCTGGTGGTGGCGACCACCACCGGAACCGGGTTCCTGGACCCGCGCGGGGTCGACCCCGTGGAGTACATGTTCAACGGTGACACCGCGATCGCCGGGGTGCAGTACTCCTACCTGCCGAGCTGGATCTCGCTGCTGGCCGACCAGCAGGCGGTCAGGGAGACCTCCCGCACCGTGTTCGACACCGTCCATCGCTACTGGGCAACCCTGCCCGAGGAGTCCCGGCCCAAGTTCTACCTCTACGGCCTGTCGCTGGGCTCCTACGGCGTGGGTAGCGTCCTGAACTCCATCAGCATCATCAACGAGCCGGTCGACGGGGCCCTGATGTCCGGCCCGCCGTTCGTCAACGAGTTGCACAGGGCCATCCTCGAGAACCGCGATCCGGGGACCCCGCCGTGGCAGCCCATCTACGACGAGGGCCGCACCGTGCGCTTCACCGCCAAGGAGAACGGGTTCGCCAAGACCCCGGGACCATGGGGACCCACTCGCCTGGTGTACCTGCAGCACAACTCCGACCCCGTGGTGTTCTTCTCCCCGAGCTGGCGCTCCAGGAACCGGACTGGCTGGAGCCCGGCCAGCGCGGCCCCGACATCTCCCCCGAGATGGGCTGGTTCCCCATCGTGACCATGTGGCAAGTCGCCCTCGACCTGCCCGGCGCCGGCAACGTCCCCTGGGGCTACGGCCACCTCTACAGCTACCGATCCAACCTCGAGTCCTGGGTGGAGATCACCCAACCCGAGGGCTGGACATCGGTGAAGACCGACCAACTGGTCACGATCCTCGACGCCCAACCCGACTACAACGCCGCTGCTGACTCCAGCTCCTGAACGGCGGGGTCGATCCGGGTACACCCTGCTGGGGCCGCTCCTGCATTGGCGAAACAGCGCGTCCTTCTGGGCTGCAGTGACGCAGCATCGTGGCATCGCTCGTGCCGACGTGCGCGAGCCTCTTCCATTGCCCACCCGAGTCGACGAAGCCTCTGCTGGCCCAGCAGCTGGCGGTTGGCCAGACCCTGCTGGCACAGGGCCCTCACAACCCGACCGTTATCGGACAGATTCGCAGAATCCTTGTCCGCAGGGCGTGTGGTTCCGGCCGGGGCTGGTGGTGGACAGGAGTTCTGGACGACCGGTCACCGGGACTGGTACGCAGGTTGCATGAACTATCGCCTTGGCTATGCCCGCGTCTCGACCCACGCCCAGGACCCCCAACTGCAGCTGGATGCGCTGAACGCCGCCGGCGTGGACCGCCTCTACGTCGACCACATCTCCGGTGTGGCCACCCGCCGCCCCGAGCTCGACCGGCTGCTGGACAACGCCCGCCCCGGGGACACCATCGTGATCTGGCGACTGGACCGGCTCGGCCGGTCCATGAAACACCTGCTCGACCTGATCGAGGACCTGGAGCTGCGCAACATCGCCCTGGTGTCGCTCAACGAGCAGATCGACACCACCAGCGCCAACGGCCGCCTCATCCTGCGGCTGCTGGCCGCCCTGGCCGCCTTCGAGCGGGACCTGCTCGCCGAACGAACCAAAGCCGGACTCGAGGCCGCCCGAAAGCAAGGCAGAGTCGGTGGCCGACCCCGAGCCCTCTCCCCCGCCGGAGCCGCCGAAGCCACCCGCATGTACCGCGAAGAACAGAGCGTCGCCCACATCGCCGCCGCGCTACGCGTGTCCCGAGCCACGATCTACCGCCACATCGCCGCCCTGAACAGCACACCCCACTGACCACGGACCAAGACCACGACCCCTACCACCCGGGCCCTCCCCCACGGGTGTGGCCCCCGAACCACGATGTGACTACGGGCTCGACGCCGAACGGCCCCTGCTGCGAGAGCCTTCCAGGAGAGTGCGGCCATGCCCTCCTGACTCCCCCACTGCGCCCGATAGCACCGTCGCGCGAGCCCGTGAAGGCGAGTTGGCGCCCGGTCGGAGGTCCGCGCCTGGGCGCGGGCCTCCGATGGGCCGTGGACCGACCTCATGATTGCTGGTTCGGGGATCGGGGTAGTTGAGCCGGGGGCCTCCCGGTGGGGTGGGTGCCATCCGGCCTGGTCCTCAGGTCACCACCGCGGGACCGGCGCGGTCGAGCTGTTGTCACCGCTCAACCCGAGGCATGCGGTGGTCGACCAACAGATCATGACCCTCGAAGTCGCCGGTGACGTACCGCCTGCGCTCGATGGGGTTCTCAGGACACGTGGGCGGGGGTCGTGCAGATGGTCGATGATGGTCGAATCTCCGGCGCAGCGGCAGGGGCGCAGGCACCGACGATTCGCGAGCGGATGATCCGGTCGATGGTGTTGTCCGCCACTGAGGGCATGGTGGCTGTCGGCGTGGATGGAACGGTGCTCGTGGCCAACCATGCTGCCGAGGGGTTGGCGGGACCGCTACCGGCCAGCCAGGCGATCTGGGACGTCGAGGGCCTGGAATCGATGCGCTTCGTGCTCGAGTCCTGGGCTGCCACCGGTGGGCCACCTGTTGTCACTCTCGAACTGCCTCGCGGCCCATTGGTTGACCGTGGGGGTGTCCGGCTTCCCGGCGGGGCCGCCGCTCGAAGGGTTCCTGCTGAACATCCGAGAGAACCGGATCACCTGGTTGGCCACCCATGACGCGCGCACCGGTCTTCTGAACCGTGAAGCCTTCCTAGACCGGATGGATCAGCGACCCGAGCGGGGCGGGGGTGCGGTCGTGCTGATCGACATCGACGGGCTGAGGATGATCAACCACCAGTTCGGCAACCGGGTGGGCGACTCGGTCCTGGTCCTCGTCGCCCGGGCCGTGGCCGGCGCTCTTCCCGAGAACGGCGTAGCAGCCCGCTTCGACGGGGACCAGTTCGTGGTCCTGCTGCCCGGGACCCCGCTGACCGCGGCGCAGAACACCGTGGAGGAGGTGCTGGGCAGGATCCGACAGGTCCAGGACATCCGGGACGTCACCGTGTCGGTCATGGCATCCGCCAGTGGGGCCGAGGGGACAGACGGCCGATTCCCCGCCATCCTCCGCGACAAGGCCCTGACCGCAGCGCGGGACACCGTGGAACGAGTGCTGGGCAGGCACCGGCCGATCCAGGAGGCCCGGGACGTCACCGTGTCGGTCACTGCGTCCGCCGGTGTTGCCGCACTGACGGACGGCCGATTCCCCGACATCCTGCGCGCAGACAAGGCGCTGGCCGCGGCGAAGGCCCAGGGCCGCGACCGGCAGGTCACCTACGGGCCCGATCTTCAGGACTGGGCCCGGGACCGGCGTTCCCTCATGACTTGGCTGCACGAGATGAACGGCGAGAACGCGCGCCTCAGACAGGAGTCCCGCACCGATGCGCTCACCCAGCTCCCCAACTACCGGGCCCTGGAAGAAGCCGAGCAACTGCTCTCCGACGCCACCTACCCCGTGGGCGTGCTGTTCATCGACCTCGATCGGTTCGGTGAGTACAACCACCGGTACGGGGATGCGGCGGGTGACGCCATCCTGAAGAACGTCTCCGCCCGGATGGCCGAGTGCCTCCGGGAAGAGGACCAGGTCTTCCGCAAGGGGGGCGAGGAGTTCATCTCCCTGCTCCCCGGTGTGGATGCCCCGACTGTGGCCGCGGCCGGGGAGCGCCTGCGCCAGGCAGTCGAATCCCTGGCCATCGAGCATGCGGGCAACGATGAAGGAATCGTCACCGTCACCGTCGGTTGTGCGCATACCGACGATGCCGGGGACCTCGTCGCGTCCCGGAACAGGGCGGCAAAGGCGGCGTATGAAGCGAAGGAGCGGGGCCAGCGAAACCGGGTCCACGCCACGTCGACCTAGCATCCATGGCGGCAATGCTCGAGTCGACTGCACATCCCGTGCTCAGCGAGGTCCTTGAGGGAGGGCCTCGAGTATGTTCGGTTCGAGGTCCCTCCACAGATCTGCCGATGGTCGTGCACGGTGGGGTGATGCCGTCGGGCCTGCAGGACTCGCGGTGCTGGGAGGCGCGGCACAAGGTGCCCGCTTCGATCACGGTGCCCCATTCCCGGGGCGCTGATGGGGCTGCTAGGCACTGAACTAGGTCGGGAGCTGCCTCTCGGGAAGGCTGGAGACCAAGCCGACACCGCGCCCGTCATGTGTGTGTCTCGTCCGCAGGGGATCCCTGACCGAAAGACCGGGGGCCCAGAGGGCGCCCAAAGCGCCCACAAGGACGCAGACTCGCTCTCGCTGGACTTGTCGCGGACGACCGCGGACCGGATCATTGCTCGGGTCTTCGGCACCGCTACGTGCTCTGGAACAACCGATGCCATTCAATCCCGTACACGTACGCCCCCTCTACGGTGCCATAGTCCGTCTTGTAGGCCCAACCATGTGCAATGGGAACTGCGGAGACAATCACGAGATCACCATTCTTCAGCCCGTGGAACGGGTCGAAGTATGTGCGGCAATAGACCAGAGCTTCGCCGTCATCTATTTCTTCAGTCGTGCGGGCAATGGACGCATTCTCCTTGAGGTCAAACCCAGGCCAAGATTCCCGCATTCGAGTTTTCACCGCCGGAGATTCAAGCGTGCTCAGGCTTGGTCGAACGAGTTGAATCACGATCTCACTACTGCCGTACGGTTGAACTCCGACGATTTCCCCGATCGCGAGGACTGGGATGTCTGTCTGCTCAGCGGGGAGTCTGGCTAGTGCCTTCATCGATACCAGTTCGGACCGCGAAGGGTCGCTCAACGGAATGCTAGGGTCCTGAATGCTCTCCCAGTTGTCAACCATCCAACGACCATTTTGCTCGAACATCGTCGGCTCTCGCGTCCAGAGATTCGCGCCTAGAGTCTCGCTGTAGAGGTGGTCGACAGCGCGTTCAGCCTGTGTCGGTAGATCGGCCACGAAGAAGGCGGCTGCAATGGCGGCTCCTGCGAATGACGCTATCACTAGCAATCTACGAATACGGCCCGAGGTGTAGAGGGTGTGGCCACTCAGTGTGATCGCAAGAACAGTCGCTGTCATCTTCACGTACATCGGCGCATCGGGAACCGACCATGCGGCAGAACTGAAGATCATTGCAACCGCCATCGCCAGGAACTGACGATGGTGCTGCGAGGGATTTCCTGACTGGCCAGGGTTCCCCCGCACCCGTGCCCCCGCTGGTTGAGAGGGACGGCGCACGCCTGCTTCTGGTTTGTTGGTGGCACCCGACGTCGGTGGAGCAGGATTCGTCGGCTTCGCCCGGCCCTTCGCACCGGGGGCGTTGGGGGTGCCACTGAGCGCCCGCCTTGCCTTCCGCCTCGCGGTGCGCTTGTTTGCGGCCACCCTTGCGACCCCCCCCCGCAACGATAATCAGATCCCGCCTGAGGATGGTATCGCTCGTGTCGGCGCTGACTGACAGTAGGCTGCTCCGCCAACTTGGGACAGCAAGCCACTCCTGGATATGGATGGTGGTCACGGCGGAGGATCAAGCGGATATGAGCCAGATGAGGGGTCGATGCCTTGCCGGAGGGCTACACCTGGTGGAGGGTTGCGCGGATGATGCGGATTCGAAACCGCTGGAGGCGGAACTAGTCCGGGACGTGCCGCAGGCAGTGGTCCACATCGCCGCGAGTGACTGTCAAGCTCCCTACCATGGGAGACGGAGACTCGGATCGGTTGCCCTCTCCCCCACCCCCGCCAGGCCGCGGGAGACAGGTCCCGCGATCACCAGCCTCGGGCCCACCATCCGCAACCCGACCGATTCCGGACGTCCGAAACGCCACGAGGAACCCCTTGTCCACAACCCGAGTCCATAACCGCTCAGGGTGTCGGCGGGTTCCGATACGCAAGGACTGACCTGCCGACTCAGTTTCGCATGCGGGTGTCCACCTCCGCTCGGACCCTCGCCCAGGACCCGAGATCCGCACCGGGGTAGGGCGCGTACCGTGAACCGCGGCTGCATGCCTGGTTGGACCTACTGTCGGCATCGCGGTGCTCCACACCAACGGACCATCGGGAGGTTCACCGAATCCGTGCGAGAGTCCGGGACGCCAGACCCGGGCCTGACTGGGCCGGTCGGGACCTTGGCCTCATGTGCGGCGGGTGGTCTGGTGATACGCCGGACCCAAGGAACCGCCGCGGCGGCGGTTCCCGAGGCGCGAGGAGGTCATTGTGACCAACGAGTCGGGCAAACGGGCGGACCTGGTGCTGGAGGGTGGTGGGGTGAAGGGGATCGCCCTGGTCGGGGCGGTCAGTGTGTTGCAGGAGGCGGGGTACACCTTCCCCCGGGTCGCGGGCACCTCGGCGGGGTCGATCGTGGGGGCGTTGGTGGCCTCGGGGATGCCCGCCAGGGCAGATGTTGGAGGTGATGCGGTCCACCGACTACTCGAAGTTCCAGGACGGCACGATCCTGGACAAGTTGGGCCCGCTGGGGCAGGGCGCCTCCTTGCTGTTCCAGAACGGCATCTACGAGGGCAACTACCTCAAGGACTACCTGCGGGAGCTGCTGCCCGATGAGATGGAAACCTTCGCCGGGATGCGCCTTCCCGAGGACCCGGGCAGCGACCTGCCCGAGTCCCGCCGGTACCGGCTGGTGGTGATGGCCTCGGACGTGTCCCAGCACAAACTGGTCCGCCTGCCCTGGGACTACGAAGCGTTCTACGACCTGCCGCCCGATGGTCAGTCGGTGATCGAGGCGGTGCGGGCCTCGATGTCGATCCCGTTCTTCTTCGAACCCACACACATCGACTACAAGGTCGACGGTGATGAGCGCCGCTCAGTCCTGGTCGACGGGGGGATGTTGTCGAACTTCCCGGTGCAGGCCTTCGATCGCACGGACGGTAAGCCTGCACGGTGGCCGACCTTCGGGATCAAGTTGTCCAGCCGGCCGGCGGATCACCCCCAGCCCAGTCCGATCCATGGCCCGTTGTCGTTGACGTTCGGGATGCTGGCCACCCTGCTCGGGTGGAACGACCGGTGCCATATCGATGACCCGTCGGTGTGCGCGCGGACCATCTTCGTGGACACGTTCGGGATCTCGGCGGTCGCCTTCGACCTGTCGCCGGCGGACCAGGACCGGCTCTACCAGTCCGGGCGGGACGCGGCCACCAAGTTCCTGGACTCCTGGAACTTCAAGGACTTCACCAGCAAGTACCCCACCCCTGCCCCGGGAGGACAGTCCCCGGACCAGGCCTGACCTATCGCCCGCGCGTGGTGAGATCCGCACACCGGGACCGGCCACACCGAGGCAATCAGGGTTCGGCGCGCGAGCCGTAGGCGCGGAGAGGGGGCGGTGACCGATTCCCGGGCCCGCTCAGGTCCACCGCCGCTAGCGACTGATCCGCCGGGCAGGCATACGATGCGGCCCGCGCGTGAGCGCTGGCCGTCGGGCGCGATCGCCGGGAGGAGCCGCCGAGCTTCGCTTCCGCCGGGCAGGGACCATGTCCGGCGGAGGGCGACCGGACCGCGATCATCGCCCGATCGTGCGACGACGTGGTTCAGTCGGATTCGGGCAGGCAGGCCAGGGTGGTGGGTGCCCCGGGGTGGGCGGGGTTGAGCATCTGGGTCAGGAGGGTCTGGCCGGCGTCGGCGTTGCCGGGGACGGGCCGGCCGAGGAGGTGGCGGATCTGCCCGTTGGGGGTGGTGATGAGGGTGACTCCGCCGTAGAGCCGGACCCCGGCCAGTCGGGGGGGCAGGTCTGCTTCGGCGGCGGTGTTACGTTGGATGAACCGGGCGGTCACGATCGCTGTCGGGACCCCGTCCTGGTCGATCCGGAAGCTCGCGTTCCCCCCGTCGACGACCAGACCGGCCTTTGTCAACCCGTAGTCGGCTAGGCCCAGGTGGTCGAAGTTGTTCCGAGCCCAGTCCCGCAGCTCCCTGGCCCAAGTGGGCCGGGCCGGGCGGGTCCCCGGCTGCTGCGCCGCACCGCCCGGGGCTGGGGTGCCTCGGGTGGGTTTCGGGGGCCGGGTGGGCAATCCGGCGCCCAGCTCCCGGGTGGCGTCGAGCAGGGCCTGCTCGACGGGCATCAGGGTCTCGGGCAGTGGGGGCATCTGGGGGCGCGGGTGGTCTGGGTGGGTGGTGATGGGCTGGATGTTGCGTCGCCGGCAGGCCTCGACGAACAGCCGGCGGAACCCGTCACGGTCCGCGGGGTACAGGTCGGTGTCGGACAGGACTACGGCGTCGAGGAAGTCCCCGAACCGGATCCCCGCGGGGGGCAGGTAGTCGATGGCCCGGACCACCATCGTGGTCAGGGTCGCGGCGGCGGCCCTGGCCTGGTCGCAGACCAGGGTCACCAGGTCACCAGGCAGAGCGCCGGTCGCGGGAGCCGCCTCGTCGGGGTGTCGGGTGCTGCTCGGGTTGGGCACCGGGTGCCCGGCGGCGCGCAGCAGCGGGGTGATCCGCTGGGTGTAGGCGGCGAAGAACGCCTCGAACACTGCGGCGACCAGCACCGCGCCGCGGTCATGGGGCTCAACCAGGTCGTCAGTGAGCACCGTCGGGTCCGCACCGGGGGTCAGGGCCCGGCGGACCGGGCCGACCTCGTCGGTGCCGTCGCGGGGGCCGGTGCCGCGGCCGAACTCCCCGGCCAGCTCGATGAATGGTCCCGGTTCCCAGATCGCCACCCCGTACCGAGTGACCGCGGCTTCCAGCAGCCCGGGCAACCGGAAGTGCTGAAGGATCGCCAGGATGTCACCCAAGGCCTCGTGGAAGGCCAGCGCATCCGGGCCGATCGGTTCCATCGACAGGGGGCGCAGTTCGTAGAGGAACGCGTGCCCGGCCTCATGGTTGACGATGTCATGTGACAGGCACGCGTAGACCAGTTGCCCGGGGAACACCCCCGCCCGCAGGTCACCGGTGGCCGGGTAGGACCCGAACGTCAACCCCTGCCCGGGGGTGAAGTGCGCGTTGGCCAGCCCGGGTCGGTTGGCGATCACCGTCAGCGGGCGGGCCTTGGGCACCCGAGGGCGGGGATCTCCCCGGCGGCGCCACACGTTGCACCAGCGCAGCCGCCGCCCCCGGGCCTGATCCAGGGTCTCCAGGAAGCTGGCCAGCACCGCGTACACCATCTGCTGGCGAAACCGGGGATCCGACTGATCCGGGGCCAAACCGTCCTGGGCCAACAACCGCGGATCATCCAACGCCACCCTCGGGGCGGGGCCACCCTCGGCCCAGTCCTGCACCTCGATCCGGGCCCCCCGCGGCCCGGGGCCCAGCGGCTCCCACGGAACCGACAGCACCACCGTCTGGCCCTGCAACCTCGAATACGTCGGATCAACGCCGAATACCCGCAACCGCCGACGGCTCGGCTGCGGATACCCCACGTCCGGACCAGGACGCACCGCCGGGTCGACCACCGCGACCACCACCTCACCAGGCCAGCAGCAGGCACCTGCCGTTTGCGAAGGAGCGTACCGGCAACGGGCACTCCGTCATCGGCCAAGCACCCGGCCCCCGCGAGCCGGGGACAGGCGGCGAGCCCCTGCCGGCCAAGCCGCTTGACTCCTACACGAGCATCACGTTGCTGGCTCACGGCCAAGGTCACCGTGAGGAGCCCTCCCGCGTCGCGGTGGATGGCCTTCGGGTTCTGGGTCTTGAGCTTCTGGCTCGCGATGGCCCCGTCCGGGGACTTCAGCCCTGTGAAGGTGGTGGCAAGCAACTGCTGAGGCTCAGCCATCGTCGTTCCCTCCAGCTGAGGGACGGTGACGTTGCCGGAGATGGCGTTGAGTAGCACATCCGTTCGGGCTTGTTCGGAGGATCTCGATGAGAACTTGCGACACCCTCGTTGCGCGCGGTGAGCACCTCTCGTCCTTGCCGGGCACCAGCGTCTCCTCGGACCCTCCGCCGCCCACGCGCGGGGTCGAGGCCCTTCCTGCCCGGCCGCTCCGGGAGTAGCGTTCACGCTGAGGACCGTGCTTGACAATCGAGGAGTCAGGAGGGTCGAGATGCCCAGAGTCGGCGTCGAATGGATCAACAATTACGACTGGCTCAACCAGCTGACCCACGAGCACGAGGACGCGGGCGGCTTCTACGACGAGTTGGTCAGCCAGGGATGGACCGGTGCCTTCAACTGGGGCGACGGCAACGCCTTCGAGGACGACTTCAAGCACACCGGCAAGGGCGGCCACGCCCCCGACTGGGCGGACGATGTCGACATCTGCTATTTCACGGGTCACGGCAGCCCGTGGGGCTTCTACTTCCGATCCGACGTGCCTGACGATGCCACCGCAGAGTCGGACTACATCGCCGGGACGCTCAACGGCGACCTCCGCCTCGGGCGGGGCAACTTGGAGTGGATCGCACTCGAGGTGTGCAACACGCTGCAGTGGGAGGCGGACTTCGGCGGGACCACCTACAACGTGTTCGAACGCTGGCGTGCTGCGTTCGAGGGACTGCACATCATGTGCAGTTTCACCACCACGAGCCTCGACCTGCCGACCCCCGGCAGGTACTTCGCGGCCTATTTGGACGGCAACTGGCCCTCAGTGGTGTTCGGGCTCCCGGGGTGGATGTTTCCAAAGATCCCCCTCAAGGTCATCGACGCCTGGTTCCAGATGACCAGCACCACCCAGCCGGACTGGGCGGAGGCCGCCGTCCTCTACGCCGGCAACGCGTCCGCCGACCCGGCGAACGACTACATCCACGGGTGCGGGAGCGTCGCCGCGGACCCGTACCCGCACACGTGGCGCGCGTGGATGCCGCGCGGCTGCTGACAAGGGGAACCGGACCATGGAGGAGATCGAGGTCTTCCGTATCCATACGGAACGAATGGACAGGGACAAGTTCGTCGCGATCGGCGGTGCACTGGGATTGAAGGGTGACGTCGTCGTCACCGAGGAGGCGCTGTTCGCCCGCGACGACGTGCGCGCCCTTGCCTACGCGCAGCCCGGCGCGAAATTCGCCGGCCTACTCTTCTACACCGACCAGTCCCAGGGGCTGGCAGAGCCGGTGAAGGAGGTGCCGGACCCTGGGAAGGTGGACGAGTGGAGCCGCCGGTTCCTGGACGAGTTCCGCCTCGGCCCCCAGGACTCGGACGACCGAGTCCGAGTGTCGTTCGAGACGCGGGCTGTCGTCGGGGAATCCCGGGTGGAGCAGGGCGATGGACGGCGTCGGCGGGTGCGGGACGTCCCGGTCACCACTGACCTTGTCTCGATCCTGCAGGTCAACGATCGCTATGTCACCGGGCCGCGGGCGAAGGTCCGGATGACATTCAAGCGCCCCGAGTCCCCTGCTCTGATCCACCGGGGGCTGTGGGAGAAGCTCGAGGTCTTCGAGTCTCGGCCGCTGCTCACTGAGGAGGAGGCCACCGACGCTGTGGCAGGCCGGCTCATCAAGCGTGGGGAAGGGACCCGGGCTTGGAAGCTGTTGAACCTGCGGCTGGCCTATTTCGCCGGCGAGTACGGCGGTGGGCCGGACCTGCTCGTGCCCTACTGGTTCGCCGAGGTGGAGATGGGTGGGGCGGCTGGGAGCGATGCGCGCCTCCAGCCGCCGCGGCAGCTGCTGCAGCTGAAGGCGGTGCGGTAGTCCAGGGACGGCTGCCCAGCCCAGGATCGGCTGACTGTGGTCGCCGGTCGATCGGCTGGGGTCAGAAGACGACGGTCCACCCCTCGCGGACCTGCTGGGCGGTGTAGGCCACCCCGTGGATCTTCAGCCCGTCGCGGTCCAGCAGGGTCAGCGCCCCACCGTTGTTGCCCAGTTGCGCGGGCGGCTGCAGGGGCACTCGCAGCGCGTCCCCGGGGGCCAGGCGCACGCCCGGCACCGGGGCTCGGCGCTTGTCCCGGTCGGCGAACGACCACCCGGTCAGGTCCACCTCGTCCGGGGAGGTGTTCAGCAGGGTCACCGACTCCTTCTCCGGGCTCGGCCCGACCGGGTTCACCAACGCCGCGACCACGTGCACCGAGGCGGCGGGCTCGACGTCGAGGGCGTGACCGGTGGTGTCGTCGGTGTGCCACGACTGGCTCTGGAACGCCAGGAAGATCGCGACCCACCGGGGGGTGCCCGCGAACCGGATCAGCAACCCGCCGTCCTGCCAGACCCCGTCGTCACCAGCGAACTGCGTGCTGTTGCCCTGGTTCATGTGGATGTCGTGGACCCCGTTGCCGGGGCTGAACCCGAAGGTGGGATCCGGGTGGGCCTGGTCGGGTCCCCAGCGCTGCCCGAAGGCGAACACCGTCGCCGTCGGGTCCTCGACGGCCCGCAGCAGGTAGCTGTCCAGCAGGTCCGCCAGGTCGTTGCGCTCCCCCGGCAGATCAGCGGGCAGCAGCCTCAGGTCGGCGGGGTCGAACAGGTTGCCCCGGATGAAGTCCAGGCTGGCACCCCCGGCCTGGGACGGCAACCCCGTCCACCCCTCGGCGAACCCCGCCAGGCCCTCGGTCACCGGATGCGCGAAGTCGTCATCCACCAAGTACCGCAACTGCGACGGCGCCAGCGCCGACTGCACGTTGACCGCGACCCGGTAGTCCACCCCGTCGGCCACCACATGCACCTGGTAATGCGGGGTCGTCTCCCACGCGGACTCCCGACGGCGGGCGAACACTCGCCCCACCAGAACCCCGTACTGCGACAACGGCATGGCACCTTCCCCTTCCCTCAGTAGGCATCCGGGGGCAACCGACCACCGCCCCCCACCTTGGCACACACCCCGGCGCAGTGAACCCTGGAGCACGACCGACCGGGGCCAACTCTTGGGGGCCGGCTGGTCGCTCGGGGGTCTCCCATCGCCGCGTTCGGCAGGGTCACGCACCCGAAAGGCACCCGCGGCGATCGTCGCCTGGACACCTGTCGGGGACTACTCGTCGAAGATGCCGAGTTCGACGAACCCGGCCGAGACCAGGACCCAGCCTCGGCCAACCCGGACTCGACCCTTTTCGGAGCGGCGTTCGGACGAGGTCCCCAGCGTCGTCGGTCACCGGAGCGGGACCTCTCCAACCTGGACACCGACCCCAGAGGGCGCCCATTGCGCAACTCATGGCCGAGCCCTCGGCGTTTGGCCGATTGAGGGTTCGCTTGACCCAGCGGAATCCGGTCACCGCGGCGCGAGGGGCAAACTGGTCGTTACCTTCTGCCCGCAGCCATTGGCACCCGCTCGACCAACCTGATCCCCGGTCAGGTCGACCATTCCACGGCCTCGGTGCCTCCGCGCAGCACGTTGGCCTTGTGGGCCCGGGTTCGCCCAGCTTCCACGGACGCGGCGAGGTAGCCGGGGTCGAACAGCAGGTAGCTGGACAGCTCGTCCCGGGCTTGAGCGCCCAGCAGTTTGCGCGCTTGCTGGGCCAACGTCCAGTGCGTGGGCGTGTTCCGCGCTAGGTCGGCCAGCGCGTCGAATGTCGCGGGCCCGGCGAACAGGTACTTCGTGGCCTGCTGTGGCTGGACCCGGTTGCGGCTGCGCAGGGTCTGCAGGTCCTGGATCAGTTGGTCGGCCATGATCTGGTTGGCCACCGGGACCGCCGCCTCGTCCACCTCCGGGCACGCCAGCCCGGGGTCGGGCAGCTCGTCGCGGTCGTAGCGGTCCGGGTGGGTCCCCACGATCACCAGGTGCCGCAGGCCCAGCTCGATGGCTGGCTTCAACGGGGTGTTCAGCCGCACCCCCCCGTCGTAGTACCAGCCCTCCCATTCCGGGGGTTCGGTGATTCGCTGCGCCGGGAACGCCACCGGGATCGCCGAGGACGCCAGCACGTGCTGGGCCTCGATACCGCCCGGGCAGTCCACGTAGTCGATATCGCGCAACACGTCCCGGGGGATCGGTCGGCCGTCGTGTCGGTGCAGGAACACCACCGTGCGGCCGTCGCGGGCGGTCGTGGCCGCGCCCACCGCCCCGACCGTGCCGTCGACGACGTTGCGGTGCAGCTGCGCCCAATCCACGATCGACCGATCCTGGGCCAGCCGGTGCAGCGGGTCGGTGTTCAGCAGGCTGGTCAACGGCAACCGCCCGGCCGGCATCAGCCGGGTGAGCCCCGCCAGGAGCCGACCGTTGGGCAGCAGCCCGATGACCCGGCCCTCGCTGACGCTGCCCCACACGTCGGCGACCTGGTCCATCGTCGCCATCCACAGCTCGCGGACCTCCGCCGGCTCCTGCTCAGGCGCCACCCGTGGCGCGCGGCTGGCGATCAGCACCGAGTTCAGCGACCCCGCGCTGGTCCCGATGAACCAGAACCGCGCCACCACGCCGTCGGCGTGGGTGCGCGCCGCGATCTCGGGAAGCAGACCCGCGAGCAGCCCCGCCTCGTAGGCCCCCCGCGCCCCGGCACCAGCGATCACCACACCGATCTCGAGTGTCTCCCCGGCCATGTGCACCACCCCTCGTGTCAGCTGCGGGCCCGCGCCCGGAGCACCAGATACGTCACCGCCGCGGGCACCGACGGTGCCCCCAGGAGCAGGAACTTGATCCCGGCATGCGCTGCCGCCGGCGCCGCATGACGGGTCGCACCCAGCACCTCCGGCTCCTCACCCGCCGCCGCCGGATCGAGCATCGCGAAGGCCGCCAGCAGGCGCGCGTTCTCCCGGTGGTCGGCAGCGATCGCCAGATCCACCAGGCGCAGCAGCGCCGAGCGACCAGGCAGGTCGGCCAGCAGCGCCTCGTACACCCGACGGTAGGCGTCTATGAACGCCGCCTCGTCCAGCAGCACCCCGTCCCGGAACGCCGCCACCCCACCCCGCCCGCCGACGACCGCGTTCAGCAGCGGCCCGAACGTCGCCAACTCCGCCGCGACCGTGCCCGGCGGCATCCTCCCGCCCAGATCGCGCAACTGCCCGACCAACCTCAGGGCGTCATCCCCCGGCGACGAACGTTCCGCATCCACCGATCCCCCAGCCATCCACCGGCCCGAATACCCAGACCCTACCCACAGCGCCGAGCCGCCCACCCACGAGGCTCCCTTCCGCCCCGTCGTCCCGGCCGTGCTGAAGCGCAACGGCCCGCCCAGGTGGGTCCCGCAGTGGACGAACGCCCCCCCTGGGTGGCCAGCGCTGCCCGGTGGCGGGACCTTCGCACCTGTCCCCGGCCGCCCGGGGCGCGCGACCATGGGGGTGTGCAGATCGCCGTCCCGGGCGTGGCTCTGTCGGGCCCCGGCGGCCCGGATGAAGGGAGTGGGATCATGGCCAGGCTCATCGTCAGCGCATTCTCGGAGGACAGCATCGCCGCGCCGGGCAACCGGCAGCCCAACTACCTTCTGGTGTCGGTCACCGACGCCGGCGGGGTGCCCGTCACCGGCCTGACCGCCACCCAGTTCAAGGTCGATCCGATGGTCGTCGGGCCCGGTGGGGCGCTGGTCAACATCACCAGCGTCACCGGGGGGCGGCTGCCCGGGTTCTACAGCATCCTGGTTGTGCCGATCAGGGCCGAGACGTGGAAGGCCGGGGTGTACGTCTTCGCTGTCGCCGTGGAACGCGGCCCCGACAAGGGCCAGGCCCTGGCCACCGTCCTCATGGACTGACCGGCACGCGGCCCGGGGAGCGCCACAGGGTCCGCGGCCGGTAGGGTTGCCCAGGTCCAGCGCCCGCAAGTCCGGCGTGCCCCGACCGGGCCCGCCAGGTGGGGGATGTCGGTGACCTGGACGCCGCTGCCCGGATGGTTGGGCCGGCGTGGCCCAGGACCGATCCGCACCTCCGGCGGCCGTCGCGATCGTGCCGGTCCGTCGATCCGGATCGCTTCTGGCGCATGCGGTCGGTGACAAACGTCTGTACCTGCTCGCTGTGCAGGTACTGCTCGGACAGGTCATCGGCGATGTGCGGGAACGCCTGACCCGAGGCACAAAGGCACAAGCGATCGCCGATGCGGCAGCCGTGCTGGTCTCTGACGGGCCGGTGGACGGCTTCGCCGTCGGGGTGAAGCAGTTCGGCTGGTCGTTGACCGGGGGCCACAGCCGGTTGAGCACGCGCAGCTCGGGGGGTGTCGTACCCGTTCGCAGGCGGGGCCTTTGGGCCCTACCGCCTGTGAAACTGCTCGGCGTATACGTGGAGGTGTGGCGGAAGGTGGTAGCCATGCTTGGGTTGCGGAGTGTGGTGGCTTGGCGCACGAAGACGTTGCTCCCGCTCGCCGTGATGGTCGCCGCAGCGCTGGTCACGTCGTCCTGCGGCTCGGCTGAGGTTGACGATTTGGCGGGTCAGGGCACGGATCAGTCGACGGTCGAACCTTCAACCCCCACGCCGAGTAGCGGTGCCGGAGGGTCGTCCTCGGCGCCGCCCGGGCAACAATCGGCCAGTCCCACCAACACTGGCCCCACGGACAGTGGCCCCACAGACAGTGGCCCCACAGACAGTGGCCCCACAGACAGTGGCCCCACAGACAGTGGCCCCACAGACAGTGGCCCCACAGACAGTGGCCCCACGGACAGTGGCCCCACGGACAGTGGCCCCACGGACAGTGGCCCCACGGACGGTGGCCCCACGGAGCCTGGCGGAACTCAGCCTGTGGAGCCCTGTCAGACGAAGGAGACAGCATGGAGGGTGGTGGAGGTGCGCTGGCCCGCAACCATGCAGGTCGATCGCGTGACCAGGCAGCCAGACTTCCCCAAGTTCTACAAGCCAGTATTCAATAGTTGCCTAGGCACCCCATGTACGTTCATCGAGGACAACAAACTGCCAAGTGATGGTCAGTCCGTGACCTACACCTACACGCTGTGGTGGAAGAACGAGACGAAGTCGGAGTGCAAGATCACGCTGGAGGCACCCCGACCCCCGGATGCCGAAGAAGTCTTGGCAGAGCTCGATGAGAAGTTAAGTGACCCCCTAGGCCCGACGATCGTCCCCGTCTGGTTCGAGGGCAAGGCCTCAGGGATCGAGGCGGACATGCTGGTCGTTCCGGAGGGCTTCCCCCAACCCGAGTCTGCGACCGATGTTCTTCGGACGCCGAACGGGTTGACGGTGCTCGTCTTTCCGCAGGACAGCGTGATTGGCGAGCGCGTATCTGAGGCTCTGGTGGCGGAGTTGTCTCAGGTGGTACCCCAGTTCGAGGTTCGCGACTTCGGCTTCATCAACCCGGAGCAGGCACCCGGTCTGGCCCCGCCGCGCGAAGCTGGTTGACGACAGGCCAGGAGTCATCATGACGAGTCCGTCTGGGCAGCCGGGGTCCGTGGGCAGTGGCGAGTCATCTGAGGGCCTCCCGCGAGTCCTGTCCTCGGCCCTGAAGTTGGTTGCGCCCACGGCCGTCATCACCGCACTGCTGTTCTACTTCGGCTGGGCCAGAACGGACGCCGCCGCGGAAGCCGCCGGTCTGGATCAGTCACTCTTCGGCTACTCGACCAACGACTACCTGTTGCGCAGCGTCAGCCCGCTCTTCAAGCCGTTCGGGTTGGGCTTGCTGGCCGTCGTGCTCATCGCTGTCGCCGCCAGCGCCGCCGGGAGGTTTACCCGCCATCGCATCTCGGCAGGAGGCCTGTCGACTCCCAGCGTCAACCGGATCGGCTGGGCGCTTCTCGCCCTGGCCGCTGCCTCGATCACAGCAGGCGCAGTACTGCTGGGCTCAGTCCGCTACCAGCGCCCAGCACACACGGCCGCCGTCCTCATCATGGCGGGAGCAGTTGCCCTCTGGGCGGCCGTGTCGCTCGCGGACATCCAACGGGACATGTCTGCACCGTCGCCGGAGCCGCACTCCGGTGAGGTCATGGATGATGCTGCCACCCGCACTGCGTCACCTCGCCTCAGCGGCTTGTTGAGCCCACAGCGTGGCTGGCTCCTTGGGGCCGTCGCCGCGCTGGTGTTGGTCGGGCTGTTCGCCGTCGTGCTGAGGTTGGCGTTTGAGGACGGCCGAGGATCCATCAACAGATTCGCCGCGGAGCTCAACCGAGAGCCCATGGTCGTGATCACATCAAGCCAACCACTGGACATCAGCCTGCCCGGGGTCGATGGCGCTCTCCTCCCCGGCCCCCAGGGCTACTCAGGGGCCCCCCGGTTCCGCTACGAGGGGATGCACCTGCTCATGGAAGCCAACGATCGGCTGTTCCTCGTAACACCCGACTTCGGGCGCCCCGACAGACCCTGGACGGTTGTCGTCGTGCCCCACACTGCTGACCTACGCCTCGACTTCGTCTGCACCATGCAGTCAGAGGAGGGGTCTGCCGAGATCGCCAATTCCTGCTCCGGTGGGTGACGCGTGACGCGACATGGCTTACCCCACGCCCGTTCCGCGCGTGCGTCGGGGCGGCCTCGCCCACCCGCCGATCGAGCGCCCATGGCCTGCCCGAAGACCCACGTCAGGGTCGGCAGCGCCTCACCGGAACAGGCGACGCAAGGGCATCAGGTGGCCACACAAGCGCCGGGACCACATCCATGGACATCGGGACCTGGGGACTCTCAATCAGCAGCGTACGCCCGGCAGCGCGGCCACCCGACACGGGAGTTCGGCATACTGCGACCACCTGCCGGGGGCAGCTCGAGGAGGTGCACGTCGCGATGGACGGATCCCGGGCTCACCGCCGCCCAGGCTGCCACATCCTGCGAGTCCGCGTGTCGGCCTCAGCGCTCCTCCTGGTCGTGGGGGTGCCCGTCCTGGCCGGCTGTCCCGGCGGCGGGGATCCGACCCCGTCGTCATCCGCGGCGACCCCGCACCCCAGAAGCCCGGAACCGAGTTGGTCCGGCACGATCGTGCCTCTTCCCATCTACCCCAGCGAAACGGGAGGGCTCGCCACATCGCCCCCACACGCCCCCAGTGGTCCGCCACCGACGCCGACCCCTCGCATCACCCCAGCGGACCCCGGCACGGACGACTGACCCCAACCACACCCTAATCCGACGCCTCGCCGGCGGGATTGGCCTCGAGTGGTGGGCCCCTCCCGTCTTGGTCACGCTGGGTGAGATGAGAAAGGCGAACGGCCGACCACAGTTGCGTTCATGGACGTGGTGAACGCCGCGTCCATCGATGCGCGGGACCGGTGACCAGCCGGGCGACCCGCCGCCCGCTGCCGTGTACCGGGAGGCTGTGTACGACGACGAGGGCCGGTTCGCCCCCGCCCACGGTGTGCTCGGGCTGCCGAGCTGGATCACCGACCCCCGGCCCCTCTTCGACGACCGGCGAGCCCTGATGCACCAGTTCGACTTGACGGTCACCCTGTACCCGCCGGGCACCGCCATCGCCATTGACGAAGCGACCAGCCTGGCAGTGGACCTGATCGCCGATCTGGTAGCCGACGTCCACCCCGACCCCACCCGGATCGAGGTGGACGCGGTGGTCGATACACAGGGCCATGGCGGCCAGATGGGCCTGCCCGCACCGGACACTCGTCCCGATCGGATCGTGCTCCCGCCCCGTTGTGGGACAAGATGTCCCTTCTGGCGGAGAAGTGGAGGGTGCGCAGATGAGCCGAGCAGGCGCGCAGCGAGACTTTCACGTGATGTCCAAGCCGACGGGTGCGGTGTGCAACCTGGACTGTGAGTACTGCTTCTTCCTGTCCAAGGAGCAGCTATACCCGGACAGCGCGTTCCGGATGGCCCCGGAGATCCACGAGAGGTACCTGCAGCAGCTGTTCGCCGCCCACCCGGCCGACGCTGAGGTGAACGTGTCCTACCAGGGTGGGGAGCCGACTCTGATGGGGCTGGAGTTCTTCGCCCGCAGCGTCGAGCTGGCCGCACGGTTCGCGGGCCCAGGCCAGAGCGTGCTGCACACGATCCAGACCAACGGGACGCTGCTGGATGACGCGTGGGGCGCATTCCTGGCCGAGAACGGGTTCCTGGTCGGGCTGTCGATCGACGGGCCCCGCCAGATGCATGACGCGTACCGGGTCGACAAGGGGGGCAAGCCGACCTTCGACCGCGTCCTTCGCGGCAGCGACGTGCTGCGCCGCCACGGCGTGGAGTGGAATGCCCTGACCACCGTGAACGCGGCCAACGCCGACCACGGGCTGGAGGTGTACCGGTTCCTGCGCGACGACCTGGGGGCGGGGTTCATCCAGTTCATCCCGATCGTGGAGCGGATGACCCCGGAGATGCTTCCCATGGCCGACTCCGGCTGGGGGGTGCGGGCCAAGGACCGCCCGCTGTACCGGCAGGCCGGGTCGGCTGTGACCCATCGCAGCGTCACCGGGGAGCAGTACGGGCGGTTCCTCATCGAGGTGTTCGAGGAGTGGGCCCGCCACGACGTCAGCGACGTGTTCGTGCAGATGTTCGACACCGCCCTGGCGCACTGGATGGGCATGGACCAGGTCGGGATCTGCGTGCACGCGAAGACCTGCGGCTCGGCGCTGGCCCTGGAGCACAACGGGGACCTGTACTCCTGTGACCACTACGTCGAACCCGACTACCTGCTGGGCAACATCGCCGACGGGCGCACCATGCTCGACCTCGTCGGCTCATCCGCGCAGCGGGCGTTCGGCAATGCCAAGCTTGACACCCTTCCGCAGTACTGCCTGGACTGCGACGTCCGGTTCGCCTGCAACGGCGGCTGCCCCAAGGACCGCTTCGCCACGACCCCCGACGGTGAGCCCGGCCTGCACCACCTGTGCGCCGGGTACAAGGCGTTCTTCGGCCACGTCGATGCGCCGATGCGGTTCATGGCCGAACGGCTGCGCGCTGGCCAGGACGCCACCGCCCTGCGCGACTGGTACGCAGCGGCCGACGCCCAACGCGGGCGCAACGACCCCTGCACCTGCGGGTCAGGGCGCAAGTTCAAGCGGTGCCACGGCGCGCCAACATCCGTGGCCAGCAGCACCTGACGCAGGGGCAACCTCCCGAACGATGCCGTGCCCGGTCACCTCGCGAAGGACGTGACCGGGCACGCCCGACGTTTGCGGCAACGCTCAGCCGGCGGCTCCGTGGGCGGCGCCGGCCTGTGCGGTCATCCGGTGCAGCTCCTCCTCCTCGTCGATGGGCGCCGGCTTGAGGTCGAACACGACGTTGCGGACCGTGCCCGTGAACGCGTACGGCGCCCGGTCCTCGTAGTCGAGGTCGACGACACCGCCGTTGTCGCGACCGATGTCCATGCCCGCATAGGTGGTGAAGAGCAGCGCGATCGTGCGCGGGATGTCCCCCTCGCCGATCTGCTTGTCACCGGCCCAGAGTGTGACGTGGCCGCCCGTCCCGGGCTTGGGCTGGTCGGCGTCGAACTGCATCTTCAGCATGACGTCGCCGGTGGGGATCGGCTCGGTCGAGGTCTGCCGGTAGGTGTCCACGCCCAGGAACTGGTAGGTGTGGTTCAGCAGCCCGTTCTCGTCGACCCACAGCGCGAACCCGCCGATGAAGTCCGCGAACGCCACGAGCACGCCCTCGGCACCCGCCTCGGGCACGTGCACGTCGGCTTCGATGGCGTACGAGCGGCCGTAGATGCGCGGGATCATCGTCGTCGAGATGTTCTGCACGTCACCGGCGAAGTTGAACCGCGTCCGCGTCGGCATCGGCGGAAGGATGCCGAAGAACGCCGCGAACCCACCGAGCAGCGGCAGCACCCGGTTGCGCTCAGCCTCGGCGAGGAACAGCTCCACCAGCTCAGCGACCTTCTCCGGGTGCTGCTCGGCGAGGTTGTGCGCCTGGGAGAAGTCGTCGGGCAGGTAGTACAGCTCCCAGACGTCCTTCCTCGGGTCCCACCCGCTGCCCGGACCGAACCGGGCGAGGGTCTCGGGCGAGAAGTCCCACGGGAGCTTGTCGAGCTTCGTGCACGCCCACCACCCGTCGGAGTAGATCGCACGGCTGCCGTACATCTCGAAGTACTGCACGGTGTGCTGCTCGGCTGCGTCCGGGTCGTCGAAGGTGTAGGCGAAGCTGGTGCCGTCCATCGGCTCCTGGGCAACGCCGTCGACCGTCGTGGGCGCGGGGATCCCGGCCACCTCGAGGATGGTGGGCACCACGTCGACGACGTGGGTGAACTGCGTGCGCAGGTCACCGCCGCCGGCGATCCTCTTCGGCCACGAGACGACCATCGGGTCGCGGGTCCCCCCGAGGTGGCTGGCCATCTGCTTGCCCCACTGGAACGGCGTGTTGTTGGCGTGCGCCCACGCGGCCGCGAAGTGCGGCGCCGTGTGGAAGCCGCCGAGCTCGGCGATACCGCCGTACTTGTCGATGAGCGCGAGCTGCTCCTCGGCGTCGAGGACGAGGCCGTTGAAGAACGTGGTCTCGTTGAACGACCCGGTGACCGTGCCCTCCATCGAGGCGCCGTTGTCGCCCCAGATGTAGATCACGATCGTGTTGTCCATCTCGCCCATCTCCTCGACGGCGTCGAGCAGGCGACCCACGTTCCAGTCGGCGTTCTCCGAGAACCCGGCGAACACCTCCATCTGGCGGGCGTAGAGCGTCCGCTCGACGTCGGACAGGCTGTCCCAGGCGGGGTACGGGTCGGGCCGTGGCGTGAGCTGGGTGTCCGCCGGGACGACCCCGAGCTTCTTCTGCCGTTCCAGGGTCCGCTCCCGGTAGGCGTCCCACCCGTCGTCGAACTGGCCCTTGTACTTGTCGGCCCACTCCTTGGCCACGTGGTGCGGGGCGTGGGTGGCGCCGGTGGAGTAGTAGACGAACCACGGCTTCTCGGCGTCCTGGGCGCGGACGGCGTGCAGCCACTCGACGGTCTTGTCGGTGATGTCGTCGGGGAAGTAGTAGAGCTTTCCGTCCTCCCCCTCGGGCACGCCGAGGACGGAGTTGTCCTGGGTGATGATCGGCTCGTACTGGCCGGCAGCGCCCGTCAGGAAGCCCCACCAGTGGTCGAAGCCCCACCCGTTCGGCCAGCGGTCGAACGGCCCCGCGGCGCCCATCTCACGTCCGGGGGTCAGGTGCCACTTGCCGAACCCGCCGGTCACGTACCCGTTGTCCTTCAGAACTCGCGGCAGGGCGGTGCACGACAGCGGAACCATCCCGGTGTAGCCGGGGAACGGCCCCGGGAACTCGGCGATGCCGCCCATGCCGACCCGGTGGTGGTTGCGACCGGTGAGCAGCGCGGCGCGTGTCGGGGAGCACACGGCCGCCGTGTGGAACCGGTTGTAGGTGACACCCTGCTGCTGGACCCGGGTCAGGGCCGGGGTGCGGATGTCACCACCGAAGGTGTCCGGCCCGCCGAACCCGGCGTCGTCGATCAGCACGATCAGCACGTTGGGCGCGTCCTCGGGGGCCTTCACCGGCGCCACGATGCTCCAGTCGCCCACCGACTCGTCGATCGTCAGTCCAGCGACACCGGAGAACACCTTCTCCCTGATCGGCAGCACGGTGCGGTCGGGGGCGAACTTCCCCATCGCCTCGCCCAGCGCGCGCTTGAGCTCGTCGATGCCCTTCTCGTCGGACTCCACGACGGACTTCAGCGGTGAGCCGGGCAGGGCCTGCTCGACGAGCATGCGCTGCTCCGCGGGGAACACCCCGATGATCACGGCGGTGCCCGGCTTGAGGTTCTGGCTGACCTGCTCCTGGATCGCCTCGGTGACCTTGCTGCCCGCGAACTTCCCGACGACCGCGCCGGCCGCGGCGCCGACCGCCACGGACGCCAGCAGCGGCGGGGCGAACAGACCGACCAGCACCCCGACACCGCCACCCCAGCCCGCACCCTTGCGGCCCAGGTTGTTGCCGGTGTCGGCAACGGTGACCTTCCCGTCGGCGTCCTTGGCGACCAGGATCATCCCCTGGGTGCTGACCTCCTTGACCGCCACCTTCCCGACCAGCGCGTCGAACTCCGACTGCGCCACAGCCGGCTCCTGGTATGCGGCCACCAGTAGCATCTGCGTTCCCTCGCTCACGTGCTCTCCCTTCCGTGGGCGTCCGCACCTCGACAGGCGGTCAGCCCGATGGACTACAACTGTCCCGTGTTGGGGTCATCGTGTCCTGATCGGTGCGTCGAGGCATCATCCGTTCAGGATGATTACGCGGGGGCAGCCGGTCGGTAGCCTCGGGCCGGCATGGGAGGGAGTCTGCGATGGGCGCGGTGCGCACCGAGGGCAACGACGTGGTGGGTCAGACCAGGATGCGGACGCAGGTTGCGCCGTACCTGCCGATCCTGACCTGGGGGCCGACGTACCAGCGTGATTGGTGGGGGCGGGATGCGATCGCGGGGCTGACCCTGTGGGGCCTGCTCGTCCCGGAGGGCATGGCCTACGCCGGCATCGCGGGCCTGCCCCCGCAGGCGGGCCTCTACACGCTGGTCGTGTCGTTGGCGATCTACGCGCTGATGGGCACCTCGCGGCACCTGTCGGTCGGTCCGACCTCCGCCACGGCAGCGTTGTTGGCGTCCTCGGTCTCGGCCGCGGTGATCGCCACGGCCGGAGACGCCGACGACCCGGGGACCTATGGTGCGAGCGCGGCGGCGTTCGTGCTGGTCACCGGGTTGGTGTTCCTGGGCGCCGGGATGCTGCGCCTGGGGTTCGTCACGCAGTTCCTGTCCAAGCCGGTCATGGACGGCTTCGTGATGGGCCTGGCCATCTTCGTGGCCGTCGGGCAGCTGAACAAGCTGTTCGGCGTGGAGAAGCCCGAGGGCAACACCGTGCAGAAGCTGCTCGGGATCATCAGGGAGCTCCCCGAGGCCAACTGGACCTCCTTCGCGATCGGCGCCGCGAGCGTCGCCGTGCTGTTCTGGATGCCACGCATCAACCCGAAGCTCCCGGCTGGATTGGTGGTGCTCTTCGCGACGATCCTGGTCAGCAAGTGGCTGGACCTCGAGGGCACCCAGGGTGTCGAGGTCGTCGGCACCCTGCCTCAGGGCCTGCCCTCGCTCGCGTTCACGGCCGTCCCGTTGGAAACCTACCTGGCGATGGTGCTGCCGGCCATCGGGGTGTTCCTCGTCGCGTACAGCGAGTCGCTGGGCGTGGCCCACGAGTTCGCCGACAAGCACGGCTACGAGGTCGACGCCAACCAGGAGCTCAACGCCCACGCAGGCGCCAACATAATCAGCTCCCTGTTCGGCGGGATGCTCGCCGCCGGCAGCATGTCCGCCTCCGCGGTCAAGGAAGGCGCAGGGGCCCAGACCCAGGTCGCGAACCTCATCGCGTGGGTGGCGACCGTCATCACGCTGCTGTTCCTCACACCGCTGTTCGCCACCCTGCCCGAGGCCGTGCTCGGCGCGCTGATCATCCACGCTGTCTGGCACATCATCGCCTCGCGCAAGCTGCGCACCCTGCGCCACGAGTCCCGCACCGAGTTCTGGTTCGGCCTGCTGGCCATGCTCGGCGTCCTGCTCATCGACGTCCTGGAGGGCATGATCATCGGCCTGGTCGCCTCCCTGGTGTTCGTGGTCTACCAGTCCAGCCGCCCGCACCTGGCCTCTGTCGGGCGGATCCCCGGCGCCCCCGGTGCCTACTCGGACCTGGACCGCCACCCGGAGAACACCCCCGTTCCCGGCATCCTGATCCTGCGGCTGCACGGGGCCCTGTACTACGCCAACGCCCTCACCGTGCGCGACCAGATCCGTGCGGTGCTGGAGGCCGCCGACCCGGCCCCCCGGGCCCTCGTCCTGGACCTCGGGGCACAGGACCGACTCGACCTCACCTCCGCGAAGACCCTCATCGCGATGGGCCAGGAGATCCACGGCCGCGGGGTCGAGGTCTACCTCACCGACGTCCACGCACCGGCGCTCGCGTTCGCCCGCTCCGTGGGCGTCCTGGACGTCGTCGGCGAGGACCACGTCCTGCCCACCATCGACCTGGCCGTCCAGCGCATCGAGGCAGAAGGTCCGCTGGTGCCCTGAACACCTGTCCGACGATGGTCGGGGGTCACTCGCCCGACGCGGGCGGCGGCTGGGTCGCCAGGACGTCGAGGGCCCGCTCGTAGGCCTCCCCCAGCGAGCCGTCGAGCTCCTCGCCCTGGGGAATCAGGACCACAGCGTCAGGAAGGCCGGCGGATCGCAGCTGGGCGATCGTGGCCGGCTGGAGGCCGCACACCAGGACAGCTCCCCCGGTCCCCGACACATGCCCAGCGTAGGTCTCCAGCGCCTTGACGAAGGTCAGGTTGGACCTCAGGTGGCCGCGCAGGCGGAGCACGACAACGGACGGCTGGCCGCCCTGGCCCGGGCCGGGGCCGCCCCAGGACGGCGCGGGCAGCCGGCCGAACAGGTCGGGCACCGACACGAACGCCCCCGACCCCTCGATGTCGAGCACGGTGACCTGACCGGCGGGTAGTGCGGAGGGCACCGAGCCACGGCGCCACCCACCCGCAGCTCCCGGCTCCAGCGCGACGATGTGCGTCGTGGAGGAGCTGTTGATGCCCACCAGGAGCAGCGACAGGATGACCCCGATCAGGACCGCGACGTGGATCTGGACGAGCAGGGTGGCAACCATCGTCACCAGTGCTGCAGCGCCGGAGGACTTGCTCGTCTGCCACGTCCGGGCCAGCGCCCGGGGCTTCAGGGACCCGAACCCGGCGAGGATCAGGAGCCCGGCGAGGGCTGGGATCGGCACCTCGGACAGCAGCGGGCCCAGGGCGACGACGAACACCAGCATCCACAGGCCGCTGAGGATGACCGCCCACCGGGTTCGGCCGCCGGCCATCACGTTGAAGGCCGTCTGGCCGACGCTGCCACCCACCGGGATCCCACCCACCAGCCCTGAGGCGAGGTTGGCCCCGCCCTGGGCGTAGAAGTCCCGGCCGACGTCGATGCGGGTCCCGTCGGTGTTGGGGTACGCCGCCCCGACCCCGGCGGCCTGGACGAGGACCACGATCGTCAGGGCCGCCGCGGAGGCCAGAAGGGTGGGGGAGATCAGCCCGAGGTCCGGCAGGACCAGCGGGGGCAGTCCGACCGCGATCGGGCCCGAGGACGAGGCGACGGTCTCGACCTCCGCCCCGGTCGCCTTGAGCACGAGGGTCGGGACGACGATCCCGATCAGCGGCGCCAGCGCGGCCATCCTCCCGCGGCCCAGGGCGACGCTGATCCCGATCGCCGTGACGGCCGTGAACACCGAGGCCCGCTCGAAGTACTGCCACTGCCTCAGGGTGTTCAGTGCCTTCTCGAGGGTCGACCCCCCGCTGGTCGTCACGCCCGTGGCGTCAGCCAGCTGGCCGAGGATCAGGATGAGCCCGACACCGAACATGAACCCGCCCATCACCGAGGCGGACACGAAGCGCATCAGGCGCGCGAACCCGAGTCTCGTGGCCAGCAGCATGAACAGCCCAGCGAGGATGGTCAGGGTCGCCAACGTCCGCAGCGGGTCGGCGGGACCCTCGGTCATCACCTCGGCGGTGGTGACCGCGGCGGCCGAGGTCGTGGCGATGACCATGACCGTGGTCGACTGCAGGAGACCGCCCGCCACCGGGCCCGCGAAGGAGGCATACAGGCCCGCCATCGGGTTCGCCCCGGCCAGCACCGCCGTTGCCATCCCGTCCGGAACGGACCCGATCGCGCCCGCGAGACCGGCGACCGTCTCACGACCCCAGGGGATCCTGGCCATCAGCGACACCTCCATCGATCCCACCGCCGAACGGGCCCCCTCGACGCGAGCCCACCCCCGGTCAGGCCATCGCCCTGGCCTTGAGGGCGTCGAACTCCGACTGGCTGATCGCACCTGAGTCGAGCAGGCCCTTGGCGTCGGCGATCTGCTCAGCCGGCGTGGCGGTCTTGGCCGCGACCTGCTGGATGTAGCGCTCCTGGCTGGCTTGGGCGTCGGCCATCTTGGCCATCTGGCGCTCGTTCATGCTCTTGCCGCGGGCGATCAGGTAGATGAACGCACCCAGCCAGGGCACGAAGATCAGCAGCAGCGACCAGCCAGCCTTACCCCACCCGGACAGGGTGTGGTCGCCGAACAGGTCGAACAGGCAGCGGAACCAGATCATGATCGCCGAGATCCAGACGAAGATCCAGAAGCTCCACACCAGGACGTCCCACAGGCTCGGGTCGTTGAAGTCCATCAGCAGTTCCTCTCATAGGTTCCAGGACATTCGCCAGTGAACCCACTCACCCACGAGGTGGGCATCCTCCGCGGAGGATGACTTCTCCCATTCCGGCGCGCCTCGAGAGGGGGTCGAGTGGTCCCGCTCCCCGGGTGCGTCAGATCAGGGGTGGTGATTCGACCAGGCCGAGGGACTGCGCGCGCGTGACAGCCTCGTCGCGGGAGGAGACTCCGAGTTTGCGGTAGATCGCCTGCGCGTGGGTCTTGATCGTGGTCTGGGACAGGAAGAGGTGCTCGCCGATCTGCTGGAACGTCAACCGGCTGGGCAGGAACTGCAGGACCCGGAGCTCCGCGGCGGTCAGCGCGGCTGCGGAGACCCCGTCGGTCTGCAGGGTCCGCAGCAACGCCTCGGTCTCGGCCAGGAAGTCGGCCAGCAGGGTGTCGGCCAGATCGGGGATCATGTGGTCCTTGGCCTCGGAGCACAGGGTGCGGGCAAGAGCGCCGTCCCCGAGCAGGATCGCGGCCCGTGCCTGCACGAGCGGGCCGGCCACGGCGAACCAGGGGGCGATCTGGCTGACCTTGCTGGTGAGCCGGCGCGCTGTGCCCAGTGTTACCCGGGCCTGGTCCCTGTTGCTCCGCGCCGCCTGCAGCAGGGCCAGGGCCGTGACGCTGGTGGCCGAGGTGGCCAGTCGATCGAGCCGATGCAGCTCGACGAGGTCACCGGCGCGTGCGATCAGTGGTGCGCCGAGCGCCCAGTCGTCGGCCAGCAGGGCGAGCAGGCCCTGCCATGCCAGGGCGTTCGCCTCGATCACGTGCACGCCCAGGGCCCGGCCCAGTCGCTCGGCCTGCTGCAGGCTGGCCATCCCCTCGGGGAATCGGCGGGTCAACGTCAGCGCGACTCCCTCGTTCTGGAAGGCCGCGGCCCGGAATCCCGATTCCGGCGGAAGCCCCCGCTGTGCGGCTCGGCACAGCTCGATGGAGCCCTCGAGCCCGAAGTCGCCGATGGTGATGCGGATGCACGCCAGGCTGGCGGTGAACTCGTCGCCCGCGACGCGGGTCGCCCAACCCGGGCCGGCGTGCGCCTCCGCGGCGAGGATCCATCGGGTCATCCGGTCCGGGTCACCGGTCTGCAGCCCGAGCCAGGCGGCGGCCAGCGTCAGCCACCGGTCGGACCTGACTTGGAGGTCGTCGAGGTCGCCCAGCCAGGAGCCGAGTCGGTCGGGGCGCCCGGAGGCGATGCATCCCGGGACACCGGCCCACACGAGCGTGCCGGTGCGCTCGAGGTCTCCGGCCTCCTTGGCATGCCGGATGGCAGGGTCCTGATCGCCGTGCGAATCGAACCAGTCCGAGGCCCGCAGGTGCAGCTCGGGCACCAGCCACGGCTCCTGCCCCTGCAGGTCTGCCCGCAGGGCATCGGCCAGCAGGTGGTGGTAGCGGTACCGGTGGCCCACGTCATCGAGCGGGACGACCAGCGGCAGCTGACGGCTGAGTCCGGACAGAACAGCCGCGGAGTCGCGGCGGTCCACCACGGCGTCGCACAGCGGACCGCTGAGCTCGTCGAGGATGGACGTCCTGCGCAGGAAGTCGCGTGTCGGCTCGGCCAGTCCGGCAAGTACCTCCGCCCTCAGGTAGTCGACGACGAACACGTCGGAACCCGCGGGAGCGACGCTGGACGTCCGGCCAGCCCTGGTCGGCACGCTTGCGCAAGCGACAGCGCCATCAGGTACAGCCCCACCGGCCATCCCTCAGCACGCGTGACGAGCTCGGCCGCCTGCTCCCCCGGCAGCGTGGCGCCCAGGTTCCGCAGAAGGCGACGGCCCTCCTCGTCGTCGAACGCCAGATCCGGCGCACCCAGGTCCAGCAGCCGCCCCTGCCCGCGCACCCGCGCCACCCAGGGTGGTGGCCCCACCCGGCTGAGAAGCATGAGCTGCGAGCCGTTCGGCACACCCTCGGCAACGGCGTTCAGCACCTCGTGGCACTCAGGCCGGGTCAGCAGATGGATGTCATCGACCACCAGGACGAAGGGCCCCCCGCGCGTGGCCGCCAGTCGGGTCACTGCCGGGAGCAGGAAGGCCGAGAAGCCCGGCTCCGCTGCCGTGACCACCCCCCGGATCTCCCCAGCACCCGGTCCCGACCGCCTCCAGGGCGTCGACGAGCGCAAGCGCCAGCGCGGCCGGGTCATCGAGGAACCGGGCGATCCGCACCAGCGCGTGAGGTCGTGGATCCCGCTGCGCCCACTGGGCCGCCACGGTGCTCTTGCCGAATCCTGCCCCCGCGTGGACCATCACCACCGGGACGTGGGCGTTGTCCTGCAACCGGGCCAGCAGGGCCTCGCGCTCGATCACCCCGACACCGCTGATCCTCCTGGCGGCACCGCGGTCGACCACCCGAGGATCCTAACCCGCCCTCTCCGGTGGGTCAGGCGCCCTCACGCTCATCCGCAGCGGAGGATGCCTGCGCATGGCCACCGGTGCTGTGCTGCACACCATGCAGGTGCGGTCGGTGGCGAGGTGTACGCGCACGTGGCGCGTGGCCTGCTGTTCGACGGCAGGGCCCTGACGCTGGTCGACCTGGCGCCCTCGACGATCTGGGCATCCTCGACCCCCACCTCAGCCCTGGGCTACCTGCCGACCGGCGCGTTCCTCGACCTGTGGGCCCAGCGGGCACAACACCTGGCCCGTCCGGGGTCGTGTCGCGTGCGGGGCACACTGTCGCTGCTGGACCCTGATGCCCACCTGGCCGGCGACGCTGTCCTCACCCTGGGCAACCCACGCGTGACCGAGAGCTGGGCTGACCTACGACGCCGACGTCCTGCAGGGCCTGGTACCCGAGCATTCGGGAGCCTGCGTGCTGTTCCTCGACTGGGACACCGTCGGGACGCGCACCGACCGCACCGGCGCCGCCGTCACCCGACAGCCGCGAGGAGCCAGCACGGATGAGCACCCGGGGACTGACTAAGACGTGGTTCCCGCGGACGAGGGGCTCTGCGCCCGTTCCGCCGAGGTGTGGTCAACGTCCCGGTGCGCTTCGTGCCGCTCGTCGCTCTCCGGATATCCGCGCCAGCTGCATGGTCGTCGATGTGCTCGCCGGCCTCGACGCTGGGGCGCTGCTGTGCCGCAGGCGATCGCGTACGCTCGGTCGCCGGCCTGCCGGTGGTTCGGCCTGTACGGGTGCTGCTGGCACTGGTTGCCTACGCCGCTTCGGCTCGTCCCGGCGACTGGTGACGGCACCCACCTCCACCATCGCCGCGCTCACCCCGCCCTGATCGCCCCGGTCGCGGCGGACCCACCGACTCCTACGTGCTGCTGACCGCGATCCTGTCCCTGCTCGTGGGCGGGTGTCTCCTCGTGCTCGCCGCTGCACCTGGGCTTCATCTCCGGATCTTCGCCCGTCCGGTGCTCGACGGGTTCATCGTGGGCCTCGGCTCTACATCGTCCTGGGCCAGCTGCCGACTACGGTCGCCGCGCGGGAGAACCCCGCACAGGAATACGCTCAATCAGTTCGCTCGACCTGTTCCGGGCGATCCCCATGGCCCGGCTCACGCTGCTGATCGGCGGGGCTGTTCCTGACGCTGATTCTGGTCTGGAGCACGTCCGCTCCGAAGTGCCGGCCCCACTGGTGGCGTCGTCTCGATGGCCCGTCGGCGCCGTGGACCTCGAGCGCCCAGGGCGTGGTGGTCGTCGGCGACATCCCGCAGGGCCTCGCGACGTTGGCGTGGACCTCGGTGTCCCTGCCGAGATCGTGATCCTGCTCCCGGCGGCGGTGGGGATCGTCGTGGTCGGCTTCTCGCCATCTTGGCCGTCGCCAAGGCTACGCGCAGCCAAGACGCCCCAAGGTGGACGCCAACCGTGAGCTGACCGCTACGGGCGGGCATCGACATGGCCGCGGGGATCTCCCAGGCGATCCCCCTCGGGTCCAGCGCTCGCGAAGTGCGCTGAATATCCGGCTGGGCGGACGCACCCAGGTCGTCGGGTTGGTCGGGCCGGCGTCGCCGTCGTGCTGCTGTTCCTGACCGGGGCGCTGGCGCTGCTGCCCAAGGCCACCCTCGGTGCGGTGATCATCTATGCCGCCCTTGGGCTGATGGACCTCGGCGCGTGGCGGGCGTTCGCCCGCGGGTCCCGCGGCGAGCTGGTGGTCGCGGTCATCACGGTCATCGGCATGCTCACGATCGGGTTGCTGCCCTCACTGATCCTGGCCGTGCTGCTGTCCATCCTCGACGTCGTGCGGCGCTGCGCCCAACCTCGCGACGCCGTCCTCGGGTGGAGCCCCCTGCCCGCCGGTTCGTCGACGTCGAACGCCGCCGCGACGCCGTCGTCTTCCCCGGAGTGGTGATCTTCCGCCTGGACGACCGGCTGTTCTTCGCGAACAGCCGCTACTTCCGCAGCCGCGTGCACGACGCCGTACGCGGTGCGACCGACCTCGTCACCACCCTGATCTTCGACGCCGAATCAGTCAGCGACCTCGACACCGCCGGCGCCCAGGCGCTCACCGATGTCGTGGCCGAACTCAAGGGCGGCGGCATCCGGTTCGTCCTGGCCCGGTCACGAGCAACGTTCGAGGCACAGCTGAGCAGGACCGGGCTCGCGGACGTGATCCCGCCCGAGGACCGCTTCCCCACCGTGCGCTGCCGCAGCCTCCTCGGTCACCGGCATCGACCTCGACCGCGTCCACCAGTAGAACCCCGCGACCTGCGCGCTCAGCGCCGGGCCCTCACGTGGAACCGGCGAGCGGTACCGGCGGAATCCTCCTCCGCGGAGGAGGCACCAACCTGGAATTGGGTGGTGGACTGACGTACACCGCTCACCCCGCGAGGTGAGCGTCGCCAACGAGACAGCCCACAGGAAGGAAGACGGTTCCCATGAAGATGCAGCAGGTCAGTGACAACTGTTACGCGGTGCTCAATGAGGCCAACCGGGTGTGCGATGCCAACTCCGGTCTGATCAATCTCGGCGGCGGGGTGGTCATCGACACGCAGTCGGACCTGGCGCACGCTCAGCAGATGATCGACCTGTTCAGCCCGGTCTGGTCGGGCATGCCCCGCTACGTGGTGCTGACCCATGAGGACATCGACCACGTCGCGGGCAACCAGCTGTTCCCCGACGCGGAGATCATCGCGCACCGCTCGATGCCCGAGCGGATGAAGATCGCCGCCGACCCGGTGGAGAGCCAGCACATCGTTCACGGTGTCGCCGACCCGAACATGCGCAAGGTCCTGACGGCCGCACACCCCGGCCTGCTGGCCGCCGGTGACCAGCTCGCGAAGGACTACAACTTCGACGGCATCGAGCTGGTCCTGCCCACCACCCTGTTCGACGACCGCCACGTGCTGGACCTCGACGGCACGCAGGCCCACCTGATCTACGTGGGCCCGGCGCACCAGGTCGGTGACGTGATCGTGCACCTGCCCAGCGAGGGGGTGCTGTTCACCGGAGACGTGCTGTTCCACGAATGCACACCGATGGGCTGGGTCGGCTCCTACGACCAGTTCTTCGCCGCCATCGACACGATGATCGGCCTGGACCCCGCCGTGGTCGTGCCCGGGCACGGGCCGGTGTGCGGGGTTGAGGGCCTGCGCGCGGAGCGGGACTACTTCCAGCATGTGTATGACGAGTCCCGGGCCTCCTTCGACGCCGGGCTCACCGCCACCCAGGCCGCGGAACGGATCCACCTCGGCACGTTCGGGCAGTGGAAGGCCCCGACCCGGCTGGCCCTCAACGTCGAACGTGCCTACCGGGAGTTCCGCGACGAGGCCCCCGGCGCCCCGTGGGACAAGCCGGCCATCTTCGACTCCATGTACGCCCTTGCCAGCACCCGGCGAATGCCCGTCGAGTACTGAGCCGCCACCGACTGCGGAGCGTGGCCCTTCACACCCCGAGGTGACGGCGCGGCGGGTGCGCGCTCAGTCGGTGAGCAGTGCCCCGGCCCACCATGCGGGCGGCTCGGGCGGTGGTGACATGGGTGGGCCGGTCACGGTCGTCGGGCCGAGCACCGGCCACGCGGCCGGGTCGATGATCGACTGGCGGGTCACGATGGACTCGGCACTGAGGTCGAACGTGGTCAGGTCCTGGGCGATCGTGACCGGGCCGTCGTACTGGGTGCGCATGTCGGCATAGGCCGGGCCGACTACCTGATGGTCCACGGCCAGGTGCCACATCACCGACATCCGTGCCCCGGCTCGGGCGAACACCCGGCCCGCGGCCGTCGGGCTGGTGTGGGCGCCGTTGACGACCTGCTCGGCGAACCCCAGCGGCACGCCGGCCTTCTGGGCGAACACCGGCGCCGACGGGAACGTCTCGTGGACCAGCAGGTCCGCACCATCGCAGGCGTCGATCAACGGGTGGCACGGGCGGGTGTCACCGGAGAAGACCACGCTGCGCCCGTTGTAGTCCAGCCGGTAGCCCACAGCACCGTTGATGATGTGGATCACCGGGAACGACGAGACCTGCACGCCGTTGCGGTCGTACACCGTCGCGGTCCGGTCCCAAGGCACCTCGGAGACCTCCATCCGGGCACCGGACTGACCGGGATGCCCGCGCAGCGACGACATGTCCCAGGCATGCGCGGCCGCCAGGTGCTCGGTGTAGGAGCGGGTCCCCAGCTCCGGGGTCTCCCCGGCCGGTCCCCAGACCTCGACCAGGTCGCGTCGACCGGCCTTGGCCATGCTCCACACCATCGTGGGCATGTCGCCCACATGGTCGGCGTGCAGGTGGGTCAGGAACACCTTCGTCGCGGCCGTCACCGGCAGCGCCAGGCCGGTGTAGTTCGCCACGGCACCGGAGCCCAGGTCGAAGAAGAACAGGTCCCGTTGGGGGTTGCCGACCTCGATCAGCAGCGACGCGCACGCCTGGCTGGACTTCACGAACGGGTCGCCCGACCCCAGCACCGTGACCCGGATCTCACCGTCGCGCACCCGTTCCGCAGAGGCCGTCAGATGTGCCGACGGCGATCCGGGCGGCGCACCCACCACCGGGGTCGTGGACAGCGGCTCCCCGCCCTCGTACGCCAACTCCGTCAGGTCGCTGATCTCCGTGGTCACGGCCACACTCCTTCGTCTGAGCACACACAGTGGACTTGTTGTTGTACACGGCCAGCCACCTCTTGAGCACGTCCAGGCAGCTCCTGGCCTTCTTGCCGCCCACGAGGTGATGGACACACGGTCACGACCGCAGCCAGCCACGCAGGAGGGCGGGTGGTGGGATGGCGCTGGCGGTCAGCCTGCTGCCATCTGGTCGATGCACACCGCTATCGCCAGGATCAGTCCCGCGTCCTGCCCCGGGGCCACCTCGACGCCGTAGCTGTCGCGCACCCGGAACCACTTCTTCGACACCTCAGCGACCTTCGCGCCGCCGGACTCGATCTCGAACTCGTGGTCGGTGATGTTGCCCTGCGCCGTCATCTCCCCACCACCGGCCATCTGAATGGTGAACCGCTCGCGCAGCGGGCTGATCACCGCCTTCTTGACCGTGGCCACCGTGCCACCCGCGGCGGACTCGACCTCCATCACCTCACGCACATGCACAGGCCGGTCCTGGATCTTGAGTAGTTCCGTGCCGTTGGCATCCTCGATGACCAACGTCTGGCGCACCCGCAGCGCCTTGCCGTTGACTTTGAACGCCCGGCGCGCCGGACTCGTCCTCGACCCAGAAGTCGTCACCAATGCTCAGCATCTTCTCGCGCATCTGGTACCGGTCGGCACCCCCTCGCGCCCCAAACGTCTGACGCTCCTCGCGACGCTCCTCACGGCGTTCGTGCCCCCGCATCCGTCTCACCTCCGTATTCTCGGGTCCTGCCGTCAGGACCACTTCCCCCGTGAAGCGTGCCATCTCTCACACGCGCCCCGCATCATCCGCAGGGGATGACTCCCCCGGCGCCTGCAGGCTCATCCGCCGCGGATGATGTCCGGGTCCGCATGCAGGTGCTGTGCTTCGATCACAACGGAGTTCGAACAGCCAGCGCCGGGATCTACCCAGGGATTAAGGGATTAGGGGATTAAGGGAGCAGATGGGCAAGGGGCGAGCACCGGAGCGTTGACCTCAACGACTGGCGGTACGGCGCGACGCCATCGTCAGTGGTCTTCTCCCCTGACGGGAGCAGGGTCGCCATCGCCTTCAACGACGGCTTCGTGGTGATCTACGACGTGGCACTGCGGGATCGGACGTGGCTGGACGCCCCCGAGACCGCCCCGTCGATAGCCTTCACACCGGACGGCCAGCGACTTCTGGTAGCCAGTCCGACCTACCTCCGGCAGACTGACGCGACGACCGGGGAGGCCCTCAGCCTCTCATTGCTGCCCGGCCCTCGCGAGGTCACCAGGATGACCTACACCGAGGACGGGCGGTGGCTGGTGATCTCCCACCCCCGCTCCCTGACCGTGCTCGACGCCCGAACACTGCAAGTCGCCGTCGCCGACCTGCCCCTGGACACCGAGGCACCCACCGACACGTTCGCCGATGCCTACGCCCTTGCAGCCGGGCAGGACCACCAGCTGCTCGTCGGAACCGGCAGTGTGCTCGCCTCGATCACGATGGACCCCGAGCAGTGGAAGTCGGCCGCCTGCCAGGTAGCCGCGGCCAAACTCACCACGCATGAACTCACCAACGAGAAATGGAACCACTTCCTGCCCGGGATCCCCTACTCCCCCGCTTGCCGTTGACCGGCCGCAACCCTCGTGGCCGGGGCGAGATGCCCCGACACGAGGGTTGGTGACGCGAGGCGGTTTGACGGCGAGGAACCTGCCCCCCTGTTCTGTCCGTCGCCACGAGTTCCAGAACGAGTAGGTCGATCTGGGTCAATCTGGGCCGGACCGTCGTGCCCAAGAGTCTCAACATGGCTGACGACGGCAGGCCCAAAGCTAGCCAGGCCGGTCGTCAGTCACACTGAGTGATCACTGACACCCCAGAACCGACACATTGGCGGTCAATCCAGCCTCGGGCATGGGCCGACCCGGCCTCGGTCACGCTGGGCGAGTTGAGCCGGGCGAGCGGCCGCACGGTGATGTGCATCGAAGTGGAGTACCGCTGAGCTGCTGCTTGACAGTCCTTCGCGGCGGTAGGGGTCACCCGCGGCGGCGCCTCCGAGGTCGGGCGACTCCTCCAGTCAGGGCCTGTTGATCGTCAGTGCCCGTTCCAAGACCTCGAGGTCCGTGCAGGCGCGGGGCCGCCCCACCAGGACGACTGTGCCGGCGCCCACACCGCGCCGGAAGTCGTGAGGATCCAAGTCCATCCCGCCGGTGGAGCCGAACTTGGCGCGGGGGCGGCGCCTGACCCCAGCACGGCAAGTGCACTCCTGGCCTGTGCCATCGCCCAGACCGCACAGACCGTTCGACCTGATGAATGGCTGCCCTCACCACCCACTGTCGGCAGCGGCGATCCTGTCCAGACAGTCGCGCTCATCGGCCTGCGCCTTCTTGGCACCCGATCCGCGGCGGGCGGACGCCTTGAGCTGCAGCCGCCCGCGCCTTCATCGCGGCGCGTTCCTCCTCGGTGAACCCGTCGTCAGCCACAGCACTGCTCCTCACCCGTGAAGTTCTGCGAATCCTGGACGCGCCACGCCCCTGTGGCCAGGTCCCCCGCGGGCCCTCGTCCCCCGCCGGAGGCCACCGATGCGCCACCCCAGGAAGGCACCGAACGGCGGTGGGGGGCGGTCCGAAGTCCGCACCCCCACCGCCGTCAGCCAGGGGCTACCTGATGGTTCCCGACACGCATGAGTAGCTGGTGCCCTGGAACCCGCTGGACTCCAACGTCGCGCAGTTCGTCCACGGGCCGCGCTTGCCCGTGGCCCGCGCGTCGAACGTGACGGTGACAGACTGGGTCACCCCAGGCGCGGACGTGACGCGCAGTTCCGTCCCGTCGACGGGCAGCGTTCCGGTGCCGTCAACGTAGACGGTGCCGCCGCTGTTGCCGAACTTGTTCTCCGCGCCCACGGTGGCAAATCCACCATCACCGACGCCGGTGCTGGTCCCGTAGGTGAACGAGATGTCCTCGCCAGGGGTCCCCGAGTCGGTCCCGATCCAGATCTGGAACGAGTGGGTCTTGCCCGGGATGGAGTACTCGGGGACGTCCTCGAAGTCCACGATGATCCAGGTGTCGACGCCGTCGGTCAGGGTTCCGACGCGGATGGCCCCTCCGGCCCCCGGGTTCAGGTCGGTCCAGAACCCGGCGAGGACGTTGTTCGGCAGCGCCGGATCCGGGAGGTCCTGGTTGACGAAGTCGACGTCCGCCCCGGTTCCCCCGCCGATGACGGCGTACCCGTTGCTGACGACGCCCAGGCGCGTCCACGTCTCGCCGCCGAAGCTGAACGCCGGGACGTTGAAGTTGCTGATCGTCTCGTCCCCCACCCCAGCGATCGGGGCGATTCCGAACCCGGACAGGGGCAGGTAGCCGGCAGGCGATGCCCCTGCAGCGATGGCGACCTGCGGGGGCTGTGCCGCCGCGATGGTGCCCGAGGCAACGACGGTGTTGCCCCGCGCACTGCCGCCGACCACGCTGGAGCGCACCAGGTCGAGCTGCTCGGGAAGCCGGTCGCGCAGCGCGTAGTCCACGTCAACGGACGTCGGGTTGGTGGCCGTCAGCGTGCAGCGGGTCGTGCCCTTCCGGGTCAGGTCGGTCGGGTCGCACGCCTTCGTGAAGGTCACCGCCGCCTGGTCACGCACGATGGTGACCGGCATGTGCAGCACCCTGTTCCCGCCGTTCTTCTGGGTGAGGGTGATGGTGCCGAAACGGGTCTCGCCCAGCGGGACGCGGGATGCGTCGAGCGTGACCGGGATGCTGGCACTGCGACCGGCACGGACAGTCAGTGAGTTGGGCACGCTGATCTGGAAATCGGACGTCCCTGTCGACTTCAGCCGCCACACGGAGTTGGAGTCCAGGACGCTGGTGGCTGTGCGCGTCACCGTCACCACCCCCGGCATCTTCGGGTAGTAGATGCTGGGGTAGTTCGCGTTGTACAGCGCAGCGCTGTTGGCCACGAAGTCTGCCCCGGTGGCCGCAAAGGTCAGGCCGGGGTCGCCGGCCACGGTGAGGTCCACCCGACCCGAACCGGCGTCGAACGGCGTGAACGGCGTCACCCCGTCCTCCTTGACCAGGCCCGCGGTCCGAGCGGTCGTCATGAGGGCTGACTTGATCTGGCCCGGCGTCCACGTCGGATGCAGGGCCTTGATCAGCGCGCCCGAGCCGGCCACCTGTGGGCTGGACATCGAGGTGCCGGCGATGGCCTGGAACAGCTCGCCCTGGGGGCCGCCGGCGACGTCGACGTGCTGCGGCGAGGCACCCGCGAGGATCTGGACCCCGGGAGCCGTGATGTCGGGCTTGCTGATCCCCAGGGACTGTCCGGGACCACCGCGCGAGCTGAACGACGCCATCACATCGCCCTGTGCCGATCCCTTCACGCCCGGCGTGATGGTCGCAGCGGCCGAGGCGTTGCCGGCCACGAAGGCCTTGACCTCCTCGCCCTGGCTGAACTGGATGTGGCTGGTCGGAACGAAGTGGTTGTCCGTCTCGAGGTCGGTCACGTTGGCGGCCTGGTTGTACAGGATCATCCCGACCCCACCACCGTCGGCGACGTTCTTGCCCTTATCAACCCGGCCGTTGCCCCCGCGCTGGCAGACCACGATCTTGCCGGTCCACGGCCCGGGGTTCGGCGGGGCGGACGCGCACAGGGGGTCGCTGGTCGCCACGACTACCGGCGCCGGTCCGGCGCCCGCAGTCAGCGAGGTGCCCGACAAGGACAGGGTGGCCCCGCCGTCACCGGTCAGGTCGATGGTGTTGACGAACCCCCGGTCGTGCGTGCTGGCAGCCACCGTCGTGACCCAGGGGCCCCGGTGATCGGTCGTGTCCGGGGTCGGACCCGAGTTGCCGGCCGAGGCGGCGACGAACACGCCGGCCTCGTACGCGTCCAGGAACGCCAGCTCGACCAGGTCGCTGAAGGGGTTCGCGCCGCCGCTGACCGAGAAGTTGATGACGTTCACACCGTTGGTGATCGCGCTCTGGACGGCCGCAGCGGAGTCCGACGAGAAGCATCCCGCGACGCCGCAGACCTTGAAGACCTCGACATGGGCCCGCGGGGCGATGCCCGACACGGTCCCGCGCGGCTGGCCGAAGATGGTGGCCGCGACACCGCCGTTGCCCGCGGCCGTCGACGCCGTGTGGGTGCCGTGACCATCGTCGTCCCGGGCCGTCGTGAACTCGCCCGGTTCCAGGCCGACCACGGCCTCGTAGGTGGACATGACGCGCTCGGCGCCGATGAGCTTGTTGTTGCACGTGAAGGCGGGGCCCGGGTTGGCGCCGCCGGTGAAGTCGCAGGCGCGCGCGGTGTCAGGAGCGGCCGGCGGTGCCGGGTACGGCTTGCCCGAGGGGTCCGGATCGGCGAAGGAGGGGTGCTCGGGCCACACTCCCGAGTCGAGCACGCCCACGATGACGCCCTCGCCTGCCTCCTCCTGGCCACCGAGGGACTCCCACGCGGAGGTCGCCCCGATGAACGCGGGACTGGCGTCGGTGTTCACCTTCAGCAGGACGTCGGGGTAGATGGCCTGCACACCCGGCACGGCCGCGAGTGCGGCCACCTCCTCGGGGGGCAGGACGACGGTCACCGCGTTGAGGACCAGGTCGACGTGTGTGACGGTCTTGGCGTCGCCCACCCGGGCGTTGAGGTCCTTGCGGAACTTGTCCTGCTTCCCGCGCAGGTAGCTGCGGTAGGCCTTCGTGTCCTTGGAGTCCAGGTCCAGCTCCTCCTCGCCGCGGGCCTCGGGGTTGGTGGCGGCCAGGCCGTCCACCCCGCCCGTGTACGCCGCGACGGACGCGTCGTCGAGCTTGACCACGACACTGACGCGTCCGTCCTTGGTCCGGGCCGCCTTCGCCATGTCGCCCACGATCGTCTCCGTGGGCTGCAGGCCGGTCGCTGAGAACAGGTCCTTGTCGGCCGACTCCACACCCATCGCGGGCATCGTCGCACCGACCATCACCAGCGGGATGCTCAGAAGAAGGACTCGCCGAATCCCTGGACCACTTCTCATGTGGTGCCTTCCTGGAGGGAGGGCCCCTGGCGCTCAAGGACGCGTGGGCACTCGGTGGGGTTGAACCGTGCCGTCGCCCTGGGCTCAGGGCTCCGTCGTCGCGACCCGCACGCTAGGGCACCCGGGACCACCAGCACAAGGGTTTCGGCTGACCGGCAGGGCGCACCGGGCGATTCGGGGCCTCCGGCGAGCGGTGCGCCCGGAGGTCGGTTGGTAGGCTGATGGACGCCAGTGAGGAGTCACCATGAAGCAGAAGCCCGGCGTGCTGCTGGCGGGGGCGCTCCTGCTCGTGGGCGGTTGTGGGGACACCTCACCCGGGATCGCGGACCCCTCGACAGGTCCGGTGATCACCGCCTCCCCCCGCGCGTCAGAGCCGTCAGAGCCGACGGAGCCGACGGAGCCGTCAGAGTCGAGGAGCCCCCAGCCCGTGACCCCAGCCATCCCGACCGCACCGCTCTACGTCGCCGGCGACATCGCACCGGGCCTCCAGCCGCTCATCGACCAGGCCACCGCCGACCTTGCCGGCCTGCTGGGGGTCGACGCCTCGGACATCACCACCCACGCCGCCGTGCTCGTGACCTGGCCGGACGCCAGCGTGGGCTGCCCACGGCCCGGCATGAACTACCCCCAGGTCATGACCGATGGATCGATCATCGAGCTGGCCTACGACGGGGTCGTGTACCGCTACCACTCCGGGGGCCGGAGTGGACCGTTCCAGTGCCCTACTCCTCTGACGCGGGCTCCCGCGGGTTCCGGCGCCGCCTGACGCGGACTCGGTTCACCCGGTCCCTGGTCGCGCCTCGATGCGACAGGTGACGCTGGGCACGCATCACAGGGCCCCGCTCCGGTAGGTGGCACACTCGTCGAGGTAGGTGCTGGTGGCCTTGGTCAAGGACTTGCGGCCGTAGACCCGGAGCACCGCTCGCTTGACCGACTCCTCGTCGTGCAATCCCTCGGCTTCCTGCAACCGCCTCATCAGTTCCTGGACCTCGCTGGGCGGCACCTCCCACAACTGGCGATCGCCGAGTTCGCGCACGACGACCGGCGGCGTCCCGGGCGCGTGGACTGTCTTGTCGATCTGGCCGACGATGTCGTCCTGCAACACCTGGACCCGACCGGGGCGCACGAGCTGAGCCATCGCCTGGTTGAAGGTCCGCTCAATTGCCGGGATGCTCACGGGTGACCGCCTGCAGCCTGTGACCGGGGAGGTGCTTCGGTCCGTGGGCCTCCGTGTATGCGGAGGGGTGACCGCAGCCGAGGTCACGACACCCGATGGGATCGCTGAAGCGCTGCCGGATCACGAGGCCGCCCAGGTCCCGCATTATGTGCTGACTGGAGTGGCCACCGCCGGGCGAGACGTCTGGGCCGACTATGGGCGACGCCAGGGCCCTCTTCCAGGCATGGGTGCGGAGTTCGTCGTCACCGTTGGCGATGACCGGTTCCAAGTGCGGCACGGATCTCTCGCACCAGAGTGCCGCCGAGAACTCGCGGGTGACGGTCACCGGGGCCCTGGAGACTCGTCTGCGAGTACAATGGGAAGCCTTCGGACTCGTCGACACGAGGGCTAACTGGTTCGTCAGCCGGGTTATCGAGGTGACTGGCGGCCAGGTCTTCGTCGACCTTCACCGCTCGTGACAGCTCTCCGAGAAGGTCAACGTGCCCCGCGCCGAATGCCGCGTCACCTCGGTTCGGCGATACCCGCCGCAAGTGCGCGATAGGCGGCGAAGTGGGGCACGGCCAACCGGCGGACGGACGTCGGGCAGCGACGGTCGTGGGCCTCGTGCAGAGGCTAGGTGGCACCCCGGTCGCCAGGCACGACTGCTCAGAGTCCGGGTTGATGCACCCGCCCAGCGTCACCCCCGGAACGAGCGCAACCGTCGTTGCCACTCGTGCGCGGATCACGCTTCTACGACCCTGCCTCAGCGTGAACCCATGCATCGAACCGCTCTGCCTTGGCTGGCTCCATCTGGCTCAACGCAGACGGGCGAGGTCCCGTCGGATGTAGCGCAGGTGCGCCCACTCCTCCTCCAGGATCACGCGAATGCAGTCACCGACGCTGGGACGCCAGTCACCGCCGCCCCACGGGTTCTCGCGTTCCTCCGCGAGCAGTTGCGCCGTGGCCGTGGCCAGGAAGTCGGTCACCAGCCGCTGTCGCTCGGCACGGACCGCGAGGATCTCCTCGTAGTCCGGCGGGTCCACGCGGAAGATCGACATGTCGAAGCCCATCTCCTGGGCACCGGTGAAGATCTGGCCGATCTCCTGAGTTGGCTCACGGTTTCGGGATCTTGGGGGGCAGGTGCCGTTGACCTGCGGTGACGCTCGCAGTGTGGGGCGATTTCACGCACTAAGGGCGTTCTTCTAGGGTCGTGGTGTGGCGTTCATTCGGCGGGTCCGGACCGGGTCGGGGGCGACGGCGGTGCAGATCGCGGAGTACGTGGGGGGACGCCAGCGGATCGTGGCGCACGTCGGTTCGGCACATACCGAGGCCGAGCTGGGGGTGCTGCTGGCTCGGGCCCGTACCCTGCTCGAGCCGCCCGGTCAGGGGGTGTTGGCCCTCGACGTTGAGCCGACACCGCCGGTGGTGGGCCTGGCCCCGCCGGCCGACGCGCCGGCGTTGTTCGAGGCTCCCGCCGCGGTGTCGCCGGGTCGTCGTGATGGCCCGGGGCGGGTGCTGGCCACGGACGCCCGGGTGCTGTTGAACGCGTTGTCGGTGGTGTTCACCGATCTGGGGTTCGACGTGCTCGGCGATGAGGTGTTCCGCGACCTGGTGATCGCCCGGATCGTGGAGCCGTCCTCGTTGCTGGACTCGGGCCGGGTCCTGACCGACCTGGGCCGGGCACCGGCCAGCTACGCCACGATGAAGCGCACCCTGGCCCGGGCCGAGGTGCGCGACTACCGCGGCCTGATCGCGGCCGGATGCTTCGCCCACGCCGCGACGGCCGGGGACATCTCGCTGGTGCTCTACGACGTCACCACCCTGTACTTCGAGGCCGACAAGGAAGACGACCTGCGCAAGGTCGGGTACTCCAAGGAACGCCGAGTCGACCCGCAGATCGTTGTCGGGCTGCTGGTCGACCGACACGGCTTCCCGCTGGAGATCGGCTGCTTCGCCGGGAACAAGGCCGAGACGCTGACGATCCTGCCGGTCATCACCGCGTTCCAGGCCTGCTCTACGGCCTGGCTGACATGGTCGTGGTCGCGGACGCCGGCATGCTCTCGGCGACCAACCTGCGTGAACTCGACGAGGCCAGCCTGCGGTTCATCGTCGGGTCGCGGGTGACCAAGGCCCCGATCGATCTGGCCTCCCACTTCCACGGCACGGTGACGCGTTCACCGATGGGCAGATCATCGACACGATCACCCCGCGAACCGGGGCGCGCAGCGAGAACAACCGCGCCCTGCGCGCCGAACCCATCTGGGATCCTGAGACGCACCCCGGATCGTGGCGGGCGGTCTGGGCCTACTCCCACAAGCGGGCGGTCCGCGACCGGCGAACCCTCACCGCCCAGGAGGACCGGGCCCGCGCCGTCGTCCAAGGCACGAAGGCCGCCCGGACCCCACGGTTCGTCAAGACCACCAACGGGGCGCGGACCCTGGACCAGGCCGCGTTGGACCGCGCCCGCAGCCTGGTCGGGCTCAAGGGCTACGTCACCAACATCGGCGCCCACCTCATGCCCGCAGGCGAGGTGATCAGCTCCTACCACGACCTGTGGCACGTCGAGGCGTCGTTCCGGATGAGCAAGTCCGATCTGGCCGCCCGGCCGATGTTCCACCGCACCCGCGACGCCATCGAGGCCCACCTGACCATCGCGTTCGCCGCACTCGCAGTGTCCCGCGAGGTCCAGAACCGGACCGGGTTGTCCATCCGCAACGTCACCCGCCAACTGCGACCCCGCGCTCAGCAACGATCGCGATCAACGGCACCCAGCAGACGTTCCCGCCCGCGATCCCCGACGACAAACAAGCCATCCTCGACGCGATCCACGGCGCCGAACTCACGCACTAAGCAAATGAGCCAACTCGGGTCGTAGTCCGGCGGGTCCACGCGGAAGATCGACATGTCGAAGCCCATCTCCTGGGCACCGGTGAAGATCTGGCCGATCTCGTGGAACGGCGGGGTGACCACCCGCAGGCTCTCGGTCAGGTCGTCGATGTGGGTGAGCATGG
>CAVVEV010000010.1:0-107878 GCA_963747335.1 uncultured Actinomycetes bacterium | reverse complement strand
GTCGGGGTCTGCATGGCGACCTCCGGGCCGGGAGCCACCAACCTGGTGACGCCGATCGCTGACGCGTACATGGACTCGGTGCCGATCGTTGCGATCACTCGTCAGGTGAACTCGGCCGCCATCGGCACCGATGCCTTCCAGGAGGCCGACATCCGTGGGATCACGATGCCGGTCACCAAGCACAACTACCTGGTGACCCGCGCTGAGGACATCCCCCGGGCGATCGCCGAGGCCTTCCACATCGCGGGCACCGGACGCCCCGGTCCTGTGCTCGTGGACATCTCCAAGGACGCCCTGCAGGCCCAGACGACCTTCGCCTGGCCCTCGCGGCTGGACCTCCCCGGGTACAAGCCGACGACCCGGCCGCACGCCCGGCAGGTCCGTGAGGCCGCGCGGCTGATGCTGGAGTCCCGGAAGCCCGTTCTCTACGTGGGCGGCGGGGTCATCCGCGCTGGGGCCGCCGCCGAGCTGCGTGCCCTGGCCGACCTCACCGGCATCCCCGTGGTGACGACCCTCATGGCGCGGGGGGCGCTGCCCGACAGCCATCCGCAGAACCTGGGCATGCCCGGCATGCACGGGACCGTGGCCGCCGTGCGGTGCGCTGCAGTCCTCGGACCTGCTGATCGCCCTCGGCACCCGCTTCGACGACCGGGTCACCGGCCAGCTGTCCACGTTCGCGCCGAACGCCAAGATCATCCACGCCGACATCGACCCGGCCGAGATCTCGAAGAACCGCCGCGCCGACGTGCCGATCGTGGGCGACGCGAAGGAGGTCATCGCCGAGCTGGTGGCGGCCGTCCAGGCAGAGCTGGCAGCGGGGAACGCCTTCGACATCGCGGGCTGGTGGTCCGAGCTGACCGCTGGCTGGACAAGTACCCGCTGGGCTACGACCTGCCCGACGACGGAACGCTCGCCCCGCAGTACGTCATCGAGCGCCTCGGCCAGATCGTCGGTCCGGACGCCCTGTACGTCGCCGGCGTCGGGCAGCACCAGATGTGGGCCGCGCAGTTCGTGCAGTACGAGAAGCCGGGCGCGTGGATCAACTCCGGCGGCCTGGGCACCATGGGCTTCTCCGTGCCCGCCGCCATGGGCGCCAAGGTCGGGGCGCCGGACAAGACCGTCTGGGCCATCGATGGCGACGGGTGCTTCCAGATGACCAACCAGGAGCTGGCCACCTGCACGATCAACAACATCCCGATCAAGGTGGCGCTGATCAACAACCGGGCCCTCGGAATGGTGCGCCAGTGGCAGTCGCTGTTCTACAACGAGCGCTACTCCAACACCGACCTGCACTCGCACAGCGTCCCGGACTTCGTGAAGCTCGCCGATGCCTATGGCTGCGTCGGCCTGCGCTGCGATTCCCCCGAGGACGTCGACGGCACGATCGAGAAGGCCATGTCCATCAACGACGCCCCGGTCGTCGTGGACTTCCGGGTCCACAAGGACGCCATGGTCTGGCCGATGGTGGCCGCGGGTACGAGCAACTCCGACATCAAGTTCGCGCGCGACATGGCGCCGAAGTGGGACCGGGAGGACTGAGCGATGAGCCGTCACACACTGAGCGTGCTTGTCCAGGACCAGCCGGGCGTGCTGGCCCGCATCGCCGGGCTCTTCTCGCGGCGCGGCTTCAACATCGAGTCGCTGGCCGTCGGCCCGACCGAGACCCCGGAGGTCTCGCGGATCACCCTGGTCGTCGAGGTCGAGGGGCTGCCGCTGGAGCAGGTGACCAAGCAGCTCAACAAGCTGGTCAACGTGCTCAAGATCGTCGAGCTGAGCCGACAACCTCCGTGCAGCGGGAGTTCATGCTCGTGAAGGTGCGCGCCGATGCCACGACCCGCAGCCACGTGCTGGAGACAGCGGCGCTGTTCCGGGCGGGCATCGTCGACGTGGCCCCCGATGCGGTGACCATCGAGGTCACCGGCAGCCGCGACAAGCTCGACGCGCTGCTGCGGGTGCTTGAGCCGTTCGGCATCCGCGAGCTGGTCAAGTCCGGGGCGGTCGCCCTGGGCCGCGGCTCGAAGTCCATGACCGAGCGCGCGCTGCGCCCGATCGACCGGACCGCCTGAGCGGGTGCCCACCGGGACCTGTGTCATCGATCCGGCACTGTGATTGCCGGATCGATGACACCACGGCCGTCACCGCTGCTCGCGCGCACCAACCGACCTGACAGAATCCATCCGAAGCAGATCCCCGGCGCCGTCCGTGCGCCGCAACACCCGAGGAGCCCCCGTGGCTGAGCTGTACTACGACGACAATGCCGACCTCTCGATCATCCAGGGCCGCACGGTCGCGGTGCTCGGATACGGCAGCCAGGGCCACGCCCACGCGCTGAGCCTGCGCGACTCCGGGGTCGACGTACGAGTCGGCCTGGCCGAGGGCTCCAAGAGCCGCGCCAAGGCCGAGGCCGAGGGTCTGCGGGTCGTCGACCCCGCCACCGCGTGTGCCGAGGCTGACCTGATCATGGTTCTCGTGCCCGACCCCGCCCAGCGCGGCCTGTACGCCGAGGCGATCGCCCCGAACCTCAAGGCTGGGGACGCGCTGTTCTTCGCCCACGGCTTCAACATCCGCTTCGGCTACGTGAAGCCCCCGGCCGACGTGGACGTCTGCATGGTCGCCCCGAAGGGCCCAGGCCACCTGGTCCGTCGCGAGTACGTCGCCGGGCGCGGCGTTCCCGCGATCGTGGCCGTCGAGCAGGACGCCACGGGCGGGGCGTGGGACCTGACGCTCTCGTACGCGAAGGCGATCGGTGCCCTGCGCGCCGGTGGGATCAAGACCACCTTCACCGAGGAGACCGAGACTGACCTGTTCGGCGAGCAGGCCGTGCTCTGCGGCGGTGCCTCGATGCTGGTCCAGACCGGGTTCGAGGTGCTCACCGAGGCCGGCTACCAGCCCGAGGTCGCGTACTTCGAGTGCCTGCACGAGCTGAAGCTCATCGTCGACCTCATGTACGAGGGCGGCATCGCCAAGCAGCGCTGGAGTGTCTCGGACACCGCCGAGTACGGCGACTACGTGTCCGGCCCGCGGGTCATCGACCCGCACGTCAAGGAGAACATGCGCGCGGTGCTGGCCGACATCCAGTCCGGCGCCTTCGCCCAGCGGTTCATCAACGACCAGGATGCGGGCGCACCCGAGTTCCACGCCCTGCGGGCGGCCGGTGAGGCCCACCCCATCGAGGAGACCGGCCGCCAGCTGCGCCAGCTGATGTCGTGGGTGAAGACGTCTGACAGCGACTACGTGGAGGGCACCGCGGCCCGCTGACCGGGCTGACGGAACGCGAGGCGGGACGCAGCCGGGCACCGCAGCCCGCTGACGCGACCGGGATCCTGCTGCCGAACGGCTGCCCCCCCCGGGCTCCGGCTCGCGGGGGTCAGTCGTCACAAGGGGTCGGAGTCGGGTTCGGCCGCCGGCAGTGGTGCTGGCGGGATGGTGCACGTCCGGCACCCCCACGGGCGTACCTCCGTGTGGTCGATCCCGGATGTGTCGATCGCGCCCAGCACCGGGATCAGGACCGCCGCCAGGAGCAGGGCGGCGTTGGCCGAGGCGCTCTTGCGCCGGTCCTTGCCGTGGTCCATGCGCCACAGGATGGCTCGCGAGCCCCAGGTCCGCATCCGCAGGCGCGTCTCCTCAGGCCCTTCGCGGGAGGGAACGGGACCTTTGGGGTGCCCGACCCGCCAACCCGCCCGTCGTTAGAATTGGCGCAGCCGTGGGGATCGACCCCGTGGGTCAGTCAAGAGGGTGCCAACCGTGAGCAAGCCCATCGTCCTGATCGCCGAGGAACTCAGCCCCGCCACTGTTGAGGCCCTCGGCCCCGACTTCGAGATCCGCTACTGCGACGGCGCGAACCGCGCGGAGCTGCTGCCGGCCATCGCAGACGTCGATGCGATCCTGATCCGCTCGGCCACGAAGGTCGACGCCGAGGCGATCGCCGCTGCGCGTCGCCTCAAGGTGGTCGCCCGGGCCGGCGTGGGCCTGGACAACGTCGACGTCCCCGCAGCCACGCAGGCCGGCGTGATGGTCGTCAACGCACCCACGTCCAACATCGGCTCGGCCGCCGAGCTCGCGATCGCCCTCCTGCTGGCCAGCGCCCGGCACATCGCGCCGGCAAACGACGCGCTCAAGGGCGGGGCGTGGAAGCGCTCCAAGTACACCGGGGTGGAGCTCGCCGACAAGGTCGTCGGCGTGGTCGGCCTGGGCCGGATCGGCCTGCTCGTCGCCCAGCGGCTGAGCGCGTTCGGTGTCAGCCTCATCGCCTACGACCCGTACGTCCAGCCCGCGCGCGCCGCGCAGATGGGCATCCGGATGGTGTCCCTCGACCAACTGCTGGCCGACAGCGACTTCATCACCGTGCACCTGCCCAAGACCCCGGAGACCATCGGTCTCATCGGCGACGAGGCCCTGCACAAGGTCAAGCCGACCGTGCGGATCATCAACGCCGCGCGCGGTGGCATCGTCGACGAGGCCGCCCTGTACGAGGCGATCGTCGACGGCCGGGTCGCCGGCGCGGGGATCGACGTGTGGGCCAAGGAGCCGTGCACGGACTCCCCGCTGTTCAGCCTGGAGCAGGTGGTCGTCACCCCGCACCTGGGCGCCTCCACCGACGAGGCCCAGGAGAAGGCCGGCATCGCCGTGGCCAAGTCCGTACGCCTCGCGCTGGCCGGTGAGCTCGTCCCTGACGCCGTGAACGTCAAGGGCGGGGCCATCGCCGACGACGTCCGCCCGATGCTGCCCCTGACCGAGGCGCTGGGCCAGATCGCCACCGCCCTGGCCGGCGCGCCGGTTGCCGCTGTCGAGACCGAGGTCCGCGGCGAGGTCACCGAGAACGACGTGAAGATCCTCGAGCTCTCGGCCCTGAAGGGCGTCTTCACCCCGCTGTCCGAGGAGCAGGTCTCCTACGTCAACGCGCCGGTCATCGCCAAGGATCGGGGGATCGAGGCCGTCCTCGTCACCGACGCCGACGCCGGTGACCACCGCAACCTGGTGCGGGTGCGCCTGGCACTGACCGACGGCACGTCGCTGCGCGTGGGCGGCACCCTGTCCGGCCCGCGCAACATCGCCAAGCTGGTGGAGATCGACGACTTCGACCTCGAGGTCCCGCTGTCCGAGCACCTGGTCGTGATGCGCTACGCGGATCGGCCGGGTGTCGTGGGCGCCGTCGGCGGGGCCCTGGGTCACGCCGGGGTGAACATCGGCGGGATGCAGGTGTCGCGCGACACCGTCGGCGGCAAGGCCGTCATGGTGCTCACCGTGGATGCCTCCCCGGGCGCCGAGGTCCTCGCCGGGATCGCCCGCGAGATCGAGGCCGACCTCGTGGAGAGCGTCGACCTCGTCTGAGTCATCTGCGACCGACCGCCCACTACCCGTGCGAGGGGCGGTCGGTCGCAGCGCGAGGTGCACACCCAGTCAGCCGGTCACTCCGTCAGCCGGTCGATCAGCCAGGCGGGCGCGCCTCGTGGCCCGCGCACTACAGTGGCGGGCATGGCTGAAGTGCATCGCCCCGTCCGGCTGACCTTCCCGCAGACCCAGGTGCGCGAGCCCGTCGTGTACCACCTGGGTGTGGACTACGGCGTGGTCACGTCCATCCGGCGTGCGTCCATCGAGGACCACTTCGGCTGGATGGTCCTGGAGATGTCCGGGGAGCCGGCACAGCTCGACGCCGCTGAGGAGTACCTGACCTCGCTGGGTATCGAGGTCGACCCGGTCCTCGGGGACATCGTCGAGGGCTGACACGCGCCAGGGGCTCGGACGTGCAGCGGGGGTCGCCACGCACCGAAGGTCGCGACCGGACCTCGGTGCTGCCCCCGGCTGCGCCCCGCGCCTCAGCCCACGGTGTCGCGCTGCGCCCGGTTGACTGCGGAGATGATCGCCTTGAGCGAGGCGGTCACGATCGAGGAGTCGATCCCGACGCCCCACAGCACCCGGCCACCGATCGCGCACTCCACGAACGCTGCCGCCTTGGCGTCGCCGCCGGCCGACATCGCATGCTCGGAGTAGTCCAGGACGCGGACGTCGATGTGGTGGGCGGCCAGGGCGTCGCAGAACGCGGCGATCGGGCCGTTGCCGTGGCCGACGCCCTCGAACTCCCGGGCGTGGTGGGCGTTGTCGCGGATGACGGTGCGCACCATCGTCTCGCCATCGACGTCAGACTCCACCAGCACGTGGCGCAGCTTCAGCCGACCCCACGGCATCTCCGGGACGGGCAGGTACTCATCGGCGAAGATCTCGTACATCTGCGCCGGCGCGACCTCGCCGCCCTCCGAGTCGGTCATCCGCTGGATCACCTGGGAGAACTCGATCTGCAGGCGCCGCGGGAGCTCCAGCCCGTGCTCGGTGCGCATGATGTAGGCCACGCCACCCTTGCCGGACTGGCTGTTGACCCGGATGACGGCCTCGTACGTGCGGCCGATGTCGTGCGGGTCGATCGGCAGGTAGGGGACCTCCCAGCGGAAGGACTCGACCGGTACCCCGGCCATGCCTGCATCGGTCGCCATCGCCTTGAAGCCCTTGTTGATGGCGTCCTGGTGCGAGCCGGAGAACGCGGTGAACACCAGGTCGCCGCCGTACGGGTGCCGCTCGGGAACCTTCAGCTGGTTGCAGTACTCGACCGTGCGGCGGATCTCATCGATGTCCCGGAAGTCGATCTGCGGGTCGATCCCCTGGCTGAACAGGTTCATGCCCAGGGTCACCAGGCAGACGTTGCCGGTCCGCTCCCCGTTGCCGAACAGGCAGCCCTCGATCCGGTCGGCGCCGGCCATGAACCCCAGCTCCGCGGCGGCCACGGCAGTGCCGCGGTCGTTGTGCGGGTGCAGGCTCAGGACGATCGAGTCGCGGTACCGCAGGTTGCGGTGCATCCACTCGATGGAGTCGGCGTAGACATTCGGCGTGGCCATCTCGACAGTGGCGGGCAGGTTGATGATCACCTTGCGCTCAGAGGTCGGCTGCCACACGTCGTTGACGGCGTTGCAGACCTCGACAGCGAACTCCAGCTCGGTGCCGGTGTAGGACTCGGGGGAGTACTCGTAGTAGATGTCGGTGTCCGGGGTGATCTGCTCGGCGTACTTCATGCACAGCTGCGCGCCATGGACGGCGATGTCCTTGATCCCGTCCTTGTCCAGGCCGAACACCACCCGGCGCTGCAGCGTGGAGGTTGAGTTGTACAGGTGCACGATCGCCTGCTTGGCCCCACGGATCGACTCGTAGGTGCGCTCGATCAGGTGCTCGCGGGACTGGGTCAGGACCTGGATGACCACGTCGTCGGGGATCATGTCGCCCTCGATCAGCTCCCGGACGAAGTCGAAGTCCGTCTGGCTGGCGGAGGGGAAGCCGACCTCGATCTCCTTGTAGCCCATCCGCACCAGCAGCTCGAACATGCGCCTCTTGCGGTCAGGGGTCATCGGGTCGATCAGGGCCTGGTTGCCGTCGCGCAGGTCGACCGCGCACCAGCGCGGGGCCTGGGAGATCACCGTGCTGGGCCAGGTGCGGTCGGCCAGGGCGATCGGGGTGAAGGGTGCGTAGCGCTGGTACGCCATCGGCGAGGGCTTCTGGGCGGTGCGCTGGGCATACGGTGCGGACGAAGTTGTGCTCATGATCTTCTGCTCCTGGGGCTGTGTCTGGGGTTCGACCCGTGGGGTCTCGAACCGGCGCACGCGATCACCCGCGACAGGGGAGCCGGTTGGATCAGGCCCCGCCGCGGCTACCAAGGAGCAGTCGCACGGTGAACATCGTGAACAGGGTAGCGCATGGCCGAGGGGGAGCGCACGCGTCGTGCCTCGGGCGGCGGCCCGTGGCATTGTCGTCGCGGTGCCTCAGCCCAGCTGCAGGCGTGCCTCGGTCTCGCCGTCGACGATCCGTCCCGTCGGCGCGAACCCGTGAGCGAGGTAGAAGGGGCGTGGTGAGCCCTTGCCCTCGACCCAGCTCACCAGCAGGGTCGCATCGCCCATCGCGCGGCACTCGTCGGCGATCAGCTCCAGCACTCGGGAGGCGATGCCGCGGCGCTGGTGCAGCCGGTCGATCAGCAGCCGCCAGAGGAAGGGCTCGGGGTGCTGCGGCGTCGTCAGGGCCAGCATCGCGAAACCGACGATCACCCCGTCCGCCTCGATCGCCCGCAGCCAGGGCATCACCGGCGCCCCGTCGACGATCTCCGGCAGCAGCGCGTCGGCGAACGAGTCGAGCATCGGCGCCACGAAGGCGCGCTGGGAGTGGTGCGTGCTCAGCGCGCGCACGGCTGACCTGTTCTCGTGCGTCACTGGGGCAAGGTGCACGTCGTCGGGTTGGGTGCGTGGGCGCCGCTGCCAGGCGTCCCAGTCGGCGCGCGTCATCCCGTAGATCCAGTCGTCCGAGTTGTCGTCGCCGAGCCAGAACGACAGCCGGGTGTGGCCCTCGAAGATGAACCCGGTCCGCTCGAGGACCATCGCCGAAGCGCGGTTGTCCGGGTGCAGCATCCCGGACACGCGGGTCACGGGAAGCTCCTCGAGGATCCACGCCACGAACGCCTCCAGGGCCTCGGTGGCATAGCCCTTTCCCCAGTGCCGGGTGCTCAGCGAGTAGCCGACCTCTGCGGTCCGCAACTCGTTGGTGGGGTGCAGCACGAGGTCGGCCACGACCTCGTCGGTCCCGTCCTCGACGACGGTCACCATGTACCACTGGCCGTCGACCGGGCCGTCCATGGCCATCACGTCCGCCACGATCGACTCGGCGCGCTCGCGCGGCCACGGGATCTCCCAGGCCTGGAGCGCGGCCACGGCAGGATCGTTGCGCCGTTCGAACAGCGGGTCGATGTCGTCGGCGCGCACTGGACGGATGGTCAGGCGGGGTGTCTGCAGCACAGGGAACATCAGCCGACCATACCGAGGAGCAAGGACCCCGAGCCTGCGCGAGGTGTGCGCGCGTAACGTGAGCGCCATGGTGACACCCCTGCCTCCGCACCCGTCCTCAGCGGCGCCCCTCGAGCCGGTTCCCGCGTCAGCGCTGTCAGTCGACGGCGTCCCCCACTTCGGCGGGTACGAGGGCATCGTCGGCAGCGCAGGGCTCGGTGGGCTGGCGCCCGCGCACCGGATTGGCGGGGATCATCCGATCGGTGCGGTCCAGCGCCGGCTCCGGCAGAAGTCGTGGGTGTACCTGGTGGCTGCGACTCCGGAGATCGCCGTCACGTCGGCCCTGGTGAATGGGGCCGTGACCGGCTCCGGCTTCCTGATGGTCACGGACCTGCGGACCGGCGAGGTGATCGCGGACACGAGCCGCAAGGGCGCGCTCGCCAGCGTGAACGACGCTCCCGGTGATGGGCTGCGCGCCTCCTATCGCCTCCCGGGGACCCGCTACACCTTGCAGCGGGACGGTGATGTGACCCGGTTCCGCGCGTCGGTGGGTCGCTCGACCGCGTCCGTGCCGGGCAGGTCGGAACCGTGGATCGAGCTGGACCTGACCCTGACGGAGTCCGGCTCGGGGATCACCGCCATCTCCGAGGTGGATCACGGCGAGCAGGCGGCGGTCTCCGTCACGGGGAAGACCTCAGGGCTGGCAGTGACCGGGGATGTCGCGGTGCACGGGCGCGGCGGCAGTCAGGCGTTCAGCCTGGACGGCGGGCTGGGAGGGTACGACTACACCAAGGGCATGCTGCCCCGGAACACTGCGTGGCGCTGGGCGTACGGGACCGGCCGCCTGGCCGACGGGACCGTCCTCGGATTCAACGTCTCCGAGGGGTTCTCCGGGGTCGGGGAGCGATCACGCGAGAACGCGGTGTGGATCGACGGGAGGCCCAGTGCGCTCGATGCGCGCACCCGGTTCGAGTTCGATCGGGGCGACGTCATGCAGCCCTGGCGGGTCACGACCCGGGACGGGACGGTCCGGTTGCGCTTCGACCCCGTCGCCGCGCACAACGAGTACCTGGACGTGAAGGCGGTGCGCAGCCTGTTCATCCAACCGGTCGGGCACTTCAGCGGCGAGATCGATGTGGATGGTCAGACCCATGTGCTGGATCGGGTGCCGGGTGTGGTCGAGGACTCGGAGATCCTCTGGTAGCGGTCGGCGCTGCCGGCCGAGAGCGGTCGTGCCGACGGCGGTCGTTGACGAGCGGCGTCACCGGTCGCCCCGGCCAGCGGGGCGGGGCGGAGTGCGCGGCGTGCAGGGGTCGCTGGCGTGGGAACCGCCGGTCAGGCCGCGTGTCCTGCGCATTAGGGTTCTCCCCGTGACTCACGTGAAGCTAGCTGTCATCGCCGGCGACGGGATCGGCACCGAGGTGGTCGCTGAGGGGCTGAAGGTCCTCGACGCCGTCGCGCCCTCGGCGGGGATCACCGTCTCGACGACGGAGTACGACCTCGGGGCGCGTCGCTACAACGCGACGGGCGAGACCCTGCCGGTGTCGGTGCTGGCCGAGCTGCGGGGTCAGGACGCGATCCTGCTGGGCGCCATCGGCGATCCGAGCGTGCCCCCCGGCGTCCTTGAGCGCGGCGTGCTGCTCCCGCTGCGGTTCGAGCTCGACCACCATGTGAACCTGCGGCCGGTGAAGCTCTTCCCTGGCGTGTCCACGCCCTTGGCGGGCAAGGGCCCGGCGGACATCGACATGGTGGTCTGCCGAGAGGGCACCGAGGGGCCCTACGTCGGCTCCGGCGGCACCCTGCGTCGCGGCACCGCCCACGAGGTCGCCACGGAGGAGAGCCTGAACACGCGGTTCGGGGTGGAGCGCATCGTGCGCGATGCGTTCACCCGGGCCGGGGCCCGCCGCGGCAAGGTCACGCTGGTGCACAAGACGAACGTCCTGGTGCACGCCGGCTCCCTGTGGCAGCGCACGTTCGACGAGGTTGCCGCCGAGTTCCCCGACATCGGATGCGACTACTGCCACGTCGATGCCGCGGCCATGTTCTTCCTGACCCAGCCCGAGCGGTTCGACGTGGTCGTCACCGACAACCTCTTCGGTGACATCCTCACCGACATCGGTGCGGCGATCGCCGGCGGGATCGGCCTGGCGGCCAGCGGCAACATCGACCCGAGCCGCACCAACCCGAGCATGTTCGAGCCGGTCCACGGGTCGGCCCCCGACATCGCGGGGCAGGGGAAGGCTGACCCGACCGCGACCGTGCTCTCCGTGGCGATGCTGCTGTCGCACCTCGGGCATCAGGACGCCGCCGACCGCGTCGAGGCGGCTGTGGCCGCCGACCTTGCCGCCCGCGGGACCGCGGAGCGCTCCACCCGCGCGATCGGCGACGCCCTGGCGGCGGGCGCGGCCGGCTGATCGCCTGCCCGGGCGCCGGAGAATGTGCGCGGCCAACGCTCGGCGCGTCCAGTAGCGGTCCAGTATCCGGAACCTCTCGCGACCGGATGCTGGGATCAGCGATACTTCGGCCCATGACCGCCGAAGCCGCCGCCCCCTGGTACCGCACCGCCGCCGAGATGTCGGCCGACGGGATCGACCTGTACCCGGTGACCGAGCGAGGGGCCGCGAAGGTGGCCGACCGCAGCAGCGGTGTCGTGCGCCCCGCCGCGCAGCGGGAGGCGATCCTCGCCGACCCGGGGTTCGGGCGGTACTTCACCGACCACATGGTGCGCGTCGACTGGTCGGCGGACCGCGGCTGGGGCGAGCCCGAGCTCGTCGACTACGCGCCGCTGCCCCTGGACCCCGACAGCATGTTCATCCACTACGGGCAGTCCATCTTCGAGGGGCTCAAGGCCTACCGGCATCCGGACGGGTCGCTCAACGCGTTCCGCCCGGAGGCCAACGCCGCCCGGTTCGCCCGCAGCGCCCGGAGGCTGGCCATGGCCGAGCTGCCGGAGGACCTCTTCCTCGGCTCGGTCGAGGCCCTGGTGCGCGCGGATGCCGCCTGGGTGGCCGACGACCCGGAGAAGAGCCTCTACCTGCGGCCCTTCGAGTTCGCCACCGAGATCGGCCTGGGGGTGCGCCCGGCCAACGCCTACACCTACCTGTTGGTCGCCTCGCCAGCCGGCGCCTACTTCCCCCGCGGGGTGAGGCCGGTGAGCGTGTGGCTGTCGACGGAGTTCGTCCGGGCAGCTCCCGGCGGCACCGGCGAGGCGAAGTGCTCGGGCAACTACGCCGCCTCGCTCATCGCCCAGGCGCACGCCGCCGAGCAGGGCTGCGACCAGGTCGTCTGGCTCGATGCGATCGAGCGGCGCTGGGTCGAGGAGATGGGCGGGATGAACCTCGTGTTCGTCTACGGCACGGGCGAGTCCGCGCGGCTGGTGACGCCCGCACTGACCGGCACCCTGCTCCCGGGGATCACCCGCGACTCGCTGCTGACGCTGTCGCGACACCTTGGCATCCCAGCGGAGGAGGGCCGGATCTCGATCGAGGACTGGCAGGCCGGCAACGCCACTGGCGAGATCTCCGAGGTGTTCGCCTGCGGGACGGCAGCCGTGGTCACGCCGGTCGGGTCGGTGAAGTCCGCGTCCGCTCAGTGGACGGTCGGCGACGGCCAGCCCGGTCCGGTGACCATGCGGTTGCGCCACGCGCTGCTCGACATCCAGACCGGTCGCACTGAGGACCCGTTCGGCTGGATCCACCGGATCAGCTGACCGCTGACCGGTTCGACACGCCCGGTCTCAGGGCGGCCTGCGCACACGAATCGAGCACTCTGAGGTCGGTGCGACGCCTCCCTGCCTGCCACCGCGCAAGAAGTGAACCGATAGCCACCCTTGAGGTCGGTCAGAACGCGCAACTCGTGTGCGGTGGCGGGGATCTGGTCCCGTCAACCGATCCGGAACGCGCGTTTCGTGCGCGTTGGGCGCCGCGCTCGGGTCCGTCGTGCGTGGACGGCCCCAGGGGGCTCGCGCACCCGGGGGCGGGCGTGGCATGATGCCGCCATGGCCGCATCGGCGATCATTATCGGCAAGCGCGCTGGCGTCTGACGCAGACGCAGCGCGCTGACCCCCTACGCCTTCGGGCCAGGGGGTTTTCTGTTGGAGGGGCACCATGGACCGCGACGCATTCCACGTCTTCGACACGACCCTGCGCGACGGAGCCCAGCGTGAGGGCATCTCGTACTCGGTCAGCGACAAGCTGGCGGTGGCACGCCTGCTCGACGAGCTGGGCGTGGGCTTCATCGAGGGCGGCTGGCCGGGGGCCATGCCCAAGGACACCGAGTTCTTCGCCCGCGCGGCTGCGGGCGAGCTGAAGCTGGCCAACGCCCAGCTCGTCGCGTTCGGCGCGACCCGCAAGCCCGGCATCAACGTGGCCGACGACGCCCAGGTCCGCGCCCTGCTGGACTCCCAGGCACCGGTGGTGTGCCTGGTGGCCAAGTCCGACGTGCGTCACGTGAAGGAGGCGCTGCGCACCACCAACGAGGAGAACCTCGCGATGGTGCGCGACACCGTGGACTTCTTCGTGCGCAACGGCCGGCGCGTGTTCGTCGACTGCGAGCACTTCTTCGACGGCTACAAGCACGACTCGGACTACGGGGTCGCGCTGCTCAGGACCGCCTTCGATGCCGGTGCGAGCGTCGGGGTCATGTGTGACACCAACGGTGGGATGTTGCCCCTGGGCATCTACCGGACGGTCGAGGATGTGCGCGAGCGCTCCGGCGTGCGGCTGGGGATCCACTGCCAGGACGACACGTCCTGTGCGGTGGCCAACACCCTGGCCGCGGTCGAGGCCGGCGTCACCCACGTGCAGTGCACGGCCAACGGCTACGGCGAGCGCACCGGCAACGCCGACCTGTTCTCCGTCGTCGCGAGCCTGGAGCTGAAGCTGGGCATCAAGGCACTGCCGGAGGGCAACCTGCGTGAGGCCAAGCGGATCAGCCATGCGCTGGCCGACATCACGAACCTCCCGCCGAACACCCACCAGGCGTACGTGGGCGTCTCGTCGTTCGCGCACAAGGCGGGGCTGCACGCCTCGGCGCTGAAGGTCAACGAGGAGCTCTACAGCCATATCGATCCCCGGCTGGTGGGCAACGACACCCGGATCCTCGTCACCGAGATGGCCGGGCGTGCCACGGTCGAGCTCAAGGGACGCGAGCTCGGCGTGGACATCGCCTCGGACCCGGCCGCACTGGCCCGAGTCGTCGAGACGGTCAAGACCCGTGAGTCGCAGGGGTGGACCTACGAGGCGGCCGATGCCTCCTTCGAGCTGGTCATGCGTGACGAGCTGCCCGGTGAGCGGCGGCGCTACTTCGACGTGGAGTCGTGGCGCACGATCGTCTCCCCGCAGGTCAACGGTGACGGCCACGGTTCGGAGGCGATCGTCAAGGTCCACGCCGGCGGGCAGCGGATCGTCCGGGTCGGGGAGGGCAACGGCCCGGTCAACGCCCTGGACAACGCCCTGCGGACCGCCCTGGAGCAGATCTACCCGGAGGTCGCCGGGCTGGAGCTGGTCGACTACAAGGTCCGCATCGTGCCCGGCGCCAAGGGCACGGATGCGGTCACCCGGGTGCTGATCCAGACCGACGACGCCGAGGGCAGCTGGTCGACGGTGGGTGTCCACGAGAACGTGATCGTGGCGTCGTGGCTGGCGATCGTGGACGCGGTGGACTACGGGTTGATGCGCGCCGGGGTGCTCCCGCCCGACGGCGTCGAGGGGGCTGCAGGCGCACGGACCGGTGCCGTGGCGGGTGCGGCTCAGGGGGCCGGGGCATGAGGATCGCGCGCTACTCCCACGAGGGGCTGGTCCGCTACGGCGTGGTCGAGGGCTCGGAGGTCCTCGAGCTGCCCGGCCACCCCTTCGCCGTCGCCGGCGAGCCGCTCACCACGACGGGCGTGGTGCACGACCTCGACGCGGTGCGACTGCTCGCGCCGGTCATCCCGTCGAAGGTCATCGGCATCGGGAAGAACTACGCCGACCACGCCGCCGAGATGGGCGGCACACCTCCCGAGCGGCCCCTGATGTTCCTCAAGCCGACGACGGCGCTGATCGGTCCGGACGACCCCATCGTCCTGCCGCCGGAGTCAGCCGAGGTGCACTACGAGGCCGAGCTCGCCGTCGTGATCGGCCGGATGTGCCGGCGTGTGCCGGCCGACCAGGCCGCTTCGGTGATCCTGGGCTACACGTGCGCCAACGACGTGACAGCCCGCGACCTGCAGCGCTCGGACGGCCAGTGGACCCGCGCGAAGGGCTTCGACACGTTCTGCCCGCTGGGACCGTGGATCGACACCGACTTGGACCCTGCCGACGTGCTGGTGGAGTGTGAGGTGAACGGCGTGGTCACGCAGTCCGCGTCCACCGCCACGCTCATCCACTCGGTGCCCGCGCTGGTCGAGGCGGTGTCGGCGGTGATGACGCTCCTGCCCGGCGACGTGATCCTCACCGGCACTCCCGCCGGCGTCGGCCCCCTGACGCCCGGCGATGAGGTGACCGTGACGGTCGCCGGCCTCGGCACCCTCGTCAACAGGGTCCGCTGACCCGACAGGAGACGGGGGAGCGCACGACGGGCGCCGGTAGGATTCGCCCATCATGTCTGAGCCCTTTGATGTCCTTGCCCCTGTTGATCTGCCCGCACGCGCAAGCAACGCCGCCGTCCGCGTCCGGTTCTGTCCGTCGCCCACCGGGAACCCGCATGTCGGGATGGTCCGAACAGCCCTGTTCAACTGGGCGTACGCCCGGCACACCGGCGGGACGTTCGTGTTCCGGATCGAGGACACCGACTCGGCGCGAGACTCGGAGGAGTCCTACGAGCAGCTCCTGGCCGCCCTGACCTGGCTGGGCCTGGACTGGGACGAGGGCCCGGGTGTCGGAGGCGCTCATGCGCCCTACCGGCAGTCACAGCGCCTCGAGGTGTACCAGAACGCCGCTCGTGACCTGCTGGCGGCTGGCCGCGCCTACGAGTGCTTCTGCACCCCCGAGGAGCTCGAGGTCCGCCGCGAGCAGGCCCGCAAGGAGGGTCGCACCCCGGGATACGACGGCCACTGCCGTGACCTCGACGCCGAGCAGGTCGAGGCGTTCCGCGCCGAGGGCCGCAAGCCCGCACTGCGCTTCCGGATGCCGGGCACCGAGCTCACCTGGGACGACCTCGTCCGCGGTCCTGTGACCTTCGCGCCCGAGCACGTCCCGGACTTCGTCCTCGTTCGCGGCAACGGTGAGCCGCTCTACACGCTGGTCAACCCCGTCGACGACGCGATGATGCGCATCACCCACGTCCTGCGTGGCGAGGACCTGCTCTCGAGCACACCGCGGCAGATCGCGCTGTACGACGCCCTGGCCGAGATCGGTGTCTCCGACGGCACCACCCCGCGGTTCGGCCACCTGCCCTACGTGATGGGGGAGGGCAACAAGAAGCTGTCCAAGCGCGACCCCCAGTCCAGCTTGAACCTGTACCGCGAGCAGGGCTTCCTCCCCGAGGGCCTGCTGAACTACCTGGCGCTGCTCGGGTGGTCGATGGGGGAGGACCGCGAGTTCTTCTCCAAGGAGCAGATGGCGCAGGCATTCTCCCTGGACCGCGTGAGCGCGAACCCGGCGCGCTTCGACCTCAAGAAGTGCACCGCGATCAACGCCGACTGGATGCGCGCCCTGCCCTCCGACGAGCTGGCGCGCAGGGTGCAGTCCGTGCTGGTCGAGCACGGCGTCATGCTCGACCCCGTGTCAGGGGCGGACACGCAGACGCTGGCGGCAGCGATCCCACTGGTGCAGGAGCGGATGGAGACCCTCGGCCAGGCGGTGGGGATGCTCGGATTCCTCTTCGTCGACGAGGCGTCGTTCACCCGCGATCCCGACGACGCGGCACGGATGCTCGGCCCAGACTCGGCACCCGTCCTGACCGCCGCCCGCACTGCGCTGGCCGGCCTGGGTGAGTGGAACGCAGCCGCGATCGAAGTCGCCCTGCGCGCAGCCCTGATCGACGGGCTCGGGCTCAAGCCGAAGGTGGCGTTCGGATCGCTGCGGGTGGCCGTCACGGGCCGGCGGGTCTCGCCCCCGCTGTTCGAGTCGATCGAGCTCCTGGGCCGGGACCGCACGCTGGCGCGCATCGACTCCGCGTCAGCCTGACCGCGAGGCCAGGCGAACGCGACCTAGCTGTGATGTCCAGGCAGGTTGTTCAGTCGGCTGATCGGTGGTTTGCCTCCGATGGCGCTGTGGTGCCGGTGGTGATTGTAGGTGTGGAGCCACCCGGGTAGGGCTTCTCGGCGGGCGGCCTCGGTGTCGTAGTAGCGGGCGTAGGCCCAGCCGTCGGCCAGGGTGCGGTGGAACCGCTCGATCTTGCCGTTGGTCTGGGGTCGGTAGGGGCGGGTCTTCTTGACGGCGATGCCTAGGTCGGCGCAGGCCTTGGACCAGTCGCGGGACTTGTAGGCCGAGCCGTTGTCGGACAGGACTCGTTCGACAGTGACGCCTTGTTCGGCGTACCAGGCCACGGCTCGGCGCAGGACCCCGATGGCGGTGTCGGCGGTCTCGTTGGCGCAGATCTCGGCATAGGCCACGCGGGAGTGGTCATCGATCACGGTGTGGACGTAGCCGATGCCCAGTCGCGGTTCGCTGGTCTTGGAACGCACCCCGGTCCGGTGTGCGGTGCCCGCCCGGTTCTTCTTGCCTTGTTGGCGGCCGACGAACCGGTGCCCGCCGCCGTCGGGGATGTTGCCGAACTTGGTCACATCGACGTGGATCAGCGACCCCGGGTAGGAGTGTTCGTAGCGCCGGATCGGTTCACAGGTGACCCGGTCGATGTAGCTCAGGCGGTTGATCCGGCAGCGCACCAACACCGCATGCGCGGTGCTGGCCGCGATCCCCAGTTCACCGGCGATCTGGACCGGCCCGAGGCGGCGACGCCACCGCAGCCGGACGATCTGGCGCTTGAGGTGTTCGGGGGTCTTGTTCGGGCTCGAGTGCGGCCGGCTGGACCGGTCGAGCATGCCAACTCGGCCCTCAGCCCGGTACCGGTCGGCCCACTTGCGGGCAGTGCGCGGGGAGACCATGAACATCTTCGCCGCCGTCGACACGGTCCAGCGGTCTTCGACGATCAACCGGGCAAGGCGCAGACGTGCGACTGGGGTCAGAGCAGCGTTAGCGTGGGACATGAAGGCCTCCTGTTGGTGAAGCGGTTCCTTAGACAGCTCCACTTCACAACCGGAGGCCTTCGTCATCCAGTCAATTCAGCCCGTGTCGAGAACAACGTCCTTGGACATCACACCTAGCCCGCCGACGCGGGCGTGTGCAGCCCCAAGATCGCGATTCGGTCCAAGTCCTGGGCCGTATCGGTGCCCGAGACCTGGATCAAGTGCGCAGTGGCGCCCGAGACTTGGATCAAGCGCACCGGTCGGGATGTGCGGCGTAGGTTGGTCCTGTGTCGGACGCCACCTTGTTCATGCAGGACCTTGACGATCGTCGGGTGCCGCTCTCGCTGGGCATGATCGCTCGCTGGATGATGAAGGCCGGCATGGAGTCCGACCCGGCGGACCTTGCGGCCGCCCGGGTGGTGCGGATCATCGAGGAGGCCCATCCTCCGGGGGCCGACCCGGCGGCGCCCCAGGCCACTGTCCGCCGCGACGAGGTGTTCGCGAGGATCAGTGACGTCCTGCTCGCTGACGGGCTGACCGATGTCGAGCGTCGTGTGCGGATCCGCCGCTGGGTTCGCACCAGCGGGCAGCCCCTGGTCGTGGCCGTCGGTGGATCCTCGGGCGTGGGCAAGTCGACCATCAGCCAGGAGGTGGCCGACCGCCTGGGCATCTCGGTGGTGATCAGTACCGACCAGGTGCGCGCCGTCATCCGCAGCGTCCTGAACCCGGATCTGTTCCCCGCGCTCTCCCAGAGCTCGTTCTCCGCGGCCAAGATGCTCAAGAGCAACTTGACGGGCAACCGACTGCTGTTCGCCTACGAGGAGCAGGCGCGGATCGTCCAGCACGGGGCTGTGGCCCTGGCCCGGCGATCGGTCAAGGAGGGCCAGCAGGTGATGATCAACGGAGTGCACATCGTGCCGGGCCTGCAGTCGGTGGAGGCCGACTTCCCGATGTTCACCTACGTCCTCACGGTGGGCAGCGCCGAGGAGCACCGGGGCCGGTTCATCAAGCGCTTCCTCGACGGGGACCGCAAGCCCACCGAGTACCTGCAGCGGATGGACGCCATCCGCGAGCTGGACGAGTACATCGTCGAGCAGTGCCACCGGCACGGGGTGCAGGTGATCACCAGCACGACCTTCGACCGCACTGTCCTGGATCTCATGGACGCCGTGTGCCGCGACCTCGAGGCCCGCTTCGAGACGCATCCGATCCTCACGGGGTGACGTCGGGGCGCGAGCCGGTCCACTGGTGGATTGCGGTGGGTCGTGATGTCATCAGGGCGGATGCGGTCCGCATCGCGGAGGTGGCACATGGGGCACAGGGTGGCCGGACTGTTCGCCGGTCTCTGCGCGCTGATCCTGGTGGTCTGGATTGCGTTCTCCGCGGTGACGGGTGGCACCAGCCCGTCCCATGACGGTCCCGCAGCTGCCCCCGCAACCGCCCCCACAGCCTGGCCCCTGGCTTCAGGCGTGCTCAGCGACGGCGACCGGTCACCCTGGGCGCCCGTGTCCACCGTGTCGCGCTTGGAGCCCACGGGGATCGAGCTCGTGAACGCGCCGGGTGTGGACTCGATGGTCGTGGATGGGCTCGGGGCGGTGTGGCTGCGCAGCCCCTGGCAGCTCACCCGAGTGGACCCCGCGACCGGGACCGCGCAGACGTGGGACGTCGCCGATGACGCCGTGTTCGCGAACCTGGGGGCGATCGAGCCGTCCGGGGCGGGAGGGGTCTGGCTCGTGGAGTCCGACCGGGTGCGCCTCTTCGACGGCCGGGGCTTCGTGCGCGACCTTCCCGTGCCGGAGCAGTTCCGCGGAGGCGAGAGCCGCCGGATCACCGGCCTGGTCGAGGTCGGCTCGGAGGTGTGGGTCAGCAGCGTGGCCGGGGTGGCACGCTCTGCGGGGGGACCGTGGTCCCTGGTCGGCGACGACACGATCGACGGGGCCGCGATGCTCACCATCGACTCCGACGGGGGCATGTGGGCCATCAGCCAGGTGCTCCGCTCGGACGGCGAGCTGGAGCAGACCGTGGTGCGGTTCGACGGGGCCCGGTGGACCGCCGTCGACGGGCCGGATGCGCCGACGTTCGCTGAGGAGTTCGTGGCCGACCCGACCGGCGGGGTGCTCGTCCGATTCGGGTTCGACGTCCGCCGGTTCGACGGGTTGTCCTGGCGGCCGATGGCCCTGCTCTCGTCTGCCCAGCGCCTGGGGACGCCCGTCTCATTGGACATGTCGGTGGCGCCGGACGGGACGGTGTGGGTGGTCGGCCCCGAGGGTGTGGCCCGTGGCGGCGCGTCGGCGCAGTGGCAGTCGATCGCCCAGGTCGATGAGCCCTCACTCGTCGCAGTGGGCGTCGTGGGCACCGATGTGCTGGTTGCGGATTCGTCCGGCCTCGTGCGCCTCGACGGCGATCAACTGGGCCGCGTGTGGTCCGCCCCGGCTCGAGGTCTCGGCGCGCCTGTGGGCGGGCTCCTGGTCGTCTCCGCCGACGAGGTCTGGGCGACAGGGGACGACGCGGTCCATCAGTACGTGGACGGGCGGTGGCAGCGCAGGAGGGAGGGGCTGGGATGGCTCGGCGGCCCCCGGATGGGATGGGGCGTGGATTCGGGGCTCGCACTGGCGACAGACGGTGCTGTCTGGGCCATCACCGGAGGTGCCCTGACCCGGTTCGCCGACGACGAGCCCGCGGTGATCCCGCGCGCGCTGGCCGACGGATGGCTCCTGCCCGGTCCCAACGCGGGCGTGTGGGCGGTGGAGGCGATCTGGCCGGGTTGGTCACGATGGTATGCGGGGGAGGATCCCGACGGCACCAGCGTGCGGCTGGTGGGCGCCGATGGCACGCAGGTGTCGGTTCGACTGCCGGGCCCGCCGTGGTCGCTGACCTCGTTGACGGCAGGCGTCGACGGCAGCATCTGGGTGACGATCTGCGAGGAGGAGCGTGCCGACTACTGCACCGTCCCCACGCTGATGCGCTGGGATGGTCAGTGGTCCCCGGTCCCGTACCCGGGGGTGGGCCTCACCGGGGTGTCGGTCGATGCAGATGGCGCCTTCTGGGCACTGATCAGCGCCGGGACGGCAGCCAACGAGGAGCCCCTCGTCGCCCGGTACGCGGACGGCTCGTGGACGCGCTTCACGCAGGTCGCTGATCGGGACTCCATCACGCCCTCGCCGTCCGGGGGAGTGTGCAGCGTCGATGCGGCGGTCTCCGCGGTCGTCTGCATCGACCCCTCGGGACAGGTGGCGCGGGCGCCGATGGACGCGACAGGGGACCTGCACATCGGGCCGGACGGCTCGCTGTGGCTGGTCGACTCGGGAGTTGTCGCTCGACTGCCGGGAACCGCCCCGGGATGAGCCGCTGCGCGCTGTTCGTTTTGGGCCCCCGGGCTGCGGCCGGTATAGTTTCCCCTGCCCTTGGGGTATGGGGTAATTGGCAGCCCGGCTGATTCTGGTTCAGCTAGTCTAGGTTCGAGTCCTGGTACCCCAGCTCGATGTTTCACCCCCACCCGACCGGGTAGGATTGCGACGTCGCGCCGAGAGATCGGCACTGCACGAAGAAGCACTGCAAGCAGCACGGCCCCGTTGTGTAGTGGCCTAGCACGCCGCCCTCTCAAGGCGGTAGCGCGGGTTCGAATCCCGTCGGGGCTACGCGAACGTGAGGGACCTCCCCGGAGGTCCCTCACGTGTGTCCAGGGCCACCGACCCCGGCTCTCCCGGTCCGCGATCGGGTCAGGCTGCGTCGAAGAACTCGTCCGCCCGGTAGTTCCACAGCAGGAGCAGGACGATCACCGAGAGCCCGCCGGCCAGCATCCCCAGCAGGATGCCGCCATGCCCGCCGAACGAGAAGGCCACCCACACGGAGGCCAGGATGCGCACGGCCATCAGCGCCGTGACGGCCAGGCGGGCGAACGCATTGCCGACCCACAGCCCGACCGCGACCACGGCGGTGATGATGCCGAAGACGATCTCGACGATCCCGTACGACGTCGCAGTCCCCTCGGGGATGTCGGCATTCGCGAGCCCGGAGGCGCTGGAGAGCAGGAACACGAAGCCGGCTGCGAGCGAGAGGAAGGCGATCAGGAACGTGATGATCGCGATGAATGTGACACCGCCCGGTCGGCGGGGCTTTCCGTACCACGTGCCCATGTTCGCTCCTGGGGTCGGAGAGGACCTGACACGGCAAGGATGGCACCGAACCGGCGACAGATGCGTGACCGGGATGACGGCGTCGGGCCGGACGATGCCACGGGCTCACCGGGACGGCGCGGCGCATCGGGACGGCGCGTCGGGACGGGCCTGGTCAGTCCCGACGCAGCGCCTCGGTGAGCTTCGCCGCTGTCGCCAGCACGGCGTGGCTGTGCAGGCGACCGGGGACCCGGCCCATCCGGTCCAGCGGACCGGAGACGGACACGGCTGCCACGACCTTGTTCGACGGGCCGCGCACCGGCGCACTCACCGAGGCCACGCCCTGCTCACGCTCGGCGACGCTCTGGGCCCAGCCACGGCGACGCACTCCTGCCAGTGTCGCCGCGGTGAACGTCGAGTCGCTCAGTCCGACGTGGATCCGGTCGGGGTCCTCCCATGCGAGCAGCACCTGGGCGGCTGAGCCCGCGTGCATCGTCAGGACGGCCCCGACCGGCACTGTGTCGCGCAGGCCTGTGAGTCGCTCGGCCGCGGCCACGCAGATCCGGCGATCGCCCTGACGGCGGTAGAGCTGGGCGCTCTCGCCGGTGGTCTCCCGCAGGTGCGCCAGCAGGGGGCCGGCCACGGCGACGAGGCGATCCTCACCGGCTGCGGCGGCCAACTCCGGCAGGCGAGGGCCCAGCACGAAGCGTCCGCTCATGTCGCGGGCGATGAGGCGATGGTGCTCGAGGGCGGTCGCGAGCCGGTGCGCTGTGGGGCGGGCGAGGCCCGTTGCGGCCACCAGGCCGGCCAGCGAGAGGGGCCCGCCCTCCAGTGCGTCGAGCAACATGGAGGCCTTGTCGATGACCCCGACCCCACTGGCGTATGATTCGTCCATAGCGTGATATTGCCGTTTCAACATGTGAGACGTCAACTGGCAGGGAGTGGAGGTTTGGTCATGGGTCGGACATTGGCCGAGAAGGTGTGGGACGCCCATGTGGTGCGCAGCGCCCCGGGGGAGCCAGACCTGCTCTACATCGACCTGCACCTGATCCACGAGGTGACCAGCCCCCAGGCGTTCGACGGACTGCGGGCCGCCGGCCGTTCGGTGCGGCGCCCGGACCTGACGTTGGCCACCGAGGACCACAACGTCCCGACGATCGACATCGACAAGCCGATCGCCGACCCGATCTCCCGAGCCCAGGTCGACGCGCTGCGCGCGAACGCAGCGGAGTTCGGTGTCCCGATCTACTCTCTGGGCAGCGCCGAGCAGGGGATCGTCCACGTCGTCGGCCCGCAGCTGGGCCTCACCCAGCCGGGGATGACGATCGTGTGCGGCGACTCGCACACCTCCACGCACGGGGCGTTCGGCGCGCTGGCGTTCGGCATCGGCACCTCCGAGGTTGAGCACGTCCTGGCCACGCAGACGCTGCCGCTCAAGCCGTTCAGGACGATGGCGATCACCGTTGAGGGCGCGCTTCCTGAGGGCGTCACCGCCAAGGACCTGATCCTGGCCGTGATCGCGCGCATCGGGACCGGTGGCGGGCAGGGCTACGTCCTGGAGTACCGCGGCGAGGCGATCCGGAGGCTGAGCATGGAAGCCCGGATGACCATCTGCAACATGTCGATCGAGGCCGGTGCGCGCGCCGGCATGATCGCCCCGGACGAGACCACGTTCGCCTATGTCGAGGGCCGCGAGAAGGCCCCGACCGGGCAGGACTGGGCCGATGCCGTGGCCTACTGGCGGACGCTGACCACCGACGACGACGCGGTCTTCGACGCGGAGGTGGTCATCGACGCCAGTGCGTTGAGCCCGTTCGTCACCTGGGGGACCAACCCCGGCCAGGGAGTCCCGTTGTCGGCGACGGTGCCGAGTCCCGAGGACTACGCCGATCCCTCGGACCAGGCTGCCGCGCGCAAGGCGCTGGAGTACATGGGCCTGACGGCCGGGACCCCCATGCGCGAGGTCGCCGTGGACACCGTGTTCCTCGGCTCCTGCACCAACGGCCGGATCGAGGACCTGCGCGCCGCTGCCGAGGTCCTGGCAGGTCGACGGGTCGCCGACGGGGTGCGCATGCTCGTCGTTCCCGGCTCGGTCCGTGTCCGGCTCGCGGCCATGGCCGAGGGGCTGGACAAGGTGTTCATCGACGCGGGCGCCGAGTGGCGCGAAGCGGGCTGCTCGATGTGCCTGGGTATGAACCCGGACACGCTCAAGCCCCAGGAGCGCAGCGCGTCCACGTCGAACCGCAACTTCGAGGGCCGGCAGGGCCCGGGTGGACGTACCCACCTGGTGTCCCCGCAGGTCGCCGCAGCCACAGCCGTCCGCGGCACCCTCAGCTCCCCGGCCGACCTGGCCTAGAGAGGACATCGAGATGGAGTCATTCACCGTGCACACCGGGACCGCCGTCCCGCTGCGGGCCAGCAACGTCGATACGGACCAGATCATCCCGGCGCGCTACCTGAAGCGGATCACGCGCCACGGCTACGAGGACGCCCTCTTCGCGGCGTGGCGCAGCGATCCCGAGTTCGTGCTCAACGACCCGGAGCGCGCTGGCGCGACGATCCTGGTCGCCGGTCCCGACTTCGGCACGGGGTCCTCGCGCGAGCATGCCGTGTGGGCGTTGCAGGACTACGGCTTCAAGGTCGTGATCTCCTCGCGGTTCGCCGACATCTTCCGCGGCAACTCCGGCAAGGGCGGGCTGCTGACGGCGGTCGTCGAGCAGCCCGTCGTCGAGGCGCTGTGGGCTGCCACGGAGTCCGATCCGACCACACCGATCACCGTGGATCTCGAGGCCAGGACGGTGGCGTTCGGTGAGGTCGTCGCTGCGTTCGAGATCGACGACTACGTCCGCTGGCGCCTGCTCGAGGGACTCGACGACGTCGGGATCACCCTGCAAAGTGCGGACCTCATCGCCGGTTTCGAGGCGACCCGACCCTCATTCACTCCCCGTACCGCCTAGCGTGTGGCCCGCGCGCGGGAGTAGCCTGCGCCTCGGACCTGATCCACATTCACCGGTGACCGCCGGTGCGATCCGCGAAGGAAGTCGAATGAACAAGGCTGAGCTCATTGATGTCGTTGCATCGCGCATCGACACCAGCAAGAAGGACGCGTCGGAAGCCGTCCAGGCTGTCATCGATGCCATCACCGAGACCGTCGCGAAGGGCCAGAAGGTCTCCATCAGCGGGTTCGGGGTGTTCGAGCGTGCCGAGCGTGCCGCGCGCACGTACCGAGCGCCGTCCACCGGCGAGGCGATCCAGAAGGCCGCGGAGTTGATCCCCCGGTTCCGCCCCGGCGGCGACTTCAAGGCCACGGTGAGCAGCGAGAAGCCTGCCGCCGCCGCGAAGAAGGCTGCCGCCAGGGCCACTGCCCCGGTGAAGGATGCTGCCTCCGCTGCGACGGCTGCGGCGACCAAGGCGACGGCCCCCGCGAGGGCTGCAGCGAAGAAGGTCACCCCTGCGGCGAAGAAGACTGCGAAGGCGGCCACCCCGGCCAAGTCCGCGCCGGCCGCGAAGAAGGCCGCCACCCCGGCGAAGGCCCCGGCGGCAACCGCCAAGAAGGCCCCAGCGGCCAAGAAGGCTCCGGCCAAGAAGGCCCCAGCGGCCAAGAAGGCTCCGGCGAAGGCCGCACCTGCCGCGCCGGCGGCTGAGGCCACGCCGGCCCCGGAGTAGCAGCAACCAGCAACACACGCCCTCACGCCCGGCTGGACCATTCGGCCGGGCGTGAGGGCGTTCCTGTGCCGTGGTTCGAGGCCGGAGGCATCGCGGCGTAGATCGGGGCGTGGTCCAGCCCCCGGACCCCGCACCTTGGCCGCATCTCCACAGGATCTCCACATCGATGGATAGAGATCCGGTACAGGCGGCTGGGAGATTCAGGTGCTCACGGGTTCTCGCCGCCTACCTGCGCCGCGATCATGTCCAGATCGGCAGCGCATCCGCAGACGGCGTCGCCGGCCGGCGCGAGCTGCGCCTGCACCCCGGTCCGCGCGAGCAGGTCCTTGGCGATCCCGGCGCCCAGCAGGGGTTCTTGACCAGGATCACGACAGCATCGCCTGGGCCATGCGGGACTGCGACAGCGGACACCTGGTCACCCACCTCGGACGGAGCGGAGCTGGCCACGGTAGGTGGTTGTGTGCGGCCAGGGCTATCCGCCTGTCGTTAGAACTCCAGTGCCTGAACCGCGCTCGGGGCGCGGACGGTACGGCCCGCGACCCGCGGCCCGGCCGCTTCTTGACCTGGTGTTATCGGCCGCTGTGTTGGCGATGTTGAGCCCCTGGGGCCTGTCTCCACGCGATCTCCACACGACCGCCACACGGCTCCCACATGGAAGGTGAAAGGTGCGCGTCAGGTGCCATCCCGAGGGCGAGTCACCTCAACGGCACCTCTTCACGAGGGAAAGGTCTGGAAATGAAACTATCGAGTCGCAGGAAGGCAATTGCGATCACCGCGGGTCTGGCCTTGGTGGCGGGGACGAGCCCCGCCTTCGGTATCGACCCCGACACCGATCCCCGGTCCTTCGGGGATATCGTGGCTGCACTGGTGCCGGGCGAGGACAACGTCATCCCCAACAACGAGGATCTCTACCTGGGAACCCACTACTCAGTGCGCAAGAAGGACGACGGCAAGCTCCTCTACAGCTGGGGCCAGGCGGTGAAGAAGCCGACCGACATCCGGTTCGTCGCCCACCTGCCGCTGCCGGACACGTGGAAGGACGCCGAGGGCAAGGGCCTGAAGGTCACGAAGGCCGAGCTGCGGGTCAAGCACTCCGTGACGAACAACCCGAACGACCAGATCCGTCCGGAGGACTGGGAGAACGAGGGCGCCACCGGCTTGCAGCCCGAGTACAAGAAGGTTGATGCCGAGACTGACACGGAGAAGTGGCTCTCAACGCGGGGCTGCTACGAGGGCGACGGAGACTACATTCCCGCGGGCACTGTGCTCCGGGACCTGAGCAAGGACATCCCCGGGGCGCTGTCCAGTGACCTCCTCGGTGGGTACAGCAACGCCTGGTACACCACCATCGACCGCGACCCGTTCGCCTGGGCCTACAAGACGACCTCCGGCGACATGGTGGGAAGCCAGACCCCGAATCCGGACCTCGGCGAGTTCAAAGTCGGGCCGCGGTGGCGCCTGATCAACGGCAAGTTCGGCCAGAACCTCCCGCACCTCGACATGCCGAAGCCGCTGGATACCGACCCGAACAACCCGGCGTGCATCCCACCCCCGTACGAGAAGGGCGAGCTCAAGTTCGAGACCGGGGCTGAGGTGGTGACGACCATCAACCTGCTCGATTGGAAGCAGGATGCGCCGAACGCGCGTTGGCTCAATGCCGACGGGTCTGTCGACGCCCAGTCACCGCTGGCCTACACCTCCGGGTGGACGACGACCTGGTCGGGCAAGGACACCATCCCCGGACAGGTCATCGAGAACGAGACCGCGGATCTGACCGACGAGGACGCCGGGCGATGCTGGATCGGGAGCGTTGCGACCGACGACTGTGTCACCACGAACGGGACCAAGCTGACGCCGGACTTCGACGTCTCCTTCTTCGTCAAGGGCGACATGAAGCCGGTCCGGATGTACTGGGTCGAGCTGTACGTCGAGACGGAGGACCAGGCGCCGGGCGACGCTGAGCCGGTAACGCACCACTTCTCCACCGAGGACATCGTCGCCGATGCGCAGGGCACGACCGACGTGGACAACATCAACGTGATCAAGGACGGTGATGACCTCGACGGCGACGGCGACTCGGACGAGACAGTGACCGGCGACACCATGGTGGGCAAGCTCGATGGGAGCAAGGCGTCAGCCACGCTGAACCCGATCGACTCCGGATTCACCTACGGCATCCAGGACTTCGAGTACGCGTTCCTGATCGATCGTGACGGAGTGGCGGAGGAGGGTTGGGCAGTCGACTACCTCGACACCAAGGGCACTGACGACGACGCCACGGACGATGAGACTGCCCTGCTTGTCGCCGACACCGAGACCCTGCTGATGAAGACGCTGAACCTGGTCGGCACATGGGGTGCGGGCCTGGGCGGAGCCACGGTGAAGACCTCGACGGAGCAGTTCACCGTCATGGAGCACGTGCTCTCGTGCTACCAGACCGTGCCGTACCTATGGTGGCAGACCGAGGAAGACTACTTGGAGTATCTGGCGGATCCGGAGAACCCAGAACTCGCGTCCGTCCCGGACCAGTGGAGCCCGGACGTCTGCGAAGGCACTAGGCTGCCCAACCCGTTCCTGCCCGAGGCGTTCCTGCCTCCGGCGGCCGCTTCGCTGCCGGTCCTGGGCACCACGGATCAGGCCGACGGCGTGCTCATGCCGACCGAGTTGGTCCAGGGCAGCACCTATGCCGTCCCTGTCGCGGTCATTGGGACCGGGACCCTGACGGCGTCCTTCGACTGGAACGATGACGGCGACTTCGCCGATGCCAATGAGGCCCTGGTGCCGATCGAGGACGCCCAAGGCCTGCGGCAAGTGCAGGTGGACGTCCCGGCCGATGCCGCCCTCGGCGTGATCTCGACGAAGTTTGTCGTGACAGGCACAGGCGGGACCGTTGGCGAGGTGGAGACCTACGACGCCACCATCACGGCTTCCTCCACCACCCCGCCGTCGCTGGCTGGTATCCCGGTCCCCGCTGCGACGACGACCACCCCGCCGCCCGCGGCCACCACAGTGCCGCCGCCCGCGGCAACGACCCCGGTCGTGCCGACTGCGGTAGTCACGGCAACGGCCGTCAACAACGGGACCAAGCTGTTCGTCGACGTCGACCCCAACAAGGGCAAGGGCTACTGGAACATCAAGGTCTACCGCAAGGTCGTCAAGGGCGACAAGGTCTCCTGGAAGAAGGTCGGCAAGACCCTGCGGACCAAGACCTCCAAGGAGACCCGGACGATCAAGCTCCGCAAGGGCACCTACCGGGTCCAGGTGATGGCCAGGTACAAGATGCAGGGCGCGGTCTCCAACGAGGTGACCCTGGGGAAGTCGAAGGCAGCGGTGCAGCCTGCGCCGGTGGACACGACGGCGACCCCCACGCTCGCTGACGTGCTGAAGATGTACCCAGCTGTCGGCTAGCAACACACGATGTCGTGCGGGCCCGTCTGACTCGAGCGGGCCCACACGATCCCGGGGCAGGCAGCAGTCGCCTCGGCGCACGTCTCACGCCCGGTCGATCCATCGGCCGGGCGTGAGTCATTCACCCTCGGTTTCCAGCGCGGGGATCGCCCTCTCGCCAGCGCACCCGGTCGAGCCGGGAACCCCCACCCACGGATCCACATGCGCTCGCCGGCTGATCCGTTCTGCCTGGGCGACCGCCGAGGGAATCGGCCCAGTCGTGGAGCCGAGAGGCCGGAACCGCTTGACCGGGCGTTCCTGACCTGGCGCTATCGGGCGGCCCCCGGGCCGTATTGAGCATTTGGGGAAATCTCCACACGATCTCCATACGACCGCCACAGGGCCCCCACATGTGGGGAGAAATGTGCGTAGCAGGTGCACAAGGAGGACGAGTCACCTCAACGGCACCTCAAATCGAGTCAATGGAGGAACCATGAAGGCGCGAACGCGTGGTGGCACGATTCTGTCCGCGGCGACAGCCGCACTCCTTGTCCTGTCCACACCCGCACTGGCGGCACCCGGTGGTGGCGGTGGCGGCGGTGGTGGTGGTGGTGGTGGCGGCGGCGGTGGCGGTGGCGGTGGGGAAACCACGACTGGATCGGTCTACTCCGACCTGGTGATCGCCCTGCGCGCCGAGAACGGGACACCCATCCTGAAGAAGTATGAGGTCCCCGCCACCACCGAGACAGACGCCACGACCGAGTACTGCGTCCAGCCGGTGTCCTACGAGCCGGTTCCCGGCCGCACCTCGTCGCCGAACCCAGTCGACGGCCGGCAGGTCTGGGTTCTCCCGCTGCAGGGCGAGTGGATCGGCAGCACCGACCCGCTCCCAGTCGCGGAGATTGAGGCTTGTGACCCCTGGCCGCAGTACGCCATGTTCGTCTCCGAGGTCGAGCTTGAGCGGCTGAACCTCGCCCGCACGGCGGACGAGGTCATCGCCCGCAAGCTCGCAGACGTGGAGCTGAAGCTGCGGTTCGCGGACGTGATCGCACTTGAGTCAACCGGTCGCATCAGCTACGACGAGGCGACCATCGACGCATCGCCCGAGAACGCAGCGATGTACCAGTCGCTGATGAAGACCGGCACGATCCCGGGTCTCACCACCACGTCGACCACGATTCCCGGCCCGCCGGCCCAGATCGGCCCGGCACCATCCGACGCGCAGTCGAACAGCCGGTTCGATGCCTGGGAGCTCGCCGCGATGAACATCGGAGCCGCTGCCAGCAAGTCCACGCCGCTGACCATCGACGCCGTTGAGTACTACAACCGGATCATCGGCTTCCCGCCCGATGGCTACATTCCTCCGGCCGGATGGCCGATCACGTTCAACCGCTCCATCGACCCGAGCACCGATGATCCGATGGCGACCGGCGAGCAGTTCGTCGACTACAGCGGCTTCTCGTACAACCGCTCGCAGACCTTCAAAGGCAGTGTCACCTGGCTCGACGTGGCGGCCCTGGAGTGGAAGGTCAGCAGGATCACCGAACTGGTGCCGTTCACCAACATTGGGTCCGCAGACCCGATCACCACCCAGACACTGACCGGTGTCAAGGCGTTCGCCCAGTTGGCCGATGACGTCCGGGCACTGTGCAACTTCATCCCGGACAACACGTTCCTCCCCGGCTTCTACATGGACCTCCCGGGAGTTGACACCACCACGGCGCAGCTGAAGGCTATCCACGATCCCGCAGTCGACCTCGGCACCCTTCCAGCGAACGTCTTCCAGACGTACCCGTTCCAGATCACGGCGTCACTGCTCAACCCGTGGGGCGGTGACCTCATCGACGAGGCCCAGCTGCGCATGACGATCGACGCCCCCGCCGCGTTCGTCGCCGGAGCCGACGTAAGCGCGAGCCTCTGGCAGCGAGTCGATCCCGTTCACTGTCGATGGCGGCGGCGACCTTGTCGGCACCTGGGCACCGAATAGCGGCCTGCCCCTAACACCGGGCTACAACGTGTCCACGACGTTCGACGTCAGGGTCGGCGATGCGGAGCCTCTCGGGGCCTACCACGTCACGCTCCAGCTGATCGACGTTGCCGAGGCGGTTCTCGCCGAGGAGACAGGCACGATCACGGTGAACGCCAACGCGCCGACGGTCCTGTGGGGGGACTCGGTGCCGAAGCTCGCCACTCAGGGCGTCACGATGCCGATCCCACTGCGGGTCTACTCCCCCGCGGCCGGAACTGGTCAGTTGGCTCTGACCGTGACCGGCCCCGCGGCGCTCGCCGCCGGTGACGTGAAGATCTACGCCAGTGACACGTACGCCATCGATGGAGTCGACATGGTGTCCATGCCACTGACTCTGGTCGCAGACAATCTCGAGGGCACATGGGAGGCCACGCTCTTGAAGGGCTACACCTCGGTGACCTGGTACGCCACGGTCGCCGAGGGGGCACCTGTGGGCGACTACGCCTTCGGTGTCCGCTTGGTGGGCGGCAACACGCTCAGCCCGCTGGTGGTGGCTGTCTCTGCCCCGGCCGACCACGGTGAGAAGCCGCCGGGCGTGGGTGACGACACCACCGCGCCGACCGTCACGATCACGGCAGCCGACACCACCGTGAGCACGACCGCCACGTTCGATCTCACTGCGAGCGAGGCCGACGTGACCTACGAGTGCATGCTGACCACGAACGGCGTGGCGGGGACCTGGAGAGCTGCACGTCTCCCAAGACCTACACCGACCTGCAGCCGGGGAGCTACACCTTCTCCGCCCGCGCGAAGGATGCGACCGGGAACGTCGGCGAGGTCGAGGTCTACGCCCTGGTGATCCCAGCCGCTGCAACGACCGACCCATCGACTGATCCGGCGGCCCCTCCGGCCACCCAACAGCCGCCCGCAGTTGCCGCACCGGCACCCCCGGCAGCGGGAGCACCGGCAGCGGGAGCACCGGGAGCAGGGGCACCCTCTGCAACGACCCCGGTCGTGCCGGCCGCGGTCGTGAAGCTGAAGGCGATCGACAACAGGACCAAGTTGTTCGTGAACGTCAACCCGAACAAGGGCACGGGCTACTGGAACATCAAGGTCTACCGCAAGGTCGTCAACGGCGACAAGGTCTCGTGGGAGAAGGTCGGCAAGACCCTGCGGACCAAGACAAGCAAGGAGACCCGCACCATCAATCTGGGCAAGGGCACCTACCGGGTCAAGGTGATGGAGAAGTACGGGATGAAGGGTGATGTCTCCAGGCAGGTGACGCTGGTCCGCTAGCGCCCACCGATGTCGTGCGGGCCCGTCTGACTCGAGCGGGCCCGCACGATCCCGGGGCAGATCAGCAGCCGCCCCGGCGCACGTCTCACGCCCGGTCGATCCGTCGGCCGGGCGTGAGACGTTACTCTCGCGCCTATGTCCGCTGCGGTGACGCTCTCCCGCCTGACGGTCTCCTTCGGCGCGCGACTGCTGTTCCGTGACCTCGATGCCGTGATCGGCCCCGCCGAGGTCGTCGGGCTGGTAGGACCCAACGGGTGCGGCAAGACGGCGCTGCTGCGCACCATCGCGGGGCTGCACACCGCGGACTCCGGCGTCATCACGTGGAGTCCTGCCGGGGCACGGATCGGCTACCTGCCCCAGGAACGAGCGCACTCCGGGACGGTGGGCGAGCACCTCTCCCAGCTCACCGGTGTGCGCGCCGCCGAGGACCGCATGCAGCGAGCCGCCGAAGCGCTGGAGAACGACGCGCCGGGCGCGGACGAGGACTACTCGACGGCACTCGAGGATTGGCTGGCCCTGGGAGGGCCGGACCTGGATGCCCGGCTCGAGACCGCCCTCGCGCAGGTAGCACCCGGGCTCTCGCTGGCGCACCCGATGCAGGGCCTGTCCGGTGGACAGTCTGCGCGGGTCGGGCTCGCGGGGCTGCTCCTCTCCCGGTTCGACGCCTACCTCCTCGATGAGCCGACCAACGACCTCGACCTCGATGGGCTTGAGCTGGCCGAGCAGTTCCTGGCCGGGGTCCGGGGACCGGTGATGCTCGTCAGCCACGACCGGGAGTTCCTGGCCCGCCGGATCACCCGGGTCCTGGACTTCGACCCAGCCCTGCAGGAGGTGGGTGACTACCGCGGCGGGTTCGACGCGTACATCGCCGAGCGCTCCAGGGCACGTGGTCGGGCGCAGGCCGACTACGACGCCGTGGTTGCGACCAGGGCGGAGCTGCAGGCGCAGATCCGCGCGGCCCGAGCCACGTCCGACCGCGGGGCCAAGGTCGCCAGGGCCAAGCACCTCGCGGGGAGCATCGACAAGATGCTGCGCGACGCGATGATCGACGGCGCCAGTGCCGGGGCCTCCTCCGCCGGTCGCCTCCAGCGCCAGATCGAGCGTCTGCCCGACGTCGTGGAACCCCGGCGTGAATGGCAGCTGCGATTCCGTGTGGCCGAGGTCGAGCGCTCCGGGGAGGTCGTTGCCACCCTCCGCGGGGCGACGGTCGCGCGCGGCAGCTTCCGGCTGGGACCGGTCGACCTGCAGGTCGACCGCGGTGACGCCGTGATCATCACGGGGGCCAACGGTTCCGGGAAGTCCACCCTCCTTGGGATGCTCCTCGGCGACGTCCCGCTGGAGTCCGGTGACCGCAGCCTCGGGGCACGTGTGATCGTGGGGCGCGTCGACCAGTCCCGGGTCCCCTCGGCTCCCGGCGCCACCCTGTGGGACCTGGTGACCGGTGACCTGCCGGGGATGCCCGAGGCGGAGGTGCGCGCGCTGCTGGCAAAGTTCGGCCTGGGTGCCGATCGGCTCCACGTCAGGGCGGGCCTGCTCTCGCCCGGGGAGCGCACCCGCGCGGGGCTCGCCGTCATCGGCGCCCGGGGGGCCAACGTGCTGGTCATGGACGAGCCGACGAACCATCTCGACCTGCCGGCGATCGAGCAGGTCGAGGCCGCGCTGGACCAGTTCGACGGCACGATCCTGCTCGTCAGCCACGACCGCCGCCTCATCGATCACGTCGCAGAACGTGGCCCGGCGGTGCGCCGGTTCGTCGTTCGTGACGGCGGGGTGGAGGAGCTCCTCTGATCCGGCGCCCGGGCTCGCATCCGGTATACGGTGGCGGCCTGCGACGGCGGGGAGAGAGGTGAATGGTGGGCACCAAGACGCTCTTCATGAACCTCGGCATCTCCTACCGGGTCGCCGAGATGATGCTGTGGCCGCCCTTCATGGTCATGACCCGCCGGGACTGGCGCGGAGTGCAGAACCTGGGCAAGCACGGAGAGGGAATCGTTGTCGCCCCCAACCACATCTCGTTCATCGACCCGATCATCGTCGCCCATTTCCTGCACGACAACGGCAGGCCGCCACGCTTCATGGGCAAGCAGTCGGTGTTCGAGGTCCCGGTGGCCGGACAGCTCATCCGCGGTGCGGGGCAGATCCCGGTCTCGAGGGACAAGGACCCGCACAAGGCGCTGGCCGCGGCCGTGGCGGCGGTGAACAGCGGGGAGTGCCTGGTCATGTACCCGGAGGGCACCATCACCCGGGACCCGGGCACCTGGCCGATGTCGGGGAAGACCGGCGCGCTGCGGGTGGCTCTGGAGACCGGTGCGCCGCTGATCCCCGTCGCGCAGTGGGGGGCCAACAAGATCATGCCGCCCTACACGACGCAGCTCAACGTCCTGCCCCCGAAGACGATGCAGGTCACGGCGGGGCCCCCGCTGGACATCGACGACCTCCGGGGCCGGCGCATCACGAAGGCACTCCTTGCCACGGGTACGGACCGGCTGATGGACGCGATCACCGGCCTGCTGGAGGAGATCCGGGGGGAGCATGCCCCGGCTGAGAGGCTTGACTGGGCGGCCGAGCAGAAGCGTTCTGCCGCCCGCCATACCAAGGAGGAGAACTGATGGCTCGCGTAGCGGTGATGGGTGCAGGGTCCTGGGGGACCGGCTTCGGGATGGTGCTGTGCGACGCAGGGGGTGACGTCGTGATGTGGGCCCGCGAGCCCGAGGTCGAGGAGTCGATCAACACCACGCACACCAACGAGATGTTCCACCCGGGGATCGCGCTGCCCGAGCAGATGCGGGCCACGGGCGACCCTGCGGAGGCCCTGACCGGTGCCTCCCTGGTGATCCTGGCCATCCCGGCCCAGACCCTGGCGATGAACCTGCAGGCATGGCGCGACCTGATGGAGCCCGATGCTGTCGTGGTCTCACTGATGAAGGGCATCGAGCTGGGGACGATGCGCCGGATGAGCGAGGTCATCGCCCAGGACGGGGGGATCCCACCCGAGCGTGTCGCTGTCGTGTCGGGGCCGAACCTCGCCCGCGAGATCGCCCAGCGCGCTCCGGCGGCCACGACGGTCGCGTGCCCGGACGAGGCCTCGGCCAAGAAGCTGCAGGACGCCTGCACCACCAACTACTTCCGGCCGTACTGGACCACCGATGTGGTGGGCGCGGAGATCGGCGGGTCGGTCAAGAACGTGATCGCCCTGGCCAACGGCATGGCCGTCGGGTTGGGCTACGGGGCCAACTCCCAGGCCTCGCTGATCACCCGCGGACTGGCGGAGATGTCGCGCCTCGGGGTCGCGCTGGGTGCCAACCCGATGACGTTCCTGGGCCTGGCCGGGATGGGCGACCTGATCGCCACCTGCTCATCGCCGCTGTCACGCAACCGCACCTTCGGCGAGAACCTCGGCAAGGGCCTGACGGTCGAGGAGACGATCGCGGTCACCAAGCAGACATGTGAGGGCGTCAAGTCGTGCCTGCCGATCCTCGAGCTCGGACGCTCCCACGGTGTCGAGATGCCGATCACCGAGCAGGTCGTCCAGGTCGTGCACCACGAGATGGCCGCTGCCGACATGCTCGGCGCGCTGATGGGGCGCGTGACGAAGCCGGAGATGGGCGCGGAGTAGGTAGCCTTCGGCGCGTGATCACCCGACGCGCCGTCGCCACCCTCGCGCTGGCCCTGTCCCTGTCGCTGGGGGCGGGAGCCCTCCCCGCATCTGCCGAGGAGCCCCCAGCGACGCCCACCCCGGTCGCCCAGGTGAGCGTGGTGGGTGCTGGGACCCGAGGCGCGGACATCTCGTGGCCGAACTGCCCCAAGGGCATGGGCGTCCCCGGCCGGCGCACGCAGGGGCTGCCGCTGCCGACGGCGAAGGCCCAGTTCATCGTGATCGGGCTGACCAACGGCCGCGCGTTCACCCGCAACCCCTGCCTCGCCGGGCACCTGGAGGTCGCGCGCGAGCGCAACGTGCCTGTGGCGGCCTACACGATGCTCAGCTATCCCAACGCCGCCGAGCGTGCGGAGCACGGCGCCTCCGGTCCGTTCGGCACAGCGACGTACGCCGACCGGATCGCCAATGTCGGCTACGCGCAGGCGGCATTCGCGCTCGACACGATGGCCGCCGCGCGGTTCCCCTCGCCGCTCGTCTGGATCGACGTGGAGCCGCGCGCGGAGCGGCGGTGGTCGCGGACCACGACGAACAACCAGGCGCTGATCCGAGGTGCCCTGCGCGCCGCAGCTGACCGTGGGATCGGGTCCGGCATCTACACCTACGCCCTGGCCTGGAGGCAGATCACCGGTGGGATGACCCTCGATGTGCCCCTGTGGGCCCCGGGGCACTCGCGGGCCCGGACGTTCGCGGGGAAGATGCGCCAGACCGCTGCGTCATGCGCACGAGCGGGCTTCACCGGAGGTCCCCTGGTGATGACCCAGTGGGTGTGGCGCAGCCGCGATCACAACGTGACCTGCCCGGCGATCGCGACCGTCACGACCCCGCTGTGGGTCCGGCTGGGAGACGGCCAGGCGTAGCACCGGTGCGTCCGTGCGTCGGGTGCGTCCCCGTGCGTCGGTGCGTCCGCGGTCCACCGACGCGGGCTCGGCCGGCGTCAGGCCTCCATCCGTGCGACCGAATCCAGCGCGGCACACAGATCGGTCCACAGGTCCTCGACGTCCTCGATCCCGACGGACAGCCTCAGCAGTCCGTCAGGGACCTCGGGACTCTCCTCGGGCCATCGACGGCGACGTTCCAGGGTCGACTCGACCCCGCCCAGGCTTGTGACGTGGACCCAGAGGTTCGTGGCGTTGGCCACGGCTTCGGCTGCTTCGGCCCCACCGTGCATCTCGAGGCTGATGATCGCCCCGAAGGCGGTCATCTGCGCGGCTGCCAGACCGTGCCCTGGGTCCTCGGGAAGGCTCAGGTGCCGTACCCGCGCGACGGCCGGGTGCCCGGTGCACCGTCGGGCTATCTCCGCGGCATTGGCGCAGGCGCGCTCCCACCGCAACGGGAAGGTGCGCAGCCCACGCAGGGCGATCCACGCCTCCATGGGCCCGGGGATGCCGCCGCCGAGCACCCGGTTGCGGGTGACGCGCTCGACGAGGTCGGGGTCGCGGGCGATGACGACTCCGAGCAGGACGTCGGAGTGCCCGGCAAGGTACTTGGTGGCGCTGTGCACGACGATGTCGGCGCCGAGGTCCAGGGGCTTCTGGCCCAGGGGGGTGGCGAACGTGGAGTCCACCACGACGAGCGCACCGGCCACGTGGGCGGCCGTCGCGACCGCCGCGATGTCCACCACCTCGAGCGTCGGGTTGGTCGGGGTCTCCAGCCAGACCAGCGCCGCGCCCACGGCGGCCTCCACGAGTGCCTCGGTGCGGGCGGCCACCTCCCGGAGCTGGATCCGCCCCGACTCGTTCCACCGGGCCAGCTGGGTGCGTGTGCCGCTGTAGGCCACGGACTGGGACACGACGATGCCGCCCACCGGGACGAGGTCGGCCACGGCCGTGATCGCGGCCATCCCGCTCGCGAAGCTGATCGCGCGGCAGCCCGGACCCTCCAGTGCGGCGAGCACGTCCTCGAGAGCTGTCCATGTCGGGTTGCCGACGCGCGCGTAGGAGACCGGCCCCCCCGAGGCGAACGTCGAGCTGAACACCGCAGGTGCGTTCATGGGTGCCCCGGGCACGCGTGCCGGGCGGCCGGCGGCGACGGCGATGCTTGCGGCCGAGAGTCCCGCAGGGAGGTGGTCCTGGGAAGGGCTGCGGTCGTCGTCGGCCATGTCGCCGCAGCCTACCGGCTGCTGCGCATTAGGGTCTGGGGCGTGGATGGACGTGTACTCGATGGTGCGGGGGAACCCGGCGATCAGCGGCGGATCCGGGTGGCCGTGGTCTTTGGTGGGCGCAGCAGCGAGCACGCCATCTCCTGCATGAGTGCCGGGAGCGTGCTGTCCGCGATCGACCGGACGACCTACGACGTGGTCCCCATCGGGATCACCACTGAGGGGCGCTGGGTCGTCGAGCGTGACGAGCCGGAGCGGCTGCGGATCACCGACGGGCAGCTCCCGGCTGTGGACGCCACGGGGTCACACGTGGTGCTCCCGGGTGACCCCACCCATGGGGGGATCGACGTCCGGCCGGCGGATGCGGCTGTCGGACTCCTGCACGACGTGGACGTCGTCTTCCCGGTGCTGCACGGTCCGTGGGGTGAGGACGGGACCATCCAGGGGCTGTTGGAGCTTGCCGGCATCCCGTATGTGGGCTCGGGGGTCTTCGCGTCGGCAGCGGCTATGGACAAGGGCCACATGAAGGCCGTGCTGATCGCGGCCGGGCTCGAGGTGGGTCCCTATGAGCTGGTCTCTGCCTCCCAGTGGCAGTCCGATCCCGACGGCGTCCTTGCGCGGCTGGCCACACTGGGGATGCCGGTGTTCGTCAAGCCGGCGCGCGCCGGATCGAGTGTCGGCATCACGCGGGTCAGCGATCCGAACCAGCTGTCCGCGGCGATCGACGCCGCACGGGCCCATGACCCACGGGTGATCGTCGAGGCCGGGTTCCTCGGGGTGCGCGAGATCGAGTGCGGTGTCCTGGACGGCGCGGACGGGCCGCGGGCCAGTGTGTGCGCGGAGATCGTGGTCCGGCCGGGCCACGACTTCTACGACTTCGAGGCCAAGTACCTCGAGGATGCGGTGGACCTTATCGTCCCCGCAGAACTGCCTGCCGAGGTCGAGGCCTCGGTACGGGCGCAGGCGGTCCAGGCCTTCGACGCGCTCACCTGCGAGGGCCTGGCGCGCGTGGACTTCTTCGTGACACCTGAGGGTCGGGCGATCGTCAACGAGGTCAACACCATGCCTGGGTTCACCTCGATCTCGATGTTCCCGCGGATGTGGCAGGCCACGGGCATGACCTACCCCGAGCTCGTCGACCACCTGATCGCCGACGCCCTGCGCCGAGGCACCGGCCTTCGCTGAGCGGCTCGTCCGCCGACGCCGTGCGCCGAGGCACCGGCCTTCGCTGAGCGGCTCGTCCGCCGACGCCGTGCGCCGAGGCACCGGCCTTCGCTGAGCGGCTCGTCGCCGACGCCCTGCGGATCGCAACCTCGCGCCAGATGGCGTCGAAAGGCCCCCGGCTCGCTGTGGGTGAGCTGAACCTCGCGCCCGTTGCGGTCGTTCCCGCACCCAACTCAGCCGCGGGAACGCCGTTACGGGGCGCGAGGTCGGCCAGCCACGCCCGCCACCCCCAGCCAAGCCACCGGAGCTGGCGCGAGGTTTCTGATCGGAGGTCCGGGACCCCCGACAGGGCCTGTTCCCTGGATCGGAGCCGATCCCCGTCCGCCGCAGGACGTGCTGGCTGCTGATGCGTCCCCGGCAGGCGCGGGGGCACCGTGCGGTGGAAGCATCGCGAGCATGAGCGAACCTCAGATCTCCGGCCACGGCGGGTACCACGTCGTCTCCGCGGCGCGCGCCCATGGTGCCACCACGTTGTACACCCTCTCGGGAGCCCATATCTTCCCGCTGTACGACGCGGCGGTCGGCGGCAAGCAGGGCTTCGATGCCGCATCCGATCGGCGGGCCGCTGAGCGCGACGGTGCCGTCCGCCTGCTCGACGTCCGCCACGAGGCCACTGCGGTCTTCGCCGCCGAGGCCACGGGGCGGCTGAACCGGACGCCCGGATTCGCCGCCGTCACCGCCGGACCGGGCGTGACCAACGCGGTGTCGGCGTTGGCCACTGGCTTCTTCAACGGGGCCCCGATGGTGGTGGTCGGCGGTCGGGCACCGGAGGCGCGGTGGGGCTCCGGCTCGTTGCAGGAGTTCGACCATCCCGCACTCCTGGGGCCGGTCACGAAGGCCGCATGGACCCTGAAGGATCCGGCCACCATCGGCGCGCGGGCGGCCGAGGCGTTCCGGCTCGCTCTCACGCCGCACCGTGGTCCGGTCTTCCTCGACATTCCGATGGACCTCTTCTACTTCGGCGCGAAAGCCCCCGCGCAGGAACCCGTCATGCCCGCGGTCAAGATGCCGGACGCCAGTGCCCTGGATCGGGCTGCCGTCGTCCTGGCCCGAGCGCAGACGCCGGTGATCGTGCTCTCCAGCGACGTGTGGGCCGGCCACGCCGAGCAGGAGGCCGTCGACCTCGTGACCGGGTTCGACCTACCGGCCATCCTCACCGGCCTGGGCCGCGGCGTGCTGCCCCCGGGCCACCCCAGCCTGGTCACCCGGGCCCGATCGGCGGCCTTCAAGGCTGCCGATGTGGTGGTGGTGGTCGGGGCGCCGCTGGACTTCCGCCTCGGATACGGCATCTTCGGCAACCCCGCGTCGCCTGCCAAGGTCATCCATCTCACGGACTCCTCCGACCACCGCCGCCCCGACACCGTCGAGGTGGCTGTCCGTGGTGACCTGCCCCTGGTGCTCCGCGGGCTGGCTGAGCGGCTGGCTCCGACCGGCACGGCGGCGGCCCCGGAGTGGGCGCAGGGGCTGCGGGAGGCTGACCGGGCGGCCCGTGACCGGGACGGCGCCCTGCTGGCCAGCACCTCGGACCCGATCCATCCGGCCCGGATCTATGGCGAGCTCCTGCCCCGACTGGCCGACGATGCGGTGACGATCGGCGACGGTGGGGACTTCGTGTCCTTCGCGGGCAAGTACGTCGAGCCGGCGCAGCCCGGATGCTGGCTGGACCCCGGTCCCTTCGGCTGCCTGGGGACCGGCCTCGGGTACGCGATCGGTGCGCGCGTGGCTCGGCCGGATGCGCAGGTGACGCTGCTGCTCGGCGACGGCGCGGCGGGGTTCTCGCTCATGGATGTCGACACGCTCGTCCGCCACGACCTGCCGGTGGTGATGGTCATGGGCAACAACGCCGGCTGGGGCCTGGAGCGGGGCCCGATGCAGATGCTGCACGGGTATGGCGTGGCCACCGAGCTTCGCCCCGGCGACGCGCTACGACGAGGTCGTGCGGGCGCTCGGCGGGGCGGGGGAGATGGTCACCGACCCCGAGCAGATCGGGCCTGCCCTTGACCGTGCCTATGCCTGCGGGGTGCCCTACCTGGTCAACGTCATCACCGATCCAGCCGCGGTCTATCCGCGCACGACCACCGGGATCTGATCCGTTGCCGGTCCCGACGCGGCCCGCTGGCAGCCGGCTGTGTCATCGATCCGGCGGTCTGATGGTCCGATCGATGACACGACGCCGGTGGGCCCGCTGCGCGTCGTTGGCTCCGGCTGGGTTCAGCCCGCGGCGGGCAGGGTCGCCGCGATCGTCGGGGCCAGGTCGGCGGCCACGGACGGCGCCGGTCCCTGCGCGGTAGGCACCGTGATCTCGACGTTCGCGGCGCGGCCCACGGACGTCAGCCGCCAACCGCCGGTGAGCTCCTCGGCGAGCCAGTCGATCCCCTCGACGGTGACCAGCGTCGAGGCGGCCGTGAGCGCGGTCGGTTCGGGCACCCCGCAGCGGACCCCGACGGGCGGGTCACCGAAGGCCGCGGTCAGGGCGGACTCGGGAGTCACGTCCCGGCGCTCACCGACGGACGAGAGCTCAGAGGGCAGGGCCGCGGTGAAGGTGGCGCACGCAGCAGCGACGTCCGGGTCGGGTCCGGTGGGCGCGGGAACCTCGACGGGTCCGGCGCATCCGGTCAGGATCCCCAGCCCGAGGGCGAGCGCCACCAGCAGCGGTGCAGTGTCCGAGCGCCTCAGAGGTTGACCACGGGACACGTCAGGGTCCGGGTGATGCCCGGCACCTTCTGGATGCTGGCAACGACCAGACGCCCGAGGTCGTCGATCGAGCCGGCCTGTGCCTGGACGATGACGTCGTAGGGCCCGGTCACGTCGTGGGCCACGGTGACGCCGTCGATGGCGCCGATCTCCGCGACCACCGACGGGGCCTTGCCCACCTCGGTCTGGATCAGGATGTAGGCGTGCACCACGATGCTGGCCTTCCGTCGGGGCCACCCGGGTACCGGGTGACGCTGAGTTCAGACTAGCGTGCGCACTCGACGGAGAGTGGAGGACCGATGAGTGCTGGCGGCGAACTGATCAGTGATGTGGGGGAGTTCGGCCTGATCACGCGGATCGACGCTGCCCTGGACGGACACCCAGCGCAGGGGGTCCATGTGGGGATCGGTGATGACGCCGCGGTTGTCGGCGTCACGGGCGGGCGCGTCGTGGTCTCCACCGACATGCTGGTCGAGGGTCGGCACTTCCGCCGCGACTGGTCGACGGGGGCCGATGTCGGGGTCAAGGCTGCGGCGCAGAACCTGATCGACGTGGCGGTGATGGGCGCGCACACCACCACACTGGTCGTCGCTCTCGGGCTGCCTGCCGACCTTCCGGTCGAGTGGGTCACCGACTTCTACGCAGGCATGCGTGCCGAGGCGCAGGCCCAGGGCGCGGCGATCGTGGGCGGCGACCTCGTGCGCAGCGACCGCGTCGTCATCTCGGTGACGGCCATCGGGGAGATGCTCGGCACTGACCCGGTGCTTCGATCTGGCGCGGAGCCCGGCGACGTCGTGGCCGTCGCCGGACGGCTGGGCTGGGCGGCGGCGGGACTGTCGATCCTCTCCCGCGGGTTCCGGACCCCGCGGGCGCTCGTGGACGCCCAACGGCGCCCGGAGCCTCCCTACGCCGCAGCTGCTGCGGCGGCGGCCGGCGGTGCCACGTCCATGATCGACGTCAGCGACGGACTCGTGGCCGACCTGGGACACATCGCACGAGCCTCCGGGGTGGCTATCGAGATCGATCCGTCCCGGCTCGAGATCGCCGAGCCCGTGTCATCGGCGGCGGCCGCCTTCAACGCCGATCCGCTCGTCTGGGTGCTCACCGGCGGTGAGGACCATGCGGTGGCGGCCACGTTCCCGGCCGATGCTGTCCTGCCCGACGGATTCACCGCGATCGGCGTGGTCAGCGACGTCGCGGACGTCGAGCTGCTCGAGGCGCCCGGTGTGACCGTCGGCGGTCGTGTCCCCCGCGGCAGCGGTGGACACGACCACTTCAGCGGATAGTCCCACCGCTCCTCGGCGAGGCACCCGGACATGACAGGGCCCCGGTCCCACTGGGGGATCCGGGGCCCGAAGTCCGCCTTGTTCAGGCGCGCGAGACCTTGCCGGCCTTCAGGCACGAGGCGCACACGTTGACCCGCTTCGGTGTGCCGCCCGTGACGGTGCGCACCGACTGGATGTTCGGGTTCCAGCGACGCTTGGTCCGTCGGTGGGAGTGCGAGATGCTGTGGCCGAAACCGGGGCCCTTGCCGCAGACGTCGCAGTTGGCAGCCATAGTCGTACTCCAGTTCCGATGGGGGCAGGCCAGAATGGCCGAGTGATATGAGGAAAAGGATATCCGAACCGGAGAGCAGCACCCAAATCGCGGCGCGGGATCGTGCTGGGTGCGCTCCCCCGTGCAGGGTCGGCGACGTAGCCTAGGCCGGATGAGGAAGGAGGGCGATGCGTACGCTTCTCGACGCTGAGGCGCTGACCCAGTGGGCTGCGCTGGCCCTCGACGGCATGAAGACCCACCGGCGCGCCATCGACGCCCTCAACGTGTTCCCCGTGCCCGACGGCGACACCGGTACCAACATGTACCTCACGCTCGAGGCAGGCGTTGAGGCGACGCTGGCCATTGAGGGACATGTTCCCGAGCCCGGGAACGTCCGCCTCGCGGCCCTCGCGCGCGGGATGCTCCTCGGTGCCCGCGGCAACTCCGGGGTGATCATGTCCGAGCTCCTGCGCGGGATCGCCGCGACCCGGGCGGCCGACCTGTCGCGGCCCATGGACGGCTCATGGCTGGCCGACGCGTTGACCCGCGCCTCGTCGGCGGCGTTCAGCGCGGTGTCCAACCCCAAGGAGGGCACGGTCCTCACGGTCGCGCGTGCTGCGGCGACGGCGGCGACAGAGATCGCCGCCGAGACCGACGGTGACCTGCAGGCCGTCACCCAGGCGGCCGCCGAGGCTGCGCGCACGGCGTTGGCGGCGACGACCGCCCAGCTCGAGGCCCTGCGCCGAGCAGGCGTGGTGGATGCCGGCGGGCGGGGTTTCGTGGTGCTCACCGACGCCCTTCTCGAGGTGGTGACCGGCGTGCACCGCGAGCTGCCGGAGTTCGCCCGCCTCGCTCCCGAGCCCGACTCGCTGGCTGACCCGGAGCACATGCTGCACGGCTACGGCGGTCCGGCCTACGAGGTGATGTACCTGCTCGACGCCCCCGACGAGGCGATCCCGGGCTTCAAGGCCCGGCTGGCCGGGCTCGGCGACTCCCTCGTCGTGGTCGGCGGGGACTCCCTGTGGAACATCCACGTCCATGTCGACGACGCGGGAGCGGCCGTCGAGGCTGCGCTGGCGATCGGCGTCCCGCACCGGATCCGGATCACCTACCTCGAGGCCGTGGTCGACGCGGGCGCCCAGCCCACCGGCCGGGCGCTCGTGGTCGTCGCCCATGGCGCCGGAGTCGCGGACCTGCTGGAGGCCAGCGGCGTGACCGTCGTGCGGGCCCCGGAGCTCGGCCGCCCGTCCACGGCCGAGATGCTCGCCGGGATCGAGGCGACCGGGGCGCACGAGGTCGTGCTGCTGCCCGGCGACAAGGACTCCCGACCCGTCGCCGAGGCTGCCGGGCTCGCCGCCCGCGACAGCGGCCATCGCGTCGCGGTCATCCCGACCAGGTCGATCGTCCAGTCGCTGGCGGCGGTGGCGGTGCATGACCCGTCGGAGGACTTCGACGACGATGTCGTCAGCATGAGCCGGGCCTCGTCGGCCACCCAGTACGCCGGCCTGACCACCGCGAGCAAGGCCGCGATCACCACAGCCGGGGCATGCCAGGTCGGAGACGAGCTCGGCCTCATCGCGGGAGACATCCTCGAGATCGGCTCGGACGTCCAGGAGGTGGCCCGCGCGGTGCTGACCCGCATGCTCGCGCGCGGCGGGGCCGAGCTGGTGACGATCGTCCTGGGTGCTGACGCCCCGCCGGACCTCCTCGACGGCATCGAGCGCTGGGTGGAGCGCCACCACCCCGAGGTCGAGGTCGTCGGCTACGAGGGCGGCCAGCCCCGCTGGCACGCGATCATCGGCGTGGAGTAGCCGGTGCCCGATCTGGTCGCAGTCGTCGGCGGCAAGTCGGCCAAGGCGCTCGGCGCGCTCGGCATCACCACCGTCGAGGAGCTCCTGGCGCACTACCCGCGCCGGTACGCCGAGCGCGGTGAGCTCACCGACCTCGCGTCGCTGAAGGTCGGCGAGCAGGTCACGGTCCTGGCCAGGGTGGCCTCGGCGAAATCGCGGCCGTTGAAGTCCAAGCCCGGGGAGAGGCGCCGCCGCAGCATCACCGAGGTGGTCGTCACCGACGGCACCGGCGAGCTCACCCTCACGTTCTTCAACCAGGACTGGATCGTGAAGAACTTCCGGACCGGCCGCCTCGGGCTGTTCGCCGGGACGGTCGGGGTGTTCAACGGCAGGCGCCAGCTGCTGCATCCGGAGCATGAGTTCGTCGATGAGGAGGCGGCAGACGAGGCGGCGGCGGACTACGCGGGTCGACTCATCGCGGTGTACCCGGCGACGGAGAAGCTGAACAGCTGGACCATCGCCCGGATCGTGCGCATGGCGCTGCCCGAGGCCGCGACGTGGCCCGATCCGTTGGATGCCGACCTGCGTGCCCGGGTGGGGGTGATCGACCTGCCGACGGCGCTTCAGTGGGTCCATCGACCGATCGACCGGGGGCAGGCTCTCAGGGCGATCGAGCGGTTGCGCTGGGACGAAGCGTTCGGGGTCCAGGTGGTGCTGGCCCAGCGCCGCGCCGCCATCACGGCCGCTCCGGCGGTCCCGAGGCCCGGCCGCGCTGGCGGCCTGCGCGACCAGTTCGACGCCGCGCTGCCGTTCACGCTGACGGCCGGGCAGGCCGAGGTGGCCGCGGTCATCGACGCCGAGATCGCCGGGAGTCATCCCATGCACCGGCTGCTCCAGGGGGAGGTCGGCTCGGGCAAGACCGTCGTGGCCCTGCGAGCGATGCTCAGGGTCGTCGACTCGGGCGGCCAGGCCGCCCTGCTGGCGCCCACGGAGGTGCTGGCAGCGCAGCATGCCCGCAGCATCGCGGCGCTGCTCGGGCCGCTGGCCCAGGGCGGGATGCTCGGTGGTGCGACGGATGCCACGCGCATCGCGCTGCTGACCGGATCGCAGGGAACGGCCGCCCGGAAGGGGGCACTGCTGGATGCTGCGAGTGGGGCGGCCGGCATCGTCGTCGGAACGCATGCGCTGCTCCAGGAGCGCGTGCAGTTCGCTGACCTCGGGCTGGTCGTCGTCGATGAGCAGCACCGGTTCGGTGTGGAGCAGCGCGCGGCGCTCGCGGCCAAGGCGGGGGAGTCGACCCGGCCGCACACCCTGGTGATGACCGCCACGCCGATCCCGCGCACGGTGGCGATGACCGTGTTCGGCGACCTCGAGACCTCCACGCTGCGCGAGCTCCCGGCCGGACGTCAACCCCTTGTCACGCACGTGGTGCCCTCGCTCGAGCGCCCGGACTACCTGGCACGCGCGTGGCAGCGGGCGCGCGAGGAGGTGGCGGCGGGTCGCCAGGTGTACGTGGTGTGTCCGCGGATCGAGGCGGGCGTGGCCGAGGCGGACGGCGAGCCCGCGCTGGCTGACTCGGCGGAGGGCGCTCCCGGGTCGGGTGCGGAAGTCGTTCGGGCGGGTGCGGCCGTGGAGTCGGTGCTGCCCGAGCTGCGGACGGGTCCGTTGGCCGGGCTGCGGCTTGCCGGCCTGACCGGGCGGATGACTGCCGCGGAGAAGGATGACGTGATGGCCCGGTTCGCCGACCCTTCGCGTCCTGACGGCATCGACGTGCTGGTCGCCACCACCGTCATCGAGGTCGGCGTCGACATCCCCAACGCGACCCTGATGGTCGTGCTGGATGCCGACCGCTTCGGCGTCTCGCAGCTGCACCAGCTGCGCGGACGAGTGGGCCGGGGAAGCCACGCCGGTTTGTGCCTGCTCGTGACGGAGTCCCCGGAGGGCACCGAGGCCCGCGAGCGGCTGGCGGCGGTGGCGGAGACGAGCGACGGGTTCGAGCTGTCGCGCTACGACCTCGCGGCGCGCCGGGAGGGTGATGTGCTCGGAGCTGCGCAGTCGGGCTCCCGAAGGTCGTTGAAGCTGTTGTCGGTGTTGGAGCACGAGGACGTCATCCTGCGGGCACGCGGGGAGGCCACCAGGCTCGTGGACGCCGACCCCGAGTTGTCGGGCCACCCGATCCTCTCCCGCACGCTGGCCCGGGAGTTCGCCCCGGAGGAAGCGGAGTACCTCGAGAAGACGTAGGGGTGCGCGGGCTCTGAGCGAGGTGGCGCTCCTCGGGGAAGGCTCTCGTTGGTACGTGAGTGCTGGGTCGGACCTCGTGATGGCAGCACCCCGTGGGCTCGGCGATGCCGCCGGAATGCTGTCCACAGATGTGCGTGGTGAGCGTGTCGCTGGGTGGAGTTGAGGTAGAATCGAACACATGTTCGAGATGTCGGGGGAATGGCCGGCGGGGGGCGGAATCGCCGCCGGTGTTGATTCCGTGCCGCGCCCGCATGAGGACGGTTCACTGCAGCTGGACGGCGTGACCGGCCGGAAGCCATCTGAATCTCGAGGAGAGCACGAAGTGCCTCGGGATCCCCGCTTCGAACAGGTGCTACGGGCTTGGTGGTGTGACGAGCGTCCGGAATGGACGGGCGCCGACTGGTGGGACGCGCCGATGCGCGACGAGGTCCGTCTGCTGCTCTTGCTGCCCGCGGGGCCGGCGCTGGCAGCCGAATTGGCTGAGCTCCCCGCGGGCGGGACCTGCCCGCACCCGCACCAGGGTGAGGCTCCGCCCGGCTGGCCGGCGCCGGGTCGTGCGCCTGGGTCGCCGTGCGCCTGCATGGTGGTGCTGGCCGCGGCATGGGAGGCGTGTGCTGCGTGGGTGGCGGCCGGATGCGCGACGGCGCTGGTTCAGGCTGCCGGGCCCACCGAGGTGGAGTTCGCCCCTCCTGCTCCATCCCCGAGGATCAGTGATCCCGCTCGGGAGGAGTTGGCTGTGGCCCTGCGGACGTCGCCGGCGTCGATGGGCAACCGGATGGCCGCCGCGCGCGAGTTGTGTGCCCATCCCGCCCTGCGTGGGCTGGTCGAGTGCGCGGCCATCTCGAGCTGGGGTGCCCGGTTGGTGGTCCTCGAACTCGCCGGGTTGCCCGACGACCTTGCTCGAACCGTGGTGGCCGAGGTGGTCGATCGGGTACGTGACCGGCTGGCCTCGGGGCGCCGCCCGTGGACCTCGGCCGAGATCGGCAGGACCGCTCGTCGGGTTCGGCTTCGTCGTGCCCCCGACCATGAGCGGGCCGCGCGAGAGCGGGCCTGGGCTGACCGCACGGTGCAGGTCTTCCCCGAACGCAACGGGATGGCCGTCCTGCACGCCGTGATCGATGGCACCGACGCGCATCGCATCCATCGGCGGCTGAGTGCGATCGCCCAGGGTCTGGAGGACCCCGAACGCTCGCGGGACCAGGCCCGGGCCGACGCCCTGGTCGACCTGATCCTCGGCGGGGTCGCAGGTGCGAGCGCGGCTGGCGGCGCGGTTGGGATGCGGGCTGACGCCCCGGCCGACGCGGCTGGTCCTCGAACGCAGATCGACACCCCTCCGCAGCGGCCAACTGGTGCGACTGGGGTCCGACCGGAGATCAACGTGGTCGTGTCCATCGCCACGCTGCTGGGTCTGGCTGATGATCCCGCTGACGCCCCAGGCCTGGGTCCGATCTCCTCGGACGTGGCCCGCGCGTTGGCCGCTGAGGGCACATGGCGGGCCTGGGTCACGGACGCGTCCACTGGCTCCGTGGTCAGCACCGGCTCCCGCGGCTACGTTCCCACTGAGTCCGTCGCCCGCCTGGTGCGTGCGAGGGAGCCGCACTGCCGGATGCCCGGATGCCGCCGGGCGGCCCAGCGCTGCGACCTCGACCACGCAGTCCCGTGGCCCGTGGGTGCGACGTCACCGTCGAACCTGGGTCCGCTGTGCCGTCGCCACCATGTCCTGAAGACCCACGCCGGCTGGGACCTCCAGTGCGCCGTCGCCAACCCGGACCCGTCGGACCCGTCGGACCCGCCGGACCCGCCGGACCCGTCGGACCCGTCGGACCTGCCGGCCTGCGCCGAGGCACAGGACGGATTCCCGAGCGCCACGAACCTCGGATGGAGCTGGCGCACGCCCGCCGGATTCCTGGTCCGCGACTCAGCAGACCCGCCGCTGGAGTGAGTGCCCGGCGCCGGTCACGGTAGGTTCTGCGACACGCCGAGGATGCACCACTGCTGGGCATCGCTGCGTTCGCCTGTCCCGACGACCCGAAGGTGACCCGTGCACGCCTCCCGCCCCTTGGTCCGTCGTCCGTGACCAGGATCATCGCGGGCACGGCGCGGGGTCGACGAATCGCCGTCCCCCCAGGTGGGGCGCGCCCCACCACCGATCGCGTCCGGGAGTCGATGTTCGCCACGTTGGACCACATGCTCGGCGGCTTCGTCGGAGCCCGGGTGCTTGACCTGTTCGCCGGATCCGGCGCCCTGGGGCTCGAGGCCGCCAGCCGGGGGGCCACCGATGTCGTGCTCGTGGAGCGTGACCGACAGACCGCGGCCGTGGCCCGGGCGAACGCCGGAGTTGTGGGCCTGCCGGGCATCCGCATCGTGGCCGCCTCGGTCGCTGCGCACCTCGCTGGCAGGCCCGAGCCGTACGACCTTGTGCTCGCCGACCCCCCCTACGCCATGGCGGCAGCCGAGGTCGAGGCCTTCCTGGCCACCCTCACCCGGGAGTGGCTGGCCCCCGACGCTGTCGTCATGGTGGAGCGGGCGACGCGCGGCGGTGAGTTCAGCTGGCCAGATGGCGTCGTGGCGTTGCGCCCAAGGGCCTATGGGTCCACGACCCTTTGGTACGGTCAGGCAGCGTCCGATGGAGAGGACCCATGATGCGCAAGGCCGTCTGCCCGGGATCGTTCGATCCGGTCACCAACGGACACATCGATGTGTTCATGCGTGCATCGGCGCTCTTCGACGAGGTGACCGTCGGCGTCCTGGTGAACAAGAAGAAGACCTCGATGTTCAGCGTCGAGGAGCGCATCGAGCTGCTGGGTGCCGAGTTGGCCCACGTGCCCAACATCCGGATCGACAGCTTCCACGGACTGCTCGTCGACTACTGCCGGGACAACGGGATCATCGCGATCGTCAAGGGCCTGCGCGCCATCACCGACTTCGACTACGAGCTGCAGATGGCCCAGATGAACCACGGCCTGGCCGGCATCGAGACGCTCTTCATCTCGACGAATCCGCTGTACTCCTACCTGTCCTCGTCCCTGGTCAAGGAGGTCGCGACGTATGGTGGGGATGTCAGCGGACTGATCCCCGCGCGTGTCCACGCGGCCCTGCAGGCCAAGCTGTCCGACCACTGATCGAGGAGTGCGATGACCCAGGACCCGGTCGCTGGCGCGGACCCCCGTACCGCCGACGTCTACACGGTTCTCGACGACCTGTCCGACATCGTCGAAGCGGCCCGGGCGATGCCGATGTCCGACAAGTGCGTGGTGAACCGCAACGAGGTTCTCGACCTGCTCGATGCGATCCGCACGATGCTGCCGACCTCCGTGCAGGAGGCCGAGGAACTGCTCGCCGACCGCGTCGGGGTGGTCGAGGAGGGCTTCCGGGAGGCCGAGCGGATGGTCGCCGAGGCCAACCGGGAGGTCGAGCGGATGCTCGCCGAGGGCACCCGAGAGGCCCAGGCCATCATTGACCAGGCAGGCGCCCGGCAGGTGCACATGGTCAGCACCCACGAGGTGACCCAGGTCGCGCTGGCTGAGGCCGAGGCGGTCCGCGCCCAGTCCCTGGCTGAGGCCGAGGCGATGCGCCAGGAGGTCGACCAGTACGTCGAGGACAAGTTCGCGGCGTTCGAGACCAGCCTGACCAAGACCCTGGCGGCTGTGCAGAAGGGCCGCGATCGGATCCGTGAGCGCTACACCTACCCCGGCGTCGACGGCGGGTACGACCGGTAGGGCCAGCCGCTGGGGGCAGGTCCCGCGAAGGCAGGCTGCCGGTACCCGACGAGATCCGTGGGTGGTCCCAGGTTCACGCTGACGGTGCACTGGCTCTGGACAACCGCCTGGTGCTGCGCCACCATGGCCACCGAGGCGAGGGTGAATTCACTGCAGGGGTCAGGCTGCCGAGGTCCCCATCCGGTGACGGGTGGCGCATCCGGCGCTCACCCCTGAGGTCATGACGCGCGCGTGAGGGGTTGCCGATGACTGGCCAACTCTTCTCGTTGGACGAGCCGCGTCCCATGTCACGCAAGGCGCAGGTGACAGCATGGGTGGCCGGCGGGCTCTACCTCGGCGTCTCCCTGGCACTGCTGGGCCGGGCGACGGACCCCATGTCGGCGCTGCTGTGGGTCCCCCTCACCCATGCGTTGGTGCTCTCCCTGGTCTGTGGGCTGACATCCCTGCTCCTCTATGGCCAGGCGAGGGCCACGGGGCGCCGCGGCTACCTGTGGTTGGGCGGCACCTATCTCTATGTGTCCGTGCTCCTGCTGTCCTTCCCGTTGTACTTCCCGGGCAGCTTCAGCGACGGGGAGCCCCTGGTGGGAGGGTCACAATCGGCCCCCTGGACGTTCTACATATGGCACTTCGCGTTCGCCGCCGGGCTCACGGCGGCCGTCTGGATCTTCCACACCGACCGGCTGGGGCACCGGCGGCCGGGGCTGGCCCTGGGCGTCCGGACTTCAGCGGCCCTGACCGTGCTGGGCGCGGTGTGCACCGTGGCGTTCGTCGCCGTGCCCGACACGCGCTGGCGGCCCACGCTCATCGTCCCGGGACTGGGCCTGACGTCATTGGGCTCCGCCCTGGACCTGCTGCTGCTGGCGCTGTCGCTGGTCAGCGCTGCGCTCGCCCTGTGGTGGCAGCGCGGGGGAACTCTGATCCAACGGTGGCTGGCAGCCGTGTTGGTGCTCCAGCTCGGGGCTGCGATCGTGAACATCAACAGCGACAGGTGGTCGCTGGGCTGGTACTTCGACCGGCTGTTCGGTGCGTTCGCGCTGATCGCCCTGCTGGTGATCCTCCTGATCAACCTGTCCCGCCTCGGTCGGGCGACCAACGTGGTGGCCAGCCGGGACACCCTGACCGGGTGTGAGAGCCGCGCCAGCTTCACCCAGTCGATGGACCGGGAGATCGCTGCGGCGGGGGTCGACGGCCAGGCGGTCGCGCTGCTCTGGGTCGACCTTGACGGCTTCAAGGGCGTCAACGACCAGTTCGGCCACACCGTGGGGGACCGGGTCCTGCACCACACAGTGGCCCGAATCCTCGGCCAGGTCCGGGATGCCGACCACGTGGGTCGGCTCGGGGGGGACGAGTTCGGGGTCCTGCTCTGTGACCGCATGGATGAGGCGCGCGTCGAGAACGTCGCGGACCGGATCCTGGCGGCGCTTCGCGAGCCGGTCGTCGTCGACGGGCTCGCGATCCACTTCACCGGCTCCATCGGCATCGCCACCTTTCCGACCGACGGCGACCAGCATGAGGAGCTGGTCACGCGCGCCGACCTGGCGATGTACGCCGCCAAGAACGCCGGCGGGGACCGACATGTCCGATTCAGCGGTGAGTTGGGGCTCGAGGCGATGGATCGCGCACAACTGCGGCACGACCTCGCGCGCGCCGTGCTGGACCGGGACTTCGACCTGGTGTTCCAGCCGATCGTCCACATGGCGTCCGGATCCGCGGTCGGGGTGGAGGCCCTGGCTCGGTGGACCAGGGCCGGCAAACCAGTGCCCGCCAGCGAGTTCATCGAGTTCGCGGAGGAGTCCGGGCAGATCGTCGCGATCGGGCGGCAGCTGCTCGAGGTGGTGGAGAACACCATCGACCAGGTCCTGGGGGCCCTTGCGCCCCCCGGCTTCCTCGCGATCAACATCTCAGCCAGGGAGCTGGCCGACGAGCTCCATGTCGAACGGCTCCTGCATGGGCCGCTGCGCGCCAGCTCGGCGCGGATCGTCCTTGAGGTGACCGAGTCCTCCGACCTGCCGGCCAGGCCCAGCGTCGCCCACGGAGTCGACCGACTGCGCGCAGCGGGATACCGACTGGCCGTGGACGACTTCGGGGCAGGCTTCTCCAACTTCAGCCGGCTTGAGCAGCTGCGCCCGGACTTCCTCAAGATCGATCGATCACTGGTTGCGCGGGCCGGGAGCGGGGTCGATGGTGGTGTGGCATTCCTGGCCGCCGCCCGCAGCGTCGCCGAGAGCCTCCGCTGCCAGGTCGTCGCCGAGGGGGTGCAGACGGCTGCCGAGCGTGACACGGCGAGGGAGCTCGGCATCACCCTGGGCCAGGGCTTCCTGCTCAGCGCCCCCGTCCCCGCCGCTGCGCTCCCAGGGGTGATCACGAGGCTGGAGGAGGGCCCCACCAGCTGAAGGGTCCTTCCGGATCAGGCAGCTCCGCGCATTTCCTCCCCTGACCGCCTCTGCGGTATCCTTCTGCGGTGGCCCTCACGCCGAGGGCCATTCGTGTGACGCCATCGGGAAGGTTCATGTCCACCCTCGATCCGCGCGACCCCCTGGTCTTCGATATCCGGGACCTGGGTCGACGTGCGGGGTCGATGATGGAGGTGGACCGAACGGTCCCCGCACCCGCTGATCTCGGCGGTGGCGTGGCCGTGGTGCAGCACGGCTCCGACATGGGGCTGGTCCTGCGCTTCGAGGCGGTGGTGGAGGGTGTGCTCGTCTCGGGGACCGCGTCGGTCACCGTGAGCAGTGAGTGTGCTCGGTGCCTGGACCCAGTCGAATGGGACCAGACCGTGCCGCTGACCGAGCTCTACCTCCACGAGCCGGGGCCGCAGGAGGAGGAGCTGCCCGTCCTGGACGGGGACTTCCTCGACCTCGACCCGGTCGTGCGCGACGCTGTGGTGCTGGCCCTCCCGCTGGCCCCGCTGTGTCGGGCCGACTGCCCCGGGCTGTGTGTGGAGTGCGGTGCGCGGTTGGCCGAGGATCCCACGCACTCGCATGACCGGATCGACCCCCGGTGGGCCAGCCTCGCCGGACTGGAAACGACTGAGAAGGAAGACTGACGTGGCTGTTCCGAAGCGGAAGATGTCCCGCTCCAACACGCGCGCCCGCCGTTCGCAGTGGAAGGCGGCCCCGATCACCCTCGTGACCTGCGACCGCTGCCGCGCGCAGAAGCTGCCGCACACCGCCTGCCCCACGTGCGGCACCTACGCCAAGCGGCAAGTTCTCGACGTCTGATCGCGTGGGGCTGCCCGCACGCGACGACCTGGACGTCCTCGCCGAGCGCCTCGGGGTCACCATCGACCACGAGGCGCTTCGCCATGCCCTGACCCATCGGTCGTACTCCTACGAGAACGGTGGCGTGCCGCACAACGAGCGCCTCGAGTTCCTCGGCGACGCCGTGCTGGGCATCGTCGTCACCGACAGGTTGTTCCGCGCCCATCCCGACGTCGCGGAGAGCCAGCTGGCCAAGTACCGCTCGGCCGTGGTCAACGCACGCACGCTCGCTGAGGTCGGTCGCGAGCTCGGCGTGGGGGAGTTCATGCTCCTCGGGCGTGGGGAGCAGACCACCGGCGGGCGTGACAAGGGCTCGATCCTGGCCGACGCGATGGAGGCGATCCTCGGGGCCGTCTACCTGGAGCTGGGTCTCGAGGCGGCCGGTGAGCTCGTGCTCCGGCTCCTCGACGACCGGATGACGATGGCGGCCGCCATGGGTGCGGGTCTGGACTGGAAGACCTCACTGCAGGAGCTCGGAGCACGGACCGGCACAGGCGTGCCCTGCTACGAGGTGAGCGCCACCGGACCGGATCACGCCAAGCACTTCAGCGCCCTCGTCCGGGTCGGCGACGCCGTGACCGGGGAGGGGATCGGGCCCTCCAAGAAGGTGGCCGAGCAGATGGCCGCGGCCGCCGCCTACGAGGCCCTGCTCGCAGCGAACCCTGACCACGCCACGCCCTGATGCCCGAACTGCCTGAGGTGGAGGTCGTCCGCCGGGGGCTCGCCGCCCATGTGCTCGACCAGCAGATCCACGGCGTGGAGGTGCGCCATCCCCGCACGGTGCGCCGGCAGGTGCAGGGACCGGGCCACTTCGAGTCGGTCCTGACCGGGCGCACGCTCGCCGGAACCGGCCGGCGCGGCAAGTTCCTCTGGCTGGTCACCGATGACCCCGACCTGGTTCTCGCCGCCCACCTGGGCATGAGCGGGCAGTTCCGGGTCGACTCCGCATCCGGGGCTGGGGCGGTGGACATCGGCGCCGAGGACTGCGACCTCGGCGTGGCCCCGTACCGGCACGCGCGGGCGCGCTTCGACCTCGGGGAGAGCCACCTGTGGTTCCTCGACCAGCGGACGTTCGGATGGCTCGCTGCGTGCCCGGTCGTGCCGGACCCCCGGGGCGTGCTGGTGCCGGACCTCGTGCGCGACATCGCCCCGGATCCGACCGACCCCGCCTTCGATGTCCGGGCAGTGGCCCGCGCCATGCGGACCCACCGCGTGGAGGTCAAGCGGCTGCTGCTGAGCCAGACCCTCGTGTCCGGGATCGGCAACATCTACGCCGACGAGGCGCTCTGGACGGCCGGCGTGCACGCACGACGCCGAGCCGACAAGCTCAGCGTCCCCACTCTGGTCGGCGTCCTGGACGCGGCCACGGCCGTGATGGCCGCGTCGCTGGCCGAGGGCGGCACCTCCTTCGACAGCCTCTACGTGAACGTCAACGGCGAGAGCGGCTACTACGGCCGTGGGCTGGCGGTCTACGGCCGCGCAGGGCTGCCGTGTGCCCGGTGCGGGACGCCGATCGTCCGCGAGCGCTTCATGAACCGCTCCAGCCACTTCTGCCCGGCGTGTCAGCGCCCGCCGCGCTTGCCACACTAGGGGCGTGGAGGAGCCAGCACCCGAGTCCCCGGTCCGGTTGACCGCCACCGTCCAGGGCTACGTCCAGGGCGTCGGCTTCCGCTGGTCGACGATGGCGCTGGCCCAGTCCTTGAAGCTCGTCGGCGTGGCCGAGAACCTGCCCAACGGGGACGTCCTGGTGGTCGCTGAGGGTCCCAGGGTTGAGTGCCAGAAGGTCCTGGACTGGTTGACCGGCACCGGTCCGCGGATCGTCCGCCGCCCGGGCCGGGTGGAGTTCGTCGACGCCCGATGGGGCCCGGCTCAGGGCGGCTTCCGCTCGTTCACCTGCCGGTAGGGCCGCCCCGGATCGCTCGGCGCCCGACATATCGGTTCGACATATCGCAGCGCTTGACCCGGGCCGCCGCGCCTGCCACCCTTGAAGGCGGTCCGGATCGGGCCACCGATGGGCAGGAGTTGCGATGGGCAAGGCGATCTACGGCGTCCTGGGTGGTCCCGATCCTCGGACGGCCGCCGAGTTGGCGACCCTGCGGGCGCGGGTCCGCGCCCTCGAGTCCGAACTCGCCGAGTTGCGTCGCGCCGCCGACGTGCGCTTCGCCGACCACGACCTGGACCTCGAGCTGCTGACCTCCCAGGACACTGCCCTCGTCTGACTCGAGGCCGTTGCCGGGAGTCCGGCGGGTGATCGCGTAGGTTTCGCTCCGTGCATCTCAAGAGCCTGAACGTCAAGGGCTTCAAGTCCTTCGCGTCGTCGACGACCCTGGCCTTCGAGCCGGGCGTGACGTGCGTGGTGGGGCCCAACGGTTCCGGCAAGTCGAATGTCGTCGACGCCCTGGCCTGGGTGATGGGCGAGCAGGGCGCCAAGAGCCTGCGCGGCGGGAAGATGGAGGACGTCATCTTCGCCGGGACCTCCGGCCGGGCTCCCTTGGGCCGCGCCGAGGTGTCGCTGACGATCGACAACTCAGACGGCGCCCTGCCGATCGACTACTCCGAGGTCACGATCTCGCGCGTGATGTTCCGCTCCGGGGGCTCGGAGTACTCGATCAACGGCACCGCCTGCCGACTGCTGGACATCCAGGAGCTGCTGAGCGACTCCGGCATCGGCCGCGAGATGCACGTGATCGTCGGCCAGGGCCAGCTCGACCAGATCCTGCACGCCACCCCCGAGGAGCGTCGCGGGTTCATCGAGGAGGCTGCGGGCGTCCTCAAGCACCGCAAGCGCAAGGAGCGCGCGGTCCGCAAGCTCGACGCGATGCACGCCAACCTCACCCGGGTCCAGGACCTCACCACCGAGCTGCGCCGTCAGCTCACGCCCTTGGGCAAGCAGGCGGAGGTCGCGCGGCGGGCGAGTGTGATCCAGACCGACGTCCGCGATGCCGCACTGCGCCTGCTCGCCGACGACCTGCAGACCCTGACGACGCAGTACGAGCAGGAGGTCGCCGACGAGTCGGCGGTCCGCGAGCGCCGGGCGCTGGTCGAGGCCGAGCTGGCCAACGCGCAGTCGGCCGAGGCCGTGCGCGAGGCGGCCGCGCTGGCCGACGCCCCGGCACTGACCGCCGCGCAGGAGACGTGGTTCGCGCTGTCGGGCCTGCGGGAGCGACTGGCCGGCACCGTCGGCATGGCCTCCGAGCGGGTCCGCAGCCTCGCGCCCGAGCCCGAGGAGGAGCGGCGCGGCCGGGCGCCGGAGGACATGGAGGACGAGGCGCGGGCCATGCGTGGCCAGGAGGCCGACCTGAACCGCGCGGTGGAGGAGCAGCGGGCCGCCCTGAGCATGGCGGTCTCCGTCCGTACCGCGGCCGAGGCGGCTCTGGCCACCGCCGAACAGGAGCTGCGAGCTGCGGTCCGCGCAGCCTCCGACCGGCGCGAGGGCGTGGTCCGGCTGCAGGGGCAGGTCAACGCCGCACGCTCCCGCGCCGAGGCCCGGGCCAGCGAGATCGAGCGGCTCCGCGGCCAGGCGCAGGCGGCACGCGAACGCGCCACGAAGGCCGATCATGAGTTCCGCACCCTCGAGGCGTCGATCGCCGGTCTTGACGAGGGAGAGGTGGACCTCGACTCGGGCTTCGAGTCGGCGCAGTCCGCGCTCACCGCCATCGATGACCAGATCGCCGACCTGGCTGCCCGCGAGTCGCAGGTGGAGCGGACCAGAGCCGGGCTGGCTGCCCGCGTGGAGGCCCTCGCACCGATGGTCGCCGTCGCGGATGCCTCCGGTGAGTTGGCCGGGGGAGCGGTGGCCGGGCGTGTCCGGGACCCTCGCCCCGACCCTGCACGTCGAGCCGGGCTACGAGGTCGCGATCGGTGCGGCACTGGGGGCAGCGGTGGACGCGGCACTGGCAGAGGGCGCCGAGTCGGCGCTCGCCGCGCTCGAGTGGCTGGCTGCCGACGACCGTGGGCGCGCCGCGGTGCTCGTCCCAGAGCTGGGCGCGGCAGATCGCACCGCATGGCCCGCGCTGCCGGCCGGTGCCCGGTACGCGATCGAGTGCGTGACCAGCAATGGTCCCGGCGCGCCTGCCCTTGCCTCCCTGCTCGACCGGGTCGCCGTCGTGGACGGCGGCCTGACCGCAGCCCTGGACGTCGCCACGTCAGCCCCGGGGGTTCTCGTGGTCACCCGGACCGGGGACCTCGTCGGCCGCGGCCTGGTCATCGGTGGGTCACAGGCGGCACCCAGTCGGATCGAGGTCACCGCGTCCTTGGAGCAGGCACGCACCGAGCTCGCGACAGCCGTGCACGACGCCGAGCGGCTCCGGTTCGAACTGGCGGCGCTGCGCACTGAGCGGGAGTCCGCGGCACGGGCCAGCGACGAGGCCCTGGACCGCTTGCACGAGTCCGACGCCAGGATGGCCGCGGTTGCCGAGCAGTTGGGCAACCTGGGCCAGCAGTCACGGGCGGCGCTGGCCGAGGCCGAGCGGATCGACCGGATGCTGGCGGCCTCGGAGCAGGCCCTCGCCGACGACAGGGCCACCCTGGCCGACCTGGCCGCCCGGATGGACCGGGCCGATGCCGACCCCGTGGACGACGCCGATCCCTCACCGGACGCACGCGACGAGGCGGCGCTCGCCGCTGAGGCGGCGCGGCGCGCCGAGGTGGACGCGCGGCTGGCCGTGCGCACCAGCGAGGAGCGTGCGCGGGCCATCGCCGGACGCGCCGAACAGCTGGAGCGGGCCGCGGCCAGCGAGCGCGCCTCGCGGCGTCGGGCCGTGGAGCGCCGGGAGCGCCGCGCCAGGGCGGCGGCCGTCGCCCAGGCGGTGGCCGAGGGTGGGGCAGCGGTGCTGACCCGACTCGATTCGTCCGTGGTCGATGCAGCCGATGCTCGCGCGTCCGCCGAACAGGCGCGGGCGGCGGCCGACGCCGAGCTCTCCGGCCTGCGCGCCCAGATCCGCAGCCTGTCTGCCGACCTCGAGGAGCTGACCTCGTCGGTGCACCGCGACGAGGTGGCCCGCGCCGAGCAGCGCCTGCGGATCGAGAACCTGGCCAACCGGGCGATGAGCGAGTTCGGGCTCGAGACCGAGTCGCTCCTGGCCGAGTACGGCCCCGACCAGCTGGTTGCGCCGTCACTGCGCGCGCCCGGTGACGACGTGGACCCCAACGCCCCTGAGCCGGCCCCGTACCCGTACGTCCGCGCCGAGCAGGAGCGCCGGCTCAAGACCGCCGAGAAGGCCATGGCCCTGCTGGGCAGGGTCAACCCGCTGGCCCTCGAGGAGTTCGCCGCACTCGAGGAGCGTCACCGCTTCCTCACCGAGCAGCTCGACGACCTGAAGCGCTCGCGCAAGGACCTGCTCGACCTGATCCACGACGTGGACGCCCGGGTCGAGGAGGTCTTCACCGCCGCCTACGCCGACGTGGCCGTCCAGTTCGAGCAGGTGTTCGCCCGGCTGTTCCCCGGGGGCGCGGGCCGCCTGGTCCTCACCGATCCGGAGAACATGCTCACGACCGGCATCGAGGTCGAGGCCCGCCCACCGGGCAAGAAGATCAAGCGGCTGTCGCTGCTCTCCGGTGGCGAGCGCTCGCTGACAGCCGTGGCGTTCCTCGTCTCGCTGTTCCAGGCCCGTCCGAGCCCGTTCTACGTCCTCGACGAGGTCGAGGCCGCCCTCGACGACGTCAACCTCGGCCGTCTCCTGGACGTCCTCGAGGAGCTGCGCGAGAACAGCCAGCTCATCGTCATCACCCACCAGAAGCGCACCATGGAGATCGCCGACGCCCTGTACGGCGTGAGCATGCGCGGCGACGGAGTCACGCACGTCATCAGCCAGCGCCTGCGGGAGCGCCAGGCGGGCTGAAGCAAGGGCGTCAACTCCGGGAAGGCCCGCCCCGCTGGCATCTCGTGAGTGGGGTCAACGGGTCGGATGGCCCTGCCCGCGGGGGTTACTCGCGAGTAACTTGGAGGTATGAGAGCACATCGAGCGAGTCGCGTGGGCATTGCCGTGCTGTCAGTCGTAGCGCTGGTCGCCAGTGGGGCCAGTCCCATCAGTGCCGCGTCGGCAGACCTGACGGGCGTGACAGATCCGCACAGCGTCGCGTTCACCGCCTCGGGGGACGTGCTGGTCACGAGCGTCGGAGGGGGCTCTGCGGCCTCTGTGGCCGTGTTCCCCGGCACCGCAACAACGCCTGACGCGTCACGAACCCTCACCGGCGTGGACGTCCCCTACGGCATCGCCGTCAACCGGACGACTGGCGACATCCTCGTGGTCTCGGCAGGCTCGGGGATGGTCTACACCTACCGGGCGGATCAGAAGGTCCCCGATCCCTCCCTGACCAGGACGATTGCTGGGGCCTACGACGTCGAAGTCGACCTCGATGGTGAGGTGTACGTCTCCTCGTTGGCCAACAACCGCGTGTACGTCTTCCCGGCGAACTCCACAGTGGCCAGCCGTTCCTTCGCTGCGGGGACACTCCCTGCGGGGCTCGGGGTCCATCCGAAAACTGGGGAGATCTACGTGGGCAGCCTCGCTACCGATCGGGTGCAGGTCTACTCGGATGGTTCGGCCACCCCCATCGCAGGTCGGGACCTGATGGGGCCAGCGGGGAACCCGCTGGATCCCATCGGCATCGCCGTGCATCCAGCCAGCGGCAGGGTCTACGCCGTTGACGGTTCCGACGACCTGGTGATGGTCTTCGAGCCGGGAGCGAGCGAGCCCAACTCGATGCTGAACATGAGCACGGGCTGGGACACGCAGGACGTGGCCATCAGCCCGGTCTCGGGGGCCGTCTACCGCACCTCCGTCGGTGCTGATCAGGTGTTCGTCTCCGCTCCCGCGGACATGGCGGTGTCCACTGTGGCGCCCCCTGCCGGCCCCGTGACAGGCGGAACGGCCGTGAGCATCACCGGTGCGAACCTGGGCGCCGTGACGGGCGTGAGCTTCGGCGGTGTGCCGGCAACGAATGTCGTCGCCGTGTCGCCGACCCAGGTCACCGCTGTCGCCCCCGCGCATGCGGTGGGCACGGTGGATGTCGTCGTGGTGTGGGGCAGCAAGGTGGCGGGGATCGCCAATGCCTTCGCGTACCAGGCGGTGGCCCCGGGCAAGGCCTCGGGCGTGACCGGGGTGCCGGGCAACGCACAGGTCACTGTGTCGTGGACCGCGCCCGCTGACTCCGGTGGCGTACCGATCGCCTCGTATCAGGTGACCCCGACCCCGGCTGGCCCGGCGTGCGCGACGACGGCGACGAGGTGCACGATCGGCGGGCTCACCAACGGAACGGCCTACACCTTCACGGTGAGAGCGACGAACACTGCGGGTCTGTCCAGCGTCTCGGATCCGTCGTCCGCGGTGACGCCGGTGATCGCCTCCCGCCTCAAGGTGAAGGCGAAGAAGGCGTCCTACCGGCCAGCCCGGTGGGGGACCCGGACGCTGGTGACCTCGGTGAAGAAGTCGAGCAACGCCAGACTGGTCGTGACCCGGTCGTGCACCAATGGGACATGGCGGTCGTCCTCCACGTTGTGCAAGTTCACCGTCTACAAGTCCGGCAAGGTCAAGGTGCGGACCAAGGGGTACCGCAACGTGCGGGTGACCATCAGCATCGTCGCCGTCCCGAAGGCCAGCGCCGGCCCGGTCTACGGCCCGTCGCCCACCTGGACGCGGACCTGGCGCGTCAAGTAGCGCCCCGAGCAGATGCCGGTGCTCGCGCGAGTGGGCACCGGCACCCGTGCGCTCTGGGACAATGGGGACGTGTCCGCGGTTCCCGTGGACCCGTCATCCCCGACCGATAGGCCTGTTCCGTGCAAGACGCGCTTCCCTACATCCTGATCTCCTTCGCCGTGCTCCTGCTGGCCGTGGTCGCAGGGGTGACCCTCGTCCGCAGCCGCCGGGGTACGCCCCCCTCGGTGAGTGGCCCGACCGCCCCGACCCTCGGCGCCGGCAGTGGCACCCTGGCCCCGCCGGCCCCCACGATCCCGGCACCCGCGGGCCCGACGGCTCCCGGACTCGAGGTCCCGGCCCCGACGGCTGGCCGCTTGGTCCGGCTGCGCGCACGGCTGGCACGCAGCCAGAGCGTCCTGGGCAAGGGCCTGCTCGCGCTGCTGTCCAGCGACTCGATCTCCGAGCAGGACTGGGAGGACGTCGAGACCCTGCTGCTGCAGGCCGACCTCGGCGTCGCCCCGACCACGGAGCTGGTCGAGCGCCTGCGGACCCGGGTGCGCGTCGAGGGCACCGGCGACCCGGGTCGCGTGCGCGCCATGCTCGGCGAGGAACTCCTCGCCCTCGTGGACCCCACCATGGACCGCACCCTCGCCCAACGCAGCGGCGGCCACCCGGCGATCATCCTCGTGGTGGGCGTCAACGGGACCGGCAAGACGACCACGACCGGCAAGCTCGCCCGCGTCCTCATCGCTGACGACCAGCACGTGGTGCTCGGTGCCGCCGACACGTTCCGCGCGGCTGCCGCCGACCAGCTGCAGTCCTGGGGCGATCGGGTCGGTGCGACCGTCGTGCGCGGCCCGGCTGGGGGCGACCCCGCCTCGGTTGCCTTCGACGCCGTGCGCGTGGGCATGGAGTCCGAGGCCGACGCCGTCCTGATCGACACCGCCGGCCGGCTGCACACCAAGGTCGGGCTCATGGACGAGCTGGGCAAGGTCAAGCGGGTCATCGAGAAGCAGGCTCCGGTCGACGAGGTGCTGCTCGTGCTCGACGCGACCACCGGTCAGAACGGCCTCACCCAGGCCCGCGTGTTCAGCGAGGTCGTGGACGTGACGGGCCTCGTGCTCACCAAGCTCGACGGGACCGCCAAGGGCGGCATCGTCGTGGCGGTCCAGCGCGAGCTGGGTGTCCCGGTCAAGCTCGTGGGCCTCGGCGAGGGCCCCGATGACCTCGCCCCGTTCGTGCCCGAGGACTTCGTCAACGCCCTGCTCGACGCCTGAGAACCTCGCGGCAGTACCCGTCGATCCGGACCTGGTGACGAGGTTCCGGTGCGGAGTCAGGGCTCAGCAGGGTTGCGCGTGTCACGCCCGGCCTGACGGTCACTGTCGAGCGGAATTCACCGCTGGAGGGCCTGCACCGCCGCCAAGTAGGCATCGTCGATCGGCAGCTCCCGCAGGTGCCGCTCGGTGAGCAGTCGCGCAGCAGCGAACTCGGGCACGGGCGCCATAGCGGCCAGCATCGTCCAGATGGCCATGCGCGTCCCAAGACGGCGGAACTGCAGGTCGCGGACCGCGGCCGGCGCCTCCAGCAGCGCGTCGAGCGCTGCCCGGTCGGCCGCCACCGCGTCGGCGTGCTCCTCACCGAGTCGCTGCGCCAGGGCGTCGAAGAACCCCTCGTGCACCCCCAGTCGGGCGCAGTCGCGCAGGACCTGGGCCCGCAGGACGTTGTGGCTGCCCTCCCAGTTCTCGTAGACCACGTTGTCGCGAAGCAGGCGCGGCAGCACGCTGAAGGTCTCGATCGCCCCGTTGCCGCCGAGCACCTCGATGCCGCGGTTCACCGCGTCGTGGGCCAGCACCGAGGTCTGCAGCTTGTTGAGGTTGACCGCCACGCGGAAGAACGCGGCGTCCGTGGCACTGATCGACCCGTCGTCCACCTGCTCCTGGAGCCCCGCGAGCATCAGCGTGGACGCCAGGCATGCCACGGCGTCCGAGCGGATCCACGCCAGCGTCTCGGCGACCAGCGGGAACTCCCCGATGGGCTGGCCGAACGCGGTGCGGTGCTGGGCGTAGGTCGAGGCCACCACCCAGGCGCGCCGTGCGTGGGCTGCACACCCCGCGGCGTTGTACAGCCGGGAGGTGGTGATCACCAGGTCCATCACGTTGCGGAAGCCCTCACTGACGGGGCCGAGGGCGGTGGCCTGCGCGCCGCTGAAGTCGATCTCCCCGCTGGCCATCGACCGGGTGCCGAGCTTGGTCTTCAGGCGCCGGATCCGGAACCCGTTCGGAGCTCCGTCGCCCAGCACGCGCGGGATGAGGAACAGTCCCAGGCCCTTGGTGCCCGTGCGCGGCTCGTCCACCCGGGCAGTGAGAAGGAACACGTCCGCGTCGGTGTTGGAGCAGAACCACTTCTCGCCACTGATCGACCAGGCCGAGCCGGGCCCACCGTCATGGTCCCCCACGGGGGTGGCCACGACGGCGTTGGCCCCGACGTCGGAGCCGCCCTGCACCTCGGTGAGGAACTGTGAGGCGGTCAGGTTCGTGTCGAAGTCCGGGTCGAGCAGCCCGGGCAGGAACGCAGCCTGCTGCTCGGCCGTGCCGAGGTGCTGGAGCGTTCGGATCGCCCCGGCGTCGCATGCCAGCGGGCAGTTGTGCCCCGCCTCGCCGGCCTGGGCGGTCAGGTAGAACAGCGTGAGGATGAAGCGCTGAGGTGCCGGGGCCATCGGCCGGCGCGGAGAGGTGCCGGGCGCGCGTCCGTCGACCCCGACCTCCCCGTAGGCGGTCATCACCCCGGTCCCGTAGATGGCGAGGCCGGCCTCGCGGTGGCTGGGGTGGTGGGCCACGGCACCCGTGTAGCGACCGATCCCGTCCCAGTCCTCGAGCACGGGGTGGTTGCCGGGCAGGTCGTTGCGCCGAGCGGCGGAGTCCAAGGGTCCGGCCACGGCTCGCCCCGCAGCGCGCAGGGCCGGCACCCGCGCGCCCAGCCCGTGGTGGGCCACGAGGGCAGCAAGGTCGCGGTCGTCGGCGAAGAGGTCGTCAGGCTGGGCCTCGAGCCACTCGGCGAGGGCGTCTCGGCCCGTCGTGGCCGCCGTGATGTGCGGGGAACCGGCTCCTTGGTCGCTCATCCCGGCAGCGTAGACCGCGGCTGACATCCGGGCGGCGGACAGGGCCGCGCAACACATTCGTAACCCAGCGCGGGACTCCGTCATCTGCAGGCAACACGCTCGGGCGCTTTCGGCAACACCCCCGCTGGACTCTTGCGGCACGGGCCCCCCAACGGAGGGGGTCGTCAGACGAAAGGAGCAGCCGATGGAATCGGCCCTCAACACTGGGGATACCGCATGGATCCTCACGAGTGCCGCCCTTGTCCTGCTGATGCTGCCGGGCCTGGCCCTGTTCTACGGCGGTATGACGCGCAGCAAGGGCGTACTCAACATGTTCATGATGGTCTTCGGGGCCCTGGTGCTCGTCGGGGTGCTGTGGGTCCTCTACGGCTACTCGATGACGTTCGCACCCGACGGCGGAGCGTTCTTCTCCAACCCCCTGGCACTCTTCGGCCTCGAGGGGCTGATGGCAGACGACCCGGAGGCCACGTACCCGACGATGGCATTCGTGGCCTTCCAGGCCATGTTCGCCTGCATCACGGTCGCCCTGATCGCCGGTGCGGTCGCCGACCGCACCAAGTTCAGCGCGTGGATGATCTTCGGCGGGATCTGGGCCACCCTGGTCTACTTCCCGGTCGCGCACTGGGTGTGGGACGTCAACGGCTGGATCTTCAACGGCCAGGGCCCGCTCAACGGCGTGCCGGCGATTGACTTCGCCGGTGGCACCGCGGTGCACATCAACGCGGGTGCGGCGGGCCTGGCGATCGCCCTGGTGATCGGCAAGCGCCTCGGCTGGCCCAAGACGCAGATGCGGCCGCACAACCTGCCGCTGGTCATGCTGGGCGCGGGCCTGCTCTGGTTCGGCTGGTTCGGGTTCAACGCCGGTTCGGCACTCTCCGCGGGCAACACCGCGGCGGTGGTCTTCGTGAACACCTTCGCTGCGACCTGCGCTGCCACCATCGGCTGGTTGATCACGGAGAAGATCCGCGACGGCCACGCGACGAGCCTGGGTGCCGCATCCGGTGTCGTTGCCGGACTGGTGGCGATCACGCCCGCCTGCTCGGCAGTCAGCCCCCTCGGGGCCCTGGCCCTCGGCCTGGTCGCCGGTGTGCTGTGTGCCCTTGCAGTCGGACTGAAGTTCCGCCTGGGCTACGACGACTCGCTCGACGTGGTCGGCGTGCACCTGGTCGGTGGCCTCGTCGGCACGATCCTCATCGGCTTCCTGGCCACCGAGGCGGCACCGGCCGGCGTGAACGGCTTGTTCTACGGCGGCGGTGCCTCGCAGCTGTGGACTCAGACAGCGGCCGCGGTCATCGTGATGGTGTACTCGTTCGTGGTGGCACTGCTGATCGCCCTGGCGATCAAGGCGACCATCGGCTTCCGGATCGACGAGGACGATGAGGTCGCCGGTATCGACCAGACGATTCACGCCGAGGTGGCCTACGAGTTCGGAAACTCGGGCGGTGGTGGTGGCAAGTTCGCCGGCGTCGGGTCCAGCGCGGTCCGTTCCCAGGAGGAGGTCAAGGCATGAAGCTCGTCACCGCGATCATCAAGCCGTTCAAGCTCGAGGACGTCAAGAGCGCACTGGAGGCCTACGGCATCCACGGGCTGACGATCTCCGAGGCCAGTGGCTACGGCCGCCAGCGAGGGCACACCGAGGTGTACCGCGGAGCGGAGTACACGGTGGACATGGTCCCCAAGGTCCGCATCGAGGTTCTCGTCGAGGATGACGACGCCTCCGCGGTCGTAGACGTGATCACCAAGAGCGCCCAGACCGGGCGCATCGGCGACGGCAAGGTCTGGACCATCCCGGTCGAGGACGTCGTTCGGGTGCGTACCGGCGAGCACGGCCCGGACGCCCTGTAGCGGCCTCCGGCAGATGAGACGATCCGTCGCCCGGCGAGGGCGGCGGATCGTCCCATTCCCCAGACCTTCGGTTCCCAGAGAGGACCCCATGTCCGCGCAGACGTCCGAGCTCTCGCCAGGCGACCGGTTCCTGGCCGCCCGTGCAGACCTCCTCGCCGCCCAGGACCGGCCCGGCAACCAGGCGCGTGTCGCGCTCACCGATCTGACCGACCGGTGGCTGGTGGAGCTGTTCGAGGCCTCGGGCGCAGCGCAGGCGGGGGCGACGCTGGTGGCCGTGGGTGGCTGCGGCCGGCGTGAGCTGAGCGCCGGCAGCGACCTGGACCTGGTCCTGCTGCACCCGGGAGGGTCGATCGCCGAGGTCGCCGACCGGCTCTGGTACCCCATCTGGGACTCAGGGCTTCGCCTGGACCACTCGGTGCGCACCGTCTCAGAGGCTCGCAGGCTGGCCGCGGCCGACATCAAGGTCGTGCTCGGCATGCTGGACGCCCGGACCGTGGCCGGGGACGAGGCAGCCACGGCTGCCCTCAAGACCTCGGTGCTGGCCGACTGGAGGGCCCTTGCCCCCCGACGGCTGCCAGACCTCCAGGCGTCGGTGCGGGAGCGGACCACGACCAGCGGCGAGTTGGCCCACCTCCTGGAGCCCGACATCAAGGAGTCCTATGGCGGCCTGCGTGACCTGACCGTCCTGCGGGCGGTGGCTGCCTCCTGGGTCACCGACGCTCCGCATGCCGAGCTCGCACCAGCCAAGGCGCTCCTGCTGGACGTGCGTGATGCGTTGCACCGTGTCGCCAGCCGTCCCACCGATCGACTGACCAAGCAGGAGCAGGGCCCGATCGCCGAGGTGCTGGGGATGGGCGATGCCGACACCCTGCTCCGGGAGGTCTCGGCGGCCGGCCGGTCGATCGGGGTCGCCTCCGACGTCACGTGGCACGCGGTGGACCGGATCGTCCGAGCGCGCCCGAAGCTGGGCTTCAAGCGGCTGAAGCCCCGGGGCCCGGCTCGTAGTCCGCTGGCCGAGGGAGTCGTCCTGCAGGACGGTGAGGCGGTTCTGGCTGCTGACGCCCGCCCCGACCGTGACCCCACCCTCATCCTCCGGGCGGCCGCTGCCGCCGCCCAGTCCGGCAGCCTGCTCAGCCGGCACGCCGTGGCGCGCCTGGTCGCCGAGTCGGCTCCGATGCCCGTGCCGTGGCCCGCACCGGCGCGCGATGCCCTCGTGTCACTCCTCGGCGCCGGACGCAGTGCTGTCCCCGTCTGGGAGTCCCTGGACCAGGCCGGGGCCATCACCTTGCTGATCCCGTACTGGGAGGTCGTGCGCTCCGCTCCCCAGCACAACCCGGTCCATCGATACACGGTCGACCGTCACCTGCTGGAGGCGGCCGTCCAGGCGTGCGCCTACACCCGCGAGGTCCATCGCCCCGACCTGCTGCTCGTCGGTGCCCTGCTGCACGACATCGGCAAGGGCCGCCCCGGGCAGGACCACACCGACGTCGGCGTCGTGCTGGTCGCCGAGATCGCCGAGCACATGGGGTTCAGCGCCGAGGACTGCCGGGTGCTGGTGGAGATGTGCCGGCACCACCTTCTGCTCCCCGACACCGCGACGCGTCGTGACCTCGATGATCCGCAGACGATCGACACCGTGGCCCAGGCCGTCGGGACTGCGGAGATGCTCGGCCTGCTCTCCGCCCTCACCAGGGCCGATGCCCTGGCCACCGGACCGCTGGCCTGGACCTCGTGGAAGAGGTCCCTGGTGGCCGAGCTGGTGGACCGGGTCCGGGGCCAGCTCGCCGGAGAGGAGCTGCCCCGCGAGCCGCGGCTCTCCGAGGACCAGCTGGCCATCGCCGCAGGGGAGGGCGTGCGGGTCCTGCTCCAGGAGCGCGACTCGGGATTCGACATCACGGTGGGGGCGCCGGACTCTCTGGGCCTCCTGGGCCTGGTCGCGGGGGTCCTGTCGATGCACCGGCTCGAGGTCCGCTCGGCAGTGACGACGGTCGTGGGCGACCGCGCGATCGAGGTGTGGAGCGTCAACCCGCTGTTCGGCGACCCGCCCGCGGTGGACCGCCTGAGGGAGGACATCCGGCGGGCCATCCTCGGGCAGTTCGACGTGACCGCCCGGCTGGCGCGTCGCGACGAGGCTGCGCGGCCCGTCGACGCCGCTCCGGCCCGGGTGGAGATCGTGGCAGGTGCTTCGAGCCGGGCGACCGTGATGGAGGTCCGGGCCCACGATGCCCCGGGCCTGCTGCATCGGGTGGGGACGGCCATCGCGGCCACCGGCACCGACATCGCGGCAGCTCGGGTCTCGACCCTGGGGTCCGAGGTGGTCGACGTGTTCTACCTCGTCGATCGCCATGGCGACCCGCTGGATGCCGAGCTTGCCGAGGCAGTCGCGGATGCCGTGGCCGATGCACTGGCCGAGCCCAGCGGATAGTCCGTTCAGCGCACGCTGGTGCTGCCCTGGGCGGTGAAGCCGGCGACCCACTGCGCCATGCGCTCGGAGTAGAACCGGGCAGTGTCCGGGTAGATCCACTCCAGCTGGCCGGTGACCTCGAGCGTGACCAGCCCGTGCCAGAGCGCCCAACCGGCCAGCATCTGCGGGATGAGGGACGCGGGGAAGCCCGGGGCGAGCGCCTCCATCTGGGCATGGAGGTCCGCCTCCCCGGGCGTGAGCTCGGCGCCCGTGGTGCCCGGGGTGCCCGTGGATGGACGCACGATCCGACCCGTGGCCCACCCGATGGCCGCCAGCGTGAAGAACACCTGCCCCATCTGCCGGTTGGCCGCCACCGTGGGGCCGTCCTCAGGGGCCGAGTACCCGGGGACAGGCGTGCCGAAGATCAGCAGGAAGCGCGCGCGGTTGTCCACTGCCCACTGCCGGTATGCCTCGATGGCGCGTGTCAGGGCGGCGACCGGGTCGGCCACCCTGGGTGCCGAAGCCTCCGACGGGTCAGGTGCCCCGGACAGGTCCGCGGGGGACGCGATCGGGAGGCCGGCGGCATCAGCCACGGCCCGGGCCAGGTCACCGTAGGCGTCGACGAGCAGGTCCGTGAGCAGTGCGTCCCTGCCGTCGTAGTAGCGGTAGAGCCCTGCAGGGCTCATCCCGATCGCGCGGGCGACCCCACGGATGGACAGCGCGGGCGCTCCCTCGTCCTCGATCTGCGCCAGGGCGGCCCTCCTGATCTCGGCGATCGTTGCCGTGCGGGTCAGCTCGCGACGGGTCGTCATGGGCCGAAGCGTACCCGGATCGGGCAATGGATGCGAACATCTCTTGCAAAGTGAACGCTGTTCGCATATGGTGGGTGCGTGACCACACAGACGAGCACCCACGTAGTCCTCGGCGCCTCGGGCGCCGCCGGTTCCGCGATCCTGACAGCGCTGGTCGAGGCCGGCCTCGATGCCCGGGGGATCAACCGCTCCGGCCCCGGACCCGCCGCACCCCCAGGCGTCGACTGGCGCACGGCCGACGCGATCGCGGTCGACCAGCTGCATGCTGCGCTCGAGGGCGCCGACGTCGCCTACATGGCGGCGCAGCCGCCCTACCACCGCTGGCCGCAGGAGTTCCCGACGATGCTGCAGCGGGTCATGCGCGCCGCGGACTCCGCAGGTGTGCGGCGCCTGGTGATGGTCGACAACCTTTACGCGTACGGACCTGGCTCCAGCCCGATGACCGAGCGGTCCCCGCACGCCGCCACGGACCGCAAGGGCGCCACCCGGGCAGCCATGGCCGACGCGCTGCTGGCAGCGCACGCCGACGGTGTGATCGAGGTCGTCATCGGACGGGCATCGGACTACTTCGGCCCGTATGCCGACAACTCGGGGATCACCGCCCTGGCCATCGAGCCCGTTGCCGGCCGCGGGAAGCTGCGCTGGATGGGGTCGATGGACGCCGGGCACTCGTGTGCCTACCTCCCCGACATCGCCCGGGCGTTCGTCGCGCTGGGTGCGGCCCCGGACGCCGCAGGTCGGATCTGGCACCTGCCGCACGCCCCGGCTGTCACCGGCGGTGAGTTCCTGGCGCTGGTGAACGACGCGCTCCCTGAGCCGCGCGCGACGGCGCTGGTCAGCAGAGGAATGCTGCGGATGGCTGCACCGTTCCACCGGATCTCGCGGGAGTCGCTGCCGCTGACCTACCAGTGGACCGAGCCCTTCCTGGTCGACGACACCGCCTTCCGCGCGCGGTTCCCCGAGTTCGTGTCCACCCCGATGGCCGAGGCCGTGGCTGCCACAGTGAGCCATTACCGGCCAGCGGCGGGTGGGACGGTCGCTCGGGTCTGAGGGCCGTTCGGTGGCGCACCGGCCCAGTGCGGTGCAGGGCGGGAGGCGCTGAGTGGACAGGACCTTCGGTGCTGCCGCGTGTCCCGGACCCGGGGATACCGTGGAGATGGACCTCGATACGCAGGCCCTGGAGGGTAGGGGGGTCGGACAATGATCACGTCATCGTCACTTCGCGGGCGCTCCGCGCTCCTGGCCGTCGCCGCCGTCGCTGCTGTCGCCGCACCCAGCCCCGCCGCGTCGGCCGCTCCGGCGGGACCGTTGATGGCAACTGCTGCGATCGGGGTTGCCGAACCTCTGGGGATGACCGATGTGGTCGACCTGTCCAAGGACGGTCGCTACGTCCTCGGACGGTTCAACGGACGCTACGTCGTTCGCGACGTGGTGAAGGGGCGCACCGTGCGACGGCTGCCGTCGTCGAGCAGCTACGCCTACTACGGGCTGTCGGACAGCGGTCGGTATGTGGTCTACACCTACACCAGGCCCGGAACGACCTCGTGCTACGCCCCGTGGGTGCGTGACCGCACGACGAACAAGGCGCGGCCCGCGGCGACGACGGTGAAGGGCAGGCCCCTGGCTGCGGGGTGGACGCCGACGAGCACCGAGTGCCCTGATGAGCCCTCGTGGCGGACGATGATCACGTACTCCGAGCCGGCGCTGTCCGGCAACGGCCGCTTTGTCGCGTTCTGCGTCAACCTGACGGTGGCCGACCGGTTGGACCTCTACGTCAAGGACATGCGCACCAAGCGGATCCGTACGTTCCCCGGAGCCTGTTCGGAGGCCACGGACGCGTTCGAGCGCCCGCAGCCCCCGCAGATCAGCGAGACCGGTCGGATAGTGCTGATGCCGGGGTTCCACGCCACGGGTGACGAGGCGGGATACAACGTCTGGCGACCCGCCAGCGTGCTGCTGAACAGGTCCACGGTCATCGCCGGTGTGGGCGGAGCCTCGCCGGTCCTGACCGGGGACGGTGGCGCGGTCTTCTCCATCGGCCCCACGACCTGCGACGGCGGCTGGACTGCCTGCCCAGGTGGGCCGATCCGCTATGACGTCGCGTCGGCCACCATGGCTGCCCTCCCAGCCGGTGACCCGGGCCCGGCCCCGATGTCGCGCCGTGGGCGCTATGTGCTCGTGATCGGCGGAACCCCGGGTGCCCACCTCCTGCGCGTCCTCGACCGGGCAACGGGTGATTCCACCGATCTGACGGCTGCGTTCGCGGCGGCCGGTGCGGCGATCCCGAGCAGCGCGACACGCACGCGAATGAGCGGGGACGCCAAGGTCGTGCTCATCGCCCCGGACGCTGCTCCTGGGTCCACGTGGTACCGGTTGCGCTGGATGTGAGCCGCGAGGCGCGCCGATCGGCGTGACGGGCGGCGCGGGCGCCGGGTCCGTGTCAGGATTCACCCTCATGGAGGCTGTTGAGGTCGAAGAGGTCGTGGCCGCTCTCAATGAGCGGGGGTTCATCGCCAATGTCCACCGTCCGGGGCTGAACCGCGTGTGCGTGCGCATCGTCCTGCCCGGCGGGGCTGAGGCGCTCTGGGACGCCGATGGGGCGTCCGGCCTGGAGGCGCAGGTGATGGCCGACGGCATGTTGGTCGGATTCGTCCCGACGATCCCGGGATCCGCGCACTTCGACGTCGCCCAGACGATCGAGGCCATTGCCGGCGCGAAGTACGTCGGCGGAGTGCTGTGATCGTCACGCAGCACGGATGATGGATCGCCACTCCCATGAGCACCCAGCCCGGATCCACACCCGCCCTGCCCGATGACCCGGACGCGGCAGCACCCATCGGTCACCTGAGGGCCGTCGACACGAGCCAGGCCTCGTCGGCCCTGGACAGGCGCAAGACCATCATCGGCGCGATCATCACGGTCGTCGTGCTGGTGATCATCTTCGTCGGGCTCATCCCCAAGTTCGGCAGCTATGAGGATGCCTGGGCCGAGATCCAGGGGATGACCCCGCTCGCGCTGGCGCTCATCGGCGTGAGCGTGCTCGTGATGATCGTCGTCTACGTCCTGCCCTATCAGGCCGCGATCCCGGGACTGCCCTACAAGCCTGCATTCGTGATCCGGCAGACCTCGTTCACGATCAGCAACACGATCCCCGCCGGCGGCGCCTTCGGCCTGGCGATCCAGTTCGCGATGCTCTCGAGCTACTCGGTTCCCGTGGCGGCAGCGACGGCCGGCATCGCCGTGACCAGCCTGTGGAGCCTCTTCATGACCCTGACGCTGCCTGTCTTCGGCGTCCTGGCAGCGCTGACCACCGGCCAGGTCCAGTCGCAGTGGGTGTGGGTCGCCGTCATCGGGATCGCGGCCACGGTCGTCTCGGTCGTGGTCCTCTGGCTGATCCTGCGCAGCGAGGCCTCGGCGCGCAGGGTCGGCCAATTCGGGAACCGGCTGTTGGAGCCGCTGAACCGCCGTCGGGCACAGCCGCTGGACGCCGTGGGCATGTCGATGGACCTGCGCACCAGCACCAGCGAAGTGGTCCTCGGGCGCTGGCGCTGGGTGACGGTCTCGAACTACCTGGTGGTGCTTGCCCAGTTCGCTGTGCTGTGGTTCTCCATCCAGGGCGTGCTCGGCGGAGCGCCGACGACGCTCACGCTCGCGGGCGCGTTCGCAGCCTTCGCGATCTCCCGGATGGCCAGCATGATTCCGGTCACCCCGGGTGGGCTGGGCACAGTCGACGCAGCACTGATCGCCCTGCTGACCACGTTCGGGCTGACCAACTCCGAGGCCGTCGCAGCCACGCTGGTGTGGCGCGCGTGCTCCTGGATCCCCCAGGTGAGCCTCGGCGTCCTGACCTTCCTCTACTGGCGCGTCGCGCAGGCTCGGGCGGGACGGGTCGCGGCGGGCTGAAAGTGCGCGATCCTGCCGGCACGTGCCTGGGCTCCTGACCCGTAGCGCTTCGGCGGCGACCGGCACGCCCGGCGCCGGCGGTAGAATCCTGTGTTGTGTTCGCCTCCCTCTCCGACCGGCTGTCCGCGACCTTCAAGGGCCTGCGTGGCAAGGGCCGGCTGTCCGAGTCCGACATCAACGACACGATCCGCGAGATCCGGGTCGCCCTGCTCGAGGCCGACGTGGCCCTCCCCGCAGTGCGCGTGTTCACCGATCGCGTCCGTGAGCGTGCGATCGGGTCGGAGGTCTCCGGGGCGCTGAACCCCGCCCAGCAGGTCGTCAAGATCGTCCACGAGGAGCTCATCGAGCTGCTCGGTGGCCAGACCCGTCGGCTGCAGTTCGCCAAGAACCCGCCCACGGTGATCCTGCTCGCGGGCCTCCAGGGCTCGGGCAAGACCACGCTGGCAGGAAAGCTGGCCGTGCACCTCAAGGAGCAGGGCCACACCCCCATGCTCGTGGCCGCCGACCTGCAGCGCCCCAACGCCGTCGACCAGCTGTCCGTGGTCGCCGAGCGGGCGGGCACCCCGGTCTTCGCCCCCCAGCCGGGCAACACCGGGGCGAACCCGGAATCGACGTGGGGCAACCCCGTCGAGGTCGCGCGCGAGGGCGTCGAGATCGCCCGGATGACCCAGCACGACGTCGTGATCGTCGACACCGCCGGACGGCTCGCGATCGACCTGGCACTCATGGAGCAGCTGCGCCAGGTCCGCGATGCGGTCCAGCCCGACGAGACCCTGCTGGTCGTCGACGCGATGATCGGCCAGGACGCAGTCGCCACCGCCAAGGCGTTCCACGAGGGCGTGGGCTTCGACGGCGTGGTCCTGACCAAGCTCGATGGTGACGCCCGCGGCGGCGCGGCGCTGTCGGTGGTCACGGTCACCGGTGTGCCGATCATGTTCGGCTCCACCGGCGAGAAGCTCACCGACTTCGAGCTGTTCCACCCGGACCGGATGGCCTCCCGCATCCTCGACATGGGCGACGTCCTGACCCTGATCGAGCAGGCGGAGAAGGCGTTCGACTCCAAAGAGGCCGAGAAGATGGCCGGCAAGGTTCTGGCCGGCGAGGACTTCACCCTCGATGACTTCCTGAGCCAGATGCAGGCCCTGCGCAAGATGGGCAACCTCGGAAAGCTCCTCGGGATGCTGCCCGGGATGGGCGAGATCCGTGAGCAGATCGACAACCTCGACGAGAAGGAGATCGACCGCGTCCAGGCGATCATCCAGTCGATGACCCCGGCCGAGCGTGCCGACGTCAAGCTGCTCAACGGCTCGCGCCGGGCGCGCATCGCCCGCGGTGCCGGTGTTCAGGTCAGCGAGGTCAACGGACTGGTCGAGCGCTTCGGTGAGGCGCAGAAGATGATGCGCCAGATGCGCTCCGGCATGGGCATGCCGGGGATGCCGGGGATGCCGGGGATGCCGGGCATGGGCGGCTCGAAGAAGGCCAAGGGCCGGGCCCAGCAGCAGCAGCCGAAGAAGAAGTCGCGCAGCGGCAACCCGGCCAAGCGGGCGATCGAGGAGTCCGCCCCCGCGGCAGGTGCGGGATTGCCCGCTGGCATCGAGGGCTTCGACCCCGCCGCTTTCGACCCGAGCATGCTCGACCCGGAGGCGCTGAAGAAGATGGGCGACCTTCCCCCGGCGTTCAAGGACCTGCTCAAGTAGCCCCCGTGCCTCGCGACCGACTGAGCCTGCCGGCGGCGCGTCGCGTGGCGCTGGCCGCCCAGGGGTTCGGTCGGGCCCGGCCGGCCGGTGAGCCCGGTGCCCGGGCGGTGGCCGACGTCGTACGCCGGCTGGGTGTGGTGCAGATCGACTCCGTCAACGTCCTGACCCGTGCCCAGTACCTGCCGATCGCCGCGCGCATCGGCCCCTACGACCGCGCCCGCCTGGACGACTGCTCGGGGCGCGCCCCCCGGTCGCTGTTCGAGTACTGGGGCCACGAGGCCGCGCTGCTCCCCGTCGGGATGCACCGCCTGATGCGCTGGCGCATGGAGCGCGTCCACGACGACGCGTGGGGCGGGATGGTGCGTGTCCAGCGGGAGCAGCCCGACCTGGTGCGTGAGGTGGCCGAGGTCGTCCGGGCGACTGGCCCGGTCACAGCCACCGAGCTCGAGGCGGTGTTCTCCCATATCGATCGCGGGGAGCGTGAGCACTGGGGGTGGAACTGGTCGGCGGTGAAGCGGGCCGTGGAGTACCTCTTCTGGGCCGGGGAGATCACCTCGGCCGGCCGCGACTCGGCCTTCCGCCGGCGGTACGCGGCTCCCGAGGCGGTGCTTCCCCGGACGACCCTGGCCGCCCCCACGCCGACCGAGGCCGAGGCCCACCGGGAGCTCGTCGTGATCGCGGCACGAGCGCTGGGCGTGGCCACTGCTGCCGACCTCGCCGACTACTTCCGGATGCCGACCGCGCCGACTCGGGAGGCGATCCGCGGGCTGCTGGCCGACGGTGAGCTGCTCGAGGTCGCGGTGCCCGACTGGCCGCCCAGCTACGCCCCGGCTGACCTGTCGGTCCCGCGACGCGTGTCGGCCTCGGCGCTGCTGGCCCCCTTCGACCCGCTGATCTGGTTCCGCCCGCGGACCGAGCGGCTGTTCGGGATGCGCTATCGGATCGAGATCTACACCCCGGCGGAGCAGCGGGTCCACGGGTACTACGTGCTGCCCTTCCTGCACGACGAGCACCTCGTGGCACGTGTGGACCTGAAGGCCGACCGGTCGTCCGGGCGGCTCCTGGTCCAGTCCGCGCATCCGGAGGGCGATGTGCGCCCGGAGTCGGTCGAGGCGCTTGCCGCCACGCTGCACGAGACCGCCGGGTGGCTGGACCTGGCTGACGTGCACGTGGCCCCGGTCGGCGACCTTGCCGGGAGGCTGCGTGCCGCACTGCGCCACAGCACCTGAGTCGCGACCCTCGGACGGGGGCGGCGCCTTTGAGCATTCCGGGTGCGGGATGGCACAATGGGGGCGTCCCATGCGGGCCGCGGTCCCTCTCAACCTCGGTTCGCATGATCCATGCGGTCCTCGCAACCTGGATAACCCCATGTCCGCGTCGTGAGGATCCACCCCCGAACCGAAAGAGACACCAACACACGTGAGCGTCAAGATCAAGCTCAAGCGCCTCGGCAAGAAGAAGAACCCGCAGTACCGCATCGTGGTCGCCGACTCGCGCACCGCCCGCGGTGGTCGCTCGATCGAGGAGATCGGCATCTACCAGCCGCGCCGTGAGCCCAGCCTGATCCAGGTGGACTCCGAGCGCGCCCAGTACTGGCTCGGCGTCGGCGCGCAGCCGACCGAGCCCGTGATGGCGATCCTCAAGGTCACCGGTGACTGGCAGAAGTTCAAGGGCCTGCCCGGTGCTGAGGGCACCCTGCGGGTCGCTGAGCCGAAGGCCGACAAGCAGGCGGCGTTCGAGGCAGCCGTGAAGTCCGCGGAGGATGCCGGCAAGGCCCCCAAGGCCAAGGCTCCCAAGGCTGAGGCCGCCCCGGTCGTCGAGGAGGCTCCCGAGGCTCCCAAGGCTGAGGCCGCCCCGGTCGTCGAGGCGCCCGTGACCGAGGCCCCCGTCGCCGAGGCCGTTGAGGCTCCTGCAGCCGAGGCCGCCGTTGAGGTCGTCGCCGACGCCGTCGAGGAGACCCCCTCGGCATGAGCACGGTCATCGAGGACTCGCTGGAGCACCTGGTCTCGGGAATCGTCGAGCACCCCGACGACGTCAGCGTCCGTGTCCGTAGTGGGCGCCGGGGGCCGCGTGCAGCTGGGCGGATCCACCTACCAGGTGCGCGTCCACCCCGATGACATCGGCCGTGTGATCGGCCGCGGCGGGCGTACCGCCACGGCCATCCGCACGGTGGTCAGCGCGATCTCGGGCGGACGCCCGGTGCGCGTGGACTTCCTGGACGCCGACGAGCGCTGATGCGCGTGGTGGTCGGCCGGATCGGCCGGGCCCAGGGCATCCGCGGTGAGGTCACCGTCGAGGTACGCACAGACGCCCCCGAGGAGAGGTTCTCCCCGGGGGCCGTCCTGTCGCTGTCGGGTCGTGCCGGGTTGCCCGCGAGCATCACGGTAGCCGGCCATCGCTGGCAGAACGCGCGCCTGATCCTGGCGGTCGAGGGCGTCGCGGATCGCACGGCGGCCGAGACGCTGCGAGGGGCGATCCTCGAGGCCGACGTCGACCTGACCGATGCCGGCGACGACGAGTTCCACGACCTGGCACTCGTGGGACTGGCAGTCCGGGCGTCCGACGGCCTCGAGCTCGGGCGGATCTCGGAGGTCCTGCACCTCCCCGGCCAGGACGTCCTGGCGGTGGCCAGGACCGACGGGGCGGCCGAGCTGCCTGGTGCCGTTCGTGCGCCAGATCGTCCCCGAGGTGGACATCGCCGGCGGGTTCGTCGTGGTCGAGCTGCCCGACGGGCTCGCGGAGCTGGCCTGATGCGCATCGACGTCATCAGCATCTTCGGCGAGTACCTCGCGCCCCTACACCTGTCGCTGGTCGGTCGGGCGATCGCCGACGGCCTGATCGACCTCGACGTCCACGACCTGCGTGAGTTCACCCACGACCGGCACCGCACCGTCGACGACTCCCCGTACGGCGGGGGTCCCGGCATGGTCATGAAGCCCGAGCCGTGGGGCGAGGCTCTGCGCAGCGTCCTGGCTGCGGGCGATCCGGAGCATCCCGTGCGCCTGGTCGTGCCCACCCCGAGCGGCCGGTCGTTCACGCAGGCGATGGCACAGCAGTGGTCGACCGACCCGCGCCTGGTGTTCGCGTGCGGGCGCTACGAGGGGATCGACTCCCGCGTCGTCCCCTGGGCGCGGACCCTGACCGCCGGTGGCCAGCCCGTCCGCGTCGAGGAGGTCTCCATCGGAGACTACGTGCTCGCCGGTGCCGAGGCCGCCGTGCTCGTGATGGTCGAGGCTGTCGGTCGCCTGATCCCCGGAGTCCTGGGCAACGAGGCCAGCCACGCCGACGACTCCTTCGCCGCCGGCGGTATGCAGGACCTCCTCGAGGGCCCCGTCTACACCCGACCTCCAGTCTGGGAGGGCATGGTGGTCCCCGAGGTCCTCACCTCCGGTGACCACGGTGCGGTGGCCCGGTGGCGCCGGGAACAGGCGCTCGAGCGCACCCGGGCGATGCGCCCGGACCTGCTCAGCTGAGCGCGCGCATTTCCGGGCCGGGCCCGGGGTGTGGCAGACTTGTGGGGCTGGTCGTCCCGCGTCGCCGCCACAGGGGAGTCGCGTTCCAAGCACCGGCACCCATCCGACCGACATCTGCGGACGACCTGTGGCTCCCGCCAGGAAGCGATCATGAACACGCTTGACTCCGTCGACGCCGCCTCGCTGCGCTCCGACATCCCCGACTTCCGCCCCGGCGACACCGTGAAGGTCCACGTGAAGGTCGTCGAGGGCACCCGCTCGCGCATCCAGGTGTTCCAGGGCGTCGTCATCCGCCGTCATGGCGGTGGCTTGGGTGAGACCTTCACGGTCCGCAAGGTCAGCTTCGGCACCGGTGTGGAGCGCACGTTCCCGGTGCACACCCCGGTCGTCGAGAAGATCGAGGTGGTGACCCGCGGCGACGTCCGCCGCGCCAAGCTGTACTACCTGCGCGAGCTGCGCGGCAAGAAGGCCAAGATCCGCGAGAAGCGCGACAACGTCTGATCGCGTTGCCCCACGCGCCAGTTGACGAGGGCCCCCGCCGGATGATCCGGGCGGGGGTCCTCGCTGTTGTCGCCGGGGCGTTGGCCGTCCTCGTGGTGCACGTGACGGTCGCCGAGGTGCGCGCGGTCGACTCGGACTCCATGACCCCTGCGCTGGCGCCCGGGGAGCGGATCCTCGTGGCCAAGGCCGGCGTGTCCCGCTGGGAGCTCCAACCCGGGGCCCTCGTCGTCTTCGACGGCGCGGACCTGTGGGCTCGGCCCGACGACCCGGCCGGCTCGGTCTTCGTCAAGCGGGTCGTGGGGGTCGGGGGCGACCGGATCACCTGCTGCACCCCCGAGGGCCAGCTGACGCGCAATGGCCAGCCGCTGTCTGAGCCGTACCTGGCGGGTGACCGCAGCGACCAGCAGGAGTTCGACGTCATCGTGGCGCCCGATCACTACTGGCTGCTGGGCGACAACCGCGCGGTCTCGGCCGACTCGCGGGCTCATCTGGGCGACCCGGGCGGTGGGAACGTCCCGGCATCGCGCATCATTGGCACTGTCGAGGCGGTCGTCTGGCCCCCGGGATCGATACGTCGTGTGGAGGGGTCCGATGAGTGAGCCCAGGGAGACTGGCGAACCAGCCGACCCGGTCGACCCGATTGACCCGGCACAGGCCGATCGCGTGCCAGCGGACCCACGCCCCCGGGCGGGCTCCGAGTGGCCTGCGCGTGCCGAGGTCCCGCCGGAGCCGACCGGCTCCGGGTTCCTCCGCGGCCTGCGTGAGATCGCGATCGTCGTGGTCACCGCACTGGTGATCTCGGCCGTCGTTCGCACGTTCCTTCTCCAGGCGTTCTGGGTTCCCAGCGGGTCGATGGAGCAGACCCTGGTGCGCGGTGATCGGATCCTGGTCTGGAAGCCCAGCGTGGACCCGGGTCATGGCGACGTTGTCGTGTTCAAGGACCCCGCTGACTGGCTGGCCGACCCCGTTCCCGTGGGCGGCGTGCGCGGGGCCCTGGGCCAGCTGGCGGCCTTCGTCGGGATCCTGCCCTCGAACTCAGGTGACGACCTCGTCAAGCGGGTGATCGGTGTGGGTGGCGACACCATCGAGTGCTGCTCGCCCGGCGGGCAGATCATCCGGAACGGGGAGCCCCTCGATGAGCCCTACCTGTACCCCGGAGAACCCACGGACCAGGTCATCTTCCGGGTCGAGGTCCCCGAGGGTCGGTTGTTCGTGATGGGGGACCACCGAGGGGACTCGGCGGACTCGCGCTTCCACCTGGAGACCGACGAGGGCACCGTCCCGGTGGACAACGTCGTCGGCACCGCCGAGGTCATCATGTGGCCGATCTCCCGATGGGCGACCCTGCCGACCTACGCCGACGAGCAGGCTGCGATGCCCACTGGTGGCACCGGCACGCGGGCACCATGACGCAGGCGCCGACCCTGCGGGTGGAGCGTGCGATGCTCCGCGCTGGTGCCTCGACGCTCGCCTGCGTCGACGAGGTGGGGCGTGGCGCGCTGGCCGGGCCGGTGAGCGTGGGGGTGGTCGTCCTGGACCTCGGAGTCGGCTCCGCGCCCAAGGGCCTGCGCGACTCCAAGCTGCTGACCCCGCGGGCCCGCAGGGAGCTGCTGCCCCGACTTCGCCGCTGGCCGATCGCGTCCGCCGTGGGCCATGCCGATCCCTATGAGGTCGACGCGGTGGGGATCATCAGCGCCCTGCGCGTGGCCGCCGCCCGGGCGTTCGCCGCTCTGGGCGCGACCCCGGAGCTCGCGCTGCTGGACGGCAACCACGACTGGCTCAGCGTTCCCGAGGAGCCCGACGCCCTGTTCCCGGACCCGCGCCATGCGGTCGGCGACGGCCTGGCCGACATGTCGGTCGTGCCCCCCGTGGTGCAGACCCGGGTGCGCGCGGACCTGACCTGTGCCGGAGTTGCGGCGGCCAGTGTCCTGGCCAAGTGCGAGCGCGACGCCATCATGGTCGAGCTGGCCCAGCAGCATCCGGAGTACGGGTGGGCCCTGAACAAGGGGTACAGCGCTCCTGACCACGTCGAGGCACTGCGCCGGCTCGGGCCGACGCCGCTGCACCGCCGTTCGTGGAACCTTCCGGGGACTGAGGGTTTCGAGCCGGCGGGAGAGGCGGCGCGAGAGGGTCTGGGCGTTCCCACGTTGTCCACAGCTTCGCGCTGACCCCTTCCGGATCGCCGCCGGGCACCGCAGGGTGTGCCCTGGGGGTGGACAGCCATGGGGGATCAGCAGGAGCTCGGTCGGGACGGCGAGGATGTGGCGGCCGGGTACCTGGCGCAGCGCGGGATGCAGCTGGTCGCCCGCAACTGGCGCTGCAGGTACGGGGAGATCGACATCGTCGCCCTGGACGGCGCCGTCCTGGTCTTCTGCGAGGTCAAGACCCGACGCGGAACGGGCTATGGCGTGCCGTTGGCCGCCATCACGGCCGTCAAGCTGGCACGGATGCGCCGATTGGCCGTGCTGTGGCTCGAGGCGCACGGTGGCCATCGCGGACCGATCCGCATCGACGCCATCGGGTTGCTGCGTCGCCCTGATGGGCGCTTCGAGATCGAGCACGTTCGCGGGGTGTCCTGATGTCCCTCGCGCGGGCCCACGGTGTCGTGATCTCCGGGGTGGACGCCCATCTGGTCGAGGTCGAGGCCCACTTGGCGTCGGGGCTTCCCGGGATGTCGATCGTCGGACTTGCCGACACCGCGGTGTGCGAGGCGCGCGACCGGGTGCGGGCTGCGGTCCTGAACAGCGGAGCCCGTTGGCCCGAGAGGCGGATCACCGTCGGGCTCTCCCCGGCGTCCCTGCACAAGCGGGGCTCCGGCCTCGATCTGGCCATCGCCTCGGCCATCCTCGCCGCGGATGGCCAGATTCCCGCCGAGCCGCTCGCCGACGCGATCCTGTTCGCCGAGCTGGGCCTCGATGGACGGGTGCGGCCCGTCCGGGGCGCGGTCGTGGCCGCTGTGGCGGCGGCCAGGTCGGGTCACAGCCGGATCGTGGTCGCGCAGCGCAGCGCGGCCGAGGCCGGCGTGGTTCCGGGGATCGACGCCGTCGGGGTCGCGTCACTGTGGCACTGGGGCCAGCTGGTCACGGGTGCGACAGTGGACGAGTCGCTCGTCATGGAGTCCCCGGCAGGCCGGGAGGCTCCTCCCGCGGGGTCGCTCCCGCCGGAGCCCGATCTCGCGGACGTCCTCGGCCAGCCGGAGGCGGTGGCGGCGCTGGAGGTCGCCGCCGTCGGCGGGCACCACGTGTCCATGGTCGGGCGCCCGGGCGTCGGGAAGACCTTGCTCGCCGAACGCCTGCCGACGATCCTGCCCGACCTCGCCGACGACGACGCTCTGACCGTCACTGCCATCCGCTCCGTGGTCGCCGACGTGAGCGGTCTCGTGCGCCGGCCCCCGTTCCAGTCGCCGCACCACACGGCCACGGTCGCCGCCCTGGTGGGGGGCGGTCGCGGCGGCCAGCCGACGCCGGGTGCGGTGACCTTGGCCCACGCCGGAGTCCTGTTCCTCGATGAGGCCGCCGAGTTCGGGGCTGCGTGCCTCGAGTCGCTGCGCCAGCCGCTGGAGTCCGGCGTGGTCTGCATCGCTCGCTCCGGCTTCACCGCCCGGATGCCTGCGCGATTCCAGCTGGTCCTCGCCGCCAACCCGTGTCCCTGCGGCCTGGGCGATGGCGCCGGCCACGAGTGCTCCTGCCGTTCGGTGGACCGCCGTCGCTACCGGGCGAAGCTGTCGGGACCCCTCATGGACCGGGTGGACATCCGCGTGGCACTGGGCCCACCCGCGCGAAGCACGTGGTGCCCTGACTCGGAGGGCCAGGACTCCGCAGGTGTGCGCGAACGGGTCACCCTCGCCCGTGAGCGTGCACTGCACCGCTGTGGCTCACTCGGGCTCGCGCAGGCACTCAATGGGGCCCAGCCGTCCTCCCTGCTCCGCGGCCCACTGGCCCCCGACCCGGCCGCCGCCGATGTGCTGGGGGCCGCGATCGCCGCCGGCCGCCTGAGTGCCCGCGGGGCAGACCGCGCCATCCGGGTCGCGTGGAGCCTGGCGGACCTGGCCGGCGCCGACAGGCCCTGCCTGGAACACGTCGGCCGGGCCCTGACCCTGCGCGGAGACTGATGAGACGGGGTGGATGACGATGACCAGTCCTGAACGGCTGGCAGGCATTGCCCTGGCCTGTCTGGTGGAGCCGGGCTCACCGGGAGTTGCCGAGATGGTCGCCGAGCTGGGGGTCGGCGCGACGCTGTCCCGGCTGCGCACCCAGCGCCGGCGTGCCCGGGTGGTCGGGCGGCTGGACCCCGATGACGTCCCCGGGATGCTGGCGGAGATGTCCCGGTGTGGGGTCCGGGTCGTGCTGCCGGGGGAGCCTGAGTTCCCGAGCCAGTTGCTGGACCTGCCCGAACCTCCGTTGGCCCTGTGGATCCGGGGCCCCCTGGACCTGCGGGCGGCTGCGCTGCGCTCGGTGGCCGTGGTCGGGGCGCGGGCCTGCACCGCCTACGGGGAGCGCGCCACCGCCTCCCTGGCCGGAGGACTGGCCGAGGACGGCTGGGCGGTGGTCTCGGGCGGCGCGTTCGGGATCGATGCGGCGGCGCATCGGGCGGCGCTCGCAGTCTGCGGCCCGACCGTGGCCGTCCTCGCGTGCGGTGTCGATGTTGCCTACCCCCGCGCCCACGACGCCCTCCTGTGCCGGATCGCCGACTCCGGACTGGTCGTCTCCGAGCTTGCCGCCGGGCAGCCAGCCGCTCAAGCACCGATTCCTCGCCCGCAACCGGGTGATCGCGGCGCTGAGCCGGGGCACGGTCGTGGTCGAGGCTGCGCGGCGCAGCGGTGCGGTGTCCACCGCCTCCCGGGCCCTCGAACTGGGCCGGGTCGTCATGGCGGTCCCGGGCCCGGTCACGTCAATGGCAAGCTCCGGTACCAACCGGCTGCTGCACGAGCAGGTGGCCCGTGCCGTCAGCGACAGCGCCGAGGTCGCGTCACTGCTGCGGGGATCGGGCCTCGAGGGGGAGGAGCGGGACACAACCGCCGGCTCGGGGGATCAGCCGGACACAGCGCGCCTGACAAGCTTGCCCGACGAGGTGCTCTCGGTCCTGGACGCGCTTCCCGGCGCCGGCAGGTCCCGGACGGTCGAGGATGCGGCTGCGGCAGCGGGGATCAGCCCTGCGGCCTGCCTGGCGCACCTGGGACTGCTCGAGATCGTGGGACTCGCCCGACGCACCGGGTCGGGATGGCGCCGATGCGCCTGAGTCGTGGGGCAGCATGGGGCCGTGACCCTGCCGATCGCGCTGGAGGCGGCCCTTGCGGCGTTCACCACGCACCTGCGCGACGAGCGCGGCCGCGGCCCCAACACCGTCCGGGCCTACCTCAGCGATGTCGCGGACCTGCTGGGCTTCGCCGCCGAGCAGGGGGTGGCCCAGCTGCCCGACCTCGATCTCGGGCTCCTGCGCGCGTGGCTGGCAGGCATGGACCGGCGCGGGGCCGCGCGCTCGACGATCTCCCGACATGTGGCGGCCGCTCGGAAGCTTCACCGCGTGGGCGCTGCGTCAGGGCCTCGTCGAGGTCGATCCGGCTGCTCGCCTGAGCGCGCCCTCGGCACGGCGTGGGATCCCCGAGGTCCTTCGGCCCGGCCAGGTCGACGCGCTCATGACCGTCGCGACCCTGCGCGCCGACGATTCAGGGCCGGTGCACCAGCGCGACGTCGCCATGCTCGAGCTGCTCTACGCCACAGGGATGCGCGTCTCGGAGCTGGTCGGCATGGACTGCGCGGACCTCGACTGGTCGCGTCACACCGCCCGCGTCCTGGGCAAGGGGGCCCGCGAGCGGGTCGTCCCGTTCGGGGCTCCGGCGGCGCGGGCGCTGACCACCTGGATCGACGAGGGCCGGGGCCGCCTCGCTCGACCGGGCGGCGGCGACGCCTTGTTCCTCGGCGCCCGCGGCGGACGGGTGGACCCCCGGGTCGTGCGACGTGCGGTCCACGAAATGCTGCGACACGTGCCCGACGCCCCCGATATGGGACCCCACGGGCTGCGGCACTCCATGGCGACACATCTAGTCGAGGGCGGCGCGGACCTGCGTTCCGTCCAGGAGGTGCTCGGCCACGCTAGTCTCGGCACGACCCAGATCTACACCCACGTCTCGATCGAGCGACTCAGGAGCAGCTATGACCGGGCCCACCCCCGCGCCTGACAGCACGCTGCACCTCGCGCAGGCCGCGGACGTCGACCACGAGATGATCGATCCCGACGACGCGGTGCTGGAGCTCGACGAGCCCGGGGCTGCGCTCGGACGCCTGTGGCGCGAGTACAAGTTGACCGGGGACCCCGGGATCCGCGAGCAGCTGATCCTGCAGTACGCGCCGCTCGTGCGCTACGTGGCAGGTCGCGTCGGCGTCGGGCTCCCCGCCAGCGTGGAGCAGGGCGACCTGGTGTCCTACGGCGTGTTCGGTCTCATCGACGCCATCGAGAAGTACGACCTGGAGCGGGCGATCAAGTTCGAGACCTACGCGATCAACCGGATCCGGGGCGCGATCATCGACGAGCTGCGCTCCTTCGACTGGATCCCACGGTCGGTGCGCACCAAGGCGCGGGACATCGAGCGCGCGATCGCCGTCCTGGAGGCCCGCCTGCAGCGGACCCCCACCGAGGCCGAGATCGCCGAGGAGCTCGGCCTGGACGTCCCCGAGCTGCGCAGGGTGTTCGACCAGGTCTCGTTCGTGCACGTCGCAGCCCTGGACGAGATGCTCGGCTCGGCGGACCACGGCGACGGATCCACGCTCGGCGAGCGCCTCGAGGACGAGCGCACGACCGCTCCGGGGGACGCACTCGACGATGAGGAGACCCGGCACCTGCTCGCCCGGGTGATCCACACGCTTCCTGAACGTGAGCAGATCGTGGTCACGCTCTACTACTACGAGGGCCTGACCCTCTCGGAGATCGGGCTCGTGCTGGGCGTCACGGAGAGCCGGATCTGCCAACTGCACTCCAAGGCCATGATGGGCATGCGGACCCGCATCGGGTCCTTCGACGACGACTGATCCGCGCGCCTCACCACGGTCGCAGACGGGCTGACGCGCGCCCCAGCAGCAGCATGGGGTCGAGGTAGACCCGGCCCCGCCGCAGACCGAGGTGCAGGCAGCGCCCCGACCCGCAGTGGCCGCTCCCGGTCCCGACGGTCCCGATCCGCTCCCCGGCCGCAACCCGGTCGCCGAGAACGACCTCGGGGTCGACCGGTTCGTAGGTCGTGCGCAGCTCGCCATGGTCGATCGTGACCACACCACGCCCGGCCAGAACCCCCGCGAAGGCCACCCGGCCCGCCCCTGCCGCACGCACCCGCGCGCCCACCGCAGTGCGCAGGTCGACCCCGCGGTGACCGGGCAGCCACCGTTCGGCCGGGGGGTCGAAGGACCGCACCACCGCCACCGGTGTCACCGGCGGGCGCCAGCGCAGGCCGTCCTGAGCGATCCCGGCGTCGGGCGACAGGACAACCATGGCGGCCGCCGTCAGCACGATGGATGTCCTGCCTGCAGCCATGGGGCCACCCTGCCCCCGATCCGCGCGGGCCGACAGGGGTCGGGCGCTGATCTGTGGATGAGGGCCTTCGGACGCGGGGATTTCCGCGGTGCCGGAGGTTCGGCGTAGAATCAGCCAACGGATCTCCCGGGATCCGAATTCGCATGCCCTGCACGTGTGACTGGTCGGACGGTCTGCTCCGGCAGCCCGACCAGCCTGGGGCATCAGGACGACCGCCGACCGGTGGTCGTGACAACCGATCGCGCGGCGCCGCCGCGCACGAAAGAGGACCACCCATGGCCGTCGTCACGATGCGCCAGATGCTGGAGAGCGGCGTCCACTTCGGACACCAGACCCGGCGCTGGAACCCCAAGATGAAGCGCTTCATCCTCACCGAGCGCAATGGCATCTACATCATCGACCTCACCCAGTCCCTGACCTCCATCGACCGCGCCTACTCCTACGTCAAGGAGACGGTGTCGCGCGGCGGGACGGTCATGTTCGTCGGGACCAAGAAGCAGGCCCAGGAGGCGGTCGCCGAGCAGGCGGCGCGCGTGGGCATGCCCTACGTCAACGAGCGCTGGCTGGGTGGCATGCTCACCAACTTCCAGACGGTCCACAAGCGGCTGCAGCGCCTCAAGGAGCTCGAGCAGATCGACTTCGACGACGTTGCCGGCTCCGGTATGACCAAGAAGGAGCCTCCTGGTCCTGCGCCGCGAGAAGGACAAGCTCGTCCGCACGCTCGGCGGGATCCGCGACATGAACAAGATCCCCTCGGCCGTCTGGGTCGTCGACACGAACAAGGAGCACATCGCCGTCGGCGAGGCACGCAAGCTCGGCATCCCGGTCATCGCGATCCTGGACTCGAACTGCGACCCCGACGTCGTGGACTTCCCGATCCCCGGCAACGACGACGCCATCCGCGCCGTCGGCCTGCTGACCCGCGTGATCGCCGATGCGGTGGCTGAGGGTCTCGTGGCCCGCTCCACCGGTGGCAGCACCGAGGCCGTGGAGCCGCTGGCGGAGTGGGAGGCCGAGCTCCTCGCCGCCCACCAGGCGCAGGCGGCAGCCGAGGTCGTGGCCGTGGAGGCCGTTGCTGAGGCTGTTGTCGCCGAGGTCGTGGCCGAGGAGGCGGTTGCCGAGGCGGCCACCGCCGATGCCATCGCTGAGGAGGCGGTCGTCGAGGCCGTCATCGCTGAGGCCGTGGCTGATGAGGAGATCGCTGAGGCCGAGGCCGGCCTCATCCCTGTCGAGGAGGCCGAGGCTGCAGTCGAGGTCGCCGTCATCGACGAGGCTGTCGCCGAGGTGGCCGTCGTTGACGCCGCCGTTGCCGAGGCCGTTGCCGAGGAGGCCGTGGTTGAGGCCGTCGTCGCCGACGCCGTCGCGGAGGAGGCGGTTGCTGAGGCCGTCCTCGCCGAGGCCGTCGCAGCTGACGTCGAGGTCGAGGCCGCAACTGCGGCAGACGCCGCCGACAAGGCATCCGAGTAGTCACCACACACGTTCAGCGCGGCTTCCGGTCCGACCGGCGCCGTTGAGACCGTCCCGCCCGAGCGACGCGCACGGGCGGGACGGTGCTCGCCCCCAATCCCGGGGCCATTGCGCCCCATCGTGAAAGGACAGCCCATGGCTGCGATCACCGCCGCGGACGTCAAGAAGCTCCGCGACCTCACCTCCGCCGGGATGATGGAGTGCAAGAAGGCCCTGACCGAGGCTGACGGGGACTTCGACGCCGCCGTCGAGCTCCTGCGCATCTCCGGGGCCGCCAAGGCTGCCAAGCGAGGCGCTGAGCGCACCACCAAGAACGGCTTGGTCGCCGTTGCGGGCGGCTCGCTGGTCGAGCTGCTCTGTGAGACCGACTTCGTGGCGAAGAACGCCGACTTCCAGGCCTTCGCCGACGAGGTCGTGGCCCTGGCCGACGAGATCGGCGCCGAGGACCGCGAGGCCCTGGCCGTGGCCGAGATGGCCAACGGCAAGTCTGTGGCCGATGCGATCCAGGAGATGTCCGGCGTCATCGGCGAGAAGCTCGAACTTGGCCGCGTCGCCCTGCTCGAGGGGACCATCGCCACCTACATGCACAGGCGCTCCTCGGACCTGCCGCCGCAGGTGGGCGTGCTTGTCGCCTACGTGGGCAACGAGGAGACCGCGCGCGCCATCGGCATGCAGATCGCCGCGATGCGCCCGGAGTACCTGACGCGCGAGGAGGTCCCGGCCGACGTCGTCGCCCACGAGAGGCACATCGCCGAGGCGACCGCTCGTGAGGAGGGCAAGCCTGAGGGCGCCCTGCCCAAGATCATCGAGGGCCGGGTCAACGGCTTCTTCAAGGAGCGCGTCCTTCTGGAGCAGTCCTCGGTGCAGGACAGCAAGAAGACCGTGAAGGCCTTCGCCGCGGAGAACGGCGCCGACATCACCGGCTTCGTCCGGATCGAGATCGGCGGCTGAGCCTCCCGCCACGCACGTCGACGCCCCCGGGAGCAGGACCTCCCGGGGGCGTTGCGCATCCGCGGTAGGGCAGAATCAGGCCCGTGATCGTGGACCAGCCCACCCTTGAAGGAACGTTCGAGCGTTGGGCTGAGGCCCCCGAGCACGGATGGAGTCGTGTCCTGCTCAAGTTGTCCGGCGAGGCGTTCGCCGGGGGTGGCGGCCTGGGCGTGGACCCGGACGTCGTGCAGAGCATCGCGCGACAGGTCGCCGACGTCGTGCGTGGCGGGACGCAGGTGGCAGTCGTCATCGGCGGTGGCAACTACTTCCGCGGGGCGCAGCTGCACGAGCGGGGGATGGACCGCTCGCGCGCGGACTACATGGGCATGCTCGGCACCGTCATGAACTGCCTCGCCCTCCAGGACTTCCTGGAGAAGGAGGGCATCGACACCCGGGTGCAGACCGCGATCCCGATGAGCCAGGTCGCCGAGGCGTACATCCCGCGCCGGGCCATCCGCCACCTCGAGAAGGGCCGCGTGGTCATCTTCGGTGCGGGGCTCGGCGTCCCGTTCTTCTCCACCGACACCTGCGCCGCGCAGCGGGCGCTGGAGATCGGCGCGCAGGTCGTGCTGATGGCCAAGGGCGTCGACGGGGTGTACGACGACGACCCCCGAACCAACCCCCACGCCGTGCGGTTCGAGCACCTGGACCACGCCGAGGTCCTGGCCCGGGGTCTGAAGGTCGCCGATGCCACGGCCATCTCACTATGCGCAGACAACGCGCTGCCCCTCATCGTGTTCAACCTGCTCGTGCCGGGCAACATCGCCCGGGCCGTGAAGGGTGAGAGGATCGGCACATTGATCGCGCCGGTGGACTGACCGGCACCCTGGATCTGCCCACCACAAGGAGAATCGATGATCGACGAGGAACTGTTCGAGGCCGAGGAGAAGATGGACAAGGCCATCACCGTGGCCAAGGAGGACTTCGCCACCATCCGCACCGGCCGTGCGACCCCCCAGATGTTCAACAAGATCATGGTCGACTACTACGGGGCGCCGACGCCGATCCAGCAGCTGGCATCGTTCCAGACCCCTGAGGCACGGATGATCCTGATCTCGCCGTTCGACAAGAGCTCGATGCACAACATCGAGAAGGCGATCCGCGACTCCGACCTGGGCGTGAACCCGGTCGACGACGGCCAGCAGATCCGCGTCGTGCTGCCGATGCTCACCGAGGAGCGTCGCAAGGAGTACATCAAGCTGGCCCGGCACAAGGCCGAGGAGTCACGCGTGTCGATCCGCAACATCCGCCGGCACGCCAAGGAGCATCTGGAGAAGATGAACAAGGACGGCGATGCCGGCGAGGACGACATCCGTCGTGCCGAGAAGGCCCTCGAGGACCTCACCGCCAGGCACATCGCCATGGTGGAGGACCTGCTCAAGCACAAGGAAGCCGAACTGCTCGAGATCTGAGAGGACTCCTGCGCATGAGCGGATCGACGGGCGCACCACCGCCGGAGGACCTCACCGACGAACCCAAGAAGTCCCGGGCCGGGCGCAACCTCCCGGCGGCCATCGCCGTGGGCCTGATCCTGGTCGGGATCGCCCTGGCCTCGCTGTACTGGCAGCTCTGGCTGTTCGTCGTCGTCATCGTGGCGGCCATCGTGATCGGGACCGACGAGCTGGCCTCGGCGATGCGGGCCAAGGGGATCCAGCTCACCAAGACCCCGCTGCTGGCCGCTGCTGTGATCCTGCCCGTCCTGGGCTTCTTCGCCGGCTCCGCACAGGTGCTCATGGGCTACGGCCTGCTGTTCCTGTTCACCATCGTGTGGCGCCTGTTCCGCCACGGGGTCGACGACTTCGTCCGCGACTCCACGGCCAGCGGCTTCGTCCTGGCCTACGCGCCGTTGATGGGCGGGTTCGCGGCGCTGATCGCCGCCTCCCCGGACGGCGCTGACCGGGTGGTCACCTTCATCGCCCTGTCGGTCGCCAGCGACATCGGCGGGTACGCCACCGGGGTGCTCTTCGGCAAGCACCCGATGGCCCCGGCGATCAGCCCGAAGAAGTCGTGGGAGGGCTTCGCCGGGTCGGTGACGCTCCAGGTGGTCCTGGGGTCGGTGCTGTTCGCGACGCTGCTGGAGTCGGACTGGTGGAAGGGGGCGATCGTCGGCGCGATCATGACCGTGACGGCCACCCTCGGCGACTTCATCGAGTCCGCGATCAAGCGTGACCTGGGGATCAAGGACATGTCCAACCTGCTGCCCGGCCACGGTGGGCTCATGGACCGCCTGGACAGCCTGATCCCCAACACGGTCGTGGCCTACACGCTGTTCGCGATCTTCCTGGGCGGGGTCAGCTGACGTGAGCCAACCCCCGGGACTGCTGGTCCTCGAGGCGCCCCGGCGCGGCAAGCCGCCCCGCCATCTGTCCGACATGACGCTGGCCGAGCGCCGTGAGGCCGTCGCCGCGGCCGGGCTGCCGAAGTTCCGCGCCGACCAGGTGAGCAACCACTGGTTCGCCCGGCTCGTCGACGATCCCGAGCAGTGGACCGACATCCCGGCGGCGCTGCGCCGGCCGCTGGCCGAGAGCCTGTGCCCGCCCCTGCTGACCAATGTCCGCGACATCACCTGCGACGGCGGCCTGACGGTGAAGTCCGTGTGGCGCCTGCACGACGGGGCCATGGTCGAGTCGGTCCTGATGCGCTACCCGGCGACCCGCACCAGCCGCGAGCGGATCACGGTGTGCGTCTCCTCGCAGGCCGGGTGCGGGATGAACTGCCCCTTCTGCGCGACCGGACAGGCCGGCCTCACCCGCAACATGTCGACCGCGGAGGTGGTCGAGCAGGTGCTCGCGGCGGCGCGTGCCCTGGCGCACGGTGACGTGGCCGGCGGGACCGGTCGGGTGTCCAACGTGGTCTTCATGGGCATGGGTGAGCCGCTGGCCAACTACAACGTGGTGGTGGACGCGGTGCGCCGGATGATCACCCCGGCTCCCGACGGGCTGGGCATGAGCGCCCGCGGGATCACCGTCTCGACCGTGGGGCTGGTCCCGGCGATGCGCAAGCTCGCCGGTGAGGGTCTGCCGGTGACGCTGGCGCTGAGCCTGCACGCCCCCGACGACGAGCTGCGCGACACGCTCGTCCCCGTGAACACCCGGTGGAAGGTGGGCGAGGCCATCGATGCGGCGTTCGAGTACTCCCAGGCCACCGGCCGTCGGGCATCCATCGAGTACGCGCTGATCCGCGACATCAACGACCAGGCGTGGCGCGCGGACCTCCTCGGCAAGCTGCTCAACAAGCGCGGCCGGGGCTGGGTGCACGTCAACCCGATCCCGCTCAACCCGACCCCCGGCTCGAAGTGGACGGCCTCGGATCCGGCTGTGGAGCGTGCGTTCGTGGCCGCGCTCGAGGCCCGCGGCATCCCGACCACCATCCGCGACACCCGCGGCAGCGAGATCGACGGGGCCTGCGGCCAGCTGGCCGCCACCGTCCGCGACTGACGGGCGGGCCGGTGCCGCTCGTCGACCCCGCGGGACCGCTCGTCGCAGGGCCGCCCTCGTGGCACCCGGCAGTGCCCGCAGCGCAGGCACACTGGGCCGACATCCACGATCCGGGAGGCTCCCATGGCCACGTACGCGCAGGCTCACGCCCAGAGCATCGAGGACCCGCAGGCCTTCTGGGGCGCGGCTGCGGCCGCGATCACGTGGAGTGCTCCGCCGACGCTCGCGTGCGACGACAGCGCGGAGCCGATGTACCGCTGGTACCCGGACGGTCGGCTGAACACGTGCTTCAACGCCCTGGACCGCCATGTCGAGGCGGGCCGAGGTGACCAGCCGGCCCTGATCCACGTCAGCCCGGTCACGGGCACGCAGCGGACGTTCACCTACGCCGAACTGCTCGACGAGGTCGCCAGGTTCGCCGGTGCCCTGGCCGGCCTCGGAGTGGTGGCCGGGGACCGGGTCGTCCTGTCCATGCCCATGGTCCCCGAGGCCGTCATCGGGATGCTCGCGTGCGCGCGGCTCGGCGCGGTCCACTCCGTGGTGTTCGGCGGCTTCGCCGCGGACGAACTCGCCGTGCGCATCGACGATGCCCAACCGAAGGTGATCCTCTCCGCGTCCTGCGGGATCGAGACCCACAGGGTGGTGGCCTACAAGCCGCTGCTCGACGAGGCGCTGGCGGTGGCGACCCATGAGCCTGTCGCGTGCGTGATCCTGCAGCGCCCCGAGTTGACCGCGGCGATGGGTCCGCACGACCACGACTGGGCAGGGCTGGCCTCGGGCGCCGATCCGGTCGGCTGCACCGACGTGGCGGCGACCGATCCGCTCTACATCCTCTACACCTCGGGCACGACCGGCCGGCCGAAGGGGATCGTGCGCGACAACGGCGGGCATGCGGTGGCGTTGGCCTGGTCGATGGCCAACGTCTACGACATCGGCCCCGGTGACGTGTGGTGGGCGGCCTCCGACGTCGGGTGGGTCGTCGGGCACTCGTACATCGTCTACGCGCCGCTGATCGTCGGGGCGACCACCGTCCTGTATGAGGGCAAGCCGGTGGGGACGCCGGACGCCGCGGCCTTCTGGCGGGTCATCGCCGAGCACGGGGTGAAGGCGCTGTTCACCGCCCCGACGGCGATCCGCGCGATCCGTCGTGAGGACCCGGAGGGGGCGCTGATCGCCGACCACGACATCTCCAGCCTCCGCACGCTGTTCCTCGCCGGTGAGCGACTGGATCCCGACACCTATCACTGGGCCACGCGGGTCCTCGGGGTGCCGGTCGTGGACAACTGGTGGCAGACCGAGACCGGCTGGCCGATCGCGGCCAACCCGCGCGGGCTCGAGCCGTTGCCGTTGAAGGAGGGCTCCCCGTCGGTGGCCGTCCCGGGCTACGACGTGCGGGTGCTCGATGGCGAGGGCCACGAGGTGCCGCCGGGCACCGAGGGCAACATCGTGATCAGGCTGCCGCTGCCGCCGGGGACCCTGCCGACCCTGTGGGGCGACGACGAGCGCTACGTCTCGTCGTACCTGAGCGCCTTCCCCGGCTACTACACCACCGGGGACGGCGGGTACATCGACCCCGATGGCTACCTGTACGTCCTGGGGCGCACGGACGACGTCATCAACGTCGCCGGGCATCGGCTGTCGACCGGGGTGATGGAGGCGGTCGTGGCCTCCCACCCGGCAGTCGCCGAGTGCGCCGTCATCGGCGTGGCAGACGACCTCAAGGGCCAGTCGCCGCGCGCGTTCGTGGTGCTCAAGGGCGGCGTCGAGATCGACCCCGACGAGCTCACCCGGCAGATCGTCGCCGACGTCCGGCAGCACGTCGGACCGGTGGCCGCGTTCAAGGAGGTCGTGGTCGTCCCCGGCCTGCCGAAGACCCGATCCGGGAAGATCCTGCGCCGAACGATGCGGGGGATCGCCGACGGCCGACCCGAGCAGGTCCCCTCGACGATCGAGGACGCCAGCGTCCTGGACGTCCTCACCCCGCTGCTGCAGAGGCACTCCGGGCAGTCGGAGAGTCCGCCGCGAGTTGGGTCCGCAACGCGCTGACCGCCCCTGCGCGGTGCTCGCCGAGCGCGCGCACCAGGGCATCGGAGTCTCCGGCCTCCACCGCGGCCAGGGCCCGGACGTGCTCGTGCGCCCCGCGAGCCACGTTGTCGCGCAGCGCGAACCAGTGGGCCCGGTACACCTCCGAGGCGTCCCAGAGCGTGGTGAGGATCCGCTCGGAGCGTGGTGTCGGGCGCAGGATCGCCCAATGGAAGGCGCGATTCGCCGCGGCAAGGGCGACCGGGTCGATGGGATCGGCGCGCTCCGCCTCGGCCAGGCGGGCATGAGCGTCTCGCACCGAGTCGAGGTGGGCCGGCTCGCAGTGGGTGAGGGCGCGGCGGGCCAGGTCGTCCTCGATGAGCCGGCGCAGGTGGTAGATCTCCTCGAGCTCATCGAGGTCCAGCTCGGTGACGCGGTAGCCGCGGTGCGCGACGTAGGTGACGTGGCCCTCGGACTCGAGCATCCGCAGGGCCTCACGCACTGGTACGCGGCTGACCCCCAGCGAGGCCGCGAGGTCCTCCTGGCGGACCGGGGCCCCGGGCGCGATCTCCCCGCGGAGGATCCGCGAGCGCACCTCGGCGAGAACCGCCTCCTGAGCCGTCGGCGGGCGCTGGAAGTCAGGCACGGGCCGATCCCAGGTAGGGGCTCGGGGGAGCCGACCTGTAGTCCACAGGGGTCCGCGAGAGTGTGATCGGGTTCGCCACCGTGGGGCACCCGTCGGCCAGGGCGACCGGCGCCAGCCCCAGCGACGCCGCAAGGTCCAGGGCGGCAGGGATGTCGTTGACGGGTCCGGCCGGGACGCCGGCGACGGTCAGCTCGCGGACCCACTCGGCCGTCGGCCGGGCGGACAGGACCGTGCTGAGCCGGGCGGCGAGCAGCTCGCGATGGGTGACCCGGGCGGGGTTGGTCGCGTAGTCGGGATCGCCAGCCAGGTCCAGCCCGAGGACCTCGCAGAGGGACTGGAACTGGCGGTCGTTGCCCACGGCCAGCACCAGCACGCCGTCCGCGGTGGGCAGGGTCTCGTAGGGCGCGATGCTGGGGTGGGCGTTGCCCAGGGCGCGCGGCACGGCCCCGGCGCCGACCACCGCCTGCGCCTGGTTCACCAGCGCGGAGAGCGTCGAGCTCAGCAGGTTCACCTCGATGTGCTGGCCGCGTCCGCTGAGGCTGCGCTCGTGCAGCGCGGCGAGGATCCCGACGGTGGCGTGCAGCCCGGTGAGGACGTCGACGAGGGCGACGCCGACCTTGGTGGGCTGGTCGGGCGCCGGTCCCGTGACGCTCATCAGCCCGCCCATCGCCTGAACGAGCAGGTCGTAGCCGGGCATCGCTGCGCCTGCGCCCGCTCCGAAGCCCGAGATCGACGCGTAGATGACCCTCGGGTTGGCTGCCGCGACGGTCGGGTGGTCGAGGCCGAAGCGCGCCATCGTCCCCGGAGCGAGGTTCTCGACGAGCACGTCCGCCGAGGTGGCAAGCTCCATCGCCTCGGCGCGGTCCGCGGGGTCGCCCAGGTCCAGCCACACCGAGTGCTTGTTGCGGTTCACGGACTGGAAGTAGGTGGACGTGCCGTCGGCGGCGTACGGGGGGCCCCAGGCCCGGGTGTCGTCCCCCCGGGCGGGCGCTCCACCTTGATGACCTCGGCGCCGAGGTCGCCGAGCATCATCGTGGCGTACGGCCCAGCCAGCACGCGGCTGAAGTCCGCGACCCGCAGCCCGGCCAGCGGACCCGTGGGGGAGTTGTTCATCGGTACGCGGGGATCCCGGTGAGGGCCTGGCCGATGACCAGTGTGTGGATGTCATGCGTGCCCTCGTAGGTGTAGACGCTCTCGAGGTTCACCATGTGCCGGATGACTGGGTACTCCAGCGAGATCCCGTTGCCCCCGAGGATCGCCCTCGCCTCCCGGGCCACCTCCAGGGCCGCGGAGACGTTGTGGAACTTGCCGACGCTGACCTGCTGGGTGGTGAGCGCACCAGCGTCCTTGAGCCGCCCGAGGTGCAGGGCGAGCAGGTGACCGTTGCCGACCGCCACCGCCATCTCGGCGAGCTTGCGCTGGGTCAGCTGGAACCCGGCGATCGGCCGGCCGAACTGCTCGCGTGTGCCCGCGTAATCGAGCGCTGTCTCGAGGCAGTCTCGGGCGGCGCCGATGGAGCCGAACACGATGCCGTAGCGGGCCTCGGCCAGGCAGCCGAGGGGACCGGACAGCCCACGGGCGCCGGGGAGCATCGCGTCTCCCGGGAGCCGGACGGCGTCGAGGACCAGCTCGGAGGTGACCGATGCGCGCAGGCTGAGCTTGTGCGGGATCGACCGGGCGGTGAACCCCGCAGTGCCGGTCGGCACGACGAAGCCGCGGATCGTGCCCTCCGCGCGCGCCCAGACGATCGCTACGTCGGCGACCGAGCCGTTGGTGATCCACATCTTCGTCCCGGAGAGCACCCAGTCGTCGCCGTCGCGTGTGGCTGTCGTGCGCATCGACCCGGGATCCGAGCCGGCGTCGGGCTCGGTCAGGCCGAAGCAGCCGATCAGCTCGCCTGCGGCCATGCCGGGCAGCCACTGCTGGCGCTGCTCGTCCGTGCCGTACTCGTGGATCGCGAACATCGCCAGCGACCCCTGCACGCTGACCAGTGAGCGGATCCCGGAGTCCGCAGCCTCCAGCTCGAGGCAGGCCAGGCCGTAGGAGGTGGCGTCGGTGCCCGCGCACCCGTGCCCCTCGAGGTGCATGCCGAGCACGCCCAGTGATCCGAGCTCTCGGGCCAGGTCACGGACAGGCAGCTCGCCGGCCTCGAACCAGTCCGCCAGGTGCGGGCGCAGGTGCGCGTCGGCGAACCGCCGCACGGTGTCGCGGATCTCGACCTGCTCGGGGGAGAGCAGCGTGTCGATCGCGTACAGCTCGGTGGGGGACATCGGTGGGCGCGGTCATCAGGTCACCTCAGGTCGCGGGAGTAGCGAGCACCGTATCAGATTGGATCCAATATCCACGAGCGCCCGACCACGCCGCGCCCCCACCCCGCAGCCTTCCCCGGATTTCGTCCAACTCTCGGGCGCGTGGCGCGGCTTTCATCCAACTCTCGGGACGCAGATCGGCTGCGACCTTGGATGAAACCGTGATCTTGCCGCTCGGGGGTCGGCGACGGCTCCAGCACGGCGCGGGCCGTCGCGCCTGCGGCCTTGACCTGACACGATCTGCGGGTGCCCCGATACCCGATCGACTCCCTGCTCGAGCTGCTCGACCTCGAGCGTCGGCCCGGCGACGTGTTCATCGGGATCAGCCATGACGTCAGCTACACCCGGATCTTCGGCGGGCAGGTGGCTGCCCAGGCGCTCGTCGCAGCGGGGCGCACCGTGGATCCCGAGCGCTACGTGCACTCGCTGCACGCGTACTTCCTGCGCCCGGGCGACCCCACCCAGCCCGTCGAGTTCCACGTCGAGCGGATCCGCGACGGTCGTGGGTTCAGCGTGCGTCGCGTGCTGGCCCATCAGCACGGCAAGGTCACCTTCGCGATGTCCGCGTCGTTCCACGTGCCCGAGGCCGCGCCGATCTCGCACACGACCCGCGCTCGGGAGGTCCCCGGCCCCGAGGGGCTGCCCTCGTTGGCCGAGCTGATGGAGCCGCATGTGGACCAGCTTCCGCCGATCCTCGTGGAGATCACCCCGCCGGTGGACATCCGTCCGGTCCGCGGCCTGGGCAAGCAGCTCGTCGCGTGGTGGGGTGATGCGTTCCCCGACCACCCCACGCGGGGCGAGGGCGGCGAGGACTACCCCGGCGAGGATGTCGTGTGGTTCCGCTCGGACGGTCCCATGCCCGAGGATCCGCTGCTCCATGTGTGCGTCGCGGCGTACTTCTCGGATGCGACCCTGCTCGACGCCGTCCAGCGCCGGCACGGCTACTACGTGGGCTCCGGGGACCTCGATGTCGCCAGCCTCGACCACGCGATGTGGTTCCACCGGCCCTACCGCGCCGACGAATGGGCCCTCTACGTGACGGCCTCGCCAGCGGCTGAACGGGGTCTGGGGTTCGCGCGCGGTCGGATGTTCGACCGCAACGGCGAGCTGATGATCTCGATCACACAGGAGGGGCTGTTCCGGCGCCCGACTGCTCCGGGAGCGCCGCTGGCACGGCCGTGAGCCGCTCGGTGGGCACCTCGGTCGGACGCTCGTTCGGATCCTCGGCCGGAACCACGGTGGGCACCACGGACTCGGCACGGGCCAGTGCCGGACGGGCCAGCGCGGCGACGACCAGGCCGGCCAGGGCCGCCACGGAGCCGACCGCCAGGCCCCACGAGGAGCCACCGGCATCGATCAGCGCCCCGGCCAGCGCGACGGCGCCCGCCGAGCCGATCAGGACCCCGGATATGGCCAGGGCCAGCGCCTCGGTGAGCCGTGTTCGCGGCAGCGCGCGCTCGATGATCTGCATGGAGCCGATCATCACGGCGGACACACCGAGGCCTGCGGCGAACATCCCTGCGGCGTACCAGCCGAGTCCGTCGATGAAGGGGATCACGGCGGTGGCCAGAGCGAGGGTCACCGTGCCCAGGAGGACCTGGCCGGACAGCCGCCACCCACCGGGGCGCGCGCCGAGGTAGAGCCCGGTCAGCCCACTGGCCAGGGCGAACACGCCCAGCAGCCATCCGGTGGCCCACACCGCGTCGGCCTCCTCCGCGAACGCGACCGTCGAGACCTCGAGCGCCCCGAAGATGGCGCCCATCAGGACCATGAGAAGCGTCAGGACCTGCAGGGTGCCCGAGCGCCAGACCGCGGGTCCGCGCAGATCCGCGCGAGGAGTGGGTTCGGGCTCGGTGGACCGCTGCGCGGCAAGAGCCAGCGCCCCGGAACCGGCCAGCAGCAGGCCGGTGACGATCGCCGACCACGGGGCGATCGCGACGGCCAGGGCGGTGGCCAGCGGCGGCCCCAGGACGAACGCGACCTCGTCCAGGGTCGACTCGAGGGCGAACGCCGAGGTGAGCTCATCGGGCCCGTCGGTGATGCCGGCCCAGCGGGTGCGTACCATCGCGCCCAGGTTCGGCCCGGACAGCCCGGCGATCACTCCCAGGGCCAGCCACAGCACCATGGGGGCCCCGGCCATCACGGCGACCGTCAGGCTGGCGACTGCCACGATGTGCAGTCCGATCAGCGGCGGGATCACGCGGTGCTGACCGTAGCGATCGGCCAGTCGTGCCCCGACCGGACCACCGACAGCACCCGCGAGGGTGATCGACGCGGCGACGGCGCCCGCCTGCCCGTAGGAGCCGGTCTCCGTGGCCACGAGCATGGTCATCGCCAGGCCGAGCATGGCCATCGGGAAGCGCCCGACGAATGCCGCACCGCTCATCCCCACCGTTCCCGGGTGGCGGAAGATCGCGCGGAAGGCTTGCATCGTCTGCTCTCTACCCCGGTAACCGCGATGTCGCGCCCCTGGGCAAACGGATCAGCGACCGCCCCGGGCACCCGGGGCTGCGGTCCCGCGCGCGCACGTTGCCATAGCGGTGCGCGGTGACGCACACGCTCTGCTCGTGCATCCACCGCGGACCCTCGACCGCCACGTTGGCCGCGATGGGTCGCCGATCGACGCTGATCCCGGCGTCGAGACCCACGACCGCGAGGTCGCCGGGGTCCTCCGCGGAGAGCCACCGCACGCGGCTGACCTCGCCGCGCGCCACCCGCCGCACCGCGTCCTGCACGGACTCGACCGAGGTGTCCGCCCCTCGTGAGGTCGCGCTGCTCAGCACGATCCGGGTCCCGGTCCGCGCTGCGAGGCGCCGTACCGACTCGAGGTCGACAGCACGGGTGTCGGCATCGACGCGCACGAGGATCGGGGTGAGGATCGGGCGGTAGCGGATCAGGTTGCGCTCGACCGTGAGGCCGGTGAGGTCGCGGGCAGTGCTTCCGGTGCTGGCCCACCAGCCCTGGACCTCGGCGCTCGTCAGGGCGGCCTCGCCGGGCGCCCAGTCGCGCAGGCAGGCCACGTAGTTCTCGCCCCCGGCCTTGGCCGTCGGGCCGACCGCCGACTTCTTCCACCCGCCGAACGGCTGGCGGTTGACCACAGCGCCGGTCGTCCCACGGTTGACGTAGACGTTGCCGGCCTCGATCCGCTCGATCCAGGTCTCGCACTCGCCGGCGTCCAGCGCATGGATGCCGGCGGTGAGGCCGTACTCCACGGCGTTCTGCCAGGAGATCGCCGTGTCGAGGTCGGGTGCCCGCATCACGCCCAGCACCGGGCCGAACCACTCGGTCAGGTGCGTCCATGAGCCCGGCTGCACGCCGATCTTCACCCCGGGACTCCACATGTGGCCCGTCTCATCGAGCTGCCGAGGCGCCACGAGCCAGGACTCCCCTGGCTCCAGGGTCGTCAGTGCCCTCAGCAACGGCCCCTCGGGCGGGCGGATGATCGGGCCGATCACGGTGGCGGGGTCCGGTCCGGCGCCGACGACCTCGGTGGTGACGGCGTCGCGCAGCTGCCGCAGGAACGCCGGGTTGTCGTGGATCGAGGCCTCGACGATCGCGAGGCTGGCGGCTGAGCACTTCTGCCCGGCGTGCCCGAACGCCGAGGCCACGAGGTCCTTGACCGCGGCGTCGATGTCGGCGGTCGCGGAGATCAGCAGCGCGTTCTTGCCCGAGGTCTCGGCCATCAGCCGCAGGTCGGGGCGCCAGGTGGTGAACATCCGCGCCGTGGCGAACGAGCCGGTGAGGATCACCGCGGCCACGTCCGGATGGGTCACCAGGTGCTGGCCCACCTCGTCGTCGCGGGTGGGCACGAACTGCAGGACGTCGCGGGGGATCCCGGCGCGCCACAGCTGCTGGACGAGCAGCCACGCGGTGGCCACGGTCTCCGGCGCGGGCTTGAGGATGACTGCGTTGCCGGCGGCCAGCGAGGCCAGCACCCCGCCGGCGGGGATGGCGTACGGGAAGTTCCACGGGGGGACCACCACGACGACCCCGACCGGGCTGCTGGGAGCGGGCACCTCGAGTGTGCGGATCGCCGAGCGGCCGTAGTAGCGCGCGAAGTCGATCGCCTCGGTCACCTCGGGGATGCCCTGCTCCACGGTCTTGCCGGCATCCAGGGCCATCACGGCCAGGGTGTCGTGGTGCTCCTCGCCCATCACCCGGGCGGCCTCCCAGAGCATCCGGGCACGCTCCGTCGGCCCGCGGGACTCCCAGCCGGCGACCGCGCCACGTGGCGGTGGCGACCGCCTCGTCGACGAGCTGCCGGGTGGCGACGGTGCAGGTGTACCAGAGCGCTCCCTCGGCGCTCGGGTTGCGGCCCTCACGACGCCATCGACCTGCTCGGCCCCGGACACCACGACGGGGACGGGACGGTCCCAGCCGGGCGAGTGCCGGTTCAGTGCCGCGGCGAGGCTGCGCACGCTCGTCGGGACGGGTCACGTCGATCTCGGTCTCGTTGTCGAACAGCCCCTCGGTCGTCCGGCTCGGTCGGCGACCGGCGGACGCGGGGCGTGCCGGCGGGACTCGGTGGACACGGTGTGACGGGCAGCTCACGGCGTCCCGGAAGCGGCGCTCCTGCTCGGCGAACGTCGGCGAGCCGACGGTGAGGCTGAAGGAGGCGCGCAGGTAGTTCTCCGGCGGCGGTGTTCTCGTCCAGGCGCCGGACCAGGTAGGCCACGGCCGAGGCGAAGTCGTCGCGGGCGGTCGACGGGTGCGTAGAGCAGCACCGAGCCGACGTCGCGGATGATGGCCAGCGCCTCGGCGTTGGCCATGCCCTCGAGCATCTCGATGTCGACCTGCCCGGTGACCCCGCGCGGGCGCGGCGACCTCCAGGGCCCAGGCGAGGTCGAACAGGTTGTGGCTGGCGATCCCGATGCGCACGGCGTCGGCGTTCTCCGGGCGCACGGCGGTGTCGACCAAGCCGCTTGTACGAGGCGTCGACGTCGGCCTTGGACCCGTACGGCGCCGGTGTCCAGCCGTGGATCTGGGCCTCGGCGGTCTCCATCGCGAGGTTGGCGCCCTTGACGATGCGGACCTTGATCGGCGCACCACCCTGCTCGCGGCGGGTGCGCGCCCACGCCAGCAGGCGCTCGAACACCGCGTGGCTCTCGGGCAGGTAGGCCTGCAGGACGATCCCGGCCTCCACGTCGCGGAACTCCGCCGTCGGCCAGCACCTGCGGTGAACACGTCGACGGTCAGGGCGAGGTCGCGGTACTCCTCCATGTCGAGGTTCACGAACGTGCGCGGTGACGTGGCGCGCGGCCGCGCGGTAGAGCCGGCGCAGGCGCTCGGCGACGCGCTGCCCGGACCCCTCGTGGTCGTAGGTGCTCAGCTGGGCGGCGATCGCCGAGATCTTCACCGAGATGTAGGTGACCTCGGGGCGGGTGAGCATCTCGATGACGCGGTCGAGGCGGTGGGTGGCCTCGTCCTCGCCGAGCACGGCCTCGCCGAGCACGTTGATGTTGAGCCGCGCCCCCTCGCCCGCGCGCCGGCTCAGATGCTTGGCGCAGGGGATCCTGCTCGGCGGGCAGGATGATGCCGTGTGGAAGCGTCGCGGATCTGCCAGTGGACGAGCTTCATCGAGGGGGCCGGGGCCAGCGTCGACAGAGCTGCCACGGCGCGCAGCCCGACGTGGTCGCGCACGCCGAGGGCCGTGGGTTGGACGACGCAGCCGCGGACCGCAGGGTGGCCGCAGCCCGGCGTGGAGTCGGAGATCCGCATCACCTCGTCGGTGAGCGCCATCGTCACCGGGAGTCCCGCCGGGTCCCTCAGCAGCCGCGTGAGACGCCGGCGGTTGGCCTTCTCCCGCCGGGTGCGCTGACGCTCCGGCGTCGGACATCCAGCGTCCGGCGCGGGCGACGGCGCGATCCACGACGGCATCGGCGTCGGGGCGCGGGGCAGGGGAGTCGACTGGGGTGAGGTCCACGGGACAATCGTCGTCCTGCCGTCGGCGGGACTCAATGCAGGGGACCCCCCGGAGCGGGATTCTCAGTGGCCGAGGAACCGCTCGAACTGGGCAGCCCGCCGTGCTGGGCGTCCGGACCGGGCCTCGGCGGCGTCCGCGGAGGTCATCACCCGCAACCCGCCGTTGGCACCCAGCCAGCGCAGCGGCTCGGGCTCCCAGGGCCGTGAGCGGTGGTTGACCCAGGGCAGCGAGGTGAGCTCCGACGGGGTGCCGGTGATCAGGTCCGCCAGCGTCCGGCCCGCGAGGTTCGAGGTGCCGACGCCGTCGCCGACGTAGCCCCCGGCCCACGCCAGCCCGGTGCGTCGATCGAGGCCGCACGAGGCGTACCAGTCCCGGGAGATCCCCAGCGGTCCGCCCCAGCGATGGGTCACGCGGAAGGGTGCGACCGCGGGGAACATCTCGGTCAGGGTCTGCCAGAGGCCCTCGTGCACCCCCGGTGCGCGGTCGTGGGCCGGATCGATCCGGGAGCCGAAGTGGTAGGGCGCCCCGCGTCCGCCGAACGCCAGCCGACCATCGGCGGTGCGCTGGCCATAGATGATCAGGTGCCGGCCGTCGTTGAACGTCTCGCGGGCCGCGAGTCCGATCTGGTCCCAGACCTCCTCGGGCAGGGGCTCGGTGGCCAGCATGAGCGAGTACACGGGCAGCACCGTCCGACGGTGCCCGGGCAGCTGCGCGGTGAACCCCTCCGTGGCGCGCACGACGTGGGGTGCGCGCACGTCGCCGAGCGGGGTGCGCACGACGCCTGGCTCGATGCCTGTCGCGGGGGTGCCCTCGTGGATCCGGACGCCGGCAGCCGCCACGATCCCGGCCAGCCCACGCACGAGCTTGGCGGGGTGGATCGACGCACAGTGCGGGGTGTAGGCCGCCCCCAGCACGGAGGTGGCCCCAGCCCGCTCCTGGGCCTCGCCGGCCTCCAGCATCCGGTAGTCGCCGGCCCCGAAGCCCCAGGAGCGCCAGTGCGCGACCTCCTCGCGAGCGCGGTCCAGCTGGACGGGCGTCCGTGCCAGCCCCACGGTGCCGCCCTTGGCCCAGTCGATGTCCAGTCCCTCGGCACGTGCGACCCGGCCGACCTCGTCGACGGTGTCGTGCATGGCGTGCTGCATGGCCAGCGCGGCCTGCCGCGAGCTCGTGCGCGCGATCCTGTCCAGGGATGCGGGGAACAGCGCCGAGCACCATCCACCGTTGCGGCCGCTGGCCCCGAACCCGGCCACCTCCTTCTCGATGATCGCGATGCGGATCCCGGGAGCCGCCCGCGTCAGGTAGTACGCGGCCCACAGGCCCGTGTACCCGGCGCCGACGATGGCAACGTCGACATCGAGGTCGCCGTCGAGGTGCGGCCGCGGGGCCTGGACGTCGCCGACGGTGTCCCACCACAGCGACAGGGAGCGCAGGTCGGTCACTGGGTCCTTCCCTGCAGGCAGCCCGGGAGATCGGGGTCGGGGTGCTGCCCCGGCTCCCCGGCAGGGATCGGTGCGCCCGCGACCAGGCGTATCGGGACGTGCCCGGCCCAGATCGGCCACTGCGCGTCCTCGTCGTCGTGGGGCCCGCCCTCGCGGGACTTGACGGAGAAGTCCACCAGGGGCAGTGCCAGCACGAGTGTGGCGGCGACCTCGCTGGGGACCATGGGGCGTGTCTCCAAGTTTTTTCTTGGGAATGCACTCCCGCAGATGGATGTAGGACAAATGGATGCTTTTTTATAAAGGTTTGTAGTTCTTCCTCTTTTGTCCCTGCTGCTATAAGAGCTGAAAAGCTTTCCGCAAGTTGTCTCAAAAGCTCAATTGTGTGAGTTCCTGTTACAGGGGCAGTGTCTTTTATTACTAGCTGTCTCAGGCTGAGTCTGCATCCCCAATAATGCCAACTGAAAATCGAGGACTGCCCGTTCTACAGAAGGTGTATTCGTTGAATCACCATATCTAAGGTGTGAGAACTCAACAAAAGGAATGTGAAATTCATTGATTTGACAATTTGTCAGTGAAATATTGCCGGTGCCTCTGATCAGGCCAATTCGTGCAAGTGAAATTTCACCACTAGACAGCGGAACAACTAAACCGTCGTTTCCCCACTGTTCCAATGTAATAGGGAGAGTTCGAAAATCCACTTTGGCGGCATGTCCAACCGTACTGTGCCTTACGAATGCGACACCATCCTTTAATGCCCAGACTGTGCTTGAGATATTCTCAGGAAGCTTTTCTTCGAATGGAAGCTCTAATAAATTGGCGCTTTCGTGACGTTGTCGCCGTAGTGCAGTAGAGGTTTCCCATATGTTTTCTCGGCAGCAACCAGACTTTTAGCCTTTTTCTCCATTAGCAACTCGATGGCTGTGCGCGGTGTCCGTTTAGCGGTCTTGTTTTTTCTGGTTGTCATAGCATTTTGTTGTTGCCAGCGATATTTTCAATGTCGGATATAGGGTCTAGTGTTTTATCCTACACCACAAACCAATGGCATACCGATAGTCTGCTAATGGCCGTTTTTGAGACCGTGACAAAAAAGCCGCCTTTCGGCGGTTATTGGCGAGCATTGGCGGAGCCAATTGATTGATTTATAACGGTAATTTCAAACTCTTAATCCGTAGGTCGACAGTTCGAATCTGTCGCGCCCCACCAGGAATTCAAAGGCTTGCGTCTAGGGTCTGTTGACATTCGCGCTTGTGAAATATGCCGTTGAGTTTTCCCGCAGAAAAACCCGTTACAGACCAATGAGTTGCAAAGGGGCTGTTCACAGCTCGTGATTCATGCTCATATCCTGGCTTTTGGGCGGAGATCAGGATGGTGCGTTTCTGGTTACGGGATGATCAGTTCGAGCGAATCGAGGTGATGCTGCCGGGCAAGCGGTGCGACCCGGGGCGCACCGCCACCGACAATCGCTTGTTTGTCGAAGCGGTGCTTTGGATCGCCCGCACCGGCAGTCCCTGGCGTGACCTCCCTGCTGAGTTCGGGCTCTGGAACAGCAACTACCAGCGATTCGCCCGTTGGTCACGGCTCGGGGTATGGCATCGTCTGTTCGCGCATCTGGCAGGTGACGCCGATTTCGAGGAGGTCTTTATCGACAGCACCATTGTGCGCGCCCATCAGCATGCGGCGGGGGCTGCAAAAAAAACGGCGACCAAGCCCTCGGGCGATCCCGGGGCGGACTGAGTACCAAGATTCATGCGTTGGTCGAGGGGCTTGGCTCCCTGGCCCGGTTTCGCCTCACCGGGGGCGAGGCAGGTGACAGTCCGGAAGCCTTGCCGCTGCTACAGCATCTGAACCCCGGCTCGGTCAGCGCCGACAAAGCCTACGATAGCGATTCAATCATCGCGTATCTGAATGCGTCGAGCATCCAAGCGGTGATTCCGCCTCGCAGCAATCGCTTGGTGCAGCGGGGGTTCCGACAAGCACCTCTACAAAAATCGCAACCTCGTCGAGCGTTTCTTCTGTCGCATCAAACAATTTCGCCGCATCGCCACCCGCTACGATAACCTCGCACAGCGATTCGCTTCCTTTGTCGCTCTCGCCGCTACTTTCATTTGGTTGGCTTGATTGTGAACAGACTCTAGGCGCAGGCCTTTTTTTCTGGGAAATTG
>CAVVEV010000009.1:0-118151 GCA_963747335.1 uncultured Actinomycetes bacterium | reverse complement strand
CTGATTGGGTCGAGGGGCCCGCTCGGGGGCCGCGTCCCTGCCGGGATGAGCGGCGCCGTCCGTCAGGGCAGCCGGATCGCCACCCGGTTCACCGGATCCCGGTCCTCGGGAGCCCGGTCCTCGGGAGCCCGGTCCTCCGCTGCCCGGTTCGCCGGGCCCTGCTCCGGCGGCGCCCGGCCCGGCACTGACCGCCCCACCGCCCGCTCCGGGCCGCCCGCCGGCGCGCTCGGTCCCGCGGCCTGAGGAGTCCCCCGCACGTGGGCGGGCAGCCCCCGCGCGCGCCGCCGCGGTCACGGCCGCCCGCACCTCCCGCTCCGGCACCCCGACCCAGCCGGACAGCAGCCGCGAGTACTCCGGGCGCAGCGCAGCGTCGCGGATCCGTGCGACCAAGGGGGCCGCCTTGCGCACGGCCGCCACCCGGCCCTCCGCCGTGGTGAGGTCGAACCCGGCCACGGCCGAGCGGATCGCGAAGGCGAACAAGGGTGTCCTCGAGGCCACCAGCTCGCGCACGGCCGTGTCACCGCTGGCCAGGCGCAGCTCGCAGGGATCCATGTTGTCCGGGGAGATCGCGATGAACGTCTGGGCGACGAACCGCTGGTCACCCTCGAACGCCCGGAGCGCCGCCTTCTGGCCGGCCGCGTCGCCGTCGAAGGTGAAGATGACCTCGCCACCGAACGTGTCGTCATCCACGAGGTAGCGGCGCAGCAGCGAGGCGTGGTCGGAGCCGAAGGCCGTCCCACACGTGGCCACCGCCGTCGTCACCCCGGCCAGGTGCGCGGCCATCACATCGGTGTAGCCCTCGACGACCACCACCTGCTTGAGCTTGCCGATGTCCCGGCGCGCGAGGTCGATCCCGTAGAGGACGTGGGACTTCTTGTAGAGCGCGGTCTCTGGGGTGTTGAGGTACTTGGGGCCGTCATCGTCGTCGAACAGCTTGCGGGCCCCGAACCCCAGCACCTCCCCAGCGGCGTCACGGATGGGCCACACCAGCCGACCCCGGAAGCGGTCATAGGTGCCGCGCTGGCCCTGCGAGACGAGCCCGGCTGCGACTATCTCGGCATCGGTGAAGCCGGCCGAGCGCAGGTGACCCAACAGCCCGTCCCATGACCTCGGCGCGAAGCCGACCCCGAAGTGCTCGCACGCAGCAGCGTCGAATCCCCGCTCGGTCAGGAACTGCCGGCCGATCGAGGCCTCCGGCGAGGACAGGGCCCGCACGTAGTACGCGGCCGCGATCTTGTTGGCCTGGGCCAGCCGCTGGCGGTTGGGACCTGTCCGGCTCGGGCCGACGCCGTCCTCGTAGCGCAGAGTCACTCCCGCCCGATCGGCGAGCTTCTCGATGGCCTCGGTGAACGTCAGGTGGTCGTGCTTCATCAGGAAGTCGACGACATCCCCGCCCTCGCCGCACCCGAAGCAGTAGTAGAGGCCCCGCGCCGGGGTGACGTGGAAGCTCGGCGAGCGCTCGTCGTGGAACGGGCACAGTCCCTTGAGCGACCCCGCGCCAGCAGACCGCAGCGTCACGACCTCGCCGATCACCGCATCGACCCGAACCCGCTCGCGGACCAGCGCCACATCCTCCGTGCGCACCCGACCGGCCATGGTGCGCATCCTAGGGAGACCCGCCGACAGCCGTCCCAGCGCCCGCGACCCCGGTGCCGGGAACCGGGCGATTCACCCGAGCGCGAACGCGTCGCGCAGCCCCGCTGAGCCAAGCCCGTGGGAGGATCCGATCATGACAGCGCCGGCCGTACTCCTGCTCGAGTGGAGTCCTGGTCGACCCGACCGCTCCCGCCGCCGGCGCGCCCGCCGGCGCTTCGTCGCACTCGTGATGGCCGTGGCCGTGGCCATCGTCGCGGTGCCCGCGGGGGCCGTCGCCGACGTCCTGCGATGGGCCGGCGTCGATGACCGCACCCCCACCGACGCCATCGTGGTCCTGGGTGCCGCCCAGTACCAGGGCGCCCCATCACCGGTCCTGGCCAACCGTCTGGCCCACGCCCACGACCTGGTCAACGCCGGGGTCAGCGAGCGCGTGATCACCGTGGGTGGCTTCCAGCCCGGTGACATCACGTCGGAGGCCCAGACCGGCAAGGAGGAGCTCGTCGCCGATGGCATGCGCCGCGCCCAGGTGATCGCCCTGCCGTTCGGCGAGAACACCGAGGAGTCGATGAAGGCGGTTGCCGCGATCGTCAAGTCCGAGGGCCTCGGGTCCGTCACCCTCGTGACCGACCCGGCGCACTCCGCGCGTACCCGCGCCCTGGCCACGCACTACGGGCTCGATGCCCATGTCTCGGCGACAGCCGAGGGCCCGGGGAGCACGATCACCAGCGAGTACCTGCTGCGCGAGTCCGCCGGGCTCATCACCGTCTGGTTCGACCGCTAGCCGATCTGCGATCCGGCTGCGGACCGTCGCAGTCACCACACCGTCGACCACATCGGCATCCCGCGCTGGCGACACACATCGGCGCCTCCTACGGTGGGGGCGTGCCCGTGCCCGGATACTCACCCACCGATGAGGCGCGCTGGGTCGACGAACCGCCCAAGCGCCCCACGCGCTCAGCCTTCGCCCGCGACCGGGCTCGGGTCCTGCACTGCGCGGCGTGGCGCCGCCTGGCGGCCAAGACCCAGGTGATGATCGCCGGTGAGGGGGACTTCCCGCGAACCCGGATGACCCACTCGCTGGAGGTCGCCCAGGTAGGTCGGGAGCTGGGCGCTGCCCTGGGCTGTGACCCCGACCTCGTGGAGGCCGCCTGCTTGGCCCACGACCTGGGCCACCCCCCGTTCGGCCACAACGGGGAGAACGCCCTGCACGCGCTGTGCTCGGACATCGGCGGGTTCGAGGGCAACGCGCAGACGCTGCGGATCCTCACCCGCCTCGAAGCCAAGGCGTTCGGCGATCCGGAGGGCCGCGGCCACGAGCGATCCGTCGGCCTCAACCTGACCCGGGCAGCCCTGGACGCCGCGACCAAGTACCCCTGGCCACGCTCCTCGGGCAGCCGCAAGTTCGGCGTCTACGCCGATGACCTGCCGGTGTTCGAGTGGATGCGTGCCGAAGCGCCAGGGGGCCGGAGGTCGTTCGAGGCGCAGGTGATGGACTGGGCCGACGACGTGGCGTACAGCGTCCACGATGTGGAGGACGGCATCCACGCCGGGCTCATCGACCTCACCGCCCTGCAGGACCCCGACACCTCGGCGAGGATCTGCCGGCTGGTCGCCGAGGCCTACCTGCCCGGCACGGATCCTGCGGACCTCGCCGCCGCCCTCGACCGGCTCGTGGGCTCCCCGGCCTGGCCCAGCGGGTACTCGCACTACACTGGCAGCCTGCGCGACCTCGCCGCGCTCAAGGACCTCACGAGCCAGCTCATCGGCCGGTTCACCGCCGCTGCCGAGGCAGCAACCCGTGCCGCGCACCCCCAGGCCCAGCTGACCCGCTACGCCGGGTCGCTCGAGGTTCCCGCCGAGATCCGCCACGAGGTTGGCGTGCTCAAGGGGATCGCCAACCTGTTCGTGATGCAGCGCAGCGGGTCGACCCGCTCGTACGCAAGGCAGCGGACGATGATCACCGAGCTCGTGGCCACCCTCATCGCGTCGGCCCCCGAGAGTCTGGAGCCGCACTTCCGCCCCACGTGGGAGATGGCTCCGGACGACGGAGCCCAGCTGCGCGTGGTGGTCGACCAGGTGGCCAGCCTCACCGACATCTCCCTGCTCGCCTGGCACAAGCGCCACTGCCGCTGAGCAGGGATCCAGCCGCGATCGGACTCGGGGTGGCAATCCTCGCGGGTGTTCCCATCGGACCCGGCGCGTCTCGGAGCGACTACCGGCGGCGCGGGGCAACCTCGCGGCCTTCCCGTCGAAAGACCACCTCGCGACAAGGCCCAATCAACGCATACACCCGCGAGGTTGGGTCGCCACGGGTAGGAGGGGCTCCGGATCGACCGGACTGGGCGCGAGGATGGCCCACCCGGCGCTCCGTTGCCTTCCACGGAACTCCCACGGTGGAAATCGCGGTCGTCTGGTCCGGGAGCGAAACCAGCCCGGTCCGCCCCGGTCCAGCCCCGGCATGCCGGTGGCGCCGACCCTTCAGGGCCGGCGCCACCGGGACGAGCTCGTCAGCGGCTGTCGCTGCCCCCGCCGGAGCGCATCAGGGATGCGCGACCAGCCTCGAGCCGGGCGATCGGCACGCGGAACGGCGAGCAGGACACGTAGTCCAGTCCGACCTCATCGAAGAAGTGCACCGATTCCGGGTCGCCGCCGTGCTCGCCACACACACCGAGCTTGATGCCCGGGCGGGTGGCCCGACCCTTCTCCACAGCCACACGGACCAGGGCGCCGACGCCGTCACGGTCGATCGACTCGAACGGCGAGACGCCGAACACGCCCTTCTCCAGGTACGTGGTGAAGAACGCGCCCTCGACGTCGTCGCGGCTGAAGCCCCACGTCGTCTGGGTCAGGTCGTTGGTGCCGAAGGAGAAGAACTCCGCGGCCTCCGCGATCTGGTCGGCGGTCATCGCCGCACGCGGCAGCTCGATCATGGTGCCGATCTGGAACTCCAGCTCGCTGCCGGTCTCGGCCGCGACCTCGGCGATCACGTGCTCGGCCTCATCCTTGATGAGCTCGAGCTCCTGCACGGCGCCGACGAGCGGGATCATGATCTCGGCGCGCGGGTCTCCTCCGACCTTCTTGCGCGCCGCGGCCGCCTCGGCGATGGCCCGCACCTGGAGCGCGAACAGGCCAGGGATCACCAGGCCGAGCCGCACTCCACGAAGACCCAGCATCGGGTTCGACTCGTGCAGCCGCTCGACGGCAGCCAACATCCGCAGGTCGTTCTCCGTCACCGATCCGGCGTCCTCGGCCCGGGCCACCGCCACCGCGAGGGTGGTGAGGTCGGGCAGGAACTCGTGCAGCGGCGGGTCGAGCAGTCGGATGGTCACCGGCAGCCCGTCCATGGCCTCGAGGATCTCCTCGAAGTCGCCGCGCTGCAGGGGCAGGAGGGCGGCCAGCGAGGCCTCCTTCTCCGCGTCGGACTCGGCCAGGATCAGCCGTTCCACGTACTGCTTGCGGTCACCGAGGAACATGTGCTCGGTGCGGCACAGCCCGATGCCCTGGGCGCCCATCCGGCGGGCGCGCGCGGCATCCTCCGGGGTGTCGGCGTTGGTGCGCACCTTGAGACGGCGCACCTCGTCGGACCGGCTCACGATGCGGTGCACGGCCTTGACCAGGTCGTCCCCGTCCTCGGGGGCCAGGCGGCCCTCGAAGTACTCCACGACCGGCGAGGGGACCACCGGAACCCGGCCGAGGAACACCTCGCCGGTGGCACCATCGATGGACACCGCGTCACCCTCGCGGATGACCACGCCGCCGGGTGCGGTGGCGGTCTTGCCGTGGGTGTCGACGGTCAGCTCCTCCGTACCACAGACCGCGGTCTTGCCCATGCCGCGGGCGACGACCGCCGCGTGCGAGGTCTTGCCGCCGCGGCTGGTCAGGATGCCGGCGGCGGCGACCATGCCCGCGAGGTCGTCGGGGGTGGTCTCGCGACGGATCAGGATGGTGTCGATACCCTCGGCGGCCCTGGCCACCGCGGTCTCGGAGTCGAACACGACCGTGCCGACCGCAGCACCCGGGGAAGCCGCAATGCCCTTGGCCACGATCTTGCGATCGCCCGAGTGGTCGAAGTGCGGGAACATCAGCTGCACGAGCTGGGCACCCGAGACGCGGCGCACAGCCTCGTCCATATCGATGACGCCCTCGTCGGCCAGCTGCGTGGCGATCCGGAAGGCCGCACCCGCGGTGCGCTTGCCCACGCGGGTCTGGAGCATGTAGAGCTGCCCGCGCTCGACCGTGAACTCGATGTCGCAGAGGTCCTTGTAGTGCGCCTCGAGGGCGTCCATGTTGGCCAGCAGCTGGGCGTGCGCCTCGGGGTCGAGGCGGCCCATGTCGTCGAGGGTCAGCGTGTTGCGCACGCCGGAGACCACGTCCTCACCCTGCGCGTCGGGCAGGTAGTCGCCGTAGTGGCCGGTCGCGCCGGTGGCGGGGTCGCGGGTGAACGCCACGCCCGTGCCGGAGTCGTCGCCGACGTTGCCGAAGACCATCGCCTGCACGTTGACCGCGGTGCCCAGGTCGGCGGGAATGCGCTCCTGACGGCGGTACAGCGTGGCCCGGTCGGTGTTCCACGAGTCGAACACGGCCTTGATGGCACGATCGAGCTGCTCGCGGGGATCCTGCGGGAAGTCGATGCCCGCGTGCTCCTTGACGATGCCCTTGTAGGTGGCGACCAGTGCCTGCAGCTCGGGCACACCCAGTTCGACGTCGGTGGCGACGCCTGCGTCGGTCTTCGCCTGGTCGATGGCCTGTTCGAAGTAGTGGCCCTCGATGTCCAGCACGGTCTTGCCGAACATCTGGATCAGTCGGCGGTAGGAGTCCCACGCGAACCGCTCGTCCTTGGAGAACGCGGTCAGCCCGGCGACAGCGTCGTCACTCATGCCGATGTTGAGCACCGTCTCCATCATGCCGGGCATCGAGAACTTCGCGCCGGAGCGCACGGAGACCAGCAGCGGGTTCGCGGGATCACCCAGCGTGCGCCCGATCTTGGCCTCGAGGCTGGCCAGCTGCTCGGTGACCTGGTCGGCCATCTCGACGGGAACCGCGCCACCGTTCAGGTAGGCCCGGCAGGCGTCGGTCGTGACCGTGAAGCCCGGGGGGACGTTGAGGCCGATCTTGATCATCTCGGCGAGGTTGGCACCCTTGCCACCGAGCAGGTCCTTCTTATCCTTGTCGCCTTCGGCGAAGTCGTAGACGTAACGCACCATGTGTGTTTCGAACCCTCCTGGGACCGTGAATACAGAACGCCCGCAAGCCTACCCCCGGGCCGCACGCCACTCCCCGGTGAGCACGAGGCCCCGGCGCCCTGTGGCCCCTACGCACCGGGCGGCCGCGCGGCGGACGGCGCGCGGCGGGCACGCCCGCTGCCCTAGCCTCGGGACCATGACGCAGTGGTGGCGCGACGCCGTGATCTACCAGATCTACCCCCGCTCGTTCGCCGACGGCGACGGTGACGGGGTGGGTGACCTGGTGGGCATCACCGCCCGCATGGGCTACCTGGCCGAGCTGGGCGTCGATGCCCTGTGGCTCAGCCCGTGCTTCGCCAGCCCCCAGGTGGACCATGGCTACGACATCAGCGACTACCGCGACATCGATCCGATGTTCGGCTCGCTGGCCGACATGGACGACCTGATCGCCACGGCCCACGACTACGGCATCAAGGTGACTCTGGACTTCGTGCCCAACCACACCTCCGACCGGCACGCGTGGTTCCAGGCCGCGGTGTCAGCCGGGCGGGGCTCGCCGGAGCGCGAGCGCTACCTGTTCCGCGACGGCCGGGGGCCGGGCGGCGACGAGCCGCCCAACAACTGGAAGTCCGTGTTCGGCGGTCCTTCCTGGACCCGGGTCGACGAGCCCGACGGATCGCCGGGTCAGTGGTACTACCACCTGTTCGCCGCCGAGCAGCCCGACCTCAACTGGCGCAACCCCGAGGTGGTCGAGGAGTTCGCCGGCATCCTGCGGTTCTGGATGGACCGGGGCGCCGACGGGTTTCGGATCGACGTGTCCGATGCGCTCATGAAGGACGAGGCGTTCCCGGACACGGCCACGGGCGAGCCGATCATCCCCAAGGGCGACGACAGCCCCGTGCACGACGTGTACCGGGAATTCCGCCGCGTGATGGACGCCTACCCCGGTGACCGGATGGCGGTCATCGAGACCGGGGCCGAGGACGACATCGTCGCCCTGTTCATCCGGCCCGACGAGATGCACCTGGCGTTCAACTTCCGCTTCGTGCACGCCGGGTTCGACGGGCCGGGGCTGCGCGCGGCCATCGACTCGTCGCTGGCTGCCAATGCCGGCGTCGGGGCGCCGACGACCTGGGTGACCGACAACCACGACACCCCGCGCTCCGTGTCCCGGCTGGGCCAGAACGCCGTGCTCACGGGTGCGTATGTTCCCGGGACCATGGCCTCCGGAGTGTTCCAGGAGGTCGACCTTGCGCTCGGCACCCGCCGGGCACGGGCGTTGGCACTCATCCTCCTGGCGCTGCCGGGGGCGGCGTACATCTACAACGGCCAGGAGCTGGGCCTGCCCAACGTCGACGACCTTCCCGACGATGTCCTGCAGGACCCGATCTGGGAGCGCAGCGGGCGCACGGTCCGCGGCCGCGACGGGTGCCGGGTGCCGATGCCGTGGACGACCGGGGCCAACCTGGGGTTCACGCGATCCCGGTCGAAGCCGTGGCTGCCGATCCCGAAGGAGTGGGCAGCACTGTCGGTGGCCTCGCAGCAGGCGAGCGGGGATTCGACGCTCAGCCTCTACCGCTCGGCTCTGGCGCTGAGACGCACCAGCCCGTCGCTGGGCCGCGGTGAGCTGCGCTGGGTGTCCTCGCCCGACGAGGCCGCCGACCTGCTCGCGTTCGACATGCTCGGCGACGAGGGAACGGTGCGGGTGATCCTCAACCTGTCCGGGGCCGCGATCGACCTGCCCGAGGGCGAGCTGATGCTGGCCTCGGAGCCGGTGATCGCGGGGCAACTGCCTGCGATCTCGGCGGCCTGGATCGCCAGGCCGGCAGCGGAAGGGATCCCTGCCAAGTTGGGCGCGTTGATCCAGCTGGTCTCCGACGTGATCGACCCGCGCCGCTGACGCTGAGGGCCGGGGCCGGTCTGCGGAGCGGGTGCCCACGCCGGGTTCACCCGCGGTCCCCGCGAGCGCCGGGGCCAACACCTGGCCGACGCCTCAACCCGCGAGGTCGCGCCGGTTGAACACCCACGTCCCGCCAGCCACCAGCAGCACGCTGAGCACCATGGGCACCCAGAAGTTCAGGGCGCCAGGCGCGGTGGTCACCGGGTTCTCCTTGAGCAGCCAGTACCAGGGGGAGAAGTCGCGTGCGGTCTTGAACGCCTCGGCCACCCCCGCGAGGGCGTTGACCAGGAACCCTACGAGGGCCAGGCCGGCCCCGAGCCCGATCGCCAGGCCCTTGCGGCCGGTGGCGGCACCGGCCGCGAACGTCAGGGCCACATGAACGGACACGAACGCGTACGAGGCGGCCGCCGCAGCACCGAACGCCCACCACGGCAGGCCCTCGTCGAGCCCGACCACCGGCGCGTACACAGCGAGCACCACATGCCCGACGGCGTTGACCAGGAACAGCGCGACGGCGATCCCCAGCGCCCGACCCAGGGCCACTGCCACCCGACGGACCGGATTGGTCAGCACCATCTCCAGGGTCCCCTCGGCCTCGGAGCCGGCGATCGCCCACGCCGCCCAGCCCAGCCCGAGGACCAGCAGGATGATCACGTACATGTTCGAGTACAGCTGGCTGACCAGGTAGCCCTCCGGTGAGGTGATGCTCGCCCCCGCCAGCCCGAACGCCTCGACGAAGGCCTCGGGCAGCTGTGCCATGTAGTCCTCGAAGACGTCCCCGGAGTCGCGCACCGAGGGGTACACCGCCGCCATGAGGACCATCAGGATGGCGACGCCGATGCTCCACCACAGCAGGGAGCGCCGACGCTCGCGCAGCATCTGCCCGGCGATCAGCAGCGCAGCCATCACGCCACCTCCCCCGACCGTGCCCGCGGGGCCACGACAGGACCGCCGCCCGGGGCCGCGTCGTAGACCCCGTAGAAGATGTCGTCGAGCACCAGGGGATCGGCCGCGATGTGTTCTATCGGCAGCCCGGCCAGCGCCTGGACCAGCGGGGCGATGCTGCCCTGGACGATCACCGAGACCCGCATCCGCTCCACCTCGACGGACTCCACGCCCGCCACGCCCGCCAGCACCTCGGCTCCCACCGGCTCGGAGAAGCGCAGGTGCAGCGACTGCCGCGCGGTGATCGTCTGGAGCCCGGCCACGCTGTCCTCGACGACCTTGTGGCCCTCGCGCAGGATCCCCACGCGGTCGGCGACCTCCTCGACCTCGAAGATGATGTGCGAGCTGAACAGCACGGCCGCCCCCGCGTCGCGGCGCTCGCGCACGAGGTTGAGGACCTCGCGCTGCATGAGCGGGTCCAGGCCCGACGTCGGCTCATCGAGGATCAGGACGTCGGGGTCGTGCATCACGGCCTGGACCACGCCCACCTTCTGCCGGTTGCCCTTGGACAGCTGCCCGAAAGGGCGGGTGACGTCGAGCTGCATCTGCTCGCAGAGGGCGTCGATGCGCACCTGCGGCACACCACCGCGCAGGTCGGCGTAGAAGCCCAGGATCTGGCGCACCTTCAGCCGGCCCTCGAGGCGCAGGTCACCGGGCAGGTAGCCGATCCGGCGACGGATGTGCGGGTCCCGGGCGCTGCCGCCGTGCACCGTGGCCGTCCCGGCCGTCGGGTGCAGGTAGCCCAGGATCGTGCGAATGGTCGTGGACTTGCCTGCCCCGTTCGGCCCCAGAAGGCCGTAGACCTCGCCCGGGGCCACCGTGAGGTCCAACTGGTCGACGGCCGTGAGCGTGCCGTACTTCTTCACAAGGCCCGAGGCCTCGATGACGGGTTCACTCATCGTGGTGCCCTTTCACCTGGGACTCATCCGAACTCCAGCGTATGCCCGTGGATCAAGACCCCTCAGCCTCGACCTGCAGGAAGACATCGAGCAGCGAGCTGCGCCACAACGTCGCGCGGAACGGTTCGGCGAACTCGAGGATCACGGCCGGCCCGGGCATCGCCAGCCGCCCGCTCGCGACCTCGAGGCGCTCCCCGGAGATCAGGTCGTCGTAGCGGCCGTCGGGCACCTGCACCTGCGCCCGTCCACGATGCCCGCCCACGTTGAAGATCCCGTAAAGCCCGCGCTCGCCGACCGGGGCGAGGTCGTCCCCCGCCGGATTCCCCCACGCCGCCTGGACCACTGGCTCGTCGTCGAGCACCCAGAAGTCCCCGAGGCGCATGGCCTCGTGCTTCGTGGTGGCGGTCAGGGTCTGCAGGAACCCGGTCAGCGCGTAGTCGCCCCATTCCACCGGCGACCGGTCGAACAGCGACGGCCACGTCTGGGCCGCCGACTCCTGGCCGGCGTAGATCATGAACGGCCCTCGGCTGAACGCCATGAGGGCGGTCCAGGCGCGAGCGCGCGCTTGGGTGGGGGCGAAGCGCATGATCCGGAACTGGTCGTGGTTCTCGACGAACCGCAGCTTCGCGTAGTTGGCCGGCAGGGTCGCGTCCTGCCAGCGCAGCATCTCCAGGTAGCGCCCGACCGGCTCGCGGCCCGTGACGACCGCCTGCCAGATCGACCACAGGTCGTGGGAGTACTCGATGTCAAAGGCGGCGAAGACCTCAGAGTCGGACCACGTGGGCAGGCCGTGCGCCCGGCGATGGGCGACCCACGTGGGGTGCGGCGACTCCGCCAGCCAGATCAGGCCGGGCCGGATGCCGGCCAGCTCAGCTCGGGCCTGCAGCCAGAAGTCCACAGGAACCAGCGACGCGACGTCGCAGCGGAACCCGTCCACGCCCCGTCGGGCCCAGATCGCCAGGGTGTCGATCAGGTACCGGGTCAGGTCGAGGTTGGGGTGCTTGAGATCGATGATGTCGGTCCACGCGGGCACCGTCGTGACGGGCCTGCCCTCGGCATCCTGGTGGAAGAACTCCGGATGCTCCTCGACCAGGACGCTGTCCTGCGACGTGTGGTTGAAGACCACGTCCATCATGACCCGGAGACCGGCGGCGTGGGCGGCTGCAACCAGGGCGTCGAAGTCGGCGTCCGCGCCCAGCTCGGGATTGACCGCGCGGTAGTCCCGGATCGCGTACGGACTGCCCAGGGCGCCCTTGCGGCCGAGCTCCCCGATCGGGTGGATCGGCATGAGGTAGAGCACGTCGACGCCGAGCGCGGCGATCCGGTCCACGTCGGCAGTCACGTCAGCCAAGCGGCCCGACGGGCCGTGGTTGCGCGGGAACACCTGGTAGATCACCAGGGAACGGACATCCAGCGGGGTGTCGAGGGCCATGGTGGCGATTGTGGTCGGGATCGCCGGGTTGGCGCCTGCCCGCGCTGCCTGCGCCCGTCGGCTCCTCGCACACCTGCCGCTCCTCCACAGCTCCGACCCGCAACACCCGTTACCGGCAGGCGCGGCCTACCCGCCGCTCACGCCGATCTCGGCGGCCGACAGGTCCTCGCCGAGTGCCAGCTCGCAGGAGTCCAGCCACCCCTCAGGCAGCGCGACGCGGCGCTGGCCGGAGGTCCGACCACGGGGACCGGCAGCGACGAGGCTCGGGTAGGGCTGGTCGGGATCGATGCCGGAGAGCAGGTCGTCGAGCTCCGCGAGCGTGCCCACCGTGCCCAGTGCGGCGCGGATGGGCTGGGCCACCCGAAACCCCTTGAGGTACCAGGCGATGTGCTTGCGGATGTCGCGGCAGCCCTTGAGCTCGTCGTCGTGCATGGCACCCAGCAGCTCGGCGTGGCGGCGCAGGACGGCCAGAACCTCGCCGGCTGTTGGCTCCGGCGGCGCCGAGTGCCCGGCGAACGCCGCAGCCAACTGCCCGAACAGCCAGGGCCGGCCCAGGCACCCGCGTCCGACGACCACCCCCGCGCACCCGGTCTGCTCGACCATGCGCAGGGCGTCGTCCGCGGTCCAGATGTCGCCGTTGCCCAGGACCGGGACACCGAGCGGCGCGAGCTCCTCGACCAGGCGCGCGATCGCTGACCGGTCGGCCTGGCCGCCGTACATCTGCTCGGCGGTGCGCCCATGCAGCGCCACCCACGCCGCACCCTCCTCGGCCGCCGCGCGCCCCGCCTCGAGGTAGGTCAGGTGCTCGTCGTCGATGCCCTTGCGCATCTTGACCGTCACCGGGACCCGCCCGTCGGCGGCAGCCACGGCACCGGCCACCACCTCACGGAACAGGTCGCGCTTCCACGGCAGCGCCGAGCCGCCGCCCTTGCGCGTCACCTTGGGCACCGGACAGCCGAAGTTCAGGTCAACGTGGTCGGCGAGGTCCTCGGTGACCACCATCCGCACGGCCGCCGCGATGATGGCGGGATCGACCCCGTACAGCTGCAGCGACCGCGGCGCCTCGTCGGCGTCGAACCGGATGAGGTTCATCGTCTCGTCGTTGCGCTCGAGCAGCGCGCGCGAGGTGATCATCTCCGAGACATAGATGCCCGCGCCGGACTCACGGCACAGCCGCCGGAACGCCCGGTTCGTGATGCCCGCCATCGGCGCGAGCACGACCGGCGGGTCAACCGGTCGGCCGCCGATCAGCGGGAGGGCAACGGACATGGCAGCAATTGTCACCCACCACCCAGCCACCGCCGCGCACGCTGATCCGTGCAGGCCCAACCCCTCTGGTGGCAGGAACCAGCATGGATCACAGGTCAGGCCGGGCAGAAAAGGGCGGGCCTGCACGGGCCGGCCCGTGAGTCCAATGGCGGAGCCAGGGCCCCGAGGGCCCCCATTCTCCCCGCCCCCCGCCCCCGAACGAGCCACCGCCCGACGCCCGACGCCCGACGCCCGCGGACTTCCTCCAGGTCTCGGGCGCCATCAGCCACTTGCGCCGGGATTCGGGCGCCAAGAGCGCCGGAATCTTGGATCAAATTCCCGGGTGGCGGTCAGTACGCGGGGAGGCGCTCGGCGAGCCACGCGCGCAGGCCCATCAGCGGGATGCGCTCCTGGGCCATCGAGTCGCGCTCGCGGACCGTGACCGCCTGATCCTCGAGGGTGTCGAAGTCCACCGTGACGCAGAACGGCGTGCCGATCTCGTCCTGTCGGCGGTAGCGCCGGCCGATCGCCCCGGCGTCGTCGAAGTCGACGTTCCACGTCCGGCGCAGCTCGGCGGCCAGGTCACGCGCCACCGGCGAGAGGTCCGCGTTGCGCGACAGCGGGAGCACCGCGACCTTCACCGGCGCCAGGCGCGGGTCCAGGCGCAGCACGGTGCGCTTGTCGACCCCACCCTTGGCGTTCGGGGCCTCGTCCTCGTCGTAGGCGTCGAGCAGGAAGGCCAGGACGCAGCGGGTGAGCCCGGCTGCCGGCTCGATCACGTAGGGCACCCAGCGCTCCCCGGACTCCTGGTCGAAGAAGGACAGGTCCACCCCGGACTTCTCCGAGTGGGTGCGCAGGTCGAAGTCGGTGCGGTTGGCGATGCCCTCGAGCTCGGCGAACTCCGAGCCGGCGAAGGTGAACCGGTACTCGATGTCGACCGTGCGCTTGGAGTAGTGCGAGAGCTTCTCCTGCGGGTGTTCGAAGAAGCGCAGGTTCTCGGGCTTCAGGCCCAGGTCGATGTACCAGTCCCAGCGGGCCTTCAGCCAGTACTCGTGCCACTCCTCGTCCGTACCGGGCTTGACGAAGAACTCCATCTCCATCTGCTCGAACTCACGCGTGCGGAAGATGAAGTTGCCCGGGGTGATCTCATTGCGGAAGCTCTTGCCGGTCTGGCCGATGCCGAACGGAGGCTTCTTGCGCGAGGTGTTGGCGACGTTGAGGTAGTTCACGAAGATCCCCTGCGCCGTCTCGGGGCGCAGGTAGTGCAGGGCGCCGGCCTCCTCGACGGGGCCGACCGTCGTGCGCAGCATCCCGTTGAAGTCACGCGGCTCGGTGAACTGCCCGCGGGTACCGCAGGCGGTGCACACGATCTCCTCGAGCCCGCTGGCGGGACGACCGTGCTTCTCCTCGTAGATCTCGAGCAGCGTGTCCGCCCGCCAGCGCTTGTGGCACTGCTTGCACTCGGTCAGCGGATCGACGAAGGCGTTCACATGCCCGGAGGCCTCCCACACCTGCGGTGCGAGGATCACCGAGGAGTCCAGGCCGACGACGTCGTCGCGGCCGCGCACGACCGACTGCCACCAGGCCCGGCGGATGTTCTCCTTGAGCTCCACGCCCAGCGGGCCGTAGTCCCAGGCGGAGCGGGTCCCGCCGTAGATCTCCGAGCAGGGGTAGACGAACCCGCGGCGCTTGCTCAGGTTCACCACGGATTCCACGCGGGCATCGGGCTTGGTCGGCTTGGCCATCGGATCTCCAGGGTCGTCGAGGTTCTCGTCAGAGTCGGCGCTCACCGCTGAGCGGTGCACCGGGGCGTCTGGCGCCCAACCCTACCTTCACCTGTGGGGGCGGATCGGCGAGAATCGGGCCATGGCCAAGAAGCGCGTGCATCGCCCCGAAGGATCCCGACCCATCCGGCCCTCGGAGTCGTGGGACTCCACGACTCGCCCGGGGACGTCCACGCCGACCCTGCGCGCCCGGTTCGAGGACGCCAGCCGTCCGATGCTGCGGCGCATGCAGGCACTCCCGGCGTTCCTGATCCCGGTGACCCTCGGGATCCTGCTGTTCCTCGGACTGACGCTGAACGCGGCCTGGTCGGGCCTGCTGCTGATCCTGATCGCGGTGTTCCTGTTCTGGCTGACCGCCGTGTCGTGGCCGGCGATCACTCCCGGCAGCCGCGTCCTGCGCCTGGCCGTCGATGTCGGCGTGCTCGTCCTCGGCGTCCTGAAGCTCCTGGGCCGGCTCTGAGGTGCCTGGCGCGGTCCTGCTCACCACCCCACGGCTGGTCCTGCGCAACTTCACCCCCGACGACGCCGACCTCCTGGTCGACCTCGACTCCGACCCCGAGGTCATGCGCTACATCACGGGCGGGCCGGCCACTCCCCGCACCGAGATCGTCGAGGGGCGGCTGCCCGCCTGGATCACCCTGAACCGGCGCAGCCCGGGATACGGCTTCTGGGCGACCCACGAGCGGGACGACCGACGAGTTCCTCGGCTGGTTCCACCTGCGCCCGGAGCCGGGACCGGAGGCGGATCCCGAGCTCGGCTACCGCCTCCGTCGCAGTGCGTGGGGCAACGGCTACGGGACCGAGGGCAGCATGGCGCTGATTGCCCATGCCTTCGACGACCCCCGGGTCCGGCGGGTGTGGGCAGAGACCTTGGTCGTGAACTCCGCGTCGCGCCGGGTGATGGAGAAGGTGGGGATGCACAAGGTGCGCACCTTCACCCCCGAACGGCCCCACGAGATCCCCGGCGCGGAGCACGGTGATGTGCAGTACGCGATCACCCGGGTGCAGTGGACGGCCCAGCAGCCCTGAGGGCCGTCCATCCCTCAGCTCTCCGGCACCTCGTTCGGGATGGCTCCCCCGTAGCGACGGTCGCGGTCGGCGTAGATCTGGCACGCGCGCCAGAGGTCCAGGCGGTCGAAGTCGGGCCAGAGGGTGTCGAGGAACACCATCTCGGCGTAGGCCGACTGCCACAGCAGGAAGTTGGACGTCCGCTGCTCGCCCGACGAGCGCACGAACAGGTCCACGTCGGGCATGTCCGGCTCGTCGAGGTAGCGGACCAGCATCTGCTCGTCGACGTCCTCCGGACGGACCAGCCCCGCCCGGACGTCCACCGCCAGGGCGGCCGCCGCGTCGGCGATCTCCGCGCGCCCGCCGTAGTTCACGCACATCGCCAGGGTCATCACGGAGTTCGACGCGGTCAGCTCCTCGGCGCGCTCCAGCTCGGCGATGACGCTGCCCCACAGCTTGGGCCGGCGCCCCACCCATCGGACCCGCACGCCCATCTCGTTGAGCTGGTCGCGGCGCCGGCGGATCACGTCCCGGTTGAACCCCATCAGGAACCGGACCTCATCGGGTGAGCGCTTCCAGTTCTCCGTCGAGAACGCGTACGCCGACAGGTACTCGATACCGAGCTCGAGAGCACCCTCGACGACGTCGAGCAGGGAGCCCTCGCCGGCCTCGTGCCCGGCGGTCCGGGGCAGGCCGCGCTCCTTGGCCCAGCGGCCGTTGCCGTCCATCACGATCGCCACGTGCTTCGGGATCAGGTCGGGCGGGATGTCCGGGGGGCGAGCCCCCGACACGTGCGGTGTCGGGGCCAGAACAGGCCGCGATGCGGCGTCAGGTGCGTCGGGGCCGGCACGCCCGCGCCGCCACCACGATCCGGAGCTCTCCGCCATGGGCCCAATCCTCCCGCCGACGGGGGTCCCGTTGCCGACTGCGACGCGCCCCCGCGGCGGTTCGCCCCTCCTCGATCGGGTCCTCCCTCCCCGAACTCCGGGAGGACGAACGGAATCCGGGAGGGCCGAGCCACGGGCCGACTGCGACCCCGGCGCGCGTGTGGGGGTTGTGCGCGGAATGCTGGGGGTATGGACGACGCGCACGAGGCTCCTACCCCGGGCCCAGCACCTGACAGTGGGGCACCTCCGGACGATCGGGGTCATCCGGTCTGGGCGAACGCGCACCGGGTGACCTCCTTCCTGTACGTCGGCGGGTCGCTGCGCAGTGGGGACGCCGATCCGGGCACGGTGCTCAACGAGCTGCAGGGCCACGGACTCACCCACATCCTCGACTGCCGAACGGAGACCTCGGACGAGGGTCTGGTCGCCCAACTGGCGCCGGATGTCGAGTACCACCAGGCGGGCACCGAGGATGAGGCCGCCGGGACCGCCGAGGGCTGGTTCGACAGCGGTGTGAGCTTCGCGCGCGAGGCGCTGACGATCCCCGGGACCGTCCTGCTGACGCACTGCGCCCTCGGTCAGGCCCGCGGTCCGTCCATGGCCTACGCGGTGCTGCTCGACCAGGGCTATGAGCCGGGCGAGGCGCTGCTGATGATCACTCAGGCCCGGCCGGAGGCCAAGGCCTCCTACGCCGAGCACGCCTTGGACTGGCACCTGAACCGCACCGGAGCCACCGAGGCCGAGCGCACGGTGGCCTTCGAGTCGCTGCGCGCCGCACGCGGCAAGTCCGGCGGGTGGCAGCACCGCCGGCACTGAGCGACGCTCCCGGCCGGGTCCCAGCGGAAGTCCTCTGGGCAGCGACCCTCCCTCGGCGTACCGTGGGAACCGGGAGGATGACGACCATGTCAGCCCATGCGATCCCTCGGGACTCCGCGGTCCGCCCTCGCCCGGCGGCCATCCACTGGGATCGGTCGCGGGCCCTGACGTGGGCCGCGCACCTGGCGTGGCTCGGCTATGCGCTCTGGCTGCCGACGATGCACGCCCTGGCCCTGTCCATCTACGCCATCGTCGGTGTCGAGCCCGGCACGGGCCAGGACCTGACCAGCAGCGGCCTGGTCGGGTACGGGGCGAATCTGGCCTTCATGCTGGTGCTCGCGCTGCCGCTGTGGATCGGCGCCGCGCTGGCCGCTGCCGCGCTGCGGCGTGGCGCCGATGGACCCGCGGGGGCCGCTCTGATCCTCAACCTCGTCCTCGGCGTGGCACTCGTCCTCTTCGGCGTCCTCGTCCCGTGCTGAGGTATCCCTCACGTGCGCTCGACCAGGGGCAGCGACTTGAGCTGCCTCTCGAGGTGCCACTGCAGATAGGCCGAGACCAGCCCGGACGCCTCGCGACGCGCCCGATCATCGGACGCCTCGGCCAGCGCCCAGTCACCCGAGAGCAGGGCACCGAGCAGTTCCATCGTGGCCGGGCGGGGCGTGGCTGACCCGGGGATCCGGCAGTCCGCGCACAACGCCCCACCACCGGGCAGGCTGAAGGCCCGGTGCGGTCCTGCCTCCCCGCAGCGCGCGCACGCGTCGAAGGAGGCCGCCCACCCGGCGATCGCCAACGAGCGGACCAAGTAGGCGTCGAGGACGAGTCCCGGCGGGTGCTCGCGCTGGGCGAGCGCGCGCAACCCGCCCACCAGCAGCTGGAACTGCGCCGGGGCCGGCTCCCGCTCCTCCGGGGTCAGCCGCTCGGCCGTCTCGCAGATCGCCTGGGCCGAGGTCCAGCGCGGATAGTCGCCAGCGAGGTCGGCCCCGAACGAGAACAGCGACTCGACCTGAGTCACTGAGTCCAGCGACCGGCCGATGTGGAGCTGGGCGTCCACCAGGCCCATGGGCTCGAGCCGGGCGCCGAACTTCGAGTTCGTCCTCCGCACCCCGCGGGCAACAGCCCGAACGCGACCGTGGCTGCGCGTGAGCAGCGTGATGATCCGGTCGGCCTCACCGAGCTTGTGCGTGCGCAGCACCACCCCGGAGTCGCGGTAGGTCGGCACCGACCCATTGTGCGCCCCGCGCCGGCCACCCGCCGGGAGCGGCACCCGTGCCGGCCGGGGCGGCGGGCGGTGCGGTGGGCGGCGGGCCGTCAGGCGGTGCGGTGGGCGTAGCGGGCGGTCCGTGACGCTCAGAAGCCCAGGCGGCGCAGCTGCTTGGGATCGCGCTGCCACTCCTTGGCGACCTTCACGTGCAGGTCCAGGTACACCGGCGTGCCCAGCATCGCCTCGATGGCCGCCCGCGACCGGGTGCCGACCTCGCGGAGCCGCGCGCCCTTGGCCCCGATCACGATGGCCTTCTGCGAGGGGCGCTCGACGAACAGGTTGGCGTGGATGTCCAGCAGGGGGCGGTCCGGGTGCCGGTCGGCGCGCATCGCCATCTCCTCGACGACCACGGCGATCGAGTGCGGCAGCTCGTCGCTGACGCCCTCCAGTGCGGCCTCCCGGATCAGCTCGGCGACCATGATGATCTCCGGCTCGTCTGTGAGCTCCCCGTCGGGGTAGAGCGGCGGGCCCACAGGCAGCGTCGCGACGAACTCGGCGATCACATCGTCGAGCTGAACGCCGGCCTGTGCTGAGACCGGCACGACCGCTGCCCACTCGAGGCTCGCAGCGGTACCCAGTTCCATCACCGAGGTGAGCTTGGGCGCCAGGTTGGCCCGCGAGATCCGGTCGGTCTTGGTGACCAGTGCGATCACCGGCGTTCGGGTGCCACCCCGGGTGGCGCCAGACAGCCGGTGGGCGATGCGGCGGTCGCCCGGTCCGATCTCCTCGTCTGCGGGCAGGCACAGGGCGATCGCGTCCACCTCGGCCCACTGCTGCTCGACGAGCGCGTTGAGCCGCTCCCCCAGCGCGTTGCGCGGCCGGTGGATCCCGGGGGTGTCGACCAGCACGATCTGCGCCTCCGGCCGGTGGATCATCCCGCGGATGACACGCCGCGTGGTCTGCGGCTTGCTCGAGGTGATGGCCACCTTCTGTCCGACCAGGGCGTTGGTGAGCGTGGACTTGCCGGCATTCGGCCGCCCCACGATGGCCACGAAGCCACTGCGGTGCTCGGTCATGCGGATCCGTCGTCCCGGCCGTGTGGTGCGCCGGCCGAGGCGTTGGCGGCCTCAGGTGACCTCGTGGCCGCCTGCTCCGGTGGATGCTCGCCGGCCGGCGCCCCGACAGGCTCAGCCAGCACGGTGGTGATCCGGTTGCGCCGGCCCGCAGCATGTTCGGCCGTCAGCACCCAGCCCTCGATCGTGATCGACGAACCAGGCAGGGCCACCTTCCCCAGACGCTTGGCGATCAGGCCGGCGACCGTGTCCACGCCCTCGGAGTCGGAGTCGATGTCGAACCCCAGCAGCTCCCCGGCGTCCTCCACATGCAGCCGGGCGCTGAGGCGGTAGCCGCCGGCCGCGAGCTTCTCGATCTCGGAGGGCTCCTGGTCGTACTCGTCGGTGATCTCGCCCACGATCTCCTCGAGGACGTCCTCGATCGTGACCAGCCCCGCCGTGCCGCCGTACTCGTCGACGGCGATCGCCATGTGGACGCGTTGGGACTGCAGGTCACGCAGGAGGTCGTCGACGAGCTTGGAGTCCGGGACGAAGGTCGCCGCACGCATGCGCGAGTCGATCCGCTCGGTGGCCTCGGAATCGCGGTGCTCGAACACCCGGTTGACGACGTCCTTGAGGTAGAACACGCCCACGACGTCGTCGGGGCCGTCGCCGATCACCGGGATGCGGGAGTACCCCGAGCGCAGGGCCAACGACAGCGCCTGCCGCAGTGTCTTGTGCCGCTCGATCCAGACCATCTCGGTGCGCGGGACCATGACCTCGCGCACGATCGTGTCGCCGAGCTCGAACACCGAGTGCAGCATCGCCGCTTCGTCGTCCTCGATGACGCGGTCGGCCTCGGCCTGGTCGACGAGCTCACGCAGCTCGGCCTGGCTGGCGAAGGGTCCCTCCCGGTACCCCCGGCCCGGGGTGAGCGCGTTGCCGATCAGGATCAGCAGCGAGACGAACGGGCCGAGCACCGCAGCCGCGCCGCGGGCGAACTTGCCCCACCGCAGGGCGATCCGGTCGGCGTGCTGGCGCCCCAGTGTGCGCGGGGCGACCCCGAGCGCGATGAACATCACGCCGGTCATGATCAGAAGCGCCAGGAACAGCCCGACCAGGGGACCCCACGTGCCCGCCTCGACGCACAGGTAGGTCACCAATGCCGTCGCGGCCACCGCGAACGCCGTGTGCAGGAACAGCATGACGTTCACGTACCGCGCTCGGTCCTCGACGATCAGGCGCAGCCGATCGGTCGCCTTGCCGGGCTTCTCGCGGGCCATCTCCTCGGCGCGTGAGCGCGAGACCCGCCCGATCGCGGTCTCGGCAGCCACGAGGAACGCTGCCGTGACGACGAACAGGATCGCCAGGACCAGCATCACCCAGTCGGAGTCCGCCACGTCCTCAGCCCCGTCCTCGCCAGGCGGCGAGCAGCTCGTCCTGCAGCCCGAACATCACCGCGTGCTCCTCAGGCTCGGCATGGTCGTGGCCGAGCAGGTGCAGGATCCCATGGGCCAGCAGCAGCTCGAGCTCTCCAGACAGCCCGTGGCCCGCCGTCGAGCCCTGCTCGGCCGCCACCTGGGGGCAGATCACCACGTCGCCCAGCATGCCCGGCTCGGCGGTCTCCCCCGGCTCCGGCGCGCGCAGCTCGTCCATCGGGAAGCTCAGGACGTCGGTCGGCCCGGGAAGGTCCATCCAACGCACGTGCAGGTCGGTGATCTCCTCGGGGTCCACCAGGGAGATCGACAGCTCCACGTCCCGGTGCAGGCCCAGGCGCTCGAGGGTGTACTCCGCCTGGGCGACCAGCGGCGCGGGGTCGACTTCGATCGCGCTTCGGTTGTCGACCTCCACTTGCGCCATCAGCGCCGCCTGACCGGGCGGACCGGTCGATCCGGGCGCTCCGTTCGGGCCTGCTCCTCGTCGTAGCGGCCGTAGGCCTGCACGATGTCAGTCACCAGGCTGTGGCGCACGACGTCGTGGGCGTTCAGGTGGCAGAAGGACACGTCGCGCACGCCGTCGAGGATCCCCTGGACGACCTTGAGCCCGGAGTCGGTCCCGCCGGGGAGGTCGACCTGCGTGACGTCACCGGTGACGACCATCGTGGAGCCGAACCCGAGGCGAGTCAGGAACATCTTCATCTGGTCCGGGGAGGTGTTCTGCGCCTCGTCGAGGATCACGAAGGCGTCGTTGAGCGTGCGCCCGCGCATGTAGGCCAGCGGCGCGACCTCGATGACCCCGGATGTCAGCAGCCGTGGGATCGAGTCAGGGTCGAGCATGTCGCGCAATGCGTCGTACAACGGGCGCAGGTAGGGGTCGATCTTCTCCGAGAGCGTCCCGGGCAGGTAACCCAGGCGCTCGCCGGCCTCGACCGCCGGCCGGGTCAGAACGATCCGGTTGACCTTCTTGGCCTGCAGCGCCTGCACGGCCTTGGCGACGGCCAGGTAGGTCTTGCCGGTCCCCGCCGGGCCGATGCCGAAGACGATCGTGTGCTGGTCGATCGCGTCAACATAGCGCTTCTGGTTCAGCGTCTTGGGACGGATCGTGCGCCCGCGGTTGGACAGGATGTTCGCCGTGAGGACGTCCACGGGCCGGGTCTCGGGCTCGGCGCGGAGCATCGCCAGGGTCCGGCGAGCGGCGTCGGGGCTCATGCCCTGGCCGGTGCGCACGATCGAGACGATCTCGTCGAAGAGCCGCTCGACCATGTGCAGGTCCGCCGATCCGCCGGTGAGGGTGATCTGGTTGCCGCGGACGTGGATGTCCATCGCGGGGAGCTCAGCCTCGATGGCGCGCAGGACCTCGTCGCCGACCCCGACGACGGCGACCATGTCGAGGCTCGCAGGCACGATGACGGTGTGCTGGATGCGCTCAGGGCGCAGTGTGGATTCAGTCATGACCACTCAAGGGTAGGGCCCGTTCAGCCCGGCGGCCACGAATGCGCACGGCCGCCGAGGACGTGGGCATGCAGGTGGCTGACCTCCTGACCACCGAGGCGGCCGTTGTTGACGACCACGCGGTACCCGCCGGTCAACCCCTCGAGCTGCGCCACGTGGACGCAGCGGGTGATCACGTCGGCGGCGATCGCCGGGTTGACCGCGACCGCCTCGTCGAGGGTGGCGACGTGCTGCTTGGGGATCACCAGCACGTGGGTCGGGGACACCGGCGAGATGTCGCGGAACGCCAGCGTGGTGTCGGATTCATCGACGATGGTGGCCGGGATCTCGCGGGCGACGATCTTGCAGAACAGGCAGCTACCGCTCATGGCACCATCCTCCCACCGCCGAGGCCGGGCGGCGGGTCAGGACCAGCGGGAGGTCGCGGCGAGGATCACGGCTGCGGCGACAGTCCCGGCTGTCGAGGTGCGCATGACCGTCGGGCCGACCAGCGCGATGTGGGCGCCAGCGGTCGTGAACCGCTCGAGCTCGTCGGGGCTGACGCCGCCCTCAGGTCCGACGATGAGCACGATATCGCCGTCTACCGGAACAGCGATGTCGCCCAGCGGCACCGCTGCCGCCTCGTGCAGCACGATCGCACAGGCGGCGGAGGCGACGAGCGCCTCGACGTCGGCGCTCCTGGCCAGCGCGCAGACCTCAGGCAGCCAGGCCCGCCGTGCCTGCTTGCCGGCTGCCCGGGCGGTGGCCGACCACTTGGCCCGGCCCCGCTCGACCCGGTCCCCGCTCCAGCGCGCAACGCACCGCTCGGCCTGCCACGGGACGATGACGTCGACGCCCACCTCGGTCAGCGTCTCCACCGCGGTCTCGCCACGCTCCCCCTTGGGCAGGGCCTGCACGACGATGATCCGCGGCTGCGCCGTCGGGAGCTCAGAACGCTGGAGGACCCTGGCCGTGAGCGAATCCCGGCCGTGCAGGGCCTCGACCATCGCGCTCAGGACGATCCCCGCGCCGTCGCCGAGGTCGATGCGCTCGCCGACCTCCACGCGCCGCACCGCGACGGCGTGCCGGCCCTCGGGTCCGCTCAGCTCGACGATGTCCCCGACCCGGGCCCCGGCCGCGACGGCGGACTCGATGTGGAACAGCGCGGCGGTCATCGGGCGGAGAACGCGTCCTTGATGCGGGTGAACAACCCCTCCTTCTCGGGGCGCTGGAACGTGGTGCTCACCTGCTCCTCACCGCGGATGGCGGCGAACTCGCGCAGGAGCTCCTCCTGTCGCTGGTCCAGCTTCGTCGGGGTCTGGACGTCGATGTGGACCAGCAGGTCCCCGCGGCCGGAGCTGCGCAGGTGCGGCACCCCACGCGCCTTGAGCGTGACCACATGGCCGGGCTGGGTGCCGGGGCGGATCTCCACATCCTCGGTCCCGTCGAGGGTCTCGAGCTTGAGGGCCGTTCCGAGCGCGGCCACCGTCATGGGCAGGGCGATCGAGCAGTGCAGGTCGTCACCGCTGCGCTGGAACACCGCGTGCGGTCGCGTCGAGACCTCGACATACAGGTCGCCGGCGGGCCCGCCGCCGGGGCCGACCTCGCCCTCACCGGACAGCTGGATCCGGGTGCCGTCGTCGATGCCGGCCGGGATCTTGACCTTGAGGGTGCGCCGCGTGCGCACCCGACCCTCGGCGTTGCACTCGGGGCACGGGTGGGTGATCACGGTGCCGAAGCCCTGGCACTGCGGACACGGCCGGGAGGTCATGACCTGGCCGAGGAACGAGCGCTGGACGGACTGGATCTCGCCACGGCCGCGGCACATCGAGCACTCGGTCGGCTGGTGATCGGCGGCCGCCCCTGTTCCCGTGCAGGTGGGGCAGACGAGCGCGGTGTCGACCTGGATCTCCTTGACGACACCGAACGCCGCCTCGGGCAGGTCGATCGTCACCTTGATCAGGGCGTCCTGGCCGCGGCGGACCCGGGGCTTGGGCCCGCGCGCCTGCTGCCCGCCGAAGAAGGCGTCCATGATGTCGCCGAACCCGAACCCGGCGGTTCCTGGACCGAACGGGCTCCCGCCGCCGGGGCTGCGCGGGTCTGCACCGAGGTCGTACATCTGGCGCTTCTCCGGGTCGGAGAGCACCTCGTAGGCCGCCGTCACCTCCTTGAAGCGCTCCTGGGTGTCCGGGTCGGGGTTCACGTCCGGGTGCAGTTCGCGGGCGAGTCGGCGGTACGAGCGCTTGATCTCGTCCGCGCTCGCATCTCGGGCAACGCCGAGGGTGGCGTAGTAGTCGTTGGCCACGGGAGTCCTATTCGTTTCGCAGCAGCTGCCCCAGGTACCGAGCGACTGCCCGGACCGAGGCCATCGTGCTGGGGTAGTCCATATGGGTGGGGCCGACGACCCCGAGCCGTGCGACAGTCCCGTGGTTCGGGCCGTAGCCGGCGCTGACCACGGAGGTGCTGCTCATGCCGGCCACCAGGTTCTCGTGGCCGATCGTGACGGTCACTGCCTCCGCGCGTGTCTCGCCGAGCAGGCGCAGCAGCACCATCTGCTCCTCGAGCGCCTCGAGGACGGGCTGCAGGCCGTCGAACCCGTCGACGTACCGGGCGAGGTTCGCGGTACCGCCCATCACGATGCGCTCCTCGTGACGCTCCACCACTGTCTCGAGCAGGGTGGCCAGCACCACGGACACAGCTGGTCGACTGGCCTCGTCGAAGCGCTCGGGCAGGTCGGCGACGCGGTCGGCCACGGACGTGAAGGATCCGCCGCCGACCGACTCGTTGAGCAGCCTGCGCAGCTCGGCGAGATCGTCATCGGAGAGCGGCGCCGGCACCTCGACCACGCGCTGCTCGATCCGGCCGGTGTCGGCGATCAGGACCAGCAGCAGGCGATGCTCACTCAGGGGCACGAGCTCGACGTGGCGGACCGCGGAACTGGTCAACGAGGGGTACTGGACGAGCGCCACCTGCCGGGTGATCTGCGCGAGCAGCCGCACCGAGCGCCCCATGACGTCGTCGAGGTCAACGGCACCTGCCAGGAAGTTCTCGATCGCCCGGCGTTCGGCGGGGCTCAGCGGCTTGACCTGCGAGAGCCGGTCGACGAACAGCCGATAGCCCTTGTCGGTGGGGATCCGACCGGCGCTGGTGTGCGGCTGGGCGATGAAGCCCTCCTCCTCGAGCACGGCCATGTCGTTGCGGATCGTGGCCGGGGAGACGCCCAGCGAGTGTCGATCCACCAGCCCTTTGGAGCCCACGGGTTCGTGGGTGCGTACGTAGTCCTCGACGATGGCGCGCAGCACCGAGAGCTTGCGGTCATCGAGCATGGGCACCTCCTGAGCGCGACGAGGCCTGGTGCGTGACGGCCAGTCACTCGGAACGCGCTGGCACTCACAGGGTTGGAGTGCCATTCTACGCCGAGCCGCGCCGTCCGGCCCGCAATCCCAGTCCCACCGAAACCCTCCACAACCGGACAGATCCTCCCGACCGGTGTTGAGGGGGTGAACCTGCGTGGAGGGTTTGCGCATCGGCGGTGGTCGCCGCCGGGCGTTGGGGGTTCGCGGGCCGCCACAATCGGGGCATGCTCATCGTTCACGTCCACGTGCATGTCGTACCCGACTCGGTCCCGGCATTCCTGGCTGCGACCGAGGCGAATGCCGCGGCCTCCCTCGAGGAGCCGGGCGTGCTCCGCTTCGACGTCATCACCGACCTCTCCGACGCCACTCACGTGGTGCTCGTGGAGGTGTACGCCGACGATGCCGCAGCGGGGGCGCACAAGGAGACCACCCACTACGCGACCTGGCGCGACACAGTGGCCCCGATGATGGCCGTCCCACGTTCGGCGACGAAGTTCGCCGCCGCCTTCCCCGCCCAGGACAGCCGCTGGGCGACACCGGCCCCGTGAGCACGTCCTTCGACCTCGCCCTGCCGCCGCGGGTCACCTTCGGCCCCGGGCGGGTCGCCGACCTGCCGGGCATCGTCGCGGGACTCGGCTCGCGGGTGCTGGTGGTCACCGGCGCCACCCCGGCCCGCGTGGAGGCCGTCATTGCGCCGCTGCGGGCCGTGGCCAACGCCTTGGAGGTCGTCGCCGTCGCCGGCGAGCCGACCGTGGACGACGCACGGTCCGCAGCCGCGGTCGGACTGTCGCTGGATGCCGACGTGGTGGTCGCGCTCGGCGGCGGCAGCCCGATCGACCTGGCCAAGTCCGCCGCCATGCTCCTGGGCAACGGCGGTGACCCCATGGACTACATCGAAGTCGTGGGTCGTGGGCAGCCGATCCACCATGCCCCGTTGCCGCTGGTTGCCGTACCGACGACGGCGGGGACAGGCGCGGAGGCCACGGCCAACGCGGTGCTCTCCGTTCCCGAGCACCAGGTGAAGGCCAGCCTGCGCCATCCGCTGATGGTCCCGAGACATGCGGTGGTCGATCCCGAGCTGACCCTCGACTGCCCGGCCGCGGTCACCGCCGCGTCCGGGATGGACGCCCTGACCCAGTGCCTCGAGCCCTACGTGTCGAACCGGGCCAACGTCATGACCGACAGCTGGGCGCGGATGGGCATGATGGCCGCTGGCCGCAGTCTCGTCGCCGCGTACTGGGACGGCGCCGACCTGGGGGCCCGCACGGACATGGCGCTGTGCAGCCTGCTGGGGGGCCTGTCACTGGCCAACGCCAAGCTCGGCGCAGTGCACGGGTTCGCCGGAGTCATCGGCGGGATGACCGACGCGCCACACGGGGCCATCTGTGCAGCCCTGCTCGGACCGGTGTGCGAGGCCAACCTCGCCCACGCGGACGCCCGCCTGGCCGGGCGCTTCGCCGTGATCGCCGCCTGTCTGACGGGGGTCCCGGATGCCACGCCCGAGGACGGGCTGCACTGGATCGAGCACACGTGCGCACTGTTCGAGATCCGGCCCCTGTCCGCCTACGGACTCAGCGAACTGGACACCGACGAGGTCGTGGCCAAGGCCGCCCGTGCCAGCAGCATGGCGGGCAACCCGGTGACGCTGGGCACCGAGGACCTGACGAAGGTGTTCCGCGCCGCCCTGTAGGCGGAGGTTGCGTTGCACATGGGACGTTTCGACGTCCCCGATGCAACGCAAGTCCGTGTCGGGCAGAGCAGGTGCAACGCGGACTGGCCGAACGGCCGCGGGATAGGGTCGCCGCTGTGCAGGATCGCTACGGCTCCGACGTGCTGGCCGCGGGGCAGCACTCCCGCGCTCCCCGTGTGGCTGAGGTCGTCGGCGAGAGCGACCTTGTCGTCGAGTGCGCGTCAAGCGGATGGTGCGGGGCGATCGTCGGATGGGAGAAGACGGCGGTCGGATGGTCGGTGGCGCTCGAGGACCGTCACGGCAGCCGCCGGCTGTTCCCCGCCGAACCAGCGGCCTTCCTGCTCGAGGGACGCACGGTGACCCTGACCCGTCCGCGAGCCGCGGCACCGGCCCCACCGAGCACCCCGACCAGGACGGCCTCGGGCTCCATTGCCGCACCCCGGAGTGCCGCCAGGGTCGCACGGGCCTCGAGGATCTGGGTGGAGGGGACCCACGACGCCGAGCTGGTCGAGAAGGTCTGGGGTGCGGACCTGCGCGAGCTCGGGATCGTCGTCGAGCCGATGGGCGGCATCGATGACCTCGTCACGCTCGTCTCGAGGTTCGAGCCCGGCCCGCACCGCCGGCTCGTGGTGCTCGTGGACCATCTGCTGCCCGGGACCAAGGAGTCGCGGGTCGGCGACGAGGTGACCCGTCGATGGGCGCCGCACGTGGCGGTGCTGGGGCACCCGTACGTCGACGTCTGGCAGGCCGTGCGACCGTCGGCCGTCGGGATCGATTCCTGGCCGAGCGTCCCGCGGGGCACGCCGTGGAAGGCCGGGGTGTGCGCCGCCCTGGGATGGCCGCCCGACGAACGGGCGGCATGGCGGCGGATCCTGGGCTCGGTGCGCTCCTACGCCGACCTCGACCCGGCGCTGCTCGCGCGTGTGGAGGAGGCGATCGACCTGGTCACCGAGCCGTAGGGCTGAGTCGAGGGACGCGAGGACCGCCCGAGGCCGACTCCGGTCGGGTGACAACCCCCACATGTCCGACGAAAGCGGGCCCACGGGGTCTAGCCTGCGAGTCGAACACCCTCTGGAAGGAGCGTCCGGAATGACCCAGCCCCCCGTCGACCCGCCTGAGGAGCCCCTCGGTGGAGCCCTGACCCCACCGCCGGAAGAGGTGCCCGAGCCCGCAGCCCCCGCGTTCGAGGCCCCCGCAGCACCGCCCGAGCCTCCCGAGTCCGACGAGCCCCCGCCGTCGCCTCCCGCCACGGAGGCGCCCCCGGCGTACCAGCCCCCGCCCCCGCCTGCAGGGAGCTATCCACCCCCGCCGCCGATGTCCGGCGCGGGCGCCTACCCGCCCCCGCCGCCCCCACCCGCCGCACCCGGCGGATACCCGATGGCCCCGCCTCCCGGCGCCTACCCGCCGGCCTTCCCGGCCGGACCGGGCGGCGGGTTCGCAGCAACCGGGCTCAAGCCGCACCGGGCGAACCTCGTGCTCGGCCTGGGCATCGTCGGGCTGCTGTGCTGCGGTCCCCTGGGGATCCTGGCCTACCTCTTCGGCAAGAAGGACCTCGAAGAGATGGATGCCGGCGTGATGGACCCCTCCGGCCGCGGCACCACCAACGTCGGACGGATCCTCGGGATCGTCGCCATGGCGTTCCTCGTGCTGCAGGTGATCTACGTCATCGTGGCGCTCTTCACCGGAGGCCTCAGCGGCTGACGAACTGCATCCTCAGGGCCGGGGAGCCAGGTGCCGTCAACGACGCATCCGACTCCCCGGCCCTTCGCTCTGTCACGGGGGGCTCGGTCAACCAGCGCGCCACGAACAGCCGCAACGGCCCCCTGGCCGATCAGCCCACCAGACGGCGGACCACGGCGTCGGCGAGCAGGCGCCCGGACCGAGTCAGCAGAAAGCGGTCATCCTCCACGGTCCCGAGCCCATCGGACACCAGCACCTCGATCTCGCCCCGCTGCCCTGACGTGAGGCCGGCCACGCGAAGCCCGTCCGCCATCCGCACGCCCAGGAGGATCTCCTCGACGGCGCGGGTGTCATCGTCGAGGACCTCCCGACCCACAGCCGGGGACTGGCCGGCCTGGAGGCGTTCGACGTAGGCCGCCGGGTGCTTGGCGTTCCACCACCGGGTCCCGGCCACGTGGCTGTGCGCGCCCGGGCCCACCCCCCACCAGTCGTCCCCGCGCCAGTAGGCGAGGTTGTGGCGGCACTCCTGGCCCGGCGGAGACCAGTTCGACAGCTCGTACCAGGGCAGCCCAGCATCCGAGAACGCCTCATCGGCAAGGTCGTACATGTCGGCCATGAGGTCGTCGTCAGGTGCCTCGATGGTCCCCCGGCGGACGGCTGCGGCCAGGCGCGTCCCCGGCTCGACGATCAGCGCATAGGCCGAGATGTGCCCGACCTGGGCTGACAGCGCGGCTTCCACCGTGGCCTGCCAGTCGGCCAGGGACTCCCCCGGGGTGCCGTAGATCAGGTCGAGACTGACCTGCTCGAAGCCCGCGGCCCGGGCCCAGGCCACGGCGCGCAGGGCGCCCCCGGGGGTGTGCGTGCGATCCAGCACCTCGAGCACGTGCGGGACAGCGCTCTGCATGCCGAACGAGATCCGGGTGAAGCCCACCCCGCGCAGTCGTGCCAGGGATGCCGGGTCGACCGAGTCGGGGTTGGCCTCCAGTGTCACCTCGGCACCGGGGGCCAGGCCGAACGATGCGTCGATCCGGCTCAGGACCGAGCCCAGGGCATCCGGGGCGAGCAGCGTCGGCGTGCCCCCGCCGACGAACACGGTGCGCACCGGTACATCCCGATCACCCAGGACGCCCCGGGCGAGCCCGACCTCCGCACCAAGGTGCTCGGCGAACGTCGCCCGATCGACTCCGGTCGACGCGGCCAGTTCGGGGGCGGTGTAGGTGTTGAAGTCGCAGTACCCGCAGCGCGAGGCGCAGAACGGCACGTGCACGTAGACGCCGAAGTCACGGGCACCCCACGCCTGGGCGGACTCCTGGGGCAGCGCCCCGTCGGACGGCGGGACGTCGCCTGTCGGCTGGCTGGGCATGGCCGCCATTGTGGCGCATGTGACCGGGGCACCGGCCCGCACGGGTTAGCGTGGGGCCATGGGGATGCCGGGGACCACACGCACCACACTGGTGGCGCTGTGCACCGGGCTGCTCGTGCTCGGGGGGTGCAGCACCGGTGAGCCCCAGCCACGGCCCACGATCGGGTCCCCGTCGCCGACCTCCACGCCGAGCGCGACGACGTTCGACCGATCCCTCGAGCTGGCCCGCGAGTGGGAGCTCACCGGCGCCCTCCTGCCCGCGGACTGGCCGGACGTGCCGCTGCCGAGGGGCGCCGAGGTGGTCACGGCCTACGCGATCGGATCACCACCGCGGCGCACGTGGACCGCCACGTTCACCACCGACAGCGGAACCGCCCTGGACATGGCCGAGCCGATCGTCGCCGCACTGCGCATCAGGCAGTACGTCCCGATCGCCGAGTACGTGGGTGCTGCCGAGACCAACACCGGCCTCTACAGCTTCTCAGCGCCGACGTTCTCCGTGTACGTCGTGCTCGGTGAGGACGACGGTCAGCCGAACCTGGTGCTCACGGTCCGGGGCTCCACCGGCCGCCCCGGCAGTGCCAGTCCCAGCAGGCAGCCGACCGGGACCCCCTCGCCGACCTCGACCGCCCCGCCGACGCGGTCCCTCTCACCCACGGACACCGCGAGCGCCCAGCCGGACGTGTCCGCCCCGCAAGCCCAGTCTCCCTCGGGCACCGCAACGCCTGACGGGTAGTCCCGCGCGTGCCTCAGGCGTACATCGCCTCGATCTCGGCGGCGAAGTGCTCCTCCACGACCTTGCGCTTGACCTTCAGGCTCGCAGTCAGCTCGCCACCCTCCTCGGACAGGTCGCGGTCGAGGATCGTGAACCTCTTGATCGTCTCCCAGCGGTTGACCTGCGCGTTGAGGGTGTCGATCGACGACTGGATGTCGGCGCGGACCTCCGGGGTCTGCGAGAGCGTTGCGAAGTCCCCCGCGAGCCCGTGGGCAGCGGCGAACTTCTCCAGCGCCTCGGGATCCAGGGACACCAGGGCCGTGGCGTAGTTGCGGTTGTTCGCGTGCACCACGAGGTTCGAGGCGAGCGTGGAGATCACCTTGAAACGGGCTGCGATCGCACCCGGGGCGATGTACTTGCCCCCCGAGGTCTTGACCAGGTCCTTCTTCCGATCGGTGATCAGCAGGTGACCGCCCTCGTCGAGGACCCCGATGTCGCCGGTGGCCAGCCACCCGCCGGGCAGCAGCGCCTCGGCGTTGGCCTCCGGCAGGTTGCGGTAGCCACGCATGACGTGCGGACCACGCACCAGGACCTCGCCGTCCTCGGCGATCATCACCTCGGTGCCGGGGAACGGCTCACCGACCGTGCCGAACGCCAGGTCGTCGGGCCGCACGATGCAGGCAGCCGCGGAGTTCTCGGTCAGGCCGTAGCCCTCGATGATCGGCATGCCGGCCGCGTCGAACCACTTGGCGACGTCGGCGTTGAGCGCCGCGGAGCCGGAGACGAACAGCCGGATGCGCCCACCGGTGAGCGCCTGGATCTTGGAGAAGACAAGCTTGTCGGCCACCGTCATCTGGAGCCCCGCGAGCGGCCCGGCCGACTGCCCTGCACGCTGCTTGGCCCTGATGCCCGTGGCGGTGCTGAACGCCCAGTCGAAGATCGTGGCCTTGGGTCCGCCGCCTGCCCTGGCCTTGGCGTTGGCACCCTGGTAGATCTTCTCGAAGATCCGCGGGACGCCGCACATCAGCGTGGGCTGCACCACGGGCAGGTTGGTCACGATCCGGTCGATCCGACCATCGACCGCCGTCTCCAGGCCGATCTGGTACTGGGCGGCGATCAGCACCTTGCCGAAGGAGTGCGCCAGGGGCAGCCACAGGTAGTGCACGTCGTCGATGTGCATGATGTTCAGGGCCTCGACGCTGGCACCCTGGAACGCCCAGTTGCTGTGCGTCAGCTCCACACCCTTGGGCCGCCCCGTCGTGCCGGAGGTGTAGATGATCGTGGCCAGTGACTCGGGAGTGAGGGCCGCGACCCGATCCTCGATGAGCCCGGGGGCCTTGGCCAGCTCTTCCACGCCACGCTCGCGCAGCTGCGCCCAGCTGAGCACGAAATCGCCGTCACCCTCGCCGTCGATCAGGATGATCCTGGTCAGGTCGGGCAGTGCAGCACGCTGGTGCAGGGCCTTGTCCGCCTGCTTCTGGTCCTCAGCGACGAGGAAGCGCGCCCCGGAATCGGCCAGGATGTAGCCGAAGTCGTCCTCGCCGGTGCTGGGGTAGATCGTGGTGTTGGCGCCACCGGCCAGCATCGCGGCACCGTCGGCGAGGATCCACTCGACACGGGTGTTGCTCGCGATCGCCACCCGGTCCTCCTCCTGCAGTCCCAGCCCGACCAGCCCGGCGGCCAGCGTTCGCATCTGATCGCCGGCCTCGCGCCAGGTCATCGCGCCCCAGGTGTCGTCGGACTCCGGGTACCGATAGGCCGGCCGGTCCGGGGTCGCGGCCACGCGATCGAGGATGGACTGCGCGAGCGTGGGTGCGTGCACGGGCAGCGGCGTGTCGAGCGAACCGGCTGTCTGGGCCATCACGGGACCTCCGAGGTCAGGTTGATCGGTCGGGGCGTCGGGGATCGGGTATGCGACGACCCCCGCGGAAGCCCCACGGGGGTCGTCGACTGAGGGGGCCTACTCGGAGTACATCGCCTCGATCTTGTCCGCGAAGTGCTCCTCGACGACCTTGCGCTTGACCTTCAGGCTCGCGGTGAGCTCGCCGTTCTCCTCGGAGAGGTCGCGATCGAGGATGGTGAACTTCTTGATCGTCTCCCAGCGGTTCAGCTGGGCATTCAGCTGGTCGATCGACGCCTGGATGTTGGCGCGCACCTCCGGGGACTGCGACAGGGTCGCGAAGTCGCCGGTCAGCCCGTTGTCTGCGGCGAACTTCGTCAGCGCCTCGGCATCCAGCGACACCAGGGCGGTGGCGTAGTTGCGGTTGTTCGCGTGGACCACGAGGTTCGAGGCCAGCGGGGAGATCACCTTGAACTGTGCGGCGATCAGGCCTGGGGCGATGTACTTGCCGCCCGAGGTCTTGACCAGGTCCTTCTTGCGATCGGTGATCTTGAGGTGGCCCTTCTCGTCGAGGACGCCGATGTCACCAGTGGCCAGCCAGCCGTCGGGCAGCAGCGTCTCGGCGTTGACCTCCGGCAGGTTGCGGTAGCCGCGCATGATGTGCGGGCCGCGGAGCAGGACCTCACCGTCGTCGGCGATCTTCACCTCGGTACCCGGCAGCGGCGAGCCGACCTTGCCGAAGACGATGTCATCCGGGCGGACCAAGCACGCAGCGGCGGTGTTCTCGGTCAGGCCGTAGCCCTCCAGGATCGGCATGCCCGCGGCATCGAACCAGCGGGCGACATCGCCGTTGAGCGCCGCGGAGCCGGAGCAGAAGATGCGGATCCGGCCACCGGTCAGCTCGCGGATCTTGGAGAAGACCAGCTTGTCGGCGATGGCCATCTGGATCCCCGCGAACGGGCCGGCCGACTCGCCGGCACGCTGCTTGGCCTTGACGTTCGCCGATGTGCTGAACGCCCAGTCGAAGATCTTGGCCTTCGCCCCGCCGCCGGCCTTGGCCTTGGCATTGGCACCCTGGTAGATCTTCTCGAAGATGCGCGGCACACCAGCCATGACGGTGGGCTGGACCTTGGGCAGGTTCTCGACGATCTTCGGCACCCGGCCGTCCGTGGCCGTCATGAAGCCGATCTGGTACTGGGCCGAGATGAGCACCTTGCCGAACACGTGCGACAGGGGCAGCCAGAGGAAGTGGACGTCGTCCTCCTCGAACACGTGCATCGCCTCGATGCTCGCCCCCTCGAACACCCAGCAGCGGTGCGGCAGCTCGACGCCCTTGGGGCGACCGGTCGTGCCGGAGGTGTAGATCATCGTGGCCAGCGACTCGGAGTTCAGCTGGGCGACGCGCTCCTCGATCGCCTTGGGGTTCGTGGTGAGGTGCTCCACGCCGAGCTGGCGCAGCTGCGCCCAGCTGATCACGAAGTCGCCATCTCCCTCGCCGTCGATCAGGATGATCTTGGCCAGGTCGGGCAGCTGGTCACGCTGGTGCAGGGCCTTGTCGGCCTGCTTCTGGTCCTCGGCGATCAGGAAACGGGATCCGGAGTCGCTGACGATGTAGCCGAAGTCGTCGTCGCCCGTGCTGGGGTAGATCGTGGTGTTGGCACCGCCGGCGAGCATGACCGCCCCGTCAGCGAAGATCCACTCGGTGCGCGTGTTGCAGGCGATGGCGACCCGGTCCTCCACCTCGAGGCCCAGGGCGAGCAGCCCGGCGCCCAGCTTCATCATCTCGTCGCCGGCCTCGCGCCAGGTGAACTTGATGCCCCATGAGTCGTCCGACCCCGGGGACGTGAAGGCCAACTTGTCCGGAGTTGCGGTGATCCTGTCGAGGATCGCCCGGGAGAGCGTGTCGGCGTGCGGGGGCAGGGGCGTGCTCAGGGATCCGGCGGTTGTGGCCATTCAGGAGCCTCCAGGGCTTAGGTGGACGTCAGTTCACGCAGAAGTGTGACGTACGTAACTCTGCCGACATCACGCACCCCCGGTCAAGCCAAGCCACGCGGAAACGCCGACCGCACTGCCCAAAGGCCCCGATGACTCCCGCAGACACACTCGGGGTGCCGCGGACCCACCGCCAGAGGCTGCTCGACCCTCGGGGGGGCCGCCGCCAGCTACTTCTTCGCGCCCTGCTCACCCTCGGTGTTGAGGGCAGCGATGAAGGCCTCCTGGGGGATCTCGACCCGGCCGACCATCTTCATCCGCTTCTTGCCCTCCTTCTGCTTCTCGAGCAGCTTGCGCTTGCGGGTGATGTCGCCGCCGTAGCACTTGGCCAGGACGTCCTTGCGCATCGCGCGCACGCTCTCCCGGGCGATGATGCGCGAGCCGATCGCCGCCTGGATCGGGACCTCGAACTGCTGCCGGGGGATCAGGGTCTTGAGCTTGGCCGCCATCGCCACGCCGTAGGAGTAGGACTTGTCGCGATGCACGATCGCGCTGAAGGCGTCCACGGGCTCACCGTGCAGCAGGATGTCGACCTTGACGAGGTCCGCGGCCTGCTCGCCCGTGGTCTCGTAGTCCAACGAGGCATACCCACGAGTGCGCGACTTCAGCGCGTCGAAGAAGTCGAAGACGATCTCGGCCAGGGGCAGCGTGTAGCGAAGCTCGACCCGGGTGTCGGACAGGTAGTCCATCCCGAGCAGGTTGCCGCGGCGGTTCTGGCAGAGCTCCATGATGGCGCCGACGTAGTCGGTGGGGCTCAGGATCGTCGCGCGCACGACCGGTTCGCGGACCTCGGCGACCTTGCCGTTCGGGTACTCCGAGGGATTGGTCACCTCGATGCTGCGGCCGTCGTCGAGGGTCACCTGGTAGATCACGTTCGGGGCCGTGGAGATCAGGTCGAGGTTGAACTCACGCTCGAGGCGCTCGCGCACGATCTCCAGGTGCAGCAGCCCGAGGAAGCCGCACCGGAAGCCGAACCCCAGCGCCCCGGAGGTCTCGGGCTCGTAGACCAGGGCGGCGTCGTTGAGCTTGAGCTTGTCCAGGGCGTCGCGCAGCTCCGGGTAGTCCGAGCCGTCGATGGGGTACAGGCCGGAGAACACCATCGGCTTGGGGTCGCGGTAGCCGCCGAGCGGCACGGTGGCGCCCGCCTTGCTGGCGGCTGTGACGGTGTCGCCGACGCGGCTCTGGCGCACGTCCTTCACGCCGGTGATCAGGTAGCCCACCTCGCCCGCGCCGATGGCCGCGGACGGAACCGGGTCCGGGGAGATCACGCCGACCTCGAGCATCTCGTGCTGGGCCCCGGTGGACATCATGACGATGCGCTCACGGGTGGACAGCTTGCCGTCGATCACGCGGACGTAGGTGATCACGCCACGGTAGGAGTCGTAGACCGAGTCGAAGATCAGCGCGCGGGCGGGGGCGTTCGGGTCGCCAGCGGGTGCCGGCACCTGGCGCACCACCTCGTCGAGCAGCTCGCGGACACCCGTGCCGGTCTTGGCGCTCACCTGCAGGACGTCGTCGGGATCGCAGCCGATGATGTGCGCCAGCTCGGCTGCGTAGCGCTCGGGCTGGGCTGCCGGGAGGTCGATCTTGTTCAGCACGGGGATGATGGCCAGGTCGTTCTCGAGTGCGAGGTACAGGTTGGCCAGCGTCTGCGCCTCGATCCCCTGGGCGGCGTCCACGAGCAGGATCGCGCCCTCACACGCGGCCAGGCTCCGGGACACCTCATAGGTGAAGTCGACGTGGCCGGGGGTGTCGATCAGGTTCAGGACGTAGTCGATGCCATCGGAGGCCACGTAGGGCAGGCGCACGGCCTGGCTCTTGATCGTGATGCCGCGCTCGCGCTCGATGTCCATGCGGTCCAGGTACTGGGCACGCATGTCACGGCCGTCGACGACACCCGTGATCTGCAGCATCCGGTCGGCCAGTGTGGACTTCCCATGGTCGATGTGGGCGATGATGCAGAAGTTGCGGATGATGGACTCATCCGTGGATCCGGGGGCGGGCGGCACGAGGGATATGGTCCCACAGGTTGGCCCAGCCCCCGGCTACGCGTCCTTGCCGTCCGAGGACTCGACCGCGTCCACGACAGCGGAGGCGAACTCGTCGGCGGCCTCATCGACCTCGCGGGCGAACTGCTCATCGACCACGTCCGGGCTCTGCTCATCAGCGACACCGGGTACGAACGGCTCAGCGGGCTCCGGTGCGTCGTCGACGTGCCCGTGCGCCCTCTCTCCCGGGACCTCGATCGAGTCGACGATCTCGGCAGCGATCTCGTCCGCGGCCTCGTCGACCTCGTGGGCGAAGTCGTCATCGACCACATCCGGGCTCTGCTCATCAGCCACGCCGGCCATGAACGGCGCCACGGGGCCCGCCGCTCCGGCTGCCGTTGCGGTGGAGGGGGCACCCCACTCCCCCTCGCCGGAGAGGTGCGCGCTCGCCGCCTGCTGGCGACGCCGCCACACGAAGTACGCGCCACCGACCGCGGCGCTCAGGGCAAGCCCCCCGAGAAGGAGCCGGCCGCCACGCCCACGCGGCTCCTTGGCAGCCGCCTCGGTGGTGGCAGCGAGAGCCAGGGCCCGCTTCTCGAGCGCGGCCGAGGTGGCCGCCCTGGCGGATGCGGCTTCCGCTGCCTGAGTCGCCTTGGTGGCCTTGGCCTTCGCCGACTCCTCAGCCACCGTGTCGACCATGGCCAGGACCCCCTTGCCCAGGGCGGATTCCCCGCCCAGCCGACGGTCCGCAGCCTCGCGGATACTGTCCGGCAGCGCCTCACGCATCTTCGCCATGCCCTCGACGACGGTCGTCAGCCCTGCCTCACCTGCGTGCACGATGCTCGTGGGACCCATGTGGCACCTCCCGGATTCCGCGCCCCACCAGCCGGGGGCTCTGCTGCCACCATAGCCGCGGTCGTCGGGCTGAGTCCCGGGCACGAGGGCTGCGGCAGGCCCAGGCGCGCAGGTACCCCTAGGTGTTCACAGGCGCCCCGGACATGGCGAAGCGCCACCCGTGGGACGGATGGCGCTGGCGCGGACCGGCCGGGACGGGCCCGGTCGATCGACTAGAGGCTCGCGGCCTGCTTCTGGATGGCCGACTTGCGGTTGGCGGCCTGGTTCCGGTGGATGACGCCCTTGCTGGCGGCCTTGTCGAGCTGTCGGGACGCGGTGCGAGCGTACTCCTGGGCCTTCTCGACGTCGCCGGCCTGGACGGCCTCACGGAAACGGCGGACAGAGGTCTTCAGGCTGGACGTGACAGCCTTGTTGCGCTGGCGCGCCTTCTCGTTGGTCTTGATCCGCTTGAGCTGCGACTTGATGTTCGCCACGTGATGAGCCTTCGTCTTCCTGGTCCGGGGGCCGCGATCGACCCACTTGGGGCCCTTCGCACGGTCTGTGGCCGCCGTGAGCCGGCGGGCAGACACTCAGGATACCGGACTACCCCCACCGCTGGCCAAATCCGACGTCTACCCGGCTGTGGGGCCGCCCCTCCCGCTGGCTGAGGGACGCTCACGCAGCCCGACAGTGTCGATCACGAACGCCTCGAGTGCCCTCACCTTCTGCGCCGGCTCCAGACTCTCCCCGGGACGAAGCCCACCTTTCATCTGGGCGTCGACGCCGGCCAGATGCTTCACCGCCTCGGCCAGGCGTGCTGGCTCCCAGCTCGCGGCTGCTGAGCGCAGGAGGCGGACCTTGAACGGCGGAACGCCCGCCAGCCGCGCGACATCGGCCTCGGACATCCCCCGCGGCGCGCCGGCGACCTTGATCATCGCCCGCAACCCAGCCGCCAGGGAGCCCACGGCACCGGCGCCGGAGATCGTCTGGCTCACCATGCCCCAGCGAAGCCGCTGCAGGGCCAGCAGCGCCCGACCCTCCCAGACGGCGTCGGCCAGCTGGAACCCGCTCACCTCCGCCACCCCAGCGAACGTCGTTGTCACCTCGGCAGCATCGATGGGGTCCTCGGCGGTGTCCGCGAACAGCTGCTCGAGTGCGCCCACGAGCAGGGCGATGTCGGACCCCAGCGCCATGACCAGAGCGTCCACCCCGTCTGAGGTGATCCGCCGCCCGGCGCGCCGTGCCTCCTGCTCGAGGAGCTCGCGCGTGGGTCGCCCGGACTTGACCTTCGCGCAGGGCACCTCGACGAGCCCGCCGGGTACCTGCAGCGCCCTGAGCTCCTCCAGGGCCTTCTTGTTGCGCTCACCCGAGTGCAGGGCCACGACCCAGGTGTCCTCCGGCAGGTCCAGGACGCCGGCCCTCAGGGCAGCGGTGACCTGCTCCGAGGCATCGGCGAGCCCGGAGACCACGACCACGGCCGCACCCCCGAACAGCGAGGGGGACAGCGCAGTGAGCAGCTCCCCCTCAGCACCGGGCGACTGGGCGTCGACATCGCGGCGCTCGGCCTCGGGATCGATCGCGCGGGCGGAGATGACCACGCGTGAGACCGCGCGGCTGAGCAGGAACGGCTCGGAGCCGGTCAGCAGCGTGAGCGGGGCCGGCGACGTGGGCACCGGGGCGGTCTTCGCAGGCGGGTTCATCGGCGTCAGCATCCCACGCCGGGGTGACAACGCCTCGCTGCGCCGGCCCCGTCGACTGCCGGTCAACGCATCCGGTTCACGCACGCTGGTCACCGGCGGACGACAAGTGCGAGCCCACCGGCGACCGGGACCACCGCGAGGTCGCCCTGCTGGTCCGTGCGACCGATGCGCGCGCCGGCACCCCGGTACTGGTGCAGCGTTGCTTCGCTCGGGTGGCCGTAGTCGTTGTCCTGGCCCACCGAGAACAGGGCGATCCGTGCTCCGGACCACTGCGCGAACCGGGGCACCTGGTAGCGCGACCCATGGTGGGGGACCTTGACCACCTGCGCCTCCGGCGGCGGCTGGGCCATCACCACGGATTGGGCCTCAGGCTCGACGTCCCCCGTCAGCAGGACGCGGATCGGCCCAGTGGACGACGACACCTCCGCGACTGCGACGACGCTGGCGTTGTTCGCCGGTGACTGGTCCATCACCCGCGCGGGCCACAGGACGTCGAGCGCCACGCCCGCGACGACCAGTTGGTCCTGCGCTCGAACGAGATGGACGGGGACACCGGCAGCACGCGCCTGGTCGACCACCTGCCAGGCGCCTCCAGCAGGCTCGGGAACCGGCGTGGTCAGGACCACCGACACAGGCCACCGGCCGAGGACCGCTGACAGCCCGTCGATGTGGTCGGCGTGGAAGTGCGTGACGAGCACCGCGAGGCGCTCGACGCCGGAGTCGTCCAGGCAGCCGGCGATCCGGCCAGCATCGGGACCGGCATCGACCAGGAGCGCCTGGTCAGCCCCAGGGGCCCTGATCAGGAGGCCGTCGCCCTGGCCGACGTCGCAGGCCAGCACCGCCCAGTCCGGCGGTGGCCAGCGGGCATCGCGGCCGTGCACGACAACCAGCGCGACAGCAACGGTGAGGGCCAGCCCCAGCGTGAGCCTCCGGTCGCGCCAGGGCCGCCATCCGCGGGCCGAAGCCGTCATGACGAGCACGAGGACCGTTGTGGAGCCGAGGGCGCCGACCAGTCCGGCGGGCAGGTCGAGCACCCCGAAAGGCAGGTCCGAGGACACCCGGGCGACCCAGGCGATCGCCGCGGTCGACGGCGAGGCGATCGTGGCGATGAGCGCCGCGGGTGCGGGTGCGATCGGGGCGATCAGCGCGGCGGCCAGCCCCAGGACGGTGGCGAACGGCACCAGCGGGGTCACCAGCACGTTCGCGGGCAGGGCGACGAGGCTCGCGCCGTTCCCCATCAGGATCGCGAGCGGCAGGGTCGCCAGGTGCGCAGCGGCGGCGACCGCCAGCGCGGCACGAACCGCCTCGGGGATCCACGAGCTCACGGGCCAGCGGCCCAGGCGATCAGCGATCGGCGGTCCCAGGACGAGCAGCCCCGCGGTCGCGGCGAACGACAGGGCGAACCCCAACGACAGCGCGAACTGCGGAAGGACCAGCAGGAGGACCAGGGCCGAGGCGAGCAGCGCGGGAGGTCCGCGTCGGCGACCGCCCGTCGACAGGGCGACGAGGGCGACCACTCCCATCGCGCCGGCACGCAGCACACTGGGTTGGGGCCTGACCAGCATCACGTAGCCCGACAGCACCACCAGGCATGTGAGGACCCGCGCGCGCCAGCCCAGACCCAGCCCCACCACGGCCGACATCGCGATCGCGACCACGAGTGACGTGTTCGACCCGCTCACAGCCGTCAGGTGTGCCAGGCCCGCGCGGACCATGGCCGCATCGAGGTCAGGCGGCAGCGTGGACTCGTCCCCGACCGCCAGCCCGAGCAGGAGCGCGCCGGCGTCCGCCGGCAGCCCGGCGCAGGCTTCTCGGAAGGCGTCCCGGACCCGTGTCGTGGCCCGGGCGATCGGCCCCGGCGGCGACCGGACCTGCACCGGGCCCAGCACCTGCAAGGTCAGTGACTGGACCTCCGGTGACCACGAGTCCCGCGCCCGAGCCGAGAGGGTGATCCGTGATCCGTAGCGCAGGCCGCGCACGTTGTCACCCCGGAGCAGCACGGGAGCGCGGACGGAGTAGGTGCGTCCCCGCACGATGACTCGGCTCATCCTCGCGGGCACCGACCAGCTGGGTGCCATGGGGCGACCGCCGTCGTCGGCCGGGAGGTGCGCCCTCGGGTCGCCGGTGATGGTGGCCTCGGCCCGGACCACGGCTCCCTCGTGGGCAGTCAGCTCCAGGACGGCGGGGTGCAGGCGCGCGAGGTGGACTGCGCCCACCGCGATGCCCAGGCCGAGCCCACAGACCGCGATGAGCAGGGCTACGCTGCGCGGGCTGCCGCCGCTGGTCCGCGATCCGCGGGGCCGCCGACGGTGCGGTCGACGGTGCGGTCGACTGAGGTGCGCTCCGCCGCGGGGCGCTGGGCCGGGTGACCTCCTGTGTGACTGCGCAGGGCCGCGCGGACTCCCCGTGCCCGACCGTCGCCCGACAACCCTGGCCGAGCCCACCAGGCCCACGACGATCAGTACTGCCGCACCGACCACCCAGAGGCCAGGTCTCGACGGACGAGCCAGGAGGACCAGCGCCTCCCCCAACCAGAGAGAACCCACGAAGGGTGCCAACCGCAGGTCGGGCCTGGTGGGATCGGCGGCGGACGGAGGGTCACTGGCAGCCGGCCGGTCCTCAGCAGCCGAACGGCCTGCAGGAGGCGGAGGGCCGGCGGCGACACCGGCGTCCGTATCCACGCCATCGCGCTGGTCAGACACGGACGAGGGGTCGCAGGTCCGCAAGCGTCTTGGGTCCGATCCCCGGGACCTCCGCCAGCTCGTCGACGACGCTGAACCGGGTGTGCGTCGATCGCCATGCGAGGATCTTCGCCGCCGTGACCGGCCCGATCCCCGGCAGCGCGTCCAGCTGCTCGGCTGTGGCCGTGTTGAGGTCGAGCAGGGCGCCCGACCCCCCGGCCGATGCCCTCACCCCCCCGGCTTCGGCAGCCTCCTGCCCGCCCACCTCGATCCGCTCCCCGTCGGCAAGCACCCGGGCGAGGTTGGTACCCCCGAGCCCGCCACCCCGTCGCAGCCCACCTGCGGCCCGGACCGCGTCCACCACCCGGGAGCCGGCGGGCAGCTCCACGACTCCGGGATCGCGGACCTCCCCGACGACATGGACCATCACCGAGGGTGCGGGCGACGGGGAGGAGGCTGGGAATGGGTCGGCGAAGAGATCTGTGGGGGCCACAGCCTCCGGGGCCACCGCCGCAGGGCGCTCCCGCGGCCAGGACGTCACGAGCACAGCCGCCCCGCCGATCGCGACGACGACCACCAGGACTCCGACGAGCCGAGCCCACACGCCCAACACCGGCCACGGCGGCCCCGGCGGGTCCTCGCCCATCAGATCCAGCACCAGCGGATCCTCCTCCGGCGCATCCGGTTCGCCGCCCGTCAGCTCCCACGAACGCCCCGATCCAGGCTGGTCGACCCCCTCCGGCGCGACGGTGTCCTCATCCGAGCCGCCCCAGCCGCCCGGCCGGCGCAAGCGCTGCACATCCCCGTGACCTGGCGCTCCGACCTGCCAGCGCTGGGCGATGAGGCGCAGGCGGGCGAGGACGAGGTCCTGGGTGCGGCTCACGCATGCGACGCTAGGACGCAGTTCCCCGTCCGTGAACCCGTCGCAGCCGATCTGTGGACAGCCCGCGAATCACCATCGTTCCAGCCCCCGGGGGAGGGCGGGTCCACGACCCCCCGGACGCGATCCATGCAGCGTGGGTGCCTGGAGGCAACGCACCCACCATGGGTCAGCGGACGGAGGCGGCGTGGCGGTGAGCCGCGCAGTTCACCGACCGTCAGCCTCAGACGGGGACGACCTCGGGCGCCCCCGAGCCGGAGTCGCGGAGGGAGGCCACGAACGACCGGATGTTCCTCCGGTGGCGATGGACGACCAGTGCCGACATCCCGGCGGCGAAGCCGACGCCAGCCCATCCACGCCAGATGACGAACGACGTGGGGACGAGCGTGAGCGACCCCACGACGGAGCCGATGCCCACCTGGCGGGTCAGTCCCGCGGTGGCGCCGAAGCCGACGAGGACGGGCACCGCCCATAGTGGCTCGATCGCGAGGATGGCACCCAACGAGGTCGCCACGCCCTTGCCACCCTTGCCCTTGAGCAGGGGCGAGGTGACATGGCCGAGGACGGCGGCGATGCCGGCCACCTCGCCGCAGGGCTCCCCGTACTGATTGAAGAACATGACCGGCGCGAACCCCTTGGCCACGTCCAGGACGCCGACAACCACCCCGACCTTCACGCCCATGGCGCGTGCGGCATTGGTGGCTCCTGGGTTGCCCGAGCCACTGCCGCGCAGGTCGACCCCACGCAGGCGCGCCGCCGCGGCCGCCGGGCTCAGCGAACCGAGCGCGTAGCTGGCAGCGCCCGCCACCACCACGGCGCCCCAGTTGACGCCACCCACCGCGGGCCAGGTCACCCCGCTCATCGGGGGCACACCGCCACGGAGATGGTGCCCAGACCCACATGCGCGCTGATCACCGCACCCACCTCGACCACGTGCACGTCGGCGGCCGGCAGCGCATCGCGCAACGCCCCGGCGAGGTCGTCTGCTCGGTCCGGGGCGGCGCAGTGCTGCACCACGACATCGGCCGGGGCCGAGCCCGCGTACTCGCATGCGATCTCGGCCATGCGGGCCACCGCCCGGCCCATCGTGCGCTGCTTCTCCAGTGGCGAGATGGCGCCGTCGGTGATCTGCAGGATCGGCTTGACCATCAGGGCGTTGCCGAGCAGGGCCTGGGCGGCGCCGATCCGCCCACCGCGGCGCAGCTGGTCGAGGCTGTCGACGACGATCCACGTGCGCGAGGCCGCCGCCCTGCGCGTCGCTGCCGCGGCCGCCTCGTCGGCGCTGCCCCCGGCGGCGATGACCTGGGCGGCCGATCGGGCCGCGAAGCCCAGGGCGGTCCCGACGGTGCGCGAGTCCACGACCATCACGGGGACGCTGGCCTCGCGTGCCGCGATCCGGGCGGCGTCATAGGTGCCGGACATGTCCCCGGAGAGATGCACGCTCACGATGTGGTCATAGCCCTGCTCGGCGAGCCGCGCGTACTCCTCAGCGAACCGTGCCGGGGCCGGCCTGGAGGTCGACACCGCGGCCTTGCGCCGCAGGGCGTCGGCCACCTCGGTGAGGGTGATCTCGGTGCCCTCGTCGTAGGACTTGCCCTCGAGGATGATCGCCACCGGGACGATGGTCAGCCCTGGAGGTGTGAGCTCCTCAGTGAGGTAGCCGGTCGAGTCGGAGACGATCGCCACGTTCATGGACGATCAGGCTACGCGCTGAAGGGCCTGGGTGTTGGTGTGTACGGAATCGACCATCGGATGGTCGATTCCATACACACCCACGCGCCGATCAGCCGGGGACGACGTTGACGAGCTTCGGCGCGCGCACGATCACGGCGCGGGGCTCGCGGTCCCCGACTGCCGCGACCACTGCGGGCGTGGCCAGCGCGAGGGCGCGCAGCTCCGCCTCGGAGATGTCCGGGGCCACCTCGAGGCGCTCGCGCACCTTGCCGGCGATCTGCACGACACAAGTCACCGACTCCTGGACCAGCAGGTCCGGGTCCACCGTCGGCCACCCGGCCAGCGCCACGGACGGCTCATGACCCAGACGCGCCCACATCTCCTCCGCCGTGTACGGGGCCACGAGCGAGAGCATGATCGCCACGGCCTCGGCAGCCTCGCGGACCGCCGGGTCGGCCGGTCCCACGCCCGAGTCGATCGCCTTGCGCGCGGCGTTGACCAGCTCCATCGTCCGGGCGACGGCCACGTTGAACCGATAGGTCTCGACGGCGAGCGCCGCGTCGTGGACCGATCGATGGGTCATCCGACGCAGGGCCAGGTCTCCCCCGGAGGGGTCGGTGCCCGGCGCGCTGGCGACGTCGCCGGACAGCCGCCACGCCCGGGCCAGGAACTTCTTGGACCCGCTGGGCGAGACGTCGGCCCAGTCGATGTCGTCCTCCGGCGGGCCGGCGAACACCATCGTCAGGCGCACGGCGTCCACACCGTGCACGGCCAGCTCATCGGAGAGCCGCACGAGGTTCCCACGCGACTTGCTCATCGCCGAGCCGTCCATCTGGACCATGCCCTGGTTGAGCAGGCGGGTGAAGGGCTCGACGGCATCGAGCATGCCCATGTCGTGGATGACCTTGGTGAAGAACCGCGCGTACAGCAGGTGCAGGATCGCGTGGGTCACGCCGCCGACGTACTGGTCGATCGGCAGCCACGCATTGGCCTGCGTCGTGTCGAATGGCCCATCAGTCTTGGCGGGGTCCAGGTAGCGCAGGAAGTACCACGAGGAGTCGACGAACGTGTCCATCGTGTCGGGATCCCGGCGGGCCGGGCCACCGCACCGCGGGCAGTCCACGATCGACCACTCGTCCAGGGCCCCCAGCGGCGAGGTCCCCTTGGGCTTGAGGTCAAGGCCCTCGGCGCTGGGCAGCTCCACGGGCAGCTGGTCCTCGGGGACCGGCACCTCGCCACAGGCGGGGCAGTGGATGATCGGGATAGGCGTGCCCCAGAAGCGCTGCCGGCTGATCAGCCAGTCGCGCAGGCGGTAGTTGACCGCAGCCTTCCCGCGACCCTGCTCGTCGAGCCACTGGATCATCCGGGCGATCGCGGCGTCCTTGTCCAGGCCGTCCAGCGGGCCGGAGTTGATGTGCGCGCCGTCGTCGGCGGTGGCCACGCCGGTCTGCAACGGATCCGTGTCGGACGCGACGACCACCCGCACCGGCAGGTCGAAGGTGCGCGCGAAGTCCAGGTCCCGCTGGTCGTGCGCGGGGACGGCCATGATCGCGCCCGTGCCGTAGTCGGCCAGGACGTAGTCGGAGGCGTAGATCGGCAGCCGTTCGTCGTTGACCGGGTTGATCGCGTACCGGGTGAGGAACACCCCCGTCTTGGGGCGGTCGCTGGCCATCCGGTCGATGTCGGTCTCCTGCTTGGTGGCCACCAGGTACTCGGCGAACTCCGCCTCGGCCTCGGTGCCGGCCGCCAGCTCGGCAGCCAGGTCGGAGTCCGCGGCGACGACGAAGAACGTGGCGCCGAACAGGGTGTCCGGCCGGGTCGTGTAGACCGTCACGGGCTCGTCGCGGCCCTCGATCGCGAACTGGACCTCAGCACCCGTGGATCGCCCGATCCAGTTGCGCTGCATATGCAGGACCTTGTCCGGCCACTGACCCTCGAGCAGGGACATGTCGTCGAGCAGCCGATCGGCGTAGTCGGTGATCTTCAGGTACCACTGGGTCAGCTTCTTCTTGGTGACCACGGAGTCGCAGCGCTCGCACAGGCCGCCGACGACCTGCTCGTTGGCCAGCACCGTCTGGCAGCTCGGGCACCAGTTGACCGCGCTGGCCTTGCGGTAGGCCAGGCCGCGCTCGAACATCTTCAGGAAGAACCACTGGTTCCACTGGTAGAACTCCGGGTCACAGGTGTTGAGCACGCGGTCCCAGTCGAACGAGCAGCCGTAGCGGCGCATCGACTCCTTCTGGGTGGCGATGTTCTCGTAGGTCCACGCCCGCGGGTCGGCGCTGTTCTTGATCGCCGCGTTCTCCGCGGGCAGGCCGAAGGCGTCCCAGCCGATGGGATGCAGCACGTTGAAGCCCCGCTGGACCCAGTAGCGCGCCAGGACGTCTCCCAGGGCATAGGCCTCCGCGTGGCCCATGTGCAGGTCACCCGACGGGTACGGGAACATGTCGAGCACGTACTTGCGCGGGCGGTCGTCGTCCGGACGGCCGGAGCGGAACGGCGCGAGGCGGTCCCACACCTCCAGCCACTTGTCCTGCAGGGCGGTGGGGTCAAACCCCTCACGGGTCTCGGCGGTCTCCGTCGGGCTGGTGCTCATGAGGCACAAGGGTAGTCGCTGGGCCGGGTGTCCCCATCCGACCGGCGACGGCGATCTGATGGGACTCGCATGATGCTCATGCCTGCTGGCCCCTGGGAAACCTCTGGACTCCCACGCGCTTCAGCGGCGAGACTGGTGGCCCGACGGCACCACCCGTCGGTCGGAGGGCCAGGAGGACTCATGTCTGCTGCGGGGACCAAGGATGACCCCTGGGAGCTGACCACCGCCCCGGGCACGTCGCAGTACACGATGTACGCCGACACGGAGTCCGACCCCCCGCTGTTGGTCTGCCAGGTCGGATCAACCCGGCTGACCTATCTCCTGTCCGCCATCGAGGACCTGCGCGCCATGCTGGTGGCGCACGGCGACTGGATCCCGTTGGGCGCAGCGGACGAGAACAAGCCAGCCGCTGAGGGCACGATCGAGGCCTGGGGCCGTTCGCCCGACAATCCGGTGGGCGGGTGGTACGGCCAGCGCAAGGGCTACCGCGGGCGGTTCGGCATGTACGTCCCGCCCCTCCTGGAGCACCTGGGCCACATCGAGCTCGAGCACAACCCACGCAACAACCGGGCCCGGGCCCTCTGACTGGCACGTCCCGAGGGCACCACCCAGCGGCGCCGGAGCGGTCCGCCTCGCCCGAACCGATTTCCGATCGGGTGCGCACCTCGGGTATCCTTGGCGGGTATTCGGGGCTGTGGCGCAGCTGGTAGCGCACCTGCATGGCATGCAGGGGGTCAGGGGTTCGAGTCCCCTCAGCTCCACAATGCAGAAGGACCTCCGGCGTTCCCGGGGGTCCTTCTGCATTGTGCGGACTCAAACAGCGGGGACTCGGGAGGAGTGGCCGTCCTGCGGCCACGACGGATCCCCTCGCTCCAAGGACCTCCCGTGTTCCCGCGGGTCCTGCGTGTGTCGACCCAGCCGAGGAGGCGGCCCCCATCCGGCCCAGCGACCTCAGGCGTCGTCGGCGCCCAGCGCGGGCTCCGGGGCCGCGGCCGCGTTGTACTCCTCGAGCCGCCAGCGCGTCACGGGTTCGCCGCCCGGCTCAGCAGGCAGCGTCAACTGGCTCAGCACGCTCCACGCGCAGTTGCTGATGACCCCGAGCGCGGTCCACTGCTCCGGGGCCAGCCCGAGCAGCCCGCCGATGGCACCGCGGATCGAGCCGCCGTGGCTGACCACGACGAGCGTCCCACCCGAGGGGAGCACTGCGACCTGTCGGTCGACCGCGCCGACCACGCGGGTCACGACCTCGCTGCGCACCTCACCACCGGGCGGACGGACGTCGTGCCCGGCGACCCACCCCAGGAAGAGGTCACGATCCTGGTCGATGATCTCGTCGCGGGTCAGGCCCTGCCATCGGCCGCCATCGGTCTCCCGGAGGTCAGCGTCCTCGACCACGTCGAGGCCCGTGAGCCCGGCCAGGACGCGCGCCGTGGTCACGGCTCGATCCAGGTCGCTGGAGACGATGGCCGTCGGGCTCATCCGCGCCAGGGCCGGAGCCGCGGCACGCGCCTGCGCCAGGCCGACGTCGTCGAGGGGCACATCGGTCGCTCCTTGGAACCTGTTCTCCACGTTCCAGGCTGTTCGTCCGTGCCGCCAGAAGACCACCCGCCGCCGGGGTGCGGCGTTCCAGCCGCCGCTCACGGGGTCGCGGAGCGGGGCCGGTTGACCTCCTCGGGGAGCTCGATCAGCGGGCAGTCGCGCCAGAGCCGCTCGAGGGCGTAGTGGAACCTCTCCTCGGACTGCTGCACGTGCACCACGATCTCGTTGTAGTCCAGCAGGACCCAGCGACCCTCGGCCTCCCCCTCGCGGCGCAACGGCTTGGCGCCCTGCTTGAGCAGCGCCTCCTCGATCCCGTCGACGACGGCACGCACGGCGCGGTCGTTGGCCGCCGAGCACAGCAGGAACACGTCGGTGAGGACCAGGTGGTTGCTCACGTCGATCGCCACGATGTCCTCAGCCAGCTTCTCGGACGCGGCGTGGGCAGCAGCGATCGTCAGGGCCACGGCATGGGAGTCAGCAGTCACAATGGCGAGCCTACCGTCCCCAGCTGGGCCGGGCTGTCGGCTCACGGATCGAAGTCGGCCCCGAGGATCACCACGACGTCCGCCACGTTCTGGCCGTCCTCGGCGATCTGGACAGCGGTGGCCGGGACGCCCAGGGCCTCAGCGACCTTCTCCCCCAGGGCGAGGGACTCCGTCGTGGAGTCCTCGACGATCACGAGGGTCTGTGCCTGCTCGAACTGCTCCGCGTTGCCCCCGTTGATGTAGACCATGCCCGCACCCACGAGCCGGTCGCGGGCGCTGGCCCCGAGCCCCGGGGTTCCGACGCCGTTCTGGACCAGGACCCTCGGGTTGGACTCCGCGCCCGTCAGCATGGCCTGCGGCAGGAGTGAGGAGATCACCGACTCGGAAGCCACAAGGTCGACCCGGACGACGGCGAGGGTCTCCCCCGCCTCGATGTCGGTCGTCGGCAGGACGCGGACCTGCTGGCCACCTTCGAGGATGCTGCCACGCATCTGCAGGAGGAAGGCAGCCACCGCCTGGGTGGTGGTGGTCGTACGCGCAGATGCCCCCAACGACGTGAGCATCTGCTCGATGCGCAAGCGGTCATCGGGCAGGCCGGAGATCGTGGCGGTCATCACCTGGGAGTAGCGCGCAAGCCGCGCAGCTTCGGGCTCGTCCGGGAGCCACGCCAGCGCGTAAGCAGCGGCTTGGTTTCCGTCGAGGGTCTGGAGACCGGACGGGACGACGACCGTCTCGACCTCCGTGACCTCGTCAGTCACCGTGATGGGCTGGTCGACGTCGACAGTGATGCCCCCGACGAAGTCGACCATCCCCGCCAGCGCCAACCGGGCCAGGCTCAGGGTCCCGTCGATCCGGAGTGCCAGGAGGTCGGACAGGGCGTCCTGGGAGGCTGAGCGGTCCAGCAGGCGGGCGCTCTGGCCCAGGGTCTGCTGGCCGGCTCCGGGGACGTCCACGATCAACCGGGAGGGCACCAGCAGCTGGGCGGCCGGAAGCCCTCCGCCGACGCCGGCCACCATGTTGTCCGCGCCGAGGTCCGCATCGTTGCGGACCTGGATCAGCAGTGTCTGCTGCTCGGCGAACGCCGTGGGCGAGGGCGTGGGCGCAGGCGTCCCGTCAGGGTTCGCGGGCCGCATGGTCACCAGCAGCCATGCGACCAGGGACATCCCGAGGATCGCCAGGAAGGCCCACATCCAGCGCGAGCGGATGCGACGACCACCGGGGCGGCGCGGCGGCGGGCGGCGGCGGGCGGTTGCGGTGCGGGGTGACGCGGCCTCGGGCGCGGGCTCAGGCTCGGTCCGCGTGGGCTCGGGCGCGGGCTCAGGCTCGGTCCGCGTGGGCTCGGGCGCGGGCTCAGGCTCGGTCCGCGTGGGCTCGGGCGCGGGCTCAGGCTCGGTCCGCGTGGGCTCGGGCGCGGGGACAGGCTCGGTCCGCGTGGGCTCGGGCGCGGGGACAGGCTCGGTCCGCGTGGGCTCGGGCGTGGGGACAGGCTCGGTCCGCGCGGGCTCGGGCTCGGGCTCGGCGGGACTGGGCGCAGGAGCGGGTGGGGACGCATCCGCTACCGCGGCGCTCGGGTTCGTCGAAGCTGCGGGGCCCGACACGACCGTCGGAGTCTGAGCCGGAAGCTCCTGCGCCACCGGAGTCGGCGGCATGGGAGGCGCAGCTGAGGGCGATGGGGTGGGGCCGGCTGTGGTGACGGGGTCGGCCTCCGTCGGTGGCTCCGCACGAGGCACCGACGGCTGGGGCGAGGGGCTGACGGCAGGCGGCTCTGCCCGCGGTGGCTCGATCACCTTCTGGGGCTCGGCCTGCTGGGGCTCGGCCTCCTGCGGCTCCAGCGGCCCGGCCTCCTCAGGAGGCTCGGGCTTCGCGTGCTTCGGGCTCATTGCCCACCGGCCCGGTACAGGCCCAACTTGGCGATGAACCGATCCACGCCAGCCGGCACCAGGTAGCTGATCGGAGCGCCCTGCGCGACCCGCTCCCGGCAGTCGGTGGACGAGATCGCCAGGGCTGGGATCTCCACGATGCTGGCCGAGCCGGCCGGCAGGTGGGCGGCGTCCACGTCATGTCCGGGACGAGTCACGCCCACCAGGTGGGCGAGCTCCAGGACGTCGTGCGGATCGCGCCACGTCAGGATCGATCCCAGGGCATCAGCCCCGGTGATGAAGAAGAGCTCGGCGTCCGGGCGCTGCACGTGCAGGTCGCGCAGCGTGTCCACGGTGTAGGTCGGTCCTTCCCGGTCGATGTCGACGCGGCTGACGGTGAACCTCGGATCGTCAGCCGTGGCGATCACGGTCATGAGGTATCGGGTCTCGGCCTGGGTGACAGGCCTGTGGGCCTTCTGCCAGGGCTGCCCGGTGGGGACGAAGACGACCTCGTCCAGCGAGTACAGGTGAGCCACCTCGCTGGCGGCCACGAGATGGCCATGGTGGATGGGGTCGAACGTGCCCCCCATGACTCCCAGGCGCACGGTCATCGGTGCGCGCGGCTCACCGGTCGGGATTGAACCGGGTCACGGCGAACAGCAGGACCAGCAGCAGGACCAGGGCGATGGCCCCGAATACCCACGCGGGCACGCCAGGGTGCTCCTCGACAGCTGCCCCCTCGGAGAGCCGAACCAGTGCGTTCACCATCGAACATCCCCTTCCCAGTGGTCAGCGCGGTGAGCCTACCGGATCGACCACCGCGCACGGCTCGGCGCCACGGGATCGGCCCGCTCCGGTGCGCGATCCGGCCAGAGCGCGCGGTCCGTCAGATGCGTGGCACCGTCACGTGCGGATGTGGCCGTCGCCGTGGATGAGGTAGGTCGTGGAGGTCAGCTCGGTCAGGCCCATCGGCCCACGGGCGTGCAGCTTCTGGGTCGAGATCCCGATCTCCGCCCCGAAGCCGAACTCGCCCCCGTCGGTGAACCGGGTCGAGGCGTTGACCATCACCGCGGCCGAGTCGACCCCGCCGATGAACCGCCGGGACGCGCCGAGGTCCTCGGTCACGATCGCCTCGGTGTGCCCGCTCGACCAGCGCCGGATGTGCGCACATGCCTCGTCCAGGGAGTCGACGATGCCCGCAGCAATGTCCAGCGAGTAGTACTCACGAGCCCAGTCCTCGTCAGTGACCGGAGCGAAGGCGATCCCGGCAGCTGCGGCGTGGGCGGCCATCCGCTCGTCGCCGTGGATCGTCACCCCCTTGTCCGCCAGCGCGGCCAGCGCGGCCGGCAGGAACTTGTCAGCCACCGCACTGTGCACGAGGACCGTCTCGGCCGTGTTGCACACGCTCGTGCGTTGGGTCTTCGAGTTGACCAGGATCGCCACCGCCTTCTCGACGTCGGCGGAAGCGTCGACGTACACGTGGCAGTTGCCGACGCCGGTCTCGATCACGGGCACTGTCGAGTTGTCCACGACGTTGCGGATCAGCCCGGCGCCACCGCGGGGGATGAGCAGGTCGACCAGACCGCGCGCAGTCATCAGTGCCATCACGGCCTCGTGGCTGCGTCCGGGCACGAGCTGGATCGCGTCAACCGGGACGTCGGTGGCCGCCAGCGCCGTGCGCATGACGTCGACGAGGGCGGTGTTCGAGTCGTAAGCCGAGGATGATCCGCGCAGCAGGGCCGCGTTGCCACTCTTGAGGCTCAGGCCGGCGGCGTCCACGGTGACGTTGGGGCGGGCCTCGTAGACCATCGCGACGACGCCCATGGGGACGCGCACCTGACGGATCTCCAGGCCGTTCGGCTGGGTCCAGCCACGCACGACCTCGCCCACGGGATCGGGCAGGTCGGCCACGAGCTCCAGGGCGGCGGCGATGTCGGAAAGCCGGTCCTCGGTGAGCGTGAGCCGGTCGACGATCCCCGGCGCGGTCCCGGCGGCGACCGCCCGCTGCACGTCGATCGCGTTCGCCGCCAGGATCGGGGCGGTCGAGGCGCGCAGGGCGTCGGCCATGGCCCGCAGGGCGGCATCCTTCTGCGCGCGCGTCAGCTGGCGCAGCGCCACCGCCGCCTCCTTAGCCCGGCGAGCTGTGGCCAGGACGAGCTCACGCTCGGCGGCGATGGTGGGGGCGTCGGAGCGCTCGAGGGCAACCATGGAGGCGGGGGCGTCGGACATGGGCCAAGGGTAGACGAGCGCCGACTCACCGGCGCCCAGAGAACCTGACGCCAACTGCTCGACCGGACCTCCCAGGGTGTCCCTCGACTCGTCGGGAATCCCGAGCATCGGCGCTCCGACAGGCAGACGAACCCGCGGATGGGCCGCGGGACAGCGGACCGATCGGGCCGCGGCGGGGGCAGCGGACGGACGGCGGGCCGATCAGGCGGAGGCGGGCGAGCGGGACGGCGGCGTCAGCGCAGCAGGACCATGTCGTCGCGGTGGACGACCTCGCGCTCGTACTCCGGGCCGAGCGCTGCGGCGAGCTCCTTGGTGGAGCGGCCCAGGAGCGCGGGGAGCTCGACGGCGTCGTAGGCGACGAGCCCGCGGGCAACGAGCCGCCCGTCGGGCCCGAGGAGGTCCACCGGATCTCGGGCGACGAAGCCACCGACCACGTGGGTGATCCCGGCCGGAAGCAACGACGCGCCCCGGTCCTGCAGCGCACGCACGGCTCCGGCGTCCAGGTGGATCTGGCCGAGGCTGGAGGTGGCATGGGCCAACCACAGCATCCGCGAGGCCGACCGGTCGCCGGTCGCGTGGAAGTAGGTGCCGACGGGCTCGCCAGCCAGGGCCCGGGCGGCGTTGGCCGCGGATGTCAGGACGACCGGGATACCTGCTTCGGTGGCGATGCGGGCGGCTTCGACCTTGGTGCCCATGCCACCGAGTCCCACACCCGCGGCGCCGGACCCACCGATGACGACGTCCTCCAGATCGGCGGCTGAGGCCACCTCGGGAATGAGCCGGCTGGCGCCTCGCCCGGGCGGCCCGTCGTAGAGCCCGTCGACATCGGAGAGCAGGATCAGGGCGTCGGCGCGCACGAGGTGGGCCACGAGCGCGGCCAGGCGGTCGTTGTCCCCGAACCGGATCTCCGCAGTGGCCACCGTGTCGTTCTCATTGACGATGGGCACCACATCGAGCTCGAGAAGTCGCTCGAGGGTGCGCTGGGCGTTGCGGTAGTGCGCACGTCGGATCAGGTCATCAGCGGTGAGCAGCACCTGGCCGACGGCGCGATCGTGGCGCGCGAAGGCGTCGTGGTAGTGCGCCATGAGGATGCCCTGGCCCACCGAGGCAGCGGCCTGGGCAGAGGCCAGATCGCGCGGGCGCCGGCGCAGGCCCAGGGGCGCGATGCCGGTGGCGATCGCCCCGGAGGACACCAGCAGCAGCTGCACGCCCCGATGACCGGCATCCCCCAGGGCGTCGACGAGCTCATTGACGCGCGCGACATCGATCCCCGCCGACACGCCCGCCAGGACCGAGGACCCGTCGCGGGGGCCGGGGTCGACATCAGGCCCAGGGCGCGGGCCCGGTGCGGAGGCTGCGCCGACAGCGGGAGCACGGACGTCGCCACCACGCAGCGTCAGCGACGACGAACCGACCTTCACCACCACGCGCCTGGCAGCCTGGATCGCCGCACGGAGCGACGCCGACGAGTCGGGCAGCGCAGTCATCAGGGCTCGTCCTCCCCCGCATCGATTGCCGTCGGGACGTCCACGGAGGGGGAGGTCGCAGGCACGACGGCGCGCCGGCGATGCGTCGCAGGGCTCTCATCCACGGGATCCGGCGCCCACTGCGACTCGGGGTCCTCCCCGTCCTCCAGCTGCGCGCGGGTCCGACCGTGCTGGCGTGCCTCAGGGGCCAGGATGCGCTGGTCCTGACCGCGAGGGCCGGGTCCGGAGCCCCGGACGGTCGGCTCCCAGTCGAACACGACGGCATTCTCCTCGGGGCCGATCCGGACCTCGTCGCCCGGCTTCGCGCCCAGGCGCACCAGGTCCTCCTCGACGCCAAGCCTGGCGAGGCGGTCAGCGAGGTAGCCAACGGCCTCGTCGTTGGAGAAGTCGGTCTGGCGGATCCAGCGCTCCGGGCGCGCGCCACGCACCCGGAATGCCTCGCCCTCGCGGACCACCTCGTACCCGGCGTCGTCCACCGCCTTGGGCACGATGACGATCCTCTCCGCGACCGGCAGGGCCGTGGCTGCGCGCTGATCGGCGACGATGCGCCCCATCGCGAACGACAGCTCGCGCAGGCCCTCGTGGGAGACCGCGGACACCAGGAACACCGGCAGACCACGCGCCTCGAGGTCGGCACGCACCATCTCGGCGAGCTCGCGACCCTCGGGGACGTCGATCTTGTTGAGCACCACCAGGCGAGGCCGGTCGGCCAATCCGCCGTACTCGGCGAGCTCGGCCTCGATCACGTCGAGGTCGCTCATCGGGTCGCGGTCGGGCTCCAGGGTGGCGCAGTCCAGGACGTGGACCAGGGCAGCGCAGCGCTCGACGTGGCGCAGGAACTCCAGCCCGAGCCCCTTTCCCTGCGAGGCCCCCGGAATCAGCCCGGGAACGTCGGCGACCGTGAAGACCGTCGACCCGGCGGTCACGACCCCGAGGTTCGGCACGAGCGTCGTGAACGGGTAGTCGGCGATCTTGGGCCGTGCCGAGGACATCGCGGCGATCAGCGAGGACTTGCCCGCGCTGGGGAACCCGACCAGACCGATGTCGGCCACCGTCTTGAGCTCGAGGACGACCGTCACCTCCTCGCCGGGCTCGCCGAGGAGGGCGAAACCCGGGGCCTTGCGCCGGGCCGAGGCCAGGGCTGCGTTGCCCAGCCCTCCCCGACCGCCACGTGCGATCACCACCGATGTGCCGGCCACCGGCAGGTCGGCCAGGAGCTCGCCGTCGACGCTGATCACGGTGCCGACGGGTACGGGCAGCACCACATCGGAGCCATTGGCCCCGTTGCGGTGGCCGCCTTGACCGGGAACGCCGTTCGTAGCACGCCGGTGGGGTGAGTGGTGGTAGTCCAGCAGGCTGGGGGTGCCCGGATCGGCAAGCAGGATCACATCCCCACCTCGACCACCGTTCCCCCCGTCCGGTCCCCCGAGCGGCTTGAACTTCTCCTTGTGCACGGAGGCGCACCCATGCCCGCCGTTACCGGCGGTGGCGTGGATCACCACCTGGTCGACGAATGTCGCCATGGGCCCGTCTCCTCTCGTGGTCGTGCGTTTGCTGCGCTCCCCCATGCTCACCCTCCCGCTGTGGCGCCATCCTCCCGGAATCCGGGCGGGCGCGGGGCAGGAGGCAGAACGGTGGGGACGAAAGCAGAAGAGGCGAGCCCAACCGGGCCCGCCTCCGCTGAAGTGGTCCGGCCTCAGCCAGCCGGGACCTCGACGATGTTGATGACGCGACGTCCGCGAGCGGTGCCGAACTGCACGGCACCCGGGGCGAGGGCGAACAGGGTGTCGTCGCCGCCGCGGCCGACGTTCTCACCGGGGTGGAAGTGCGTGCCACGCTGGCGGATGATGATCTCGCCGGCCTTGACGACCTGGCCGCCGAAGCGCTTCACACCGAGGCGCTGCGCGTTCGAGTCCCGGCCGTTGCGCGTGCTGGATGCACCCTTCTTATGAGCCATGAGGTCACTTCCCGCTCTCGATGCCGGTGACGCGCAGCTGGGTCAGGGACTGACGGTGACCCTGGTGCTTGCGGTAGCCGGTCTTGTTCTTGTACTTGAGGATCTCGATCTTCGGGCCCTTGGTGTGAGCCAGGACCTCGGCGGACACCGTCACACCGGCGAGCGTCTCGGAGTCCGAGGTGACAGTGGCGCCGTCCACGAGCAGCAGCGCGGGCAGGACCACGTTGTCACCGGGCTCGGCGGAGACGCGATCGGTCTCGATGACGTCGCCGACGGCGACCTTCTCCTGGCGGCCGCCGGAGCGGACAATGGCGTACACGGGTGGCACTCCTGAGATCGGTTGGGGGCTGGACGCACCCGGATGACGGGCACGCACATGCGTGCGGCGCTCACGCGCCAGGGTTCTAGGGTACGGAGCCGACTGGCATACGGTCAAACTGCGTCCACGCTCTGGGACTCCTCGGCGTGCTCGAGGGCGTCGCCGGGGTGGTCGTCCGCGCCGAGCACGTCCGCGTCCGGCTCATCTGCGTGCACGTCGGCACCGTCGGTGGTGGCACCGTCGGACCCGTCTGCGACATCGGATGCCGGATCGGCGGGCGACTCGTTGTGCTCGTCGATCTCGCGGGCGGCACCCGGCTCATCCTCCGGGGACGGCTCGGGGCGCGTATCCGACTCGTGCTCGGTGTTGTCGGGCTCCCCACCGTCGTGGTGGGACTCATCCGGTGCCTGCTCGTGGGCACCCTGCTCGTCCGGCGCGAGGTCGTCCGGCGCGAGGTCGTGGGATGGGTGCTCGTCAAGCCCTGCGTGAGCCTTGTGATCCTCTACGTGCTCGTGTGGCGCAGACTCGTCGACCACGGGCTCGCCGTGCTCGACATGGCCCTGCTCGTCGTGCTCGATGTGGCCGTGGTCGTCGAACCTCGGCGGCGGCGGGGTCTTGCCCGTCTGCTTGCCACCCAGGACTGCCGGCGCGGGCGGCTTGGCGGGGCGGTGCCCGCCTCGATCGCGCCGGTTGCCGTTCTCCTCAGCCGGTTGGTGGTCCAGGCCCACGGGCTCGGCGTGGACCATGTGCCCACGACCCCCGCAGTGCTCGCATGGCGTGGAGAAGACCTCGAGCAGGCCCTGGCCGATGCGCTTGCGCGTCATCTGGACCAACCCGAGCGACGTGACCTCGGCCACCTGGTGCTTCGTGCGGTCGCGGCCCAGGCACTCCACGAGCCGGCGCAGGACGAGGTCCCGGTTGCTCTCGAGCACCATGTCGATGAAGTCGACGACGATGATCCCGCCGATGTCGCGCAGCCGGAGCTGACGGACGATCTCCTCAGCGGCCTCGAGGTTGTTCTTCGTGACGGTCTCCTCGAGGTTGCCGCCCTGACCGGTGAACTTGCCGGTGTTGACATCGACGACGGTCATCGCCTCGGTGCGATCGATCACCAGCGAACCACCCGAGGGCAGCCACACTTTGCGGTCAAGGGCCTTGGCCAGTTGCTCGTCGATCCGGTGCGAGGCGTAGAGGTCGGTCGGCTCGACCCACTTCTCCAGCTTGGGCAGCAGGTCCGGGGCGACCCATCCGATGTAGTCGCTCAGCGTCTGCCACGTGCTGTCGCCCTGCACCAGCAACGTGGTGAAGTCCTCGTTGAAGATGTCGCGGACGACCTTGATGGCCAGGTCCGGCTCGCCGTACAGCAGCGACGGCGGGGATGCCGACTTCGCCTTCTTGGTGATGTCGGCCCACTGCGCGGCCAGACGGGTCACGTCGGCGGTGAGCTGCTCCTCGGTCGCGCCCTCAGCCGCGGTACGCACGATCACGCCGGCACCATCCGGGACGACGTCCTTGAGGATCGACTTGAGCCGGGAGCGCTCGGTGTCGGGCAGCTTGCGCGAGATCCCGGTCATCGAGCCCTCGGGCACATAGACCAGGAAGCGCCCCGGCAGCGAGATCTGGCTGGTGAGCCGGGCGCCCTTGTGGCCGATCGGATCCTTGGTCACCTGGACCAGCACTGGGTCGCCGGACTTCAGCGCCAGCTCGATGCGCTTGGGCTGCCCCTCGAGGCCTGCCGCCTCCCAGTTCACCTCACCGGCATACAGCACTGCGTTGCGGCCACGGCCGATGTCGACGAACGCGGCCTCCATCGAGGGAAGGACGTTCTGGACCTTGCCCAGGTACACGTTGCCCACCATCGAGGAGGACTCCGCGCGGTTGACGTAGTGCTCGACGAGGATCCCGTCCTCGAGGACGGCGATCTGCGTGCGGTCCCCGTGCTCGCGCACGCACATGACTCGGTTGACGGCCTCGCGGCGAGCGAGGAACTCCGCCTCAGTCAGGATCGGCGCTCGCCGGCGCCCGGCCTCCCGACCATCGCGGCGGCGCTGCTTCTTGGCCTCGATACGGGTGCTGCCGCGAACCGAGGTGATCTCGTCCTTCGGCCGGCGGGCCTCGCGGACCTTGACCACCGTGTTGGGCGGATCCTCGGAGGACAGGTCCTCCATCTCCTCGGCGACACCGGCGCGACGACGCCTGCGGCGGCGGCGACGTGCGCTCGAGGACTCCCCGCCCTCGACCTCATCACCATCGGGGCCCTCACCGTCGGACTCGTCGTCGGACTCGTCTGAGTCCGTGGACTGGTCACCTCGCGTGGACTGGTCACCTCGCGTGGACTGCCCGCCCGACTCGGAGCCGTCCTGGCTGTCGTCGTCGTCGGCAGACCCCGTGTCGTCGGCGCTGCCCGGGCCTCCCCGACGGCGGCGACGGCCTCCCCGACGACGGCGGCGGCGTGGCGCGCCCTCGTCATCGCGCTCGTCGTCGGTGTCGCCCTCGCGGTCCTCGGCGTCGGCGTCGGCGTCGGCGGCAGCGTCCGTGTCGGCGGCGGCGCGCTCGGTGCGCGCACGGTGCTCACCTGAGCTGCTCGTGGTACCGGACGCACGCGCCTCGGCCTCGCGGTCCTGCTCTGTGGGCTCGGAACCGGCGTCGTCGGCGACGGTCGCGGGGCGCCGGCGACGACGCACGGCCTTGGTCTCGTCCGGCGGCTGGAACAGGGCCACCACCGGCGCCTCAGCCGGTGGCACCACCGGGGTGGCCTCGGGCTCGGGCTCAGCGGAGAACGCGACGGTGGTCACGCCACGCGTCGCCCGCCGGGAGCGGCGCGCCGCCGTGGGTGCCGCCTCGGCCCGGTCCAGTGAGCCGGACTCACCGGGAGCGGGGTCAGGCGCGCCGGCGGACTCCCGCTGCTCGTCAGCTGGTTCGATTGCGGGCTCGGCGTCGAGGTCGGCCCCAGCGACTGCCGGCAGGGCCTCAGCCTCAGCCGTGATCAGCTCAGCCTCCGGCTGCAGCTCCTCCTCAACCTCGCTCTCGCTGCCAGTCTCCGCCTCGGCCGCGACCGGCTGGCCCTGCACGGGAGCCGCGAAGAGCTCGGCCTGGTCGCTGTCAGGGACGACCACGGGCGGACCCGCAGGTCGGCTGGCCGCCCGTCGACGGCGCCGCGGTGGCGCCGCCGTGACGGGCGCATCGGCGCCAGCCTGGGCTTCGTCGGTGCGCTGCTGATCCTGGTCGTCGACCACGGCGGTCTCCTCACGGGTACAGCGCAGCGGTCACCGCCACGCAGTTCCCTGCGTATGGCCGAACCGTGCACGCACGTTCCGGCGAAGCCTCTGGTGCCGCCCGCGGTGCGCACGTGGATCGTGCGTCGACCTCGGGCTCCGCGTTCTCAGCGGGCCCGACTGGTGACGAAATCCGCCCACAGCCGGTCGCGGCCTGACCGCTCCCTGTGCCAGCTCTCGGCGGCACGTAGGGCCTCGGTCGGTGCGACGCATCGAACACGGGTCACTCCGATGGACGGGGTGACTGTGCCGAATTATGCCACAGGGGGTGTCCCCCGGCACGCACCTCGCGCGGGAGCCGCGCGCCTACGCCGATGCGGCAGGCGCGGCCGCCCGATCGACATCCAGCGGGTCGCCGACCAGCCCGTCGGCCATCAGCGGACCCTGAGCCAATCGGGTCGAGCGGGCAGGGTCCGAGGTGGTCAGCCCGCCGATCTCCCGCAAGGCGACCAGGATCTCCTCAGGACGCACCGTGGGCGTCACGTTGGCCACGGTCACCTCGAGCACGGCACCGAGCGGACCAGCATCCCCGATCTCGCCGGCGACCAGCGCAGGGCGCAGGTCGAGGGTGCGCAAGCCCTGCTTCATCATCCGCTGGACCGGCACGGCCTCAGCGTCCGTGACGCGCTGCCAGGCGTGGCTCAGCTCGTCGGAGGCGACGGACGGGACCTCGATCCGCCACCTGCTCGCCTGCAGCCTGTTGACCAGGTCGGGCGTTCGGGCCTCCACCACCTCGAGCACGTCCAGGCCGGGCGGCAGGGCCTCGTCGAGCTCAGCGCGCAGGGCGTCGGGGTCACAGCGCCGGATCACGCCGATCTCGACGTACTCGGCCTCACTGGCCGCTCCCGTGGGGGCGGAGTTGGCGTAGGAGACCTTCGGGTGCGGGGAGAAGCCCGCCGAGTAGGCCATCGGGACCCGGGCGCGGCGCAGCGCCCGCTCGAGCGCCCGCTGGAAGTCCCGGTGCGAGGAGAAGCGCAGCGGCCCACGCTTGGCGTACCGGATGCGCAGCTTCTGGACTGCGGGGACGATCTCGCGGTCAGGGGTTCGCTTGGCGCCCATCAGGCCTCCACCCGCGAGGGGACGGCCGGCAGCGGCAGCAGCACGGCCTCACCGGGCCCGACCTGGATCTGCGTGCCGAGGTGGTCACAGACACCGCAGTCGAAGCAGGGCGTCCAGCGGCAGTCCTCGACCTCGCCCCCGGCCAGCGCGTCCTCCCAGTCCTGCCAGAGCCAGTCACGGTCCAGGCCGGAGTCGAGGTGGTCCCACGGCAGGACCTCGTTCTGCTCCCGCTCCCTTGTCGTGTACCAGTCCACGTCCACCGGCTCGTCGGCCAGCGCCCGCTCGGCGGCGGCCATCCAGCGGTCGAAGGAGAAGTGCTCACTCCAGCCGTCGAACCGGGCCCCGTCGCGCCACGCCTCGAGGATCACTCGGCCCACGCGGCGGTCGCCGCGGGACAGCAGGCCCTCGACGATCCCGGGGCGCCCGTCGTGGTACCGGAAGCCGATCGCCTTGCCGTAGTTGCGGTCGTTGCGGATCTCGTCGCGCAGGGCGTGCAGGCGACGGTCGGTGCTCTCGTGGTCGAGCTGGGCGGCCCACTGGAACGGCGTGTGCGGCTTGGGCACGAACCCGCCGATGGAGACGGTGCAGCGGATGTCGCGGGTGCCGGCCGCCTCACGCCCGGCCTTGATCACGTTCTTGGCCAGCTCGGCGATCTGCAGCACGTCCTCGTCGGTCTCAGTCGGCAGGCCGCACATGAAGTACAGCTTCACCTGCCGCCAGCCCGCCGAGTAGGCCGCGGTCACTGTGCTGATCAGGTCCTGCTCGGTGACCATCTTGTTGATCACCTGGCGCATCCGCTCGCTGCCCCCCTCGGGCGCGAAGGTCAACCCGGAGCGCCGGCCGTTGCGCGAGAGCTCGTTGGCCAGGTCGATGTTGAACGCATCCACGCGGGTGCTCGGCAGCGACAGCGCCACCTGCTCCGACTCGTAACGGTCGGCCAGGCCCTTGCTCAGCTCGGCGATCTCCGAGTGGTCCGCGCTGCTCAGCGAGAGCATCCCGACCTCCTCGAAGCCGGTCTTGCGCAGGCCGTTCTCGATCATCTCGCCGAGCACCTCGGTCGAGCGCTCACGGACGGGCCGGGTGATCATCCCGGCCTGGCAGAACCGGCAGCCGCGGGTGCACCCGCGGAAGATCTCCACGCTGAGCCGCTCGTGCACGGTCTCGGCCAGGGGCACGAGGGGGTTCTTCGGGTAGGGCCACTCGTCGAGGTCCATCAGGGTGTGCTTGGCCACGCGCCAGGGGGCGGCCGAGTCGGTGGGCACGACCCGACCGATCCGGCCGTCAGTCAGGTACTCCACGTCGTAGAAGGCCGGGACGTAGACGACCCCACTCAAGGCCAGGCGCTCGAGAAGTGCCTGGCGCAGCGACGTGCCGTTGGCCACCTCCCCGAACCGGGGGTGCTCGGCCTTGAACGCGCGCACGATCTCGCTGATCGCAAGCACCGCCTCCTCGCCGTCGCCGAGGACGACGACGTCGACGAAGTCCGCCACGGGCTCGGGGTTGAACGCCGCGTGGCCGCCCATCACCACCAGCGGATGGTGGTCGTGGCGCTCATGGGACATCAGCGGGATCCCCGCGAGGTCCAGGCTCGTCAGCATGTTCGTGTACCCGAGCTCGGTGGAGAACGAGACGCCGATCAGGTCGAAGGCGCCGAGCGGGCGATGGCCGTCCACGGTGAAGGCGGGGATACCCCGCTCGCGCATGAGCGCCTCGAGGTCGGGCCACACCGAGTACGAGCGCTGGGCCAGCACCCCGTCGGCCTCGTTGAGCACCTCGTAGAGGATCTGCACGCCCTGGTTGGGCAGGCCCACCTCGTAGGCGTCCGGGTACATCAGGGCCCACCGGACGCGGGCGGCATCCCAGTCCTTGGCCGCGGCGTTCAGCTCACCGCCGATGTACTGCACCGGCTTGCTCACCCGGGGCAGCACTCCCTCGAGCTGGTCGAACACGGGCGCGCTGGAGCGACTGGACATTTCATGCATCCGCCAAGGGTAGACCGGATCCGACGACCCGCCCCTGTCGCGCGATCCGTTGAGCCCGGCCCAACCGATGGCGTGGGCCCGGCAACCCCCGGGGTGGGCGAACCTCGCGCCTGTTTGCGTCGAACCGGGCGCAGTCACCACCTCGCAGGAGGCACCTCGCGCCCGTTCGCGTCGAACCGCCCGCCCATGCCCGGGCAGGTTCGACGTGAACGGGCGCGAGGCTGGATCCAACAGCGTCCAGATGACTCCCGGGTACGTCCGTTCGACGTGAACGGGCGCGAGGTCTGCCCCCGCAGCGACCCCTGCTGCTACCGGGAGCCAGGGACGGTCGCTGCGCCCCCCGCCTTCGTGGCGGGAGCCCCACCGGGCGACGGAACCGCGAGCGATCGGCGCAAGCGCGGGAGCAGCATGCCGGTGCGGGCCTTGTATGCCGCCCATTCGGGGTACCGGCTCATGCTCGCCTCCTTGCCGAGCATGTTCGGCACGAACAGTGCCAGCCACACCCAGGCCAGGACCACCCACGGGATCCAGTGCCCTGCCACCACCGCGAAGGAGGCGTAGAGCACCATCTCGCCCAGGTAGTTGGGATGGCGCACGCGCGCGAACCACCCGGTCGTGATCAGCCCTCTCCGGAACTGAAGGGTGTAGTGCTTCTGCCCGTCGCTGGCCATCATCAGGACCACACCCAGTGCGTAGGCGATGGTCGCGCAGGCCAGCAACCACGCGGGTTGCTGGGTATCGCTGGCGACCAGGAGTATCGGCGCGAGCCAGTAGGGGCCGAGGACGAGCGCGAATGTCATGAACGCCCCGCCGAGGGTGATGCGCGTCTGCCACCGGGCATCCGGGATGACCAAGTCCTTCAGCAGCCAGATCAGGCCGTAGCTCCCGTGCAGCGCGAGGTAGGTCCACGCCGTGACGGTCCAGGTGTCGGTCAGCGCCATCAACCCGAGCACGAAGGGCAGCGTGCCGCCCTTCTGGAAGTTGATGACCCAGTTCATCTTCAGCACGCGGGGTCCGCCGAGGAAGTCCTCGGAGAGGTAGGTGCGCAACTGGGTCCAGCGATCCAGAGTCATGCCCACGCCCGCAGGATAGCGCCGGGTCACCCACTCGTCAGGATCCGCGGCGCCCGGGTGGTCTGCACCGAGGAGCGCGCGACGGTCAGGAGGCGGGGCGGTCGGGCGAGCGTGGGCGGCGGCGATCGGCGCACATCTCCGGAAGTTCACCGACATCGCGCACCCCCAACGCGCCCACGCCGCCCTCGGCAGGCAATGATCGGGTGCCATGAGCAGCGATCGCGACGTCCGTGAGTTCGACCTCGAGTCGATCATGGACCTGGCCGACATCATCGACGCCCTGCAGGACACCGAGGATGACCGGCTCCTGCATTTCGGGCTGACCGCGACCGAGACCTGGGATGAGGTCGACGATCCGGTGCTGCTCGGCCCGGATGGCACCCCAGTGGGGACCTGGCGCGAGGGGTATCCCTACGACGAGCGGATGACACGCCGGGAGTACGAGACCAGCAAGCGGCTGCTGCAGATCGAGCTGCTGAAGCTGCAGTCCTGGGTCAAGACCTCCGGCGCGCGCCTCGTGATGGTCTTCGAGGGCCGAGACGCCGCCGGCAAGGGGGGCACGATCAAGCGCTTCATGGAGCACATGAACCCCCGAGGGGCGCGCGTCATCGCCCTCGAGAAGCCCTCCCAGGAGGAGCGCACACAGTGGTACTTCCAGCGCTACATCGAGCACCTTCCCAGCGCCGGGGAGATCGTGATGTTCGACCGGTCCTGGTACAACCGCGCAGGGGTGGAGCGGGTGATGGGCTTCTGCACCGACGAGGAGTACAAGGAGTTCATGCGCCAGGCCCCCGAGTTCGAACGGATGCTCGTGCGCAGCGGGATCATCCTGTTCAAGTTCTGGTTCTCGGTGAGCCGCAAGGAGCAGGTCTCGCGGTTCACGATCCGGCGGATCGACCCCGTGCGGCAGTGGAAGCTCTCGGACATGGACCTGGCCAGCCTGGACCGGTGGCAGGACTACACCGACGCCAAGGAGGCCATGCTGTTCTACACGGACAGCGACTGGGCCCCGTGGACGATCGTGCGCTCCAACGACAAGAAGCGCGGACGTCTGGAGGCCATCCGCTGGGTGCTCTCCGAGGTGGACTACCCGGACAAGGACACCGACCTCGTCGGCAGCCCCGACCCGCTGATCGTCGGCCCCCCGGCCCACATCTATGAGACCGGTGAGCAGACCGGGAGGGTGTATCCGCTGCTCTGAGAACGCCGATCGCCTGCCCGATGGGGGGGTCGGTCGCACAGAGTGGTCACCGGGGCTCGCCCACGCCGATAGGTTGACCCTGTGAGCAGCCGGGCACTGGCGACCGCGGGCAGGGCCGTGCTGATCCTGCTCGCCACGATCGGGCTGCTGTGGCCGTTGGTCGCGTCACTTGTCCCGAGCACTTCCGGGGCAGCCGACGACCCGGTCGTGATCACCAACCTGAGGTCGGCGTTCTCGGTCGCCGCGGACGGCCACATGGCTGCGACCGAGCAGATCACCGCCGACTTCCCGAGCGGTCGCCACGGGATCTTCCGCTACTGGGACGTCTCCGACCCGAGCGACCCGGGAGCACGTCACGTGCCGACGATCCGCGAGATCACGGTGGACGGCGCCGTGGCCGAGTACGAGACGTACTGGGAGGGCGGCGACCGGTTCCTCGTCGCCAAGATCGGTGACCCGGAGGTGTACCTGACCCCGGGCGAGCACACGTACACGATCGCCTACGCGCTCGACGGTGCCATCTCGGCGCCGTCCGCGGGGGCCGCCGGGACATTCGCCTCCGTCGAGGGAGAGGACGTCGGCGATCCTGGGTCGGTCCTCTACTGGAACGTCGTGGCCCAGGGCTGGGAGATGCCGATCCGCCAGGCGCGGGTCGCGATCTCGCTGCCCAGTCCCAGCGGGCAGGTCGAGTGCTCGGCGGGGGCAGCCGGGGGCCCCGGGCCGTGCGGCATCGAGGGCGCCGGAACGACCGACCTGGTGCTGACCGCCGAGGACCTCCCGCCGCGGACCGGGATGACCGTTCGCGCCTCCATGGCCATGCCGGCACCGGACCGCCCCGGCCTGCCGTGGTCGATCCGCTGGGACCCAGTCCTCGGCCGCTCCGTCAGCGTGCTGATCGCCGTCCTCGCGGCCTCAATCGCGGCGCTTGTCGCGGGGATCGTCTGGGGGCGTTCGGGCCGGGAGGAGTCCCCCGGGTTCCCCGTCCAGTACGCGCCTCCGGAGGGGCTGGGGCCGGTCCAGACCGCGTACATGGCCACCGAGTCGCACGGGCCCGCCCCGCTGGTCGCGACCATCCTGTACCTGGCCGACCGGGGGTTCGTGTCGCTGGAGAACCCGGGCGTGGACTCGTGGCGGATCATCGGGCGGGCGCAGGACGCGCAGTGGGGCGTGCTGGACCCGGGCGCGCAGGCCGTGGGTCACGCCCTGGGCGTCCGCTCCCCCGGGGCGACCTTCGCAGCCGACGGGTCCATCGCCGCCGGCAAGACCCTGGGTGAGGCGCAGCAGGCGCTGCCCTCAGCCGTGGACGGATGGGCCAGCACCGCCGGTCTGGTGCGTGTCGCGGCCAACGAGTACCTCGGGCGAGTCGCCTGGGTGGTGGCCCTGTTCCTCGCCGCGCTCGGGTTCTCGGGCCTCAACTGGCCGACGATGTGGGGCCTGCTGTTCGCCGCTTTCGCGATCGGCGGGGTGACGCTGCTCGCGACGGGGGTCGGCCGTCGGCGCACCGCCGCAGGCCGCATCGTGTGGTCGCAGGCCGGCGGGTTCCAGCGGCTGCTGTCCACCCCATCGGCCGAGGATCGCTTCGACTTCGCGGCCCGCAAGGACCTGTTCATCGCCTATGTTCCGTACGCGGTGGCCTTCGGGGTGGCCGACAAGTGGGCCGAGAAGTACCGCGTGAGCACCCAGTCCGAGCCGCCCATCCCGATGTGGTACCCCTACTACGCTGGGTCGACGTACTCCAGCTTCTACTCCGGATCACAGTTCGACTCCTTCGACTCCGCCGTGTCCGAGTCGATCTCGGCCTACAGCGCCTCGCAGTCGTCCTCCTCCAGTGGGGGCGGGGGCGGCGGTTTCGGCGGGGGCGGCGGCGGTGGGGGCGGCGGCTCGTGGTGACTGACGTGCACGTTGATGAGAGGTGGATGCCCTGATGAGTTGGCTGATCGGCCTGGTGGTGATCCTGGCACTCGCGGGGATCATGGTCATGGGCTTCAACAAGCTGCGACGGCTGGACATCCGTGCCCAGGAGGCGCTGGGAGGGATCGACGTGCAGCTGACGCGGCGGGCTGACCTGATCCCCAACGTGGTCGCGACGGTCAAGGGCTATGCGGCGCACGAGAGCGGCGTCCTCGAGGAGGTGACCGCCGCACGTGCCGCGGTCAGCGCCGCTTCGAGGTCCGGGTCCGTGGCGGACCGAGCGACGGCTGAGGCGGCGCTCGACCGGTCCCTGGTCAACGTCCTGGCGATCGCCGAGGCGTACCCCGACCTGAAGGCGTCAGCGAACTTCGTCGCCCTGCAGAATGAGCTCAGCGACACCGAGAACCAGCTCTCGTTCGCCCGGCAGTACTACAACGACGCGGTCGCCTCGCTGAACACCGCCGCGTCGACCCTGCCGTGGATGCTGTTCGCCCCCATGGCCGCGGTGCACAAGCGGGACTTCTACGAGGCGCCCGACGCTCACCAGGCGCCTCCGGCGGTGGCGTTCTGACCGGACGCTGACCGCTGGGCTGACCGGGCGGTGCGCGCTCAGTCCTCGGCCGTGGCACCGGCGTGGATGTTGAGCAGCAGCCCCACCCCGATCCACGCGGCGAACATCGAGGACCCCCCGAAGGACACGAACGGCAGCGGGACCCCGGTGACGGGCATGATTCCCAGGTTCATGCCGATGTTCTCGAAGGCCTGCAGGCCGAACCAGAGCACGACCCCGCTGGCAACGAGCCGACCGAACAGGTCCCGGGCGCGCAACGCGACCGTCAGTCCGCGCCAGAGCACCACCGCCAGGAGCCCCAGGAGCACGCACACCCCGAGGAAGCCGAGCTCCTCGCCGGCCACCGAGAACACGAAGTCCGTGTGGTTGAAGGGCACGAACCCGCCCTGGGTCTGGGTGCCGTTGCCCAGACCGCGGCCCAGCAGGCCGCCGGCGCCGATCGCGATGCGCGCCTGCTGGGTGTTGTAGCCGAAGGTCCGCGCCCCCTCGTCGGGCCGCGCGAACGCCGTGAGCCGATCGACCTGGTAGTCGTCGACAAGGCCGAGGAGGAAGGCCGCGGCGACCGCCCCCACCCCCAGGACAACCAGGGCCAGCAGGTGCACCAGGCGCACCCCGGCGATCGCGAGCATCCCCCCGACTATCGACAGGATCACCAGAACCGTGCCCAGGTCGGGCTGCAGCATGATCAGGGCCACCGGCACCGCGGCGATCGCCAGCGCGCGCGCCAGCGTTCGCACGTCCGGGGCGTCCGACGGGCTCCGGTCGGCGAGCACGAGTGCCACCCCGACGATGATGGCGACCTTGGCGAACTCCGAGGGCTGGATCGTGAACCCAGCGGGCAGCCGGATCCACGCCTGGGCACCATTGATCGTGCTGCCCAGGGGTGAGAGCACGAGCACCAGCCCGGCCACGCTGGCGGCGTAGAGAACGGGCGTGTAGCGCCGGATGGCCCGATGCCCCAGCCGTGACACCACCCAGCACAGTCCCAGCCCGAGCACGAGGTTCATCACCTGACGCGACGCTGAGGTCCCCGACCACTGCCCCGCAGCGACCAGCCGGGCGGACGTCGCCGACCAGATCAGGGCCGCCCCGAGCAGGCACAGCGAGACCGCGGAGAGCACCAGGACCCAGTCCCACTGGCGCAGCCGGGGCGGGCTGGTCCGGGTGCCCAGCGGGAGCGCGGTGCGCACCAGGGTCATGGCGGCCCCTGCGGCGGCGCCGCGGATGCGTCGGTTGCCCCGGAGGCCGTCGGTGCCGTGGGCACCCCGTCAGCGCCCATCGTCGGGAGCCCACGAGCCACACCACCGCCGACGAGCACGCTGCGGGACGGATCGGCAGCGCCGTCGCGCACCCCGAACAGCGCCTCGTAGATGCCCTTCACGCTCGCTCCCGACGTGCCCGCGCCCGTGCCGCCCTGGGACACCATGATCACCACGGCATACCGGGGGTCGTCGGCCGGCGCGAAGGACGCGAACCACGAGGTCGCCTGCTGCCCGTACACCTCGCCCGTGCCGGTCTTGCCGGCCAGCGGGACCTCGTCGAGGGGGAATCCGGCGAACGGGCGCCGGGCCGTCCCGGAGTCGATCACCCCGCGAAGCGCCCGGCGCAGGAACGCGAGGTCCTCAGCGGGGACGTCCACGGTTCCGGCCACCTGCGGGGCGAACTCCTGGGCCACCGATCCGTCGGCGTTGAGCAGGGCGCGGGCCACCTGCGGGCGGTGGACGGTGCCTCCGTTGGCGATCGCCGCATAGGCCGTCGCGACCTGCAGCACGGTGGCTGCCGTGTCTCCCTGGCCGATGGAGGCGTTGAGGGCGTCACCGACGCGCCACAGCATCCCCTCCGAGCAGTTCTCCTTGGCCAGTCGGGTCAGGTAGCGGGCGCGCTCGGCGTCGGTGACCTCGGGGTAGCCGTTCTCGGCCCGGGCGCACCACTCGTCGCGCCGCTGCTCCCACTGCGTCGCCTTCGTCTCGCGGGACGCGATCCGGCCCGACGTCTCGCCGGGCAGGTCGATCCCGGTGGCACGGCCGAACCCGAAGTCGGAGGCGGTCGTGGCGATGAGGTCGGCCGGGTCCGCGACGGGCTTCGAGCCACCATCAGCGCGCCACTGCTCGTGGGCCACGCGGTAGAAGATCGTGTCGCACGAGACCTCGAGCGCCCGGGACAGCGAGATGGGTCCGTACGCCCGGGAGCGGTAGTTCTTGAAGGCCCGGCCGCCCACTGTGTAGCTGCTGGGGCAGTCGTAGGCCGCAGTCGTCGAGTAGCCGGACTCCAGCGCGGCCGCGGCGCTGACCACTTTGAACGTCGATGCCGGCGCCACCGCGGTCTGCACCGCGCGGTTGAGCAGCGGCTGCCCTGCCGCCGGGTCAGTCAGCGCCGCGTAGTCGTCGGCAGCGATCCCGCCGGTCCAGATGTTGGCGTCGAAGTCGGGAGCGGACGCCAGCGCGAGGACCGCACCGGTGCGCACGTCGAGCACGACGGCCGCCCCACCATCGGCCCTGTAGGGCAGCCCCGAGATCGGGTCGATCCTCCCACGGGCACGGGTGATCGCCGCCTGCAGCTGCTCCTCGACGACGGCCTGCAGCGCGGCATCGAGGTGGGTGACCAGGGTCTTGCCCGGTACGGCGGGGACCACGACCCCGGCCGACGCCCGGTGCCCAGCACTGTCGACAGTCACGCGCTCGAGCCCCGGCTCACCGCGCAGCGCCTCGTCGTGGACCAGCTCGAGCCCCGCCTGGCCGCGGGCCGGGGCACCCTCAAGGGTCGGGTCCTCAGCGACATCCTCAGCGGTCACGGGACCGACATGACCCAGGGCGTGCGCGGCCAGTGACTCCCCCGGGTACTGGCGCACGGGAACGCGGTCGATCGCGACAGCGGGATGGGCCATCGGGTCGGCCATGACCTGCCCGGCGATCTCGATCCCCACGTCGCGGGCCACCACCGGGTCAGCGCCCTGTGCCCCGTTCCAGCAGTTGGGCTGCTTCTGGGCACCCGGCGTCCCGCAGTTCTGCAGGCGGGCGGCGATGACGTCGGCGTCGATGGCCAGAAGGCCCGCGAGGCGGTCCAGCACTGCCGCACCGTCATCGTCGAGCCTTCGCAGCTCGCGGCGGTCGACCGTCAGGTCCAGGCTGATCCGGTTGGCCGCCAGGGGTCGCCCCTGCTGGTCTAGGACCATGCCCCGCGCCGCGGGGACGACCAGCTCGCGGACCCGGTTGTCCTCAGCAGCGGCGCTCGCCTCCTGCCCCTCGACGACCTGCAGGCTGAACGCGCGAGCGGCCAGCGTCGCGACCAGGGACATCACCAGGACGGCCAGGATCAGCAGTCGGGCGTGGACGCGGTCAGTCATGGCGCCCCTGATCCCCCGTGAATCCGAGGCCACCGGCCGGCGCGACACGGACCACCGGATCCACGGGCCTCGATGGCCGGGTCACGAGCAACAGCGCGACCGGAGCCAGCACCAGCCCCCAGACGGCACTTCCCACAGCCGCGCCGAGCGTCGACCAGGACGCCGACGACCCTGAGAACCACACGACCACTGCCCGGGCCAGCACCACCGCACCCGCGCCGACGGCCACCAGGAGCATCGCCGAGAAGGGGCCGGGCCGGTAGGTCTCGGCGACCCGCCCGAGCCCGGCACCGGCCAGCGTCAGCACCAGCATCCAGCCGCCCAGTGGCCCGGACGCGGGCGGGATGAGGTCGAGGACCAGGCCCGCACCGGCGCCGACCAGGCCGCCGGTGAGTGGCCCGTGGGCGATCGCCAGCGCGAGCACGGCGACGACCAGGAGGTCGGGGACGGCCCACGGCGTGGGCAGGAAGTCGACGAGGCTGACCTGCACGATCCCGAGGACGACGAGCCCCAGAGCGAGCAGGACCACCGAGGGACGTGACCAGGTGGGGGCCCTCACGATCCCGAGCCCCTGATGTCAGGGACCAGCACCGCGACCCGATCCAGGGTGGAGTCGTCGACCGCCGGGGTGACCTCGGCCGCCCGGGTGAGGTCGGCTGAGGATCCGGTCACCTCTGCGATGCGGCCCAGGGGGAGGCCCGCAGGGAGGCCCCCGTCCGCAGTGCCCAGCGTGACGACCAGGTCGCCGGGAGCCATGCGCCCGAGAGGATCGAGCAGCTCGAAGCGCCCTGCGCTGCCAGTCCCCCGGAACACCCCGAGCTCACCGGACGACGCCACACGCGCGGCGATCTGCGTGGCCGGATCGATGGCGAGGCGGACTGTGGAGACCTGGGGCGCGACCGAGTCCACGAGTCCCGCCAGCCCCCCCGCGCCGAGGACGGCCACGCCTGGCCGGACCCCGTCGCCGGATCCGGCGGAGATGGCCGCCGAGCGGGCTGGGTCCTGGACTGCGGAGATCGACACGAGCCGCGCGGGGATGGGGGTGAAGCCCTCGGCGGGGGCCAGCGCAGCCAGGGCGCGGGTGTCGGCCTCGGTGAGGGTGCCCGCTGCGGCCGCACCCGCCAGGGCCTGGGCCTGAGCCAGCTGCTGCTCGAGCTGCGTGATGCGCGCGCGCTCATCAGTCGAGCCGCCCAGACGCTCCCTGGCCTGGGTGCGCACCCAGGCCAGGGCACGCTCCGGCGGACCCGCCACGGCGCCGGCGACACCGCGCAGCACATCCGTCGCACCCGAACCACGCACGTCGACGAGGATCAGCAGAAGGGCAACGGCGAGGGCGGCACCGACGAGCACGCGCGTGCTACGCCAGGCCATCAGTGGCGCGGCTCCGCGATCAGGACACGCGACAGCGCGTCGAAGGACTCCACCGCGCGACCGGCGCCGAGGACAACCGCGTGCGTGGGGTTCTCGGCGACCACGACCGGCATGCCGGTCTCGCTGGCCAGCCGCCGGTCGATCCCGGCAAGCAGCGCGCCGCCTCCGGTCAGGACGACTCCGCGGGCCAGGACGTCGCCGGAGAGCTCCGGGGGGGTGCGGTCCAGGGTGGAGGTCACGGCGTCGACGATCGCCTGGACCGGCTCGTCGAGCGCCCAGCGGATCTCCTCCGCCGTCACGTCGACGGTGCGCGGCAGCCCGGTCACCAGGTCGCGGCCGCGCAGCGCCGAGCCCGGCTCGTCAGCGGATGGGAACGCCGATCCGATGGAGATCTTCACGTCCTCGGCCGTGCGCTCGCCGATCAGCAGCGAGTACTCCTTCTTGGCGTAGTTGATGATGGCGTCATCGAGGCGGTCTCCGCCGACGCGGACCGACATCGAGGTCACGATGCCCCCGAGTGCCAGGACGGCCACCTCGGTGGTGCCGCCGCCGATGTCCACGACCATCGACCCAGTCGCCTCATGAACCGGCAGGCCGGCGCCGATCGCGGCGGCCATCGGCTCCTCCATCAGGTGCACCTCACGGGCTCCGGCGGCGTAGCAGGCGTCGCGGACCGCGCGGCGCTCGACGCCGGTGATCCCGCTGGGGACGGCCACCACGATCCGCGGCCGGGACCAGAAGCTGCGCTTGTGCACCCGCCCGACGAAGTAGCGCAGCATCCGCTCGGCGTTGTCGAAGTCCGCGATGACGCCGTCGCGCAGCGGCCGGACCGTGACGATGTGCTCCGGGGTCCGGCCCAGCATCGCCTTGGCGTCGTTGCCGACCCCGACCAGCGCACCGGTGTCAGCCGACACCGCCACGATCGAGGGCTCGGCCAGGGCGATCCCCGCGCCCCGGACGTAGACCAGCGTCGTGGCCGTGCCCAGGTCGATCGCGAGGTCGCGGCCGGCGAACATGTGCCGGGTCGGTTCGGCCACCGCTCACCTCCTCGGATCGATCGGTCGGTGCGTGGGTCTCAGGGTTCGGTGCGGGCTGCGGTTCCGACGCTCGAGTGGTCGGTTCCGCTTCACCCGTGGGGCCTCAGGCGAGGCCGGGGAAGAACAGCGCCACCTCGCGGGCGGCCGACTCCGGGGAGTCCGACCCGTGCGTGACGTTCTCCTGCATGACGGTGGCCAGGTCGCCACGGATCGTGCCGGGCGCAGCAGTCACGGGGTTCGTGGCGCCCATCATCGCCCGCCACTGGACGATGGCATCCGGGCCCTCGACGACGGCCGCGACCAGCGGGCCGGAGGTGATGAACTCCACGAGGTCGGCGAAGAAGGGCTTGCCGGCGTGCTCGCCGTAGTGCGCCTCCGCAGTGGCCCGGTCGAGCGTCCGCATCTCGAGCGCGACGACCCGCAGGCCCTTGCGCTCGATGCGCGACAGCACCTCGCCGATCAGGTTCCGCGCGACGCCGTCGGGCTTGATCAGGACCAGGGTCCGCTCGGTCATCGATGCCTCCTGCGCAGGCGGGCGGAACGTCCACCCTCAAGGCGCCCAAGCGTACCTGCCAGCCGCGGGTGCACCCGACGTCGATCCGCGCCGCGCGGGGGTGGCTCAGGAGTGGCGGCGGGAGCGCATTCGTCACCGGGTAGCGATCCGCACAGGAATCGCACGCATAGGGGGTTGCGGGTTCGACCAAGACATCGGTCCGCGCACGAGACGCACCGAAAGTCGGCCCGAAATGGGGCTATTCAGTGCATTTCATGCGCACTCGCCCCCCAACGCGGCCAAGAGCCCTGCGAAACGGTCCGTTTCGTGCGCGGTGGGCGCGGGTATCCACTTGGTGGCAGGTGCGTTGGCAGCGATCTGCACCAGCATCCACCCTGACGCTACTGGGCGGCCGCCTCGGCCTTTCGGCCCAGGTGCAGGGCGGTCCACCACAGTGCGGTGAAGACGACGCCGAGCACGACCATCATCCAGCCGATGAACAGGCCGCTGGCGATGACCAGGGCCTGCAGCAACCAGCCGGCCGGCACGAAGAACGGGCGTCGGAACATCCCCGGCAGCAAGGCGCAGGCCAGCGCGAGGGCCGCGAACAGCCAGCCAACCCAGGCGGGCTGACCTCCGGCCACGACCGCCACCGGGATGGCCAGAAGGAGGACGATCGCCTCCATGATCAGGACGCTGGAGGTCAGGACCCTCATTCCCAGCCCTCCGGCGCACGGCCTCGGGGGGCGCCGTGCTCGGACCTGGTGGCACCGGACTCGTGCCCCGACTCAGCACCCAGCAGTAGCCTGGCCTCACCAGCCATGGTCACCGAGCCGGTGACGAGCACCCCCGCACCGACCCCAGCCGGCGAGCCGTCCTCGGCCAGTTCGATCGCCCGGTCGAGTGCGTCATCGAGGCGGTCGACCGCCTCGACCCGCGCCGCCCCGAGGACCTCGACGGCGATCACGGCGAGCTCGGCGACCGGCATCGCCCGGGGCGAGCTGGAGCGGGTGACGACCACCTTGTCGACGACCGGGTCCAGCGCCGCGAGGATCCCGGCGGCGTCCTTGTCGGCGAGAATGCCGACGACCGCCACCGACGAGGTGAACGCGAACGAGTCGGCGACCGCGGCGGCCAGCGCCTGGGCGCCCTGCACATTGTGGGCGGCGTCGACCACCACGGTCGGCGACCGGCGCACGACCTCGAGCCGACCCGGCGAGGTGACCGCCGCGAGCCCCGCACGGACCACCACCGGGTCCAGGCGCCTGCCGGGCGTGGGCACGGGGATGTCGGTGGCGACTCCTTCAGGGGTGGCCGGCACGACGGCGCCCAGCTCGCGCAGGTCGATGGCGCTGGCAGCGCCGTCGCGGTCCGCCACGACGCCGGCCGGGTCCTGCCGGGAGGTGATCCCGAAGAACGACTCGACCGCAGCGAGCGCAGCGACCGCATTGCGGGCCTGGTGCGCGCCGAACAGTGGGAGGAACACCTCCTCGTAGTCGGCACCCATGCCGCGGAGCGTGACCTGCTGCCCGCCGACGGCGACCAGCCGCTCGATCACCCCGAAGTGGATCCCCTCGACCACAGTGGGCGCCTCCAGCTGGGCGGCCGCGGCGGCCAGCACCTCCATGGCTTGGTCGTCCTGGGCGGCGAGCACGACCGATGAGGCTCGGCTTGATGATCCCCGCCTTCTCCCCTGCGATGTCGGCCAGCGAGTCGCCGAGGTAGTCCGAGTGATCCATGCCGATCGGCATGATCACCGCGACCTGGCCGTCGGCCACGTTCGTCGCATCCCAGGTGCCGCCCATGCCGACCTCGACCACGGCGACGTCGACCGGCGCATCAGCGAAAGCCGCGAACGCCAGGCCGGTCATCACCTCGAAGAAGCTCAGCCGCGGACCTCCCTCGAGCTCACTGGCCTCGTCGGCCATCGCCAGCACCGGAGCCACCTCGTCGTAGATGTCGAGGAAGGAGTCGATGCTGATCGGCTCTCCGTCGAGGCGGATCCGCTCCCGCAGGTCGGACAGGTGCGGGGAGGTGATCAGGCCGGTGTGGAGGCCGAACGACCGCAGCAGCGACTCGATCATGCGGGCGGTCGAGGTCTTGCCGTTCGTCCCCGTCACATGGATCACGGGGTACGCGCGCTGCGGGTCGCCGAGGAACTGGGTCAGGGTGCGGATGCGGGAGAGCGTCGGGGAGATCTGCGACTCGGGCCAACGCGCCTCGAGCTCTCGACGCACCTCGCCGAAGCGGTGCAGCGGGTCGTTCGGGTCACTGGTCATGGGGCCATCGTCGCATCCCCCGAGGGGCGCTGCCGCGCAGCAGGCTCGCGCTGGGCGGCGTAGGTTGGGCCCCCGATCTGAGGGAGGACTGCGATGAGCGCTGCCATCGAGAGAGCCCGTCCGAGCGACCATGGGGCCGAGCCCATCGACGCCGGACCGGAGGTGGCCGCGTCGCTGACCCGGACCCTGACCCTGTTCGGGGCATCCAGCGTGGTAGTCGGCGGTCTCATGGGGGTGACCTCCTCGAGCCCTGCCGTCCGCGCGTTCGGCCAGCAGACCGCCATGTGGGGGGCGATCAACACGGCCATCGCCGGGTTCGGCGCGTGGCGCTCCCGGACTCGCCCGGCCGAGGCCGCCGGGCTTCGCCGGACGCTGCTGGTCAACGCCGGCCTCGACGTCGCGTACGTGGCAGCCGGGGCCCACATGGCCCACCACCGCTCGACCTTCGGCGGGAGGGTCACCGCCGACGCGGCCCGCGGCCACGGGCTGGCTGTGGTCATCCAGGGGTTGGGCCTGATGGCGCTGGACCTGGGCTGCGCGCGGCGTCTGGGCTGAGCCGCGGCTCCGGTGGGCCGCCCCGCGGGGTGGTCTGGGGGCCTGCGTTGGTGTGCCCTGCGCGACGGGTGGGGCCGCCCTCGCAGCCCCAGTAGAATCGCCCCCCATGAGCCAGTCGTCCGACGCCCCCACCGCCCGCATCCCCGAGAAGCCCTCGATCGACGGGATCGAGGCGGTGTGGTCCGCACGCTGGGAGGCGGACGGGACCTACCGTTTCGATCGCACCCGCCCCCGGGCCGAGGTGTACTCGATCGACACCCCGCCGCCGACCGTCTCGGGGTCGCTGCACGTGGGCCACGTCTTCTCCTACACGCATACCGACCTCATCGCCCGGTACAAGCGGATGCAGGGCTTCGACGTCTTCTACCCGATGGGCTGGGACGACAATGGCCTGCCCACGGAGCGCCGCGTCCAGAACTACTACGGCGTGCGCTGCGAGCCGACCCTGCACCACGACCCGAGCTTCACCCCGCCGGAGAAGCCCGACCCGAAGAAGCAGGCCGCGATCAGCCGGCGCAACTTCATCGAGCTCTGTGAGCAGCTGACCCTCGAGGATGAGAAGGCCTTCGAGGCACTGTTCCGGCAGCTCGGCCTGTCCGTGGACTGGACTCAGACCTACCAGACCATCGATGCCAACTCCCGCTCGGCATCGCAGAAGGCGTTCCTGCGCAACCTCGCCCGCGGCGAGGCGTACCAGGCTGAGGCGCCCACGTTGTGGGACGTCACCTTCCGCACGGCGGTCGCCCAGGCGGAGCTCGAGGACCGCGAGATGCCCGGCGAGTACCACCGGATCGCGTTCCCCTACTCGGACGGCTCGGGCGCGGTGCACATCGAGACCACCCGACCCGAGCTGCTGGCCGCGTGCGTGGCGCTGGTCGCCCACCCCGACGACGAGCGCTACCAGAAGCACTTCGGCAGCACGGTCACCACGCCGGTGTTCGGGGTCGAGGTTCCGGTTGTGGCCCATCACCTGGCCGATCCGGAGAAGGGCTCCGGCATCGCGATGATCTGCACGTTCGGTGACACCACCGACGTCACATGGTGGCGCGAGCTCGCCCTCGCGACTCGGCCGATCATCGGCTGGGACGGCCGGATCCTCCCGGAAACACCGGACTGGATCACCCGCGAGTTGGGGCGTGAGGCGTACGCGTCGATCGCAGGGATGACGGCCTTCTCAGCGAAGAAGCAGATGGTCGAACTGCTCGGCCAGGCGGGGTGGCTGGAGGGCGAACCCCGCGCGATCACGCACCCGGTGAAGTTCTTCGAGAAGGGCGAGCGGCCACTGGAGATCGTCACCACCCGGCAGTGGTACATCCGAAACGGGGGGCGCGACGCCGACCTGCGCGCCGAGATGCTGGCCCGTGGCGAGCAACTGGCCTGGCACCCGGCGAACATGGCCATCCGGTACCAGAACTGGGTCTCCGGGCTGGCCGGCGACTGGCTTATCAGCCGCCAGCGGTTCTTCGGGGTGCCCATCCCGCTGTGGTACCGCGTCGACCCGCACGGCAACCCGGACTATCACCAGGTCATCACCCCCGACGAGTCAGCGCTTCCCGTTGACCCGTCGGCTGAGCCTCCGCCCGGGTTCGACGAGGCGCAGCGGGGCCAGCCCGGCGGCTTCATCGGCGACCCCGACGTCATGGACACGTGGGCGACGTCCAGCCTCAGCCCGCAGATCTGTGGCGGCTGGGAGCGCGACCCCGAGCTGTGGGCAGTCGTGTCCCCGATGGACCTGCGTCCGCAGGCACACGAGATCATCCGGACCTGGCTGTTCTCCTCGATCGTGCGCTCGCACCTCGAGGACGACCGGCTGCCATGGGCGCACGCCGCGATCTCCGGGTGGATCCTGGACCCGGACCGCAAGAAGATGGCGAAGTCCAAGGGCAATGTCGTCACCCCTGTCGACCTCCTGGAGAAGCACGGCTCCGATGCACTGCGCTACTGGGCTGCCTCCGGGCGTCCGGGCACCGACACTGCCTTCGACGAGGGCCAGATGAAGATTGGCCGGCGCCTGGCGATCAAGATCCTCAACGCGAGCCGGTTCGTGCTCGGCCAGGGGGTCGATGCTGCGGCCGCGAACCAGCCCGAGGTCGTGACGAACCCGCTCGACCGCGCCCAGCTGGCCGCGCTGGCCGAGGTCGTGGCCGAGGCCACCGCGGCGTTCGAGGACTACAACTACACCCGCGCCCTCGAGGTCTCGGAGACCTACTTCTGGTCCTTCTGCGACGACTACCTGGAGCTTGTGAAGGACCGGGCCTACGGGGCCCAGGGCCCGGAGGCGGCAGCATCGGCGCGCGCAGCGCTGGCCACTGCCCTGAGCGTTCAGCTGCGCCTGTTCGCGCCGTTCCTTCCGTTCGTGACCGAGGAGGTCTGGGCCTGGTGGCAGGAGGGGTCGGTGCACCGCTCCGCCTGGCCGACAACCGAGGAGGTCACCCGGATCGCTCAGGACGGGCAGCCGATCCTGGTCAGCGATGTCGCCGACGTCCTCAGTGCGATCCGCAAGGCCAAGTCCGAGGCGAAGGTGTCGATGCGCGCGGAGGTCTCCTACGCCGAGGTCCTGCGCCCGGCCGAGACAGCGGCACGCGTGTCGGGTGCTCGCGGCGACATCAGCGCGGCGGGACGGATCGCGGACCTGCGCATCGCCGAGGGCGAGCCGAGCACGCGGATCGACCTCGCGGAGTCGACCGCCTGAACCTCGGCTCCGCACGGCGGAGGGAACCCGGTGCTCAAGCCGGTGCGCTGAGGGTCCGATGACCCAGCAAAGGCGCCAGCACCGAGGAGAGTCCGCCATGGGTCGCAGGTCAACGAAGTCGTCCCCCGCCATGGGGGCTGCACCGTCCTTTGACACGGTCGGGGTCACGATCCTGCCCGGAGTCTCCCTCCCGGAGTGGGCGGAGCCCCGAGGTGACTCGGCGACGCCCGCAGGACCGGAGCTGATCGCCGACGCGGGGCCCGTGGACCCGATCGTGGCCGCTGCGGCAACTGCTGCCACTGCCGACGCCCCCGCAGCGCAGCCGGAGTGGGCAACGGCATCTGCGCCTGCTGCACCGATGACCCCGGCGGGTGAGGCGGCAACGGCACCGGAGCCCGCCTTCGCCATGTCCGGGGCCGCGCTGGTCGGTGCCGGGGCCGCAGCGCCGGCCAGGTACGGACAGCCCGATCCCGGATTCGGGACGGAGCCATCGCGGTACCCGGCGTCGCCGGCTGCTGGGGTGACGGCTGCACCGACTCCCCCCGCGTACCCGGCCACACCGGGGTACGCACCCTCCGGCCCCGTCGCATCGGGGTACGCCCCCTCCCAGGCTGCGGCCCCGTCGGGGTACGCCCCGACCTCACCAACCGCACAGGGGTTCGCACCCGCCGCCCCGGCCCCATCGAGGTACACGCACTCCCAGGCTCCAGTCCACACACCGCGGCCGGAGGCCACAGCGGGCTACGCGCCATCGAGCGACACGCCTGCGGGCCCGGGTCCCGCGTATGCGCAGGGATGGGCGGAGACGTCATCCGCGGCGCCGACAGCAGCCCCTGTCCCGGATTCGACGACGAGCGCCTGGACTGTCACGGACCGCACACCTGCAGGCCCTGCGGAGGCCGGCCCCGATCCGATGGTCGACCCGACCACTGCATCGACCGCTCCCCCGGCCCCGAACGAGGCGTGGGAGTCCACGGAGCGGGCGACCCTCAGCCCTCAGCACGTCGCGCTCCTGTCCTGGTGGGCAGACATGATGGCGGCTGGGCAGATCCCGGTGCCGGGCGCCGCCTACAATGCCGGTCGAGAGCCAACCGACCACACCGACGCACGCGCGCAAGCGATCCGTCCCAGGCAAGGCTGCCGCACTCGGCCTCATCGCGGTAGCGGCCGTCGGCGCGGCTGCTGTTGTCGGACCCAAGGTGATGGCCGCAGACGAAGCGGCCGTTGTCCCGGTCACGGAGCTGTCGATGCCGGCCACCGTCGGTGGGCTCGTCGGGATCACGGATCCCGCGGTGGGTACGCAGCTGGAGTCCCTCCTGGGCTTCGGCCTGCGCCCGAATGGGGTGACGGTCACTGGCGCCTACGGACCGGCCGCGGACGGCCCCCTCGAGCTGGCCGCCATGGCGACCACCATGGGCGCCCCGGCAGAGGCAGTCGGCCAGATCACCACCTGGGCCGAGCGGACCGGAGCGACAGTTGCGCCGTCCGTGGCGGGGACCGGGGCCAACGAGGGCATCACCTGCGCGGCGGTCGAGGCGATCCCAGACGCAGAACCGGGGTCGTTCTGCGTCTGGTCTGCCGTCGGCAAGCGCGGCCAGACCTACTCCGTGGCGTTGTCCGTCGAGGAAGCACAGACGCTCACCAACCAGGTGCGGACGTCCGTCACCGGCGCATGACCGGGAGCCGACCCGGGACCTGATCCTCGGGGCGGTCGGACGGGCCGGCCCGGAATCGGCCCGCCGGCCTCGCCCTCCCTGCCGTGCCCAGCGCACTGCCTGCCAGGCGTCCGTACCGGACCCGATCTGCTCAGGCCGTCTTCTCCTGGCGGTTCCGGCGCGCAGGTGCCGCGGGTGCCTCGCGGGGCAGGAGCGTCGGGTTGACGTTGTCCTTGACGACCTCCCCGGTGATCACCACACGACCGACGTCCTTGCGGGACGGCACGTCGTACATCACGTTGAGCAGGACCTCTTCGAGGATGGCTCGCAGTCCGCGGGCACCGGTGCCGCGCAGGGTGGCCTGCTCGGCGATCGCATCCAGGGCGTCCTCGCTGAACTCGAGTTGGACCCCGTCCAGCTCGAACAACCGCTGGTACTGGCGCACGAGCGCGTTCTTCGGCTCGGTGAGCACCTGTACGAGGGCCACCTTGTCCAGGCTGTTCACCGAGGTGAAGACCGGCAGCCGTCCGACGAACTCCGGGATCATCCCGAACTTCAACAGATCCTCGGGCATCACCTTCGCGAAGATCTCCGAGGCCGCGACGCTGCGCCCCTCGAGGCGCGGGTCGAGCTCCTCGGGCATGAACCCGATCGACTTGCGGCCGATCCTCGACTCGATGATCTTGTCGAGTCCTGGGAATGCCCCGCCCACGATGAACAGGACGTTGGTGGTGTCGATCTGGATGAACTCCTGATGCGGGTGCTTGCGCCCGCCCTGCGGTGGCACGGACGCGGTTGTGCCCTCGAGGATCTTCAAGAGCGCCTGCTGGACCCCCTCGCCGGAGACGTCGCGGGTGATGGACGGGTTCTCGCTCTTGCGCGCCACCTTGTCGATCTCGTCGATGTAGACGATGCCGGTCTCGGCCTTCTTGACGTCATAGTCAGCGGCCTGGATCAGCTTGAGCAGGATGTTCTCGACGTCCTCGCCCACATAGCCGGCCTCGGTCAACGCCGTGGCGTCCGCGATGGCGAACGGGACGTTGAGCATCCGGGCAAGGGTCTGGGCCAGCAGGGTCTTCCCCGAGCCGGTCGGACCGAGCAGCAGGATGTTGGACTTCGCGAGCTCGACCTGCTCGTCACGCTGGCGGTCGGTACCGCCGCTGGCCTGCACGCGCTTGTAGTGGTTGTACACCGCGACCGACAGGCTCTTCTTCGCCGTGTCCTGGCCGATCACGTACTGGTCGAGGAACTGGCAGATCTCGCGGGGCTTGGGCAACTCGTCGAACTGCACGTCGGAGGACTCGTGCAGCTCCTCCTCGATGATCTCGTTGCAGAGGTCGATGCACTCGTCGCAGATGTACACGCCGGGACCTGCGATCAGCTTCTTGACCTGCTTCTGGCTCTTCCCGCAGAAGGAGCACTTGAGCAGGTCGCCGCCGTCACCGATGCGGGCCACGTTCGTTCCTCTCCTCGACTGACTCCGAAGGTACCTCCCGAATGCGGGGCCGCACAGGACCCACTCCGGATAATCCCGCCGTTCGGGTTACGCCCAGCGCGTACCCGGGGGGTGTCAGATCGTCGCCGTCTTGCGTGAGGCGATGACCTGGTCGATGACCCCGTACTCCACGGCGTCCTCGGCCGTGAGGATCTTGTCGCGCTCGATGTCCTTGGCGACCTGCTCGGGGGTGCGGCCCGTGTGCTTGGCGAGGATGCCCTCCATCTCCACCCGCATCCGCAGGATCTCATTGGCCTGGATCTCGATGTCCGAGCCCTGGCCACCGCCCTCGGTGTACGGCTGGTGGATCAGCACACGGGCGTGCGGCAGGGCGAAGCGCTTACCGGGGGCACCCGCGGCGAGCAGCACCGCGGCCGCCGATGCCGCCTGCCCCAGGCACACCGTCTGCACCTGGGGCTTGACGAACTGCATCGTGTCGTAGATCGCGGTCATCGCCGTGTAGGAGCCGCCGGGTGAGTTGATGTAGATCGAGATGTCGCGATCCGGGTCGATGGACTCCAGTGTCAGCAGCTGGGCCATGACGTCGTCAGCGGAGGCGTCATCGATCTGGACCCCGAGGAAGATGATGCGCTCCTCGAAGAGCTTGGTGTACGGGTTGTGCAGGCGCTCGCCGTTGGCCGTGCGCTCGCGGAACTCCGGCAGGATGTAGCGGGCCGCGGGTTGCTGGATTCGGGTCACGAGGTGCTCCTGGGCTCGGGGGTCGGTAGCAGGCAGGTGCAGTGGGCTCATGCGGTGCCACCCTCTCCGGACACATCGCGGGCGCTGCGCACCACGTGGTCGACGAACCCGTACTCCTTGGCCTCGTCTGCGGTGAACCAGCGGTCGCGGTCGGAGTCCGCGGTGATCGTGTCCAGCGACTGGCCGGTGTGCTGCGCGATCAGCTCGGCCATCTTCTTCTTCGTGTAGAGCATCTGCTCGGCCTGGATCTTGATGTCCGAGGCCGTTCCGCCGATGCCCCCGGACGGCTGGTGCATCATGATCCGCGCGTGCGGGGTCGCGTAGCGCTTTCCCTCGGCCCCGGCGCACAGCAGGAACTGGCCCATCGAGGCAGCCAGGCCCATCGCGACGGTGGCGACATCGTTCTTGACGAACTGCATCGTGTCGTAGATCGCCATACCCGCCGACACCGAGCCTCCGGGAGAGTTGATGTACAGGTAGATGTCCTTGTCCGGGTCCTCGGCGGCCAGCAGCAGCATCTGCGCGCAGATCGCGTTGGCGACCTGGTCCTCGACGACGGATCCGAGGAATATGATCCGCTCGCGCAGCAGGCGCTGGTACACGGAGTCGTCGAAGCCGGGACCGGTGGGTGCCGGGGCGCGCAGCTCGGGCTGCGACAGGGTGGGGTACGGCAGTCCGTTCACGGGTGACCTCCGCTGGTTGGGGCGATCCTGATGCGGGCCTGTGACCCGGTGATCGCGTCTGCAGTGACCCTAACCCGGGGGTCCGACACGGGCTTCCCCGGCGCCGCGGTTGTTCGCTCAGGGCGTGGGTGTCGGTTCCCACGCCCACCACCCCCCGCGGCGAGGATCTGCTCCCGTCCTGACGATCTGCTCCCGAGCGGAACGGGAGCAGATCGTCAGGACGGGAGCAGGACCATGACCGTCAGGTCAGCGCCCACCGCGGCGGAGCAGGCCCCCGCCCGGTCAGGAGACGAGGGCGGGGGCCTGGAGACGCGTCGTTCGAGCGGCCGTGATCAGCCGCCGAGGCCGGCGAGGCCGCCCGCTGCCATGGCTGCGGCGAGGTCGGCGTTCAGGGCGTCGAGGTCCACCTCAGCACCGGACGGGTCGACGATCTTCGCCTTCTCCATCACGAAGGCCAGCGCCTTGGCGCGACGGACCTCGGTGACCGCCATCTGCACCTGGCCCGCGGCGACCAGCTCGTTGGCGAACTGGTCGGGGGTCATCCCGTAGCGCGGCGCCTGCTGCATGAGCCAGGCGGACAGCTCCTCCTGGGCGACCGTCAACTCGTTCTCCTCAGCGATCCGGTCGAGCAGGATCGCGCTCCTGATCCGGCCGCGGGCCTCGGACTCGAACTCGGCCTTGTGGTCGTCGTCGCCGTGACCGTCGTGGAAGTGCTCCTCGAGCTCCCGGGCGATCAGCGACTCGGGAAGCGGGAAGTCGACGGAGTCGACGAGCTGCTCGTGCAGCTTGGTGCGGGCCTGGACGCCCTGCTCGACACGCTTCATCCGGACCAACCGCGTCCGGACATCCTCGGTGAGCTCGTCCATGGTGTCGAACTCGCTGGCCATCATCGCGAAGTCGTCGTCAGCGGCGGGCAGCTCGCGCTCGCGCACGGTGGTGACCGTCACGGTGACGTCGATGTCCTTGCCCTCGTACTGACCGGCCTCGGCCGGGAATGAGAACGAGCGGACGTCGTCGGCCAGGGCGCCGCGCACGGCGTCGTCGAAGCCCGGGAGGGGCTCCTCCTTGCCACCGACCTCGAAGCTCAACGCCGAGGCCATGAGGTCCTCGACCTCCTCGCCCTCGCAAGCGCCGGCGAGGTCGACCAGGAGCACGTCTCCGTCCTGGGCGGGACGCTCGACGTCGGTGAGCGTGGCGAAGCGGGCGCGCAGGGCGTCGACCTGCTCGGCGACCTCCTCGTCACTGGGCTCAGCCCCGTCCACCTCGACGGTGAAGGCATCCAGGTCGGGCAGCTCGAACTCGGGACGCACGTCGACCTCAACGGTGAACGCCAGGTTCTCGCCGTCGTTGAGCTCCTGGACGTCGAAGTCCGGGGTCCCCAAGGGCTTGAGGTTGTTCTCCGCGACGGCCTTCTCGAACGCCGCCGGGACGGCCTCGTTGACGGCCTCCTCGAGCACGAGGGCGCGGCCGAACCGCTGGTCGATCACCCGGGAGGGGACCTTGCCCTTGCGGAATCCGGGGACGGTCACCTGGGCGGCGATGCGCTTGTAGGCGGCGTCCAGTTGCGGGGCCAGCTCCTCGAAGGGCATGTCCACAGTCAGCTTGACGCGGGTGGGCGAGAGGGTCTCGACGTCGCTCTTCACAGCGGCGCACTCCTAGCAGGTTGCAGGGATGGAACGGATCGGTCGGGGCGGGGAGACTCGAACTCCCGATCTCCTGCCCCCAAAGCAGGCGCGCTAGCCACTACGCTACGCCCCGTGGCTGCCGATGCAGTCTAGTCCACTTCTGGGGGTACCCTGTTCCCTGTCCTCGCGGGGCTGGGCGGCTCGCCGCCACGTGCTCCGAGAGGATTCGCGGGTGTAGCTCAATGGTAGAGCCCCAGCCTTCCAAGCTGGCCATGCCGGTTCGATCCCGGTCACCCGCTCCACTGAAAAACAGCCCCTGACCTGCGTCGACACGGGTCAGGGGCTTCCTCATGTATACACAGATAGTGTCCGATAGTGACCGTTTCGTGCTGCGAGTGGCATGCTGTGACAGCACGCTCGCAGCACGCCACGGGTGCCCCCGGGGGTTCCCGAGGCTCTGGAGGGCCGGAAGTCTCAACCGCTGGTTGAGGGTCGTGCTGCGAACGTGCTGCCAACAGAGGCGTACGTAGACGGGGAGGACCAGGGGATGGCACGCAAGTTCGGGTGGGTCCGCAAACTGCCCAGCGGCCGGTACCAGGCCTCCTACATCAGCCCCGACGGGACCCGGGTGAACGCCCCCACCACGTTCACCAAGGAGGAGCACGCCGACAAGTGGCTGGCCGCCCAGCGCACCGACATCGAGCGCGAGACCTGGAAAGGCCCCACCGTCGGGGTGGCCACCGTGCGCGCCTACGCGGTGCCGTGGCTGGCCCAGCGCACCGCCCTGAAGCCGCGGACCGCCGACCTGTACCAGCGGCTGCTCACCCTGCACATCCTGCCCACCCTCGGCGACACCCAGCTCAAAGCGCTCACCCCCGCCCGGGTGCGCGAATGGCACGCCGGGCTGTCGACGACCACCGGGCCCACGGCGCAGGCGCAGGCTTACCGACTGCTGCGCACCATCTGCAACCAAGCCGTCCAAGACGGTGAGATCCCGGCCAACCCCTGCCAGATCCGTGGTGCGGCCAACCCCCGCACCACGGAGCGGCCGATCCCGACCCTGGTCCAGGTGCACGCCCTGGCGGACCTGGTCCCTGTCCGGTATCGGGTGATGGTCCTGGTCGCCGCCTACGGCGGCCTACGGTTCGGTGAACTCACCGCCCTCACCCAAGCCGACCTCCACCTGGATGATCCGAACCTGCCCGCGGTGACCGTGCGCAAGACGATGAGCCGGGTGAAGGGCAAGTGGTTGGTCGGCACCCCCAAGACCGACGCCGGGATGCGCACTGTCACCCTGCCCCGTTTCCTGCACCCCCTCCTGGAAGACCACCTCAAGCGTTACGTCCGCGGTGGACCCGGCGCGCTGGTGTTCGCCACCGCCTCGGGGCGACCGCTGGCCCGGTCGAACTGGACAGCGACGTTTCACCGGGCGACGCACGAGGTCGGGCTGGATGACATCCACTTCCACGACCTGCGTCACGCGGCCGCCACCGCCGCCGTCCAAACCGGCGCCACGTTGAAGGACACCATGGCCCGCCTCGGCCACGCGTCCCCGCGCGCTGCCCTGATCTACCAACACACCGCCCAAGACCGCGACCACGCCATCGCCGAAGCCCTTGAAGCCGCAGCAGCGAAAGCCCAGCAGACCCAGACCACCGCCAAGACTCCGGCGGACGAAGGCTGACGGAGCCCCCGAACATCGCAACACTCGCAACGGCGCTACAGGGTCAGGATGTGGCTGACTCCGAGGGCGGACTCCACCAGGGTGGCCGGTCCGTCGGCCAGCGCTTGAGGTACGGAGCCAGGTCTGACCACTCGGTGGGGCTCTCCGGCAGCGATGGCTCACGAGGGACCCGGTCGTGCGGGTCGAGGCGGTCGGCGTGCCCGGCGATCCAGTCCAGCCAGCCGTGCTCGCCCGAGGCGCCGCGGGTGCGCATCGCGTCGGCGAAGGCCCGCAGCCGCTGGGCGGTCTCCCAGGCCGCGGCCTGCTCGAGGGCTGCCGCCGCGCGCAGGTCATCCCAATACCGGTCGCGGGCCCTGACGACCTCACCGGCTCGCTCCTCGCGGTACAGCTCATCGAGGCGATGCTCGTCGAGGACGCGGGCGTGCTCGGCGCGGGCCCGCCGCTCGATCTCGTCGAGCAGCTCGCCGACCTTCTCCTCGACCCTGCGGCTGGCACCGTCAGCGAACGCGCCCCGCGCGTTGGCCACGGCGCGGGTGTACTCGTGGCCGAGCTTGACCTGCAGCCGCCCGGTCGCGGTGTACAGCCAGCGGCGCTGAGACCACGCCGTGCCCGCCTTCGGGTTGTCGGCGCGCGTCGCCGCCTCGCTGACAGCGAACCCGAAGCCCAAGTCCTGGCAGATGATCCGCACCACCGTGCGCCGCACCCCCCACTGCTGGCCCGGCTCGGGAACCACGGCCACCGCTCATCCCGCGTCGTTCCGCGGTCCGCAGGATCACGTCGACCAGCGCGACCGCGCGTGTGACCTGAGCGCGGGACACCACCACCGCGACGACCCCATCCGCCGTCGTGTGGAGCATGCCCCGCTCGTCCGGGCGCCCGGCCCGCAGCGCCGCGCGGGTGGCCTGCACCACCGTGGACCGCACCGAGCCCCGCTTCCGTGACTGGGTTCGGGTTGCGCCGCGCGCAGGTTGGGCCTCGTCCTCGTCGGACAGCACGGGCGCACCCACACCCGGCTCGGTCCGCTCGGGATCGGTCACAGCCGGTTGGGACGTCGCGCGGGCGCGGCCCCGTGGCCGGGGTAGTCGCTCGGGAACCCGCCCGGTCGAAGCAGCCTCCCGCCCGACCGCAGTCAGCTCGACGACCCAACCGCCCCCGGTCTGGCGCGGGGTGACCACCAGCCCGCGGTTGCGCAGCGCGTACACCGTCAGCCGCAGATCCGAGTCCGCCCTGCTGACCGACTCCCCCGCCACCAGACGCCCCAGCACGTCCACCTGCCGCGGACTCAACCTGCGCGACGACACCACGCCCCCTTCCACCGACCACCCCAGAACCAGCCGGGCACCCGCCACCCGCTGCGCCAGAGCAGTCTGGCCCGCCCAGCGCAGCCCGAGACCACGTCAGGACAGGCTGTGGACAACCTGTGGACGACCGCGTGCGAGCCGACGACCCATGCAGTCTCCCCCGCTCACCGCCACTAGAGGAGAGGATCCGTCGCAGCGTTTGAGCGACTGACCCCCGCCGCCGCCATCGGCGCCGCCCGACCATGCGGCACAGGCGGCCGAAAGGGGGCACCTCCGCAGGGGTGGCACCCTGGCGTGAGAGGGACGGTACCCGAGCTCGACCGTCATGCTGGCAGGTATGCGGCTGCGCAACGTCCGTGCGGATGACGTCGACGCCTACATCCGGATGCGATGCGACCCGGTGATGATGGTTAACCTGGGCGGACCTCAGTCGACCGACGACATGGAGCGCAAGGCCGCACGCGACGCCGCGGAGGCCGAGGCGGACCGCGAGTGGATCCTCATGATCCTCCCTGACGACGATGACACGACCACGGTGGCAGGGACCGTCGCGTTGTGGAGCGATACCCGAGACGCCGAGTCGTTCTCGGAGATCGGTTGGATGGTGTTGCCGGAGTTCCAGGGCCGTGGTCTGGCGAGGGCGGCTGTTCAACTGGTCATCTCTCGCGCTCGGGCCGACGGCAGGTGGGGCAACGTGCACGCGTTCCCAAGCATCGAGAACGATGCCTCCAACGCGATCTGCCGATCGTGTGGCTTCGCTCTGCTGGGCATCGAGGACACTGAGTTCGCAGGACATACGTTCCGAACGAACCATTGGATGCTCTCCACGTGAGCGGGACACCGCCCCTGGGGCCCGTCGCCGGGGGTCATGAACCCTCATCAACGCACCAAGGCCTCGCCGCCAGAACCCCACAACCCCGCGCAACACACGACCCCTGGTATGCGGGTCTCTGGGTCGGCAGTTGGGCTACAAGCTGGTCTGAAGCCCAAGGCCGCTTCCCGGGATCGCCCACCCCATCGCCGTTCCTGCCTGAGCCATGGTGGTGAACTCCATACCTCGCCCGGCGCCTACGTACCACGCCCGGGCCACCGCATGTGCCATCACAGGGTAGGGAGGCCGAGGCGCGATCGCCTCATGAGTCACTTCGGCAGACCGGCTGTATCTGCTTCAGGTGACCGGATCTGGCCGGGCGGGTCTGAGTGCGCCGGAGGGTCGACGCGATGTCAGGTGACGGCGGGTCCCTCGCCGGTCGGGAGGTAGCGGTCGAACCAGGCGACGAGCCGGGCGTTGAGGTCGAGGACTGCGGGGTAAGTCCCGACGCCGTGCCCCTCCTGGGGGTAGATCACCAGCTCCGCGGGGACGTCCTGCAGGCGCAGCGCCTGCCAGAACTCGATCGCCTGACCGGGCGGTGTGGCCCGGTCGTTCGCCCCCGCCGTGAGCAGGGTGGGTGTTCTGAGTTGGCCGTGGCGCATCACCGGGCTGAACCGGCCGAAGGTGACCGGATCGGTCGGCGCACCGCCGACGAATGATGCGTCCCACGCGGCGAGGGAGCTGGTGAAATGCTGTGAGACCCAGTCCGTGACCGGGGAGATGGACACGGCTGCCTTGAACCGGTCGTCGATCGCGGGGAGCCAGGCCGACATGAACCCGCCGTAGGAGCCGCCGAACACCCCGATCCGGTCGGGATCGGCCAGGCCGATCGCGACCAGGTGGTCGATCCCGGACAGGACGTCGTGCGCATCGGCGCCGCCCATGTCGCCCACGACCATGTCGGTGAACGCCCGCCCGCGTCCGCCCGACCCGCGCGGGTTCGGGCAGAACACCGCGTAGCCGCGCGTCAGCAGCAGCGACGTCATGAGCCGCGGCCAGGCGTCCTGGTAGGCCCACACCGGCCCCCCGTGGACCGCCACGAGGAGGGGAAATGGGCCGTCGCCCTGCGGGAGCCGCACGATCCCCTGGATCTCGAGCCCGTCGGCCGCCGCCCACCCGACCCGCTCTGTACGGGCAGCCGCCGACAACACCACCTGGTGGCCGGCGTGGGCAGGTGCCGCGATCGAGGTCTCGGTGCCGTCCTGGGCGACCGCGACCAGGCCAGGCGGGCGGGCCGTCGAACTGATCACGGTCACGAACCGACCGTCGGCCAGCGGTGCCGCTAGCGGATAGCCGTCACCGGTCGCCTCCGGGGATGCCCACCGCTCGGTCGCCGTCGCCGTGGCGGCATCCACGTCCAGCACCACGGAGTCCAGACCCCGCAGGGCGGCGACGAGCAGGCCCGAGTCGGCCGTCCACCGCAGCGAGGTGACGTCAGCCGCAGCGGTGTCGACGCGCCGGACCGTGCCGTTGCCGGCGTCGACGAGCAGCAGCTCGCCCGCCGCGAGGTAGCGGTCTGAGCATCGCGCCTCCACGAGCGCGAGGGTGGACCCGTCGGGGGATCCGGCGAGGAAGTTGAGTTGGACGTCACTTCCCAGCAGCTCACGGTCCGCACCCGTGGTCGCGTCGACCACACGGACGTGGGCGTCGTACCAGGCGCCCTCGTCGGCGCGTGCCGAGACCAGCATGGCGATCGCATCGTCACCCAGCCAGGTCGCCTCCCACACGTTCCAACGCTCGTCCCCCAGCGGCGTCGTCACACCGGTCGCAACATCGAACAGATGGATCCGCCGGCGCTCGCTCGGCGCCTCCTCCCCAGTGCGAACCTCTGGGAGCCAGGAGGCGTCAACGGCCTCGGCCTCGCCCACCGTGCCTGAACCCATGGCATCGGCCTGCTCGGCCTCGACGCCCGCAACGCCGAGCAGGATCCGCGACCCGTCGGGGGACCACGCGTGCTGCTCGATGGCCCCGGCCAGGTCGGTGAGCACCTCAGCCTCGCCGAACGCGTCGATCTTCAACTGGCACAGCTGGTGGCGGCCCTTCGCCCGGCGGTCTGAGAGGAACGTCAGGCGCGTCCCATCAGGCGACCAGGCAGGCCCCCTGTCGTCCTGCGGGCCGAACGTGACCTGGCGGACGGAGCCATCAGCGAGATCCGCGACCGAGATCCGGTGCTCCTCGCGCCCCTCCAGCGCCCGGAGCACCTCACCGGTGAAAGCCACGAGGCGCCCGTCGGGGCAAGGAACCGGTGACGATGGGTTCTGAGGTTCCCCGAAACCCGGACCGAGGACGGATGTGAAGTACTGCTCCACCTCACCGAACATCGGGGTCGAACGGATGTCTTGCGCCATGGGCCCGAGGCTAGCCCGCCCCCCATACCTACAGCCAGCAGTACCGCGCCCTCGAACCCGTCTGCCCGGTAGGCATGACGACACCTGCTCGAAGTCGGTGGCTTCGGGCCACAGCCACACCGCGGATTGTGAACAGCCCCTTCCCCGCCGCAAGTAGTTCTGCGTCAATCTGGGCGAAGTGGGCGCCCCCACCCCGAGCGATTCCGCTCGCGGACGTCGAACGGGACTCAGGTCGCGTCCGGCGAACCAACGCCCTCTATTGGTTGCCAATTGGCCGCTCTTGGTTGACACTGGATCCATGGATCTATCCGCTCCGACGGCGCCCCTGGTGCAGGGTGGCACGTCCGCCGTGCTGGGGGTGCTCGCCGGAACGTCGGCTGGGCTCACCGGACGCACCATCGCGCGGCTGGCGGGGCTCAGCCATGCCGGAGCTGGCAAGGTCCTCACCCAGCTGGTGGAGCACGGGATGGTTCTGGTCGAACCGGTCGGTGCGGCCAACGCCTATCGGCTCAACCGCGAGCATCTGCTGGTCGGCCCGGCCCTGGAGATGCTGCAGGCTCTCGACCGGCTCGAGACCCTGCTTGGTGCGGCCATCCGAAGCTGGTCGGTGCCGTGCGCCGGGTGCGCGCTGTTCGGATCCGCCGCGCGGCGAGACGGGACGACCCGCAGCGACCTCGACGTGCTTGTCCTGCGACCCGACACGGTCGCGGTCGACGACCGCACGTGGCGTGTGCAGCTCGATGACACGGCCAGCCAGGTCGAACGCTGGACCGGCAATCCGCTGTCGTGGGTTGAGTTCGACGCCATCACGTTCAACCGGATGATCGCCGCCGGGGATCCCCTCATCGGCGAGCTGCGCCGCGACGCCCACTGGCTGGTCGCGCCTCCTCCCCCGGTCAGCACGGCCCTGGCCACGGCAGCGAGGTCCGCATGAGCCGGCGAGCCTCATGTGGACCCACCGACGCCCGGGAACGCATCGAGTACGCCCTCGAGCAGATCACGCTGGCCGAGATCGGCCACCCCTGGCCCACGACCGCCGCCCGCAAGGCCTCCGGCGCCGCTGCGGTGCTGGCCGCGATCGCCGCCGCCGACGCCATGTGCTGCATTCGACTCGGCCAACGCTCCCGCGACGCCGACCACCGCGCAGCCGTGGGCCTGCTGGCCACCGTCCTGCCCGAGGGCCCCGACCTGGCCAAGGCCCTGCGCATCGCCCTGGACGCCAAGGACCCCATGCACTACGCCACCGACTACCTCACCCCGGACCGGCACACGGCAGTCCTGCGCGCGGCCACCACCCTGACCACCGCAGCGCAGCGCATGCTGCCCCCGGCGCCCTGACCGCCCGGGCGGAGCCGGACACACACGAGCACCACGCCGCTTGAGGGTGCAAAACCCGCACCGCATGTCACATACCTTCCAAGCTGGCCATGCCGGTTCGATCCCGGTCACCCGCTCCACTGGTAAACAGCCCTGACCTGCGACTCCTTGTCGGGCTGGTCATAGATCGAGTGCAGCAGCGCTTTGACCCACGGCCACGAGCTCTTCGGGGTGACCGACATCAGGTCCGCCGAGTAGTGGGTTCGGCATCTCTGCCAGCTGGCTCCGGGCAGGGTCGCGGCGATCGCCTCCACGAGCCCGGCGTGGGCGTCTGAGGTGACCAGGACGACCCCGGACAACCCGCGGGCGACCAGGTCGCGGAAGAAACCAACCACGCAGCCCCGGTCTCGGCGGTGTTCACCTGGACCCCGAGGATCTCCCGGTGCCCATCCGCGTTGACGCCGGTGGCCACGAGCAGGGCGACGTTGATCACCCCCGTTCGCGGACCTTCATCATCAACGCGTCCGCGGCCACGAACGTGTACGGCCCGGCGTCCAACGGACCGGTCCGGAAGTCCTCAACATGGGCGTCGAGGTCCTTGGCCATCTCCGAGACCTGCGAACGGGACAGCCCCGTGATGCCCAGGGACTGGACCAGGCGGTCCATCCGCCGGGAGGACACCCCAAGCAGGTAACAGGTGGCCACCACCGAGGTCAGAGCCGCTTCGGCCCGGCGGCGGCGCTGCAGCAACCACTCCGGGAGGTACGTCCCCGAGCGCAGCTTCGGGACCGCGACGTCGATCGTGCCGACCCGGGTGTCGAGGTCCCGGTGTCGGTAGCCGTTGCGGGTGTGCGTCCGTTCCGGGCTGGGCAGCCCGTAGCCGGCACCACACACCGCGACGGCGTCGGCGGACAACAAGGTCGGGATGAACGTGGACAGCCGCTCACGCATCAGATCAGGACCGGCCTGGGCCAGGTGCTCGTTCAGGAACCGGGCAGGGTCAATACTGGGAACAGCGGTCATCGTGGAAGTCCTCTTCGAGTCGGTTGTGGAAGATCACTCGAAGGATCACGCGATGACCGCGCTCACGTTTGCAGCGACACGATCACCGAGCTACCCGAACACTCTGGCGGACGCAACTGGGCGGCAGCGCCCGGTCAGCCGGGCGGCAGTGTGCGCAGCAGGGCCGCGATGCGCTGCTGGCGGGTGCTCGGTCGTGCCGCCTCCTCGATAGGTTGCAGGAGTCGCCGTCGGTCGGCAGGCGTCTTGCGTTGGAAGGCATCAAGGCGACCGGCGTCCACCAGGGCGCGCTGGACGTCGTCGGCGAGCGGGACGTCATCGGGATCTGCCGGACGCAGGCGACAGGAGACGACGTCACCCGGTCGAGCGCTGAGGCGGCGTTGCAGTCCTTTGCCGGCGTACATGAACGCGTCCTCGAGGACATCCGCTCGGTTCACCCCGACATTGACGGGCAGTCCGTCGATGATGCCCTCGACCCTACGCGTCCCGGCAGCCTTCGCAGCAGTCTCCAGCGCCTTGTCCAGACGGATGATGGTGTACACGCTGCGCCCCCACACCACCGCCTCGACGAGCGCATCGAACTCCACCCACTCAGGCTCCTCGGTCACCATGGCTCAGTCTCCAGGCCGTTCCTCGGGTCGTGGGTCTGCTCAGACGGCGCACCCCTGCTCTCCTCGCCACTACAGAGTCTGCCCCGGAACGGACGACCCGGCAGCGCGGGAGGAGTGGGTCTGTTCGCCGTTGAGCACGACCTCCGACTCGAACCTCGTGGTGGGGATCATGCCTCATCGCAGATCACAGCCTGAACGTCCAATCTGAAACGAACACCCGAAAGCCCCGCGTCCGCGCCGCGTGACCAGAGCCGCGGGGAGGTGCCGATCCGGCGCGCCCGACACACCGACGCCGGTGCGATTCCCAGGCAGCGCCGACCAATCGGTGCGATGATTGAACCCCGAACCAGTTTCGGGCGATTGGTAGCCGACGAGAACGAACCGCGCGCGGGTGAGGGTGCTGACCTCACCTATGCCCTTGGAGCAAGAGACGTGAAGACTCGCAACGCCGACCTCTACATCGCCGCCGGCGGGACCCCCGACCAGGCCGGCGAACTCGAGGCGCTGGGTGCTGACCTTGCAGGGGCTTCGATGTTCCGCATCCGCGGTGGTAGCCACGACGAGGCCGTCGAGTACGCGCACGCTGGGGTGAACCTGTGGGATGCCCACCCGGCACCACGCGTGGGCAGGGCGACAGCCCAGGCCGAGCACCTCCTGGCCGGCTGAGCCCACCGCCCTCCGCCACGGGGGACCACCCGGCGGCCGCTGCCTTCCACTCCTGGTCCTGGGCCTGGGCCCACTCCACTCAGCTCGCCAGGGGCTGGCGATAGGTGCGGGTGTCGAAGGCCAGCACGCCACAGCAAAGGCTGCAGCCGTCCCGCCAGTCCCAGGCGGCCTATCGGCCGACCATGCCCAGCATCGCGTCGTTGTAGCGGCTGCCGGCGACGCCGACCTCGTCGGTGAGGCGGTCGAGCTCGGCGCGTTCATCGGCGGACAGGGCGACGATGGTGGCCTCCGCGTTCTCCTGGACCCGGGACAGTCGGCGGGTACCGGGGATGGGCACGATCCAGGGGCGCTGGGCCAGCAGCCACGCCAGGGCGACCTGCCCCGGGGTGGCGCCCCTGGCCTCGGCCAGGTGGCGGACCCGGTCCACGACCGCCTGGTTGGCGGCCAGGTTGGCCGCCTCGAATCGAGGCACGCGGCGACGGATGTCCCCCTCGGCGAACTCGGTGTCGGTGGTCACGGTGCCGGTCAGGAAGCCCTTGCCCAACGGGCTGAACGGCACGAACCCGATCCCCAGCTCGGCGCAGGTGGGCAGCACCTCCGGCTCCGGGTCCCGGGTCCACAGCGAGTACTCCGACTGGACCGCGGTCACCGGGTGCACCGCGTGCGCGCGGCGGATCGTGGCTGCACCGGCCTCCGACAGCCCGAAGTGGCGCACCTTGCCCTGGGCAACGAGCTCGGCCACGGCTCCGGCGACGTCCTCGATCGGCACGTCCGGGTCGACCCGGTGCTGGTAGAACAGGTCGAGCGCCTCGACCCGCAGCCGGCTCAGGGAAGCCTCGGCGACCCGGCGGATCTGCTCGGGACGGCTGTCGAGGCCCACCATCTTCCCGTCGACGATGTCCCAGCCGAACTTGGTGGCGATCACCACGTCGTCGCGAACAGGCTGCAGTGCCTCGCCGACGAGCTCCTCGTTGACGTACGGTCCGTACACCTCAGCGGTGTCGAACAAGGTGACGCCCAGGTCCACGGCGCCGCGCAGGACCGCGATCATGTCCTGCCGGCTGCCCGGGTTCTGGCCATAGCTCATCGACATGCCCATCGCGCCCAAGCCGATCGCCGAGACCCTCAGGCCCTGTCCAAGTGTGCGAGTGTGCATCGCGCGTCCTCCTCGTTGTGGTCCTTGTCCTCTGATGTGTCGCCGATGCCCGGGTTCGGGGCGGGTCATCCACTGGCGTCGGTTGCGCTCGGCGCTGACTTCAAGGAAACCAGCGATCGTGAAAGGGCGACAGTGACTGCTGATCCCGGTACTGCCAGACCCTGTCTCAATGCACCACGGCCAACGCACCCAGCCGGACGCAGCCCGCTGCCCGCACCCGGCGACGAGCCAGCCCGAGGCACTCTGCGATCACCGGTCAGGACGGATTGGCCGTCGTTCAAGCCGCGTGGCCCGGCTTGCGCATGTGCAGGCCATCATGGCACCGGGTCCCACGCCGACCAGTGCACGAGCAGGCTGCGGCCGGGGGCAAGCACGGTGTCCCCCACGCGGACGAGGGTCGTGGACGCGGGCTCAGGCCCCGGGAGGGTGGTGTCCAGTTCCAGGCGCCACAGGTCCGACGGCCGACCGGCGGGTGCGGTGTCGGGGATGCGGAACTCCACGGGATCCGCCTCCCCGTTGACCAGTACGAGCAGGTTGTGGTCCAGCAGTGGCTCCCCCCAGCGGTCGTGGTCGGGCGCGACGGACCCGTCGACGAAGACCGCCACACTGTGCCGCGTCGGGTCCTGCCACATGGGTGGGGACATCACCCGGCCGTCCGGAGCGAACCACACGGAGTACCCGGGGTCGGCCAAGTACCGGCGTCGTCGCAGCACGGGGTGCGCCCGACGCATCGCGATGACGCGCCGGACGAAGGCCAGCAGGTCGTCGTCGACGCGCGCCCAGTCGAACCAGGAGATCGCGTTGTCCTGGCAGTACGCGTTGTTGTTCCCCCGCTGCGTACGGCCGAGCTCGTCGCCGCCGAGGAGCATGGGGACCCCGCGGGACAGCAACAGTGTCATGAGTAGGGCCCGCACGTCCCGGTCCCTGGCGGACTCCACCGCCGGGTCGTCGCTGGGACCCTCGATGCCGTGGTTCCACGAGATGTTGTCGTTGGTCCCGTCCCGGTTCCCCTCGCCGTTGGCCTCGTTGTGCTTGGCTGAGTAGGACACCAGATCGCGCAGGGTGAACCCGTCGTGGCAGGTCACGTAGTTGATCGAGGCGTGCGGCCGACGCCGGTTCGGCCCGTAGATGTCCGAGGACCCGGCGACCCGGGTGGCCAGCTCCGGCAGCATGCCGAGGCGCCCGGACCAGAATCCCCTGACCGTGTCGCGATAGCGCCCGTTCCACTCGCTCCAGGTGTCCGGGAACGCCCCCACGCTGTAGCTGTCCCACTGCCCGACGTCCCACGGCTCGGCGATCAGCTTCACCCGGCTGATCACCGGGTCCTGGTCGACGAGGGCGAAGAAGGACGAGAGCCGTGCGAACCCGCCGTCCTCGCGGGCCAGGGCGGTGGCCAGGTCGAAGCGGAACCCATCGACGTGCATCTCGGTGACCCAGTACCGCAGCGAGTCCATGATCAGCCGCAGGCAGGTGTGGTCATCGACGTTGTAGGAGTTGCCCGTGCCGGTCGTGTCCAGGTACCGCGACGGGTCAGCCGGGTCCACCCGGTAGTAGGCATGGTTGTCGATGCCGCGGAAGCACAGGGTCGGGCCGAACTGGTCACCCTCGGCGGTGTGGTTGTACACCACGTCGAGGATCACCTCGATCCCCGCAGCGTGCAGGGCCAGGACCATCTGCTGGAACTCCCGCACCTGGCCACCGACCCACCCCGCCTGGAACGCCGCCGAGTACTCCTCGAGCGGTGCGAAGAAGCCGATCGTGTTGTAGCCCCAGTAGTTGGACAACCCGGAGCGGGCCTGCGCGCTGGCAGTGATGAACTCGTGGACGGGCAGCAGTTCCACGGCCGTCACCCCGAGCGAGGTCAGGTGCGCCACGGCCGCGGGATGGGACAGTCCGGCGTAGGTCCCACGCAGTTCCGGGGGCACACCCGGGTGGGTGGCCGTGAACCCCTTGACGTGAACCTCGTAGATGACGGAGTCCGCGTAGGAGGTCCGAGGAGCGACGTCTCCGGCCCAGTCGAAAGTCGGGTCCACGACCAGGCACTTCGGCATGTGGGCCGCGGAATCCAGCACGGAGATCGTGTCCAGTGCGTTCCAGTCGTAGTCGAAGACCTCGGGGCCCCAGCTCAACTCGCCGTCGAAGGCCCGGGCGTAGGGGTCCAGCAGCAGCTTCGCGGGATTGCACCGCAGTCCCCGGCTGCGGTCATAGGGGCCGTGCACCCGATACCCGTACCGCTGCCCGACACCAACTCCCGGCAGGTAGCCGTGCCAGACACCGCTGTCGTACTCCCGGAGCGTCACCTGATCCTCGTGACCCGCCTCGTCGAACAGACACAGGACGACCCTCTGCGCCACCTGGGAGGCAATGGCGAAGTTGGTGCCCCCGGCATCGGGCGTCGCCCCGAGAGGGAAATGGCTTCCCGGCCACATACGGCGGTGCATGCTGGCAGGCTCCCACCGACCCGGCCGGGGCGACAGGGCCGAACGGCACTCAGAGGGCAACACGACTCCCCGCAGGCCACCACAAGGCCGTCGGCAGCCCGCATCAGCAGGTCCGCGCTGGCCGCGCGGCAAAGTCGGACGACGTTGGAGCCTGGAACGGAATCGAGCCGTTGGTCATTCAGGCCGTTGGCACAAATCACCTTGGACGCGCGAGCCGGCTGCGGATCTCGCGGACGGTGCCTACCGGATCGACCCCGTGGTCGTGTGATTCCGGGACAACCACAAGTTCCGCGTGCGGCATCAGCTCGGCCAACCGATCGGTCGCCGCTACAAGCATCGGGAACGTCGGTTCACCGCGCAGGATCGTCACGGGAACCTGCACGTCGATCATTGCCGCCGTCGGAGTCGACACGGCCCTGGTGAGCAGGGCGTCGTACACAGTTGACTGGGCCAGCGGGACGAGGGCAGCGAACAAGGGACTGGACCGGATCTGCTCGATCACCGGCTCCGGCAGCCCCACCGCTTCCCGCTGGAACAGGACCACGGCCTCGTCCGCGTGGCCTTCGTCGATCAGCGACTGGAGGCGCTCGGGCAGGTCCGCAGCCGGCTCGCCCTCACCGAAGTGGAACGGCGGCTCCGAGAGGAACAGGTGCGTCATGGGCACGCCCTCCCCGGCAGCGAACAAGGCAAGGACGGCGCCTGAAGAGTGTCCGATCACCGCCGCCTCCCCGCCGACCTCGTTGATCACCGCCGCGAGGTCCTCCGCTTCCCGGGCAGGCAGGTAGGGGGCGGTGTCTCCACTGTTCCCGCGGGCGCGGCGATCCACCGTGATACCCCGAAATCCGTCCGCCGCCAGCGCCGCAGCTAGCGGAGCGCCCGCCTCCGCGGTCGAGAACGCCCCCCCGACGATGACGACCGGAACCCCACTGCCCACCTCATGGAAAGCGATCAGAGTGCCGTCGCCCGACGTCGCGTGCTGCATACCCGGATCCCACCACGCGAAACCCGCTCCGACAAGCAGGGCTCTCGGACCTGCCCCAACGTGCGCGACAGGAGCCGGTGTGACGCGTCCCCTCGAGGGGTACACGCCGCTTTGTGACGCTTCGGCAGACTGCGGCGGGACGCTTGCGGGGTTTAGATGCGGCCGGTCTCGTGGGCCCACATGGCGACCTCGACGCGGTTGCGTGCGCCGAGTTTCCTCATGAGGCTGGCGAGGTGAGCCTTGACGGTGCTGGGGGTGATGTAGAGCTCGCTGGCGATCTCGTTGTTGGTTCGTCCCAGAGCTACGGGCACGAGAACTTCTTCCTCGCGGGCGGTGAGCGGTTCCATCGGCTGTCGGGGCGGTGAGGTCGGTGTATGCGCGAACGCTGCAAGCAGTCGGACGGTGACGCTGGGGGCGATGAGCGCGTCTCCGTCTGCGGCGGCGTGGATCGCCTGGGTCAGCAGGGCGGGTCCGGCGTCCTTGAGCAGGAATCCGCGGGCGCCGGCCTTGAGGGCGCCGTGGACGTACTCATCGAGGTCGAAGGTGGTGATGACCACGATCGGCAGGGGGTCGGTGACGTCGGGGCCGGCGAGTCGGCGGGTGGCTTCGATGCCGTCCATGAGCGGCATTCGTATGTCGAAGAGTCCGACGTCGGGGCGCAGCTGGAGCGCGAGGCGCACCGCCTCGCGACCGTCGGCGGCCGCGCCGATCACTTCGATGTCGGGTTGGGCGTCGAGCAGCATCGTCAGCCCGGAGCGCACGATGGGCTGGTCGTCGGCGATGAGGACCCTGATGCTCATCGTGGCGTCCCGGTTCGGGGCAGGATCGCCTCGACCCGCCAGCCACGGCCGGCGGTGGGGCCTGCGTGGAACGTGCCGCCAAGCAGCATGGCGCGCTCGCGCATGCCCACCAGGCCGTAGCCGGCTGACGCGCGGCTGGTTGGGCCAGAGGCGCCGTCGTCGTCAACGGTCAGTCGTACCTCGTCGGTGTCACCGGTGACGGCCACGGTGACGCGGGTGGCGTGGCGGGCGTGGCGTCGAGCGTTGGTGATGGACTCCTGGGCGAGGCGGTAGATGGCGGACCCGACCGCGGGGCTGAGGTCGTCGAGCTCGCCGGCGAGCGTCACCTCGACACAGGGGTGCGTCTGCTCATCGGTGGCGAGCTGCTCGACCTCGGCCACGCCGGGCTGCGGCGCGAACTCGGTGTGCTGCGAGGCACGCAGGACGCCGACGATGGCGCGCAGCTCGGTGAGGGTGCGGGTCGCCGCGTCCTCGATGGTGACCAGGGCTTCGAGAGCACGCTCGGGATGGGAGGCCGCGATGGCACGGCCTGCTTGAGCCTGGATGGCGATACCCGAGACATGGTGGGCGACGGTGTCGTGCAGCTCGCGCGCGAGCTGTTCGCGCTCTCGGGCCTTGGCTTCGTCGATGTCGCGGATGCGGATCTTCTCGCGATAGCGGGTCGCGGCGCCGAGCGCGGCGGCGAACAGGAAGAACGCGTACGCTGCGGCCGTCTCCGCCACGCTGGTGGGGTCGGCGACGGTGGTGATGGGCAGCCAGACCAGGATCACGCCCAGCCCGCCTGCGGCCTCCCGACCGGAGCCCCACCGGAACAGCGCGTAGGTAAGCACCAAGGTGGCCGAGACACTCGAGGGCAGAGCGCCTTGCGATCCGGTGAGGATCCTGACGATGTCGACGACCGCCAACGCGCCGAAAGCCACCGCGGCCGCGACGAGCGGGTGCGCACGTCGCCACGGCAGGGGGGCGACGGCCGCGAGCGCAGCGATGAGCAGCAGCGGGAGCGGCGCCATGTCCTGGCGAAGCACCGCCTCCACCGCGGACCAGCAGATGAAGGCCGCGACCAGGACCCAGTCCCGTGGCAGAGGGCCTGGAGGGTTCGCAGGTCGCGGTTCGGCCCACAGCGAGCGCACTGCGTCGGGGACCATGCCGTCAGCCTAGGCACCCTGCGTGGTCGGCGTATCCGCCGAAAGTACGAGAGGACGACTGTGCCAGCGGCCAGGTCAGATCAGGCCCCGGGGCTGATGTGCCCACCACCGAGGGGCAGCGATGCTGGGAAGCACCACCCCACCGAGAAAACGGAGCACCTGATGAGAGCACGTCGAGACAACACCGCCGACGCTGGACGACGCGCGCCTCCCGGTGCGAGCCAAGCTCGCAGCGGCGTGGACAAGTCTCATGTTCCTGTACGTCTACGTGGACATCCTCGGCTTCTACGTGCCGGGCGAGATCGACGACATCCTGGCCGGCGTCGTCTTCGAGTTCGACATCAGCCAGACATTCGCGATCACTGCCCTCACGCTCATGGCCATCCCGATCCTCATGATCCTGCTCTCCGATGACGCTGCCCGCCCGCGCGAGCCGGATCACGAACCTCGTCGTTGCATCGGTCCAGATCCCCTACGCGATGTTCAACGCGGTGGGCGAGTCCTGGACGTACTACTACGGGCTCGCCGTCGTACTGGAAGTGATCCTGCTCGCCGTCATCCTTCGGCTGCGCCTGGACCTGGCCCCGCCGCACCACATCGCTTGCGGCCACGGCAACCAGCCTGGACACAGAACCGCTCCGGATGCAGAGCCAGGCATGACTCCCGTCTCCGAACCCGACCATCCTTCACTCGCCCACTCACCTGGACGTTGGCTGCCGAGCGCTCAGACCGTCCCGCCAGTCTCCCAGGAAGGTCGTCGGGCATGATCGAGGCAGACGAGCTCACCAAGCGCTACGGCGACACGACCGCCGTGCACTCCCTCAGCTTCACGATCGCGCCCGGCACCGTGACCGGGTTCCTCGGCCCGAACGGTGCCGGCAAGTCCACGACCATGCGGATGATCATGGGACTGGACCGGCCGACGTCGGGCACCGTCACCGTCAACGGCAAGCCCTACCGGGAGCACCGTGCGCCGCTACGGGAGGTCGGCGCCCTGCTCGAGGCACGAGCCGTGCACCCCGGCCGCAGCGCCCGCTCGCACCTTCGCACGATGGCCGCCACACACGACATCAAGGTCTCCCGAGTCAACGAGGTCATCGAGATGACCGGCCTGACCCAGGTTGCGACCAAGCGCGTCGGCGCGTTCTCCCTGGGCATGGGCCAGCGGCTGGGCATCGCCGCCGCCCTCCTGGGCGACCCCTCGACGCTGATCCTCGACGAGCCGGTCAACGGACTCGACCCCGAGGGCGTGCAGTGGGTTCGCCGACTCGTGCGCGCCCTGGCCGCCGAAGGACGAACCGTGTTCCTCTCCTCGCACCTGATGAGCGAGATGTCCCAGACCGCCGATCAGCTCCTGGTGATCGGTCGCGGTCGCATCATCGCCGCCGGCCCGGTCCAACAGGTCATCAACGCGGTCGCCGGCGACACGGTGCGGGTGCGCTCCCCACACGCCAGCGACCTCGCCACCGCGCTGACGGCCGACGGCGCAACCGTCACCTCGCCCGAGGCCGGCACGCTCGAAATCAGCGGGACCACCACGGAGCGCGTCGGCGAGATCGCCTTCAGCTCCGGGCTGCTGCTCCACGAGCTGTCCACTCACCGCGCCAGCCTCGAGGAGGCATACATGAGCCTGACGCGGGACGCGGTCGAATACCGCGCCCACACCATCACCACTTCCAGGACCGAGAAGGCCAAGAACCGATGAGCCCCCTGACCGCCGACCGCCGACGCCCTCACGCCGCCACCCCGCCCGACGCCGCCGCGCAGGTGCATCCCACCTTCGGAGGCACCATGCGCGGGGAATGGATCAAGCTGGTGTCCCTGCGCTCAACGTGGTGGGCGCTGGCCTCCACCGCCGCGGTGATCACCCTGGTGGCCCTGGCCGCCGCCGCATCCCTGAACGCCATCGCCGAGGACCCCGCTATGGCGCCGACCATCGGGCAGATGCATGGGGCTGAGGTCATCGCCAGCGGCTTCCCTTTCGGGATGCTGACCATCGCCGTCCTGGGCGCCCTGCTCTTCACCGGGGAGTACTCCACCGGCATGATCCGCTCCACGTTCGCCGCAGTCCCGACCCGAATCCCCATCCTTGCCGCCAAAGCCCTCGCCCTGATCGTCCTGACCGCCGCCGTGACCCTCGTCAGCGTGACGCAGTCCTACGTCGTCACCATGCCCCAACTCTCGCAGCACGACCTCGTCCCAACCCTGGACGACCCGCGCACCTGGCGCGTCCTGGGCGGCACCCTCTATGCCCTCACCGCCGCCGCCCTGTTCGCGCTCGGCATCGGCACCCTCCTGCGCTCCACCGCGGCCAGCATCACCACCGCCCTGACCGTCCTGCTGCTACTGCCCGGCATCCTCAGCTTCATCACCCTGGACTGGGTGCAGACCATCGTCAGCTACCTACCCCTGCCGGCCTCCTCAGCACTCCTCACCACCGGAACAGCCGACCCCGAAGGCGCCTACCTCTCCACCCAGGCAAGCCTGCTCGTGATGGCCGCCTACGCCCTCGTCCCCATGCTGGCCGCCGCCGTCGCGCTGCACCGACGCGACGCCTGACGCCTCACCATTCAAGGAGTCAATCACTATGATCGCGGACATCCTGGCCGTCACCGAACGTCTGGTGCTGCGGTACATGACCACCGACCACGACGCCGCCCTGTCGGTCAATGCAGGGATCCGATGCCCCCGAACCGACCGAGGATTTCGTCGCCGATACGGTCGAGTTGTTCTTCGATCTGGCCTTCGTGTCCGCGTTCTCCCAGATGGCGTCTACTGGCGGGCAGCCCCACGTGGGGCACTGTTGGCCAGGCCACGCTGATATCCGCTCAGGCCCATCGAGAACAGCGACAAGAGAAGCCGACTGAGGTGCCCTGAGTTGGATGCCGCACCTTTCTGGGCGGTGCTGCCGCTCCCAAACGTGCGCGTTTGCGGCGAATAGGCGTGTGCTGCCAGAGCCCTCTGAGGTGTGCGTTCTGCCTGTTGAACGCCCTGCCTCGACTGCAGTCCTGAGCCGTCTGCGGCCTGGTCGCGGTCCAGGGCTCAAGCCAGGAGCTGCTGCCAGTGCCCTTCGGAGACGAAGTCGACGTTTCCGTCGACCACCGTGATGGCGGTCTGGTCGTCGATCGCGTATGCGGGGTTCGAGATGCCGGCTGCCCATTGCTCTGCCTCGGCCACGGAGTTGCCTGGCTCGCCGTCGGCCGCCAGGTGAGGACAGATCGAGAAGTCCACGACGCCCAAAGTGGTCTCGTCACCGTCGGGGGGGCGCCACTGGATGAAGTCGTCCCCGACCGCGGGGGTCATCACCATGCTCCCCGCGCTGAGCCCCACCCACACGGTCTCGCTCAACGACGCGAGCAGGTCCGCAAGCCCAGACTCGCGCATCCAGTGGCACAGGTAGAGGACGTCACCGCCCGCGACGAGCAGGGCATCAACCTGCCGGACCAGCGGCACCCACGCCTCCCTGCCGAGGCTGGGCAGCGCGGTCAGCTCCAGCACGCCGACAGACTTCCAGCCCAAGTCGACCATAGGGTTTGAGGAGTTGCCGCTGATGAACTGCCACGCCTTGACCCCCGGGCCGACCATCGGATGCCCGTACTGGGCGGTGGGGATGCACAGCGCGGTGGACTCGGCGATCGGCTTACCCAGGAGCTCGACCAGCGCATCACGGATGCTGGCGTTCGTCACGCCGGCGGAGGTGAGTAGAAGCTTCACGCTGCCTCCTGGAAGTGAGGTGCCGGCGACCCTTGCGGTCGCCCACCCAAACCATGCACGTCTCGCCCCGAACGGGTCACATCTGACCAGATCGCTCCGAGGGCGTCCACCCCCCACGCACTACTGCTGTGCTCCCGGCCGACAAGGAGACCGACGATGAGCGCAATCCGCGAAGGACGCACCCACCAGACTCATCGGCCATACCCGTCCATCTGCTCCCCTGGTCCCGGGGGCCGCTCACCATGGTGACAGCAGGCGCTTGAGCTGTGCGTCCTCCAGATGGTGCCTTCCGCAAGGTGCGCGACTGGCGGCGGGATGACGCGGTTCGCGGGTGCGGTCGCCCTGGGCTTTCGTGCGCAGGTGGCTGTGGCACGATTGGACCGGTGGTGGCATTCTTTCCTCATGGATGCCACATTGGTCCTGGGTCAGCAAGGGCGACTGGTCATCCCGGCAGAGATTCGCAGTGCCTTGGGGCTCTCCCCCGGGGACCAGTTGCACCTGCGTCTGGTCGGCCACAGCCTCGTGCTTGAACGGCCGCAGGATGCTGCCTCCGAGCTGCGCGGCATGGCCTCGCCGGTGCCCAGGACGCGGTCGCTGGTCGACGAGCTGCTCAGCGAGCGGCGCCGCGCAGCCGCAGTCGGCGAATGACGGTCCTCGACGCGTCGGCCGTGTTGGCGCTCGTGCACGACGAACCGGGCGCGGTGATGGTCGCTGAGGCGCTTGCGTCCGCGCGCCTGGGAGCGGCGAACCTCGCCGAGGTGATCGGCAAGCTGGTCGACGCCGAGGTCGACGTCAGCCGTGTTCGGGGGCTTCTCACCGCCGCCGGCGTGGTCATCGAACCGGTCACCGAGGCGGACGCCGAGCTCGCTGGCGCGATGCGATCGCTCGACGGAGGCACACGGCTGTCGCTGGGCGATCGATGCTGCTTGGCTCTGACAATCCGCAGCAACCCGCCCGAGGTGCTGACAGCCGACCGCGCCTGGGCCGAACTCGACCTACCCATCCGAGTGCGCCTGCTCCGGTAGCCGACCCGCGCCGCGACATCCCCCGGTGGTAGCAGCCCGATCCGAGCGTCGCGAGGCCTGCCCCCATGGCGCGCGAAGTGACGCGGGTCCAGCTCCGGAGTCGATCGCGGTGGCGGCCTTGCTCCAGACCCGCATGTGCGACTTCACGAGTGGGCGAGAGCATCGGTCGGTCGGCCTGGTGGGGTCATTCATCGGCCTGGCTGGTCAGAGTCGTCGTTCATCTGCCGGTGCTGGCGAGCGGGACGAGTTCGCCCTGGAGGCGGACCACGTCCACACACACCTATCGTGCAGGCGCGCTTGGTCCTGGGTGGTGGCGACGATGACCCGTAGGACGACCTGCCCGGCGGGGCCTCGAAATGAGACGGCGCACACCAGGAGGATGACCCCGGCAAGCCGACGACCGAGCATGCCCAGCCGCCAGCGCCCACTCAAACGGGGGCCGATACCGGCCGGTAGACGAATATACCCCTAGGGGTATAGTGGTGCATGACTGAGATGCGAACCCCCCTGTGGCTCTTCGACGGTGACTGCGGCCCCTGCGACCGGGCTGCGGCGAGGATCCGGACCCGGGTGGCACCGCCGGCCGACGTACGTGCCTACCAGTCGGCGGATCTCGACGCCCTCGGGATCGGGCAGGACGAGGTCCTCCGCGGCCCCGTACTCGTGCGACCCGACGGCAGCCACGTGGTCGGCCCACAGTCCGTCGCCGAGCTGCTGAGGATGTCCCGGCCGCCGTTCCGGCTGGCCGGCGCGCTCATGCAAGCCCGCGGGGTCCGCCACGCACTCGCGGCCATCGGGCCGCACATGTACCAGCAGCGGTACCGCCTGCCCGGGGCCACGGCCGCATGCCGGACCCCCGAACCCGTGCACACCGCCGGCTAGCGCGGAGGGGCAGGTCCCCATCCCGCGGCGTCGCTCCCAGGCATGAACCGGCCCCGACGAGCGACGGGGGGGACGCTCAAGCCGGGGCCAGATCTGATTGAACCGTACACCCCTCCCCCGACTGTCGCCCGCCCCGACGGCAGAGCCCCCCGGGGGCCACGGCAGCCGGCCACCGGCGGCCACGGATCCGCGTCACCAACTCGTGCAGCGCACACCGAGCCGGGCCCCACGCCAGGGCCGCCCGGGTGAGAAGCAGACTCTCGGGCGTCTCCGAGGAAGGTAGCCCGCAGCGAGCGTGTCGACCAGTAGCACCGCCCAAGATCCTTGCTGCTCCGGTGCCCGGGTGCATCCCCGGGTGCGGGTCGGCGCACTCACAGCCGATTCCCAGATTCAGACAAGCCCGACAGGGGCAGACTGAACCTGTGCTGCATCGTCACCCCGTGCTGAGCCTGCTGACCGGGGGCTACCTCGCGTTCGTCGCCTGGCTCACACTGACCCCCCAAGTGGGCGCAGCTGGGCACATCGCGATCATCCACCGGATCCTCGACGCCCTGCACCGCCGTGGCTACCTACTGACCATCGGCGACACCGAGCTGGAGTTCCTGTCCAACATCGCCCTGTTCGTGCCGGTCGGAGTGTTCCTGCTGCTGCTGTTCGGCACCCGACTGTGGTGGGTCGCGCTCACCGCGTCGTTCGCGATGACCACCGTCATCGAGACCGCGCAGCGCAGCATCCCAGGCCGGGTACCCGACGAACGGGACCTCATGGCCAACGGGTTCGGGGCCGTCATCGGCGTCCTCCTCGCACTCGTGCTGATGCTGCCCGCGACGCTGCGCCGGCGTCGCCAGCGTCAGGCCACCACCACCAGCACCGTGCGAGTCCCGGCCGGTTGAGCCCTCAGCCGCGGCGCTGAAGCGGGAAGGTCGAACACACCGACTGCCTCGATGCCACGGGGCGAGGCCCGATTGCCTCCCAGACGGGTCAGGCGTCCTCGCAGGCAACGTGCTTGGGGTGCGCGTAGTTGCATGCTCCGACGGGGCATCCGGTGGCCTCGGCTGCCGCGGCCTGGTGGCCCTGGAGGCACCCCCAGGTCCACGGGCTCCGAGTCGCTCGGTGAGGGGGGCTGTCTTGGCGGCCCTCGTGCCTCCCCGCCCGCGGTCAGCAGTTCTGCGTCGCGCGCACGGTGTCGATGGAGGTGTTGTAGGCGTCCATGGCGGCCGTGTAGGCCTGTGTCGCCTCGGGCAGTGTGCTGGTGGTGCTGGGGATCGCCCGGATGGCGTCTCGGAACGCTTTGTCTGCGGCCTGGACCTCAGCGCGGACGGCCTCGGACAGGTCGTTGGAGTCCCGGTAGGCCGTGGCTGCGGCGTCCACCACGACCTGGCCCTGGTCGCTGATCTCGTTGCGGGTGGAGTCGCCGCTCACGACCATGTCCTTGAGGGTGGCAAGTTCGCTGCGTACCGTCGCGGAGCTGGTGCAGTACGCGTTGTTGGCCGTGGTCGCGTCCGCGCCATCCGTGGTGGGTGTCGACGCGCATGCGGAGGCCGACAGGGCCAGGCTGACGCCCGCCATTGCGAGGGCGATCGTAAGAATCCCGTTCGTCGGGTGACTGCTCATGTGGCTCAGGCCCGGGTGATGTCCCGGCCGTGGACGGTCAGTGCCCAGATCACGAACACGTCCAGGGTGATGATCGCGATGCTCCACAGCGGGTAGTAGGGCAGCCACGCGAAGTTGAACAGGGCACTGCTCACGGCCACCAGGACACCGATGGTGCGCGCCCAGACCTTGCCCTGGAGCAGGAAGTAGCCCGCGGTGGCTGCCAGCGCGCCGAGGAACAGGTGGATCCATCCCCAGGTGGTGACGTCGAACTGGAAGATCCACTTCTCGCCGGCGACATAGAACGTGTCGTTGAACAGGGCAACCAGGCCCTGGATGGCTTGGAAAGCGCCGATCATCATCAGCATGACGGCCGCGAAGACCGTCAGCCCGACTGCGGTGGTGTTGAGGGTGGTGGTGGGTGTGGTGCTCATGGTGTTCCTTCCATAGCTTCGCAACATGCGGGCTCTTCATCGGGTTTGGGCGGTTCATCCCGGTTACAAAGTGTAACCCAGGATGGTCGTGGGCCCGTGCAGGGCGCTTCACCGGGGTCGCGTCCATGAGCACGCCGCGGGACACGACCGCCCATGCGACAACGTCCTCCCTCCACGGGGGTTACATCTTGTAACGTACGCTGCAGGTTGGGAGGGGTTCGATGGAGTTGTGTTGATCCCAGGGGGCCCCGCTCTGAGTCGTTCACCCAGCGACCCGCTTCACACCCCGTGCGGTGGGGCAGGCATTGACCGGAAGGACACCTCATGGACGCCCCGAACCGGACGGGAACGGCTGCCCCGCAGACTGGCCGAAGGGGGCACCGCGAGTCCGCGGACGGGCGCCGTGTTCGGGCGCGTCGTGTCGTGGCTGTCGCCGCGGCGGGCGTCCTGTTGGTGGCGCTCTCCGGGTGCAGCGATGATCCCGCGGTGACGCCCGTGGAGGCCGCGCAGGCGCAGGTGTCGGCCAAGGAGGAGGCCCTGGCGACTGCCGAGGCCGAGGCGACGGCCACCGCTGCGGCCTTCTGCGAGGCGAGCGCCACGTACATCACCGCGCTGGACCGCTACGGCGACATCCTCAATGAGACGGCCCCGACCGTGGGCGATGTGAAGGACGCCGGTCAGGACCTGGAAGCGCCTCGGGAGGACACGAAGGCCGCAGCGGACGCCGCAGTCAGCGCCCGAGAGCAGGTCACCACGGCCCAGCAGGAGCTCGCCGATGCCGAAGCCGCCCTGGCCGCGGCTGAGGCTGAAGCCGCGGGCGAGACGCCGGCCGAGGTGCAGGCCAGCCAGGTGCCCAGCGCGGAGCCTGTAGCGGATCCGGCCATGGTTGCCCGAGTCGAGCAGGCGGAGGCTGAGTTCGTCGCTGCCCAGGCCGGGATCACCGACCGGACTCCCCTGGTTCAGGCCGGCCAGGAGTTCAACTCCGCGGCCGTGGCGCTCCAGATCGCCTGGCTGGCACTCTTCGCCGACGCCGGGTGCCTGACCGATGCCCAGCAGGAGCAGGCCGCCGAAGCCGTGCGCGAGTACACCACGGCCCTGCAGCAGGACCTGGCAGACGCCGGGTACTTCGAGGGTGAGGTCGACGGCGTGTACGGGCCCGAGACAGTCGAGGCGGTACAGGCCCTGCAGAAGGCCAACGGGCTTCCCGAGACCGGCACCGTGGACAAGGCCACTGCGGCGGCCCTTCGCGCCGAGCTGGAGGCCGCCGGGGGTGCCGCCGCCGAGGAGGAGCTCGCCTCGACCGCCGCCCTGCAGCAGACCCTGGCGCTAGCCGGGTACTGGGACGGCCCGATCGACGGTCAGTGGACCGACGAGCTCACCGACGCCCTCAAGGCGCTCCAGTCCGACCTCGGCGTCGAGCCCACCGGCGAGGTGGACGCCGCCACGATCACCGCCTTCGAGGAGGCCCTGGCCACCGCGCAGGCGACCCCCTCGCCGAGCCCGACGCCGACGCGGTCCCCGGCAGACCCGCCGGCCTCCGAGTCACCCACCGACGACGCCTCACCATCGGCGTCCTAGCCCGGGGCGACGGCCCCCGCCCCGAAGGGCATCCGCCCTCAGGGTCCAGCCGCACCACCAGGGCAGCAGGGAGTGCGCTGTGAGCCAGAGCCTTCCACCCGCAGGGTGGTATCACGAGCAGGGCTCGCCGACGGGGATCCGGTTCTGGGACGGAGCCTGGTGGACTGCGCACGTGACCCCACCCCCGCAACCGACCGCGCCCGCCGGTGCGCCCGCGTCCACTCCCCCCGCGGCCGCCGCCGGGCCGGACCCGGTCGGTGACCCATCGTGGCAGTCGGCGGCGATGCTGACGACGCTGACGGTGCACCTCGAGCAGCAGGGCCGGGTCATCGAGACGTCCAGCGTCTACGCCCTTTCCGACGCCGACGGGGCCCCCCTGGGGCAGGCCGTCCAGGTCGGCCAGGGCCGCGGCGCCCGGATTCTCAAGGCCGCCAGCAACCTGGACCGCAACATGCCGGTCACCGTGGAGTTCCGGGACCCCGGCGGTTCGTTGGTCCTCACCCTGACCAAGCCCGGCGGTGTGGGGCCGCAGCGCTTCGCGGTGACCGATCCGAACGGCACGGAGGTCGGACAGATCAACCAGCGGCTGCGGGTGGTCCGCGAGGCCTTCGAACTGGTCGTTGCCGGGCAGCCCGCGGGCGTGCTGTCCAGCGAGAACTGGTACGACTTCCGGTTCCTGGTCCTCGACGCCGACGGCGCGGCCTACGCGCAGGTGCGCAAGGTCTACGAAGGCTACGCCCGGGCCCGGTTCACCAGCGCCGACCGCTACACCCTGCGCTACGCAGCCAAGACCAGCCCCGTCCAACGGGCGATGGCCCTGACTGCGGCGATCGCCATGGACATCGCCCTCTACCAGCACTGACCCCCGGCCCGGCTGGTCCAGGAGCCGCCGGATGCCCGCGAGGCCATCTGCTCCTCGGTCATCCGCACGCGGACGTGTTCATCGGGACTCTGAGGACTCTGGTGGAGTTCCCCCGCCAGGGTTCTCGGGCACAGCGTCCGCAGGCGGGACGCGGATCGCGGTTGGGGCGTCTGCCCGGTCCGCGCGGGCCAGCCACAGCGCGATCAGCCCGGCGATGACCGCACCGGCCAGGGTGGCGATCACCCGTTGCAGGCCCACTTCGGCGGTGTAGGCCTCGGCCCGTCCACCCAGGAAGATCACGAACGGGGTGACGAAGACGACGTAGAGCGCGTAGCGGCCCAAGGTCGAGTAGGCCAGCAGCAGGAACAGCAGGCACACCTGCACCAGCACCTGGGACCACAGCGGGAGCACGGCGACCAGGACCGCGGCCAGCACCGCCCCGACCAGGGTGCCCAGAACCCGATGTCGGGCCATCGGCAGCGTCTCACCGCCGAATGGACGCAGCACCAGCGTCAGGGTCATCGGCAGCACGTACCCCCACGGCTCCTCGAGCACGCTCATCACGTACACAACCGCGCCGACGGTGATCGCCATCGCCGCCGCATGCCGCCACGCGATCCGCTCCGGCACGCCGGCGAGGTCGCCGGCACCGGGAGGCCGGGCCATCAGCCCGACCGCGACCGCCCCGCCGACGAGCAGCCCGCCGAGGGTCTCCAGCGGGTCGGCGTCGATCAGCAGCGTCGTGTAGACCGCGGCGACCGTCGGGATCGCGCTGAGCAGGTTGTTGTGCCAGATGTTGCCGGGTGCCGCGACGAGGCAGGCCAGCGCGGCGAAGCAGGCCGCTGGAACGGGCTGCCCGAGCAGGGCGGTCGCGACCGCCCCAGTCAGGGCGGTGGTCGCCACCGCGCCCAGGCCGAGACGCCACGACAGGCGGGCGGCCGGGGTCAGGTTGGCCACGAATCCGAGGAACACCGCCAACGCGACCGCGAACCCGAGCAGCCGGTAGGCGGCGATCGTCGGGATGACGGTCGCGACGGTGAGCAGCAGCGCGGCCCGTCGGGCCGGCCCCGGGATGGACCAGTCCCCCAACGACCCAGCGGAAGCGACCATGCCCGAATCCTTTCACCAGAGTGGCACGCACCGAGCTTCCTTCAGGGGGCCCGGTGGCCGTCTGTGAGTCATCTGGGTGTCTCGCACAGTCCACGCCCTGCGGATCAGAGTCAGAACGCCGCGGGTACCGCGTGGTACGAGTCCTGCGGAGGGGGTGCTGCTGCGACCTTCCGCGCGGGGAGCTTCACCTTGCTGGGTGCCATCGGCTGGTAGGGGACGTGATCGAGAAGGTGGCTGATCACGTTGAGCCGGCCGCGTTTCTTGTCGTCGGTGACCGCCACAAACCAGGGGGCCCAGGACGTGCTGGTCGCGGTGAACATGGCGTCGCGAGCCGCGGTGTAGTCGTCCCACTTGGCGTACGACTTCACGTCCATGTCCGTGAGCTTCCACACCTTGCGCGGATCGTCGATCCGCCCGGTCAGGCGTCGGGTCTGCTCCTCGGGGCTGACCTCCAGCCAGTACTTGAGCAGGATGATGCCCGACTCGACCATGGCCTTCTCCACCCCCGGTGCCATGTCCAGGAACCGCTGGACCTGATCCGGTGGGGTGAACCCCATGACCCGCTCCACGCCGGCCCGGTTGTACCAGCTCCGGTCGAAGATCACGATCTCGCCGGCCGCCGGGAAGTGCGCCAGGTAGCGCTGGACGTACATCTGCGACTTCTCCCGGTCGCTCGGAGCCGGCAGCGCCACGACCCGGAACACCCGCGGGCTGACCCGTTCGGTGATCGCCTTGATCACACCACCCTTGCCGGCGGTGTCCCGGCCCTCGAACACGATGCACACCTTGGCGCCCGTTGCCTTGACCCACTCCTGCAGGGCGACCAGCTCGCCGTGCAGCCGGCGCAGCTCCTTCTGGTAGTCCTTCTCCGACATCCGCAGCTGCGGTGCGGATGTCGCGCCCATGTCAGACGCCTTGCCGGTACCCCTCCCCGCCTTCTCGCCCTTCCGCTTCCCATCCTTGGCGCCAGCGGTCGACTTCGGGTCCTTGGCCATCTCGGTCCTCTCTCGTGTCCGCCGGGTCATCGCCCACGCTGGGGCGCGACCGCGTCGACCGGGTCGATCGCGATCGGCGCGACGGCCAGGTGCCGTCGACGCGGGATCTTGCTGAGCTCGATAGTGATCGGGACGAGCAGTGCCAGGGCGATGCTGGCCACCCATTGGCCGCCGGTCAAGGAGGTGGTGAGCAGCAGCTTCTGCATGAAGGTCCACTCGACGGCCACGATCGTGATCAGGATCGGGATCGACAGGATCTTCACCGCGCCCAGCACGGGTTCGGCCAGCCCGGACTCGGGGGCCCGGCGCAGGACCAGGCCGCTGAGAACGGTGCCCAGGGCCATGACCACGAACGCCATCGTCATCGGGACGCTGGGCTCCTCGCCCAGCAGCTCGCCGGGCCCGTAGACCAACGCGACCAGGGTGACCAGGAACAGCGTCCCGCCGTAGAACGCCCACTGGCGCACGGCCACCGGGTTGGCCAGCTTCAGGTTCGGGTCCCGGGGGGGCCTGGTCATCAGGCCCGGTAGGGCCGGCTCCTGCATGATCACGATCACGGGGAAGATGGAGATGAAGAAGTTCAGGAACAGCACCATCAGCGGGGTCAGGGCGATGCCGTCGTTGATGTTGAAGATGCTCGCAGTCAGGAACAGCAGGACCAGGGACAGCAGTTGGCTCATCTGGTACCGGACGTAGTTGACGATCTTCTCGTAGGTGCTTCGGCCCAGGCGCACGGCGGTGACCAGGGTGCCGAAGTTGTCGTCGGTCAGGATCATCTTGCCGGCCTGCTTGGTCACCTCCGAGCCGGAGCCCATGGCCACGCCGATGTCGGCCTGCTTCAGCGCCGCGGCGTCGTTGACCGCGTCGCCGGTCATGGCCACGATGTCCCCGCGCTGCTGCATCAGCTTGGCCAGTCGCAGCTTGTCCTGGGGGGTGACCCGGCCGAACACGTGCAGGTTCGGCAGCGCGGCCGTGAGGTCCTCGTCGCTCATCGCGGCGATCTCCGCACCGCTGATCGCCCCCGGGGCCAGTCCGAGCTCCGCGCCGATCGCCGAGGCGGTGATGGCGTGGTCACCGGTGATCATCCGGACCTCGATACCCGCCTGCCGGGCGATCCGCACGGCCTCGACGGCCGAGGGGCGCAGCGGGTCAATGATGCCCACCATCCCGACGAACTGAAGCTCGCCGACGAACGACATCGGGTCGGCCACGACCGCCGGCTCGTGCCCGGTGAGGTCGCGCACGGCGAAGGCCAGGACCCGCAGGCCCTTCTCGGACATCTCCCGGTTCGCGGCCAGGATCGAGTCCAGGACGTCGGGCATCGGCACGGGGCCGTCGTCGGTGAGCATGGTGGTGCACCGGTCAAGCACCACGTCGGGACCACCCTTGACCAGCGCTACCAGTTGGTCGCGGGCGGGGCCGATGTGGTGGAAGGTGGCCATGAACTTGTACGCGGAGTCGAACGGCACCTCGGCCACGCGGGGCAGCTCCCGGCGGCTGACCTCGGCATCGACGCCGAGCTTGGCCGCCAGCACCACCAGGGCCGCCTCGGTGGGGTCGCCGATGACTGCCCCGTCGTCGGACACGGTGGCGTCGCTGCACAATGTGAGCCCGTAGGCGAGCTTGGTGAACTCGGGGGTGCTGTCCCCGACCGCGGCGCGGATGGCCCCGGTCTTGGCGTAGCCCTCGCCGGCGACCGTGTACCAGTGCCCGCGCATGTACAGGGAGCGGACCATCATCTCGTTCATGGTCAGGGTGCCGGTCTTGTCGGAGTTGATCGCGCTGGTCGCGCCCAGAGTCTCGACGTCGGTCAGGTTCTTCACGATCGCCTTGGCCGCTGCCAGCTCCTTGGCCCCGTATGCCAGCATCGCCTGGACAAAGGTGGGCAGGCCGGTGGGGATCGCCGAGATCGCCATCGCGACCCCGAGCAGCAGCACCTGGTCGAGGTCCTGCCCCCGGTAGAGGCCCAGCCCGACGATGATCGCGACTGCGACCCAGGCGATCGCTCCGAGGACCTTTGTCAGGGAGTCGAGCTCGTTCTGCAGCGGGGACCTGCTCGGGGCCACGGCGGAGAGCATGGTGGCGATCTGGCCCATCTGGGTGCCCATGCCGGTCTCGGTGACCACCATCGCCCCGGTGCCGCGGGTGACTGACGTGTTCTGGAACAGCATGTTCGTGCGATCGCCGAGCGCGACCTCGTCCCGGTCGATCGTCGAGGGGTCCTTGCTGATCGGGGCGCTCTCCCCGGTCAGCGCGGCTTCCTGGGTCTCCAGGGTGGCCGAGCGGACCAGCCGCCCGTCGGCGGGCACGATGTCCCCGGACTCCAGGTTCACGATGTCCCCCGGGACCAGGTCGGTGGCACTGACCTGCATCAGGGTGCCGCCGCGCACGACCTTGGCCTGCGGGGTCGTCATCTTGGCCAGGGCATCCACGCTGGCCCGGGCCTTCATCTCCTGCTGGGTGCCCATCACCACGTTGAGCACCACCAGGAACGCTACGATCATGGCGGTGGACCACTCCTGGATGAGCATGCTGACCCCGGTCACCGCGATCAGCATCAGGTTCATCGAGTCCTTGAGCTGGATCAGGGCCACCGCCCACACCGACGGCGAGGGCTCCGCGGCGATCACGTTCGGGCCGTGGGAGGCCAGCCGGCTGCTGGCCTCGGCGGCGGACAGCCCCGAGTCGGTGTTCGTGGTGAACTCGGCGACCACGTCTTCGACGGGCTTGTTGAACCAGGTGCGCGGCTGGTCGACCAGGGCTTGGGGCGAGGGGGTCATCGGATCCTCCGGGTGGGGCGGCTGGTCATCGGGGCATCAGCATGGCATGGGACAGCATCCCGCCCGAGAGGACCTTCGCGTCGAACCCGTTCTGGATCAGGATCCGGGTCGCGGTGAAGGCGCGTTGCCCGGAGCGGCAGAGGACGTGGATC